>JAZORI010000049.1:0-14046 GCA_045656505.1 Alistipes sp. | reverse complement strand
GGATAGTACTAAAACGTACAGCCATTGTCGGGCTTTTAGGGATGTGCAGCTAATGCTGCCTTTTCACAACAAATTAATTGCCGGCGACTACAATAATACCTAATCCTATGATAAATAGCGCAAACATCAGCGCAAGCAGATAACCAGTCTTGCGGTCAGCACCCTTAAATTCCTTCCAGATAAAGACACCCCAGAAGGCTGCAATCATAGGTGCACCCTGACCGAGAGCATACGATACAGCTGCACCCGCCTTACCGGCAGCAATATAGCTAAATGCTGTACCCAAGCACCATATAGCGCCACCCAGAACACCTACAAGGTGTGTTGAGAGTGAGCCCTTGAAATAGTCGCTATACGAAACCGGAGCGCCTACAAATGGGCGTTTCATAACGTATGTATTAAAGAGCAAGTTTGAGATAAATACACCTACAGAGAAGATAAATATTGCTGAATAAGGTGTCAACATACCCACTGCAGGCTGCTCAAAGTTATCAATATCCATACCCTTAACTACAAAGCGGTAGAAAGTTGACATCAAAAGACCTGCAACCACAGCAAGGATAATACCCTTCTTGCTATTTGCGCTATTCTCGCTCTGTTTTGAGACGCGACCTGCAGCCATACCATTACAGATAATCGCCACAACGATAAACAACACACCTACAGCGAGCAAAATAGGATCACCCTTACTCTGCTCAAGGTAGTTATTTATAACGCCCAACACAAGTGCAAGACCACATCCAAGAGGGAATGCTACTGACAGACCTGCAAGTGAAGTTGATGCACTGAGCAGGATATTAGATGCGTTGAATATCACACCTCCAAGAAGCACCCAGCCTACAGATGAAAGCTCCGCTTGTGCCAAATCGGCAACAAAGCTACGGCCCTCACTACCGATACTACCCATAGTAAAGCCGAGCAGCAAAGTAAAGAGCACCATACCGATAACGTAGTCCCAGTAGAACAACTCATATCTCCAAGTCTTGCCCGCCAGCTTTTGAGTATTTCCCCACGAGCCCCAGCAGAGCATAGTAATAAAGCAGAAAACAACTGCCAACAAATAACTGTTAATGATGAACATAACTTATAGTTTTTAGGTTAGAAATTATTGACCTCTTCTCTTGACGGCACTGATGGCTGTGCACCCACACGGGTGACAGATATTGCAGCAGCCTTGGTCGCAAACACCAGAGCATCTCTCAGGCTCATACCCTCGGCAATAGCTGCACACAGAGCACCGTTATATACATCACCCGCAGCAGTTGTATCTACTGCCGCCACCTTGCAGGCCGGGATAATCTCACCCTTACCATCCTGATAGAGATAAGAGCCATGACCTCCCATTGTTATCACAACCCTCTCAACACCCTTTGCGCAAAGAGCTGCAGCTGCCAAGGCTGCAGAGGACTCATCTGTAACCTCTATACCTGTAAGGGTCTGTGCCTCAGTCTGATTTGGGGTAATAAGGTATAATTTGGAGAGGGTTTCCTCGCTCACAACCGCTGCTGGGGCAGGATTAAGCACCACCTTAGCGCCTTTAGCCGCAGCGACAGCCACACAAGCGTCAACCGTTGCTAGTGGAATCTCCAACTGCAGCAAGACAATATCGTCCTCGGCTATCTGCTCCAATGCCGGCATAACATCATCAGGTGTAAGGCAGTTATTGGCACCAAGAGCAACCGAGATAGAGTTTTGACCCGCTCCATCTACCATAATCAGAGCAATGCCCGACGGAGTATCTTTACGAACGATATATGAAGTATCTACTCCAAAGCGCTGATAACCCGCAACCGCAGCATCTCCAAACATATCTGTACCCACTGCTGTAGAGAAGATGACACCATGACCCATTCGTGCAACGGCAATTGCCTGATTGGCACCCTTGCCACCACCAGCCATCATGAAATCGCCACCAATAACGCTCTCTCCAGGGCGTGGCAGGCGCTCTGAGCGGATAACCATATCGGTATTTGAGCTACCGATTACAACAACTTTCTTCATAATCACCATTCGTTTTGACAAATATACTAAAAATTTAATTACTTTTGCGCCAGTGAAACAAAAATTATACAAAATATGTCAACAGAAAGCAAAGTAAGAGCCGTAACCACATCACGACTCAAGCAGATGAAAGAGCAGGGAGAGAAGATCTCGATGATTACCTCTTATGACTATACTATGGCATCTATTGTCGATGGTGCCGGTATAGATATCATCCTTGTCGGCGACTCAGCTGCCAACGTTATGTCGGGTCACAAGACTACCCTGCCGATTACCCTCGATCAGATGATCTACCACGCATCCTCTGTAGTTCGTGGCGTTGAGCGTGCATTTGTTGTCTGCGATATGCCATTTGGCACATATCAGGGCGATGCACTTACTGCACTCCACTCAGCCGTTCGCATCATGAAGGAGAGTGGCTCTGATGGTGTAAAATTGGAGGGCGGTGAGGAGATTATCGACTCTGTTAAGAAGATTATCTCAGCCGGCATCCCGGTTATGGGTCACCTCGGACTCACCCCACAGTCTGTTCACCAGCTTGGTGGCTACTCTGTACAGGCAAAGGAGGAGGCTGCAGCAGAGAAGCTTATTGCCGATGCAAAGTTACTCGAAGAGGCTGGCTGTTTTGCAGTAGTTTTGGAGAAGATTCCGGCAACACTTGCAAAGCGCGTATCTGAGGCGCTGACAATACCTACAATCGGTATCGGTGCGGGCGTTGGCACTGATGGTCAGGTACTTGTGGTACACGATATGCTCGGCATGAACAAGGGCTTTTCACCAAAGTTCCTGCGTCGCTACGCAAATCTGCACGAGATTATGACCGAGGCGGTTGAGCACTACATCTCTGACGTAAAGTCTTGCGACTTCCCTAACGAGAACGAGCAGTACTAACAGGACCTAACGAAAAAGTAGTCCGTCTAACATGCTTTGCTAGACGGACTATTTGCTATTAGCTATTGACTGTTGGCTATTAACCTTTTAGCGTAACTAAAAATCTCTTTATTTTACAGTCCCCTTCTGGCGACTACGTGAAACAATAATCACGCCCGCAAAGACAGTCACTGCAGCAAGTATCTTCTGCCAACTGAGGGTATCCATACCGACATAAATACTGACAACTATCGCCACAATCGGCTGCACGTATGAGTACATGCTGACGAGTGTCGGACGGAGTAGTTTCTGTCCAACAGGAATCAAAAAGTATGTAACAAAGGTCGCGCAGATAATCAAAAATGCAAGCTCAGCCAGATAGGATATCGGCAGCGATGCGAACTGAGTTTTTAGAATCTCGGCAGCAGAAAACGGCAAGCTCATAAGTGACGAAAATAGGAAAATCCACTTCATAAAAGTCACGACCGAATACTTGCTAATCGTCGGCTTAAAAATGCCCAAATAGAGTGAAAAACAGAGCGAATTTGCTATCATCAGAAGTACACCTGCGGGAGTGGTCTGCACAACCCCGGAGGTCGCATTCACACTATTGAGTATCAAGTAGATAACACCACACAAACTGAGCACAACTCCGCCGATTTTCTGCGCAGAAAGAGGCTCTTTTAGAGCAACCGCAGCGATAAACATCGTATATAACGGCGAGAGCGAAGCTACTATCGAACAATCCATCGGAGTGATGCGCGAAATGGCCATCAAAAACGATATCTGAGTAAGGAAAAATCCCAGCACAGATGCGGCAAAAATCTTAGGTAAATCGTGGCGTTCTACCCTCTCTTTTGGCATAAAAAATGAGATTATCCAAAATAGTGTGCCGGCACCTATCGAGCGCAGGGTAAAGAGCGCAAGTGGGGATATAGCGCCACTCGAGGTCAAGTCCTTGCAAACCACAATATTAAGGCCAAAAATAAGATAAGCCGTGAAGCATGCAAAGTGTCCAAAAATCGAATCATTCCCTCTCATAATCACAAGATTTATGAGCAAAGATAGCGTTTTTCAAAATTTACCACCAAATTTTCCGAGAATTTTCCGCAAAATCATTTGATTTTTTCAACAATTATTCATAGCTTTGCATTAAGTATTACCATATATCATGGGGAGTAAGCGCATAAATATCGCATATTTACACTACTCTGGTTTCAGAGTCGGTATTTCAAGTGCCTACAAACCAATAACTTACAATTTGAGCACAGTTTTTGCAAGCAATGATTTTATCATTGGCAGAGTTAAAATTTAACAACACACAAAAACAACAATATTTTTAACTTTTAATTTTTTACGACTATGAAAAACTTATTCCGTAGTTTGCTCGCAGCAGCAGTTATGTTTGGTGCTGCAGCATGTACAACTGAAGACGTTTCGAATTCAGTTGTAGTTAGCGGTGATACCGTAACGGTTACATTCACCGCTAATCTGGGTCAGTTGGGTACTCGTACCGCTACCATCGGTAACGCAAGTCATGTTGACCGCGTTTACCTCGGTGTTTACGAGCACAACAACCCAAACAACTACCTCAATGAACTCACTGAGGATGAGGGTTACCAGGTGGTGTATGACACTGCAGAGGGTGTTGGCAAGGCATCTTTCTCTGTTGTTCTGTTGAAGGACAAGGTTTATGACCTCGTTTTCTGGGCTCAGAAGGCTGACGTTGATTGCTATGAGATGGATTGGGCAAATCGTAAGCTCAACATCGACTACACTAACGTTGCATCTCAGGCTGAGGAGCGCGATGCGTTCTTCCTCGTTGAGAACGACTACAAGGCTGGCGATGCTGCTGAGACCACTACTTTCACCCTCAAGCGTCCATTCGCTCAGCTTAATGCTGGTTTGAGCGCTGATGAGGTAACCAATCTGAAGAACAATGGCGTTATCATCAAGAACGAGGCAACTGGTGAGGACTTCACTGCTCAGTTCCAGTCTAAGGCTGTTGTAAGCAATGTTGCTACAACTCTGCTCCTTGGTCAGGACAATGAGGGTTTGGTTGCAAATCCTGAAGATGTTACCTTCTTGGCTGCATCTTGGCCTGCTGAGGCTTTGGTTCTCGCTGATCAGACTGCTTACACTTACGTTTCAATGAACTACCTGCTCGTAAATGAGCAGCAGCTTGTTGAGGTTGCATACGAGTTCACTGACAACGAGGGTACTACTTACAACCGTGACTACTCTGCTGTTCCTGTTCAGCGTAACTTCCGTACAAACATCGTAGGTGCGTTGCTCTCAAGCCCAATCGACTTCAACGTTGTTATCGATCCAGGCTTTACTACTCCTGATCTCAACCGCGAGATTGTTCACGTAGCTAACACTACTGAGCTTCAGGCTGCTATCAACTCTGCATCTACTGACGCTAACGACCCAACCGAGATTATCCTCTCTGGTGACATTGATCTGAATGATGTTGCTGGTATGTTCAGCACACGTGCTGAGGCAGCTAAGTTTATCACAGTTCCTGCAGGCAAGAGCCTTATTCTCAACCTCAATGGTTGCACCCTTAGCGCTACAGACAATACTGAGAAGAACTATGGTCTGATCATGAACAACGGTAACCTTACTATCAAGGATGCTACAGGCGAGGGTAAGATGATTGTTAAAGCTACAATCAACAGTGGCTGGAATCGTTACTCTGCTGTAATCTCTAACAACCCTGGTGCTACACTCGTTGTTGACGGTGGTACTATTGAGCACCTTGGTGGTACTGATATGGCTTACGGTATCGATATCCTGACAAATGGTGGTATTGGTGATGTAAAGGCTACAATCAATGGCGGTCACATCAAATCTACATATCGTGCTGTTCGTCAGTTCCTCAACTCTAGCTCAAAGAAGAACGAGTTGATTATTAACGGCGGTATTTTGGAGGCTCCAAATAAGTCTATCTTCTTCCACGATCCAAGCGCAAATGCTAACAATGGTACTCTCCTTGTTGCAGCTGAGGCTCAGCTCAAGGGCGATGTATATCTCTTCGTTACTGCTGGTTCTACAGAGTGGCCAGTAGAGGTTTCTATTGCAAAGGCTGCTCTTGTTGCCCCATCTGAGGTTACTTCAGCAAATGTTCCTGAGGGATATGGCGTAGTTGAAGAGAATGGTAATGTAGTAGTTACAACTCTCTATGCAGAGACTGCAGAGGGTTACGAGATTAACAGCGTTCATGGTCTTAAGTGGTTGGCAAACGAGGTAAATAGCGGTAATAACTATTTCACTGGCAAGACAGTTGTCCTGACAAATGACATCGACCTCAACAATGAGGAGTGGGCACCTATCGGTACAGAGAGCAACAGCTTTGAGGGTAACTTCGATGGTAATAACAAGGTTGTTAAGAATCTGAACATCACTGCCCTTGCAAACACATCTGACGGTTATGCTTACGCTGGTCTGTTTGGTGTAACTGCAGGAAGCGCAGAGAATTGCACATACATCAAGAACCTCGTTATTGAGAACGTAAACATCGTTAGCACTGGTAATATTGTAGCTGCTGCTATTGCTTATCCATACTACACTGACGTTGAGAACATCACTGTTAAGGGTGATATCAACATCGTTGGTGGTGATTACACTGCAGGTGCTTTGGCTTATACAAGACGTTGTGTTAACGCTGCAAATGTAGCTGTTATTGGTAATGAGGGTTCTACTATCACCGGTCAGCACACAGTTGGTGGTGTAATTAGCGACATTCAGATGAATGGTGGTCTTAAGGCTAATTACTCTAACTTCAGCGCATCTGGTCTGACAATCACCGGCGAGAATTGTGTTGGTGGTATCTCTGGTATTATTGCAACTCAAACTCTTAATGGTGCAACTGTTAAGAATGTGACTCTTGTTTGCTCAGACAACAGAACAGGTATCGTTTCAGGTGCTGACGGTGGCGAATCTTCTATCACAAATGTTTCATATGAGAATATAACAGGTGCTACTCGCGTAATTGGCGCAACATATGATGGTGGATACTACGTAGGTCATATTCTGGAAGTAGCTGGTGCTAAGGCAATTGTTTTCAGCATTGAGAATGGCGTTAAGGCTGTTTCTGTCGCTGAGTTAAACCTCAATGGCAAAACTTGGCAGAATGCAATGGATTGGGCTGCGGGTCTTGGCGAAGGCTGGGCATTGGCTACAATCGAAGAACTTGATGCAATCCACGCTGTTCGTGCAAAACTCAACGTTGCTCTTGCAGCTAATAGTGCAGACAATGCTCTCTTCTGCGAGAATGAGTATGTTGCCGAGGGCAAGTATGCATTGTATGTATCTTCTACTGTAGCCGAGGGCAGTGACCCTCAGGGCGAGACATACTTCGCTAACCGCATAATGTTGAAGTACTTTAATCTTAATGGTTACTGGGATTACCCATACAGCACATTTGCTACTATCAACAAGAATGCTCCACTTAAAGACAACTATTTTGCACGTGGCTTATATATGGTAAAAGAGTAATAAAGAGTTGTAATACCCCTATTTCAAGTGTCTGTCTGGCTTTGCTTGGCAGACACTTTTTTGTTATCGCGGATTAAATGACGAGAAACATTTTTGCACGGGATAATTGCTTTTTCTTGCATAAGATATTATCTTTGCAGCGGTTTAGAAAAGGTTAATGAAATATTACTATGGATTGGTTGATAAATCTATTTACATCTAATTCTATTGCCCACGCGGTGCTGATTTTGGGTCTTACCATTGCGGTGGGTCTATTGCTTGGTCGAATAAAGTTCGGCTCGGTATCTCTGGGCATCACTTGGGTGCTCTTTGTCGGCATTGTGTTATCACACTTTGGTTTGGGTATAGATGAGCAGATTTGCCACTTTGTCAAGGAGTTTGGTCTGATTCTCTTCGTCTATTCTATCGGTCTGCAGGTCGGCCCCGGATTCTTCTCATCGCTTAAGGAGGGTGGCGTTACGCTCAACTCACTTGCGGTGCTGATTATCCTGCTCGGTTGCACCACTTGCTATGTGATTCACCTGATTACGGGTGAGAATTTGACCACCATGATTGGTGTTCTGTCGGGCGCTGTTACAAACACTCCAGGCCTTGGAGCTGCGCAACAGACTGTAACTGACACGCTTACCAACGCTGAGGTAGCATCAGAGATTACCAACGAGCTTGCATCGGCATATGCTGTTGCCTATCCGCTCGGAGTGGTGGGTATTATAGTATCTATGATTGCTATTCGCTACATCTTCCGCGTCAAGCTCGACCGCGAGAAGGTGCTTGCAGAGCGCAGCAATGCCCCTAAGACTATCCGCATAGACCTCAAGGTTTCAAATAAGGGTATTGTCGGCAAAAAGATTGAGGATATTGCGACAATCACTCGCAGCAAGTTTGTCGTTGGCCGCATGATTCGTGACGGCAAGCAGCAGATTGTCTCCGGCAGCACAGAGCTCCGTGAGGGTGATATACTGCGCGTAGTAATCGGCAACCGCGATGTAGAGCTTGTGCAGTCGCTCATTGGCGAGAGTGTGCAGATTGACGACAAGGAGTGGCAGACATCTGCATCTCACCTCGAGAAGCGCCGTATTCTTGTCACAAAGTCTAATATCAACGGAAAACACATCAGCGACCTGCATATCCGCGAGAACTACAATGTCACTATCACTCGCGTAGTGCGTGCCGGTATTGAGCTTGTAGCAACCTATGAGCTTATACTGCAGATGGGCGACGTGGTTGTAGTGGTGGGTCGCAAAAATGACCTCGACCAGGTGGCTGCAATCCTCGGTAACTCCGTGCACCGCCTTGACCACCCTAACCTATTACCTATATTTATAGGTATATTCCTCGGCGTGCTGCTCGGCTCTATTCCGATTATGCTACCAGGCGTACCTCTGCCTGTAAAGCTCGGTCTTGCCGGAGGTCCACTCATTGTGGCGATACTTATGGCGCGCTACGGCCCGAACTACAAGCTGGTCACCTTTACAACCAACAGTGCCAATATGATGATTCGCGAGATTGGTATCTCACTCTTCCTTGCAGCCGTAGGTCTTGGTGCCGGCGAGGGTTTTGCCTCTGCTATTGCAGATGGCGGTTACTGGTGGATTCTCTACGGTGTGGCTATTACAATGCTACCACTGCTTATTGTCGGCATTATTGCACGCAAGGTTTGCAAATATGACTACTTTACAATCATGGGACTCATGTCAGGCGCTATGACCGATCCACCGGCACTTGCATATGCAAACTCTGTATCATCTAACGACCGCTCGGCTGTCGCTTATGCAACGGTATATCCGCTGACAATGTTCCTCAGAATCTTTACAGCTCAGATTCTTGCACTCATAGCATTGTCATAGTCGTAAGACAGAGCGTTAAAGCGATAGAGATGGCAGCCACTTCGGGTTGCCATTTTTATTATCAAGCGTGTTAGATTTTGAAGTTTGCACAAAGTTTCTTACCTTTGTGGGTTATGATAGATAGAGATACCGTTGACCGAATAATGTCGGCTGCCAATATCGTTGAGGTGATTAGCGATTATGTCACTCTCAAGCGCAAGGGGGCCAACTTCCAGGCGTGTTGTCCGTTTCACAACGAGAAGACGCCTTCGTTTGTCGTATCTCCATCAAAGGGTCTGTTCAAGTGTTTCGGCTGTGGTAAGGCGGGAAATGCTGTAACATTTGTCATGGAACATGAGGGCATATCCTACCCCGAGGCGCTAAAGATTGTAGCTAAGAGATACGGCATTGAGGTTCGCGAGAAGGAGATGACCGAGGAGGATATTCGCCGCAACGACAATCGCGAGAGTATGTTTGCCCTCAATAGCTGGGTTGCCGACTACTTTGTCCGCTACATGAACGAGAATGAGCAGGAGGGTATCCCTGTAGGCATGAGCTACTTCCGCACCTCTCGTGGTTTTTCGCAGGCCACAATCCGCAAGTTTGGGTTGGGTATGTGTCCAAGTAAGGGCGACAAGATGACCACAGATGCACTCTCTGCAGGCTACAAGGAGGAGTTTCTGGTCGCTACAGGTCTTACACTCAAGCGCGAGAGTGACGGCAGGCTATATGACCGTTTCCGTGAGCGAGTGATGTTCCCGATACACAACATCTCGGGACGTATTGTCGGCTTTGGAGGTCGTACAATGCGCACAGACAAGAGCGTGGCCAAGTATCAGAACTCTCCCGAGAGTGAGATTTACAACAAATCTAACGAGCTATACGGCCTCTACTTTGCAAAGAAGGCTGTTCAGCAGAACGACTTTGCCATTATGGTCGAGGGATATACAGATGTTATCTCTATGCATCAGGCGGGCGTTGAGAATGTTGTTGCCTCTTCAGGTACGTCGCTTACAATCGACCAGATACGACTTATTCGTCGCTTCACAAATAATCTGACGATAATCTACGACTCAGATGCTGCGGGTATTAAGGCCTCTTTGCGCGGTATAGACCTTGTGCTGCGCGAGGGTATGAATGTGCGCGTGGTGCTGCTGCCAGATGGCGATGATCCAGACTCATTTGCCCGTTCTCACAGCGCTACCCAGGTGCAGAGCTACATTGCCGAGCATGCTCGTAACTTTATAACATTCAAGGCAGAGCTACTGCTCTCTGAGGCGTCAGACGACCCAATAAAGCGCTCAAACATTACCCGCGACATGGTGCACTCCATTGCTCAGATTCCTGATAACATTCAGCGTTCTATGTTTATCAAGGAGTGTGCGAAGATTATGAGCGTGGATGAGAATATGCTCATCAGCGAGGTGGCGCGTTATCGCATGATGTCACTCGGAGATGCTGAGGCGGAGGCATTTATCCGTCGTCAGCAACAGCAGGCTCGTCGCGAGAACAACAGTGGCAGCTACAACAACTACTACAACCGTCAGCAGCAGCCTACAACAAATGCCGAGGAGGCTACACAGCGTTTTGGCGAGACACCTATCGTGGCATCAAAGCAGACTTTGGAGCGTGAGATTATCTACTATCTGCTCAAATATGGCGAGCAGAACTACGAGGTAATGGAGGGCGGCACCATCTTTGAGTTTAATGTTGCCAGTGAGATTGTGAATCAGCTGAACCAAGACGGACTCTCATTCTCAGACCCTACATATAGCACTATTCTCGACATCTATCGCAGAGCTATAGCAGAAAACCGTCTGCCAAATCAGGCTGAGATTGTCAACCATGAAAACCCTGCAGTCTGCTCTGTGGCAGTAGATATTCTGACCATGGACGACAACTACACCGAGAGCGAAATATGGTCACAGAAGGATATGCGTTCGCTCAATGAGTCCGAGATGCTCGCTGTAGGTATTCCTAAGCTACTATGGCTCTACAAGTCAAAGACCGTTTCGGGTCGCATAGCCGAGCTCAATGCCATGCTGGAGAACAATCCGTCTGATGAGGATGTGCTCAGTATCATGCAGGAGCTTAACAATATGAATAAGCTCAAGGTTACCCTATCGACCCATCTGAAGAGATTGATAATATAAAAAGGATGGTCGGGGCGTACACGCATCGCTGCGGTACTGGTGTGCAAACAGAAAATAAACAGAAAGATGTATAAAACATATCAAAGATAAAAGAATCAGTTATCTTGACCGACCACCCTTCGACCTTTTTGTTGCAAGATTTGTACCAAATTGACTATGATTTTCAAGTTAGTTTCGCAATACGACCCCACTGGCGACCAGCCTGAGGCGATACGGCAGATTCTCAAGACCTTTGAGAGTGGTATAGACCATTGCACCCTACAGGGCGTTACAGGCTCAGGAAAGACCTTTACAATGGCCAATGTGATCAAGGAGCTCGGCTGTCCGACCCTTGTCCTTAGCCACAACAAGACCCTTGCGGCTCAGCTCTATGGTGAGTTTCGCAACTTCTTCCCCAACAATGCTGTTGAGTACTTCGTCTCCTACTACGACTACTATCAGCCTGAGGCTTACCTGCCGTCAACAGATACATACATCGAGAAAGACCTCTCTATCAACGACGAGATTGAGAAGATGCGACTATCTACGACCGCTACCCTACTCTCGGGTCGCCGCGATGTGGTTGTGGTATCAAGCGTCTCGTGCCTCTACGGTATCGGAAATCCGGCGGACTTCCACGCCAATACCATCACGCTCAAGGTCGGTCAGATAATCAACCACAAGCAGATTCTCTATCGCCTTGTAGATGCGCTATATACCCGCACAGAGATAGAGCTAACCCCTGCAACCTTCCGTGTCAAGGGCGAAACAATAGATATCATGGCGGCATTTGGTGGCAAGTGCTACCGTCTGCTATTCTTTGATGACGAGATTGAGGCCATATACTCTATAAACCCACTTACTGGCCACAAAATGGAGAGCCTTACAGAGATTAGTCTCTTCCCCGCAAACCTATTCGTAACTACCAAAGAGCGCATTGCTGAGGCTGTGAGCCAGATATATCTCGACATGGGCAAGCAGGTCGCCTACTTTGAGCGCGAGGCTCGTCCAACAGAGGCTAAGCGCATACAGCAGCGCGTAGAGTACGACCTGGAGATGATTAAGGAGCTGGGCTACTGCCCAGGCATCGAGAACTACTCACGCTACTTCGACGGCAGAGCTGCCGGCACACGCCCATTCTGTCTGTTGGACTACTTCCCTGAGGATTTCCTGCTCATTATAGACGAGAGTCACGTGACCATTCCGCAGGTGCGTGCCATGTTCGGTGGCGACAGAGCCCGCAAGGAGAATCTTGTCGAGTACGGTTTCCGTCTGCCTGCTGCGCGTGATAACCGACCACTGCGCTTTGAGGAGTTTGAGGAGCTTACGGGCAGAACGCTCTACGTGAGCGCAACGCCTGCCGACTATGAGGTCATCCGCTCCGAAGGTGCTGTTGTTGAGCAGATTATCCGCCCTACGGGACTTATTGACCCGCCACTTGAGGTGCGTAGCTCCGAGAATCAGATTGACGACCTTATTGAGGAGATCGAGCTGCGTACGCGCAAGGATGAGAAGGTCATCGTAACAACCCTAACCAAGCGCTCGGCAGAGGAGCTAGCAACATATTTTGAGAAGATGGGCATCCGCTGCCGATATATCCACTCCGATATTGATACCCTTGAGCGCGTACAAATTCTGGAGGATTTGCGTGCGGGTCTGTTCGATGTACTTATCGGCGTAAACCTGCTGCGCGAGGGTCTTGACCTACCAGAGGTGTCACTCGTGGCAATTATAGATGCCGATATGGAGGGTATGCTGAGAAATGTCCGCGCAATTACCCAGATTGCGGGTCGTGCTGCCCGCCACGAAAATGGACTTGTAATTATGTATGCGGGCAAGGTCACAAAGACCATGCGTACCTCTATCGAGGAGAGTAACTACCGCCGCTACAAGCAGATACGCTACAATATGGAGCACAATATGATGCCTCGCCAGGCACATAAATCGGGTAGCACTCAGGAGCTTATCGCCTCAAAGGCCGAAGCACAGAGCATCGCTGCCGATTGCAACTCTACATACGATACTACAGCCGACCTCGATGCACGCATTGCCCAAGCTCGTGCCGATATGGAACGCGCAGCCAAGTCACTCGACTTCCTCGCTGCTGCCCGCTATCGCGACCTGATGTACGAACTCCAAAAGCAGAAAGAGAACCAATAGACCTCAAAATTTTGAGGTCTATTTGCTTTGCTATTAACTGTTGGCTAAAACTCACATCCTACAAAATGCCCAACGATACGAATTAATTTCCAGACACCATAGGTGGGACATCAAATGAGTTAGTCATATCATTAAAATAATGGTATTTATATACAAATTTACACTTAAAAATTTTGTTATCAAAGGGAGCAACCTAAATTGCTCCCGAATCGTTATCTCCTACCGTGCTTTTCTCCGAGAACTTCTGTAAGGAAAGCGAAGAAAATTATAATACTAAGTAACCACATAATTACTACTCCTTGGTAAATACATCATTGTATAAGTTTCCATACCCTGTATCTGGACTATAATCATAACTAAAATAGACCGTCATACTTCTACTCGTGAATGTGCCTTTTACATAGTATTGAAGCCAATAAGCATTATACAAATTATAAAAATACACTGTATTCCCATCGACTTTGTATGTGCCTGTGTACGGGCCACTACCATCAGTATCCCAAATATTAACATTTTGATTATCTACAAATTCAATATAGCGAGTAAATTCATTTTTT
>JAZORI010000048.1:0-4592 GCA_045656505.1 Alistipes sp. | reverse complement strand
TCTACATACTCATCACGAATAATCGGAATAGAGCGGCCTACAAGCGGAACAATCACGCGAGCACCCTCCGGCACGTCAGCATAGCGGGGGTCATTAGGGTTAAGGCAGACAGCTGTATCGCCCAAGATGGTCTCAGGACGGGTTGTAGCAACGATGATGTTGCGGTCTGAGCCCTCAAGCTTATAGCGCAGGTAGTAGAGCTTACCCTGCGACTCCTTATATATAACCTCCTCGTCCGAAAGGGCTGTCTTTGCAGACGGATCCCAGTGTACCATACGCACACCGCGGTAGATCTTACCCTTGTTATAGAGGTCACAGAATACCTGAATAACGCTCTGAGTGCGAGCCTCATCCATAGTAAAGCAAGTACGATCCCAGTCGCAAGAAGCACCGAGCTTACGCAACTGCTTGAGGATGATACCACCGTGCTTCTCCTTCCACTCCCAAGCGTGTGCAAGGAACTGCTCACGGGTCAGCGACGCCTTGTCAATACCCTCAGCCTTGAGCTTAGCTACAACCTTAGCCTCAGTGGCGATACTTGCATGGTCAGTACCCGGCACCCAGCAGGCATTCTTGCCCATCATACGCGCACGACGCACCAACACATCCTGAAGGGTGTTGTTGAGCATATGACCCATATGGAGCATACCGGTCACATTTGGTGGCGGAATAACGATTGTAAACGGTTCACGCTCATCTGGCTCTGAGTGGAAAAGATTGTGGTCGCACCAGTAGTCGTACCACTTCTGTTCAATCTCCTGTGGAGTGTACTTATCTGCAATCTGCATAGCTATATTGTGTTTATTTGTTTCCAAACTGCAAAGATACAAATCTTTTTGTTAAAAACAAAAATAAAAGCACCGAGTAAAAGCCTTTGCCCTTTAGCCTTTAGCTATGGAGGCGCAGCCGAGCCAATAACTTCTACCCTATCCCCCTTTCCTCTCCATAAACTTTTGCGTATTCAAAAAAGTTTTACTATCTTTGCCTGATATATAAAAATAATTGTATTGAAATTATGTGTGGAATTGTAGGATACATTGGTGCGCGTCGTGCGTATGACATTCTGATTCAGGGACTTCACCGTCTTGAGTATAGAGGTTACGACTCGTCAGGTGTTGCAATGATTGCCGAGGATGGCAAACTAAATATATATAAGTCAAAGGGAAAGGTTGAGGCGTTGGAGCATTATGCGGCGAACAAGGATTTAAGTGGTTCGATCGGTATCGCGCACACTCGTTGGGCCACACATGGTGAGCCAAATGATACCAACGCCCATCCTCATTTTTCTCAGTCAGGCCGTCTGGCTATGGTGCACAACGGCACTATCGAGAACTACTCGGTCCTCAAGGAGGCTCTGACAAGTCATGGCTATACATTTGTCAGCCAGACAGATACAGAGGTGGCAGTACAGCTTATTGAGTACATTATGGACAACAACCACTGCACTCTGTTTGAGGCTGTTCGTGAGGCGACAAAGCGTATTGTCGGCGCGTATGCCATCGCTATTGTCGATAGAGAGAATCCCGATCAGATTATCGCGGCACGTCAGTCGTCACCACTGGTTATCGGTGTGGGCGATGGTGAGTACTTCCTCGCCTCTGACGCCACTCCAATTATTGAATACACAAACAAGGTTGTCTATCTGAATGACGGCGATATTGCTGTGATTAACCGTGGTTGGGAGTTGCAGGTCTTTGACAGCTCCACCACAAGTCAGAGCAAGATTGAGATTACCGAGCTGCAGATGTCTATTGAGCAGCTTGAGAAGGGTGGCTACGAGCACTTTATGCTCAAGGAGATCTTCGAGCAGCCTAAAACCCTTGCCGACTGCATCAGCGGTCGTGTATCTGCCGATGGTAAGTCTATCACCCTCTCGGGCGTGACAGACCACAAGGATAAGTTCCTCAACACCAACCGTATAATCATCGTTGCCTGCGGTACCTCTTGGCACGCAGCACTCATTGGCAAGCACCTGATTGAGGAGTATTGCCGCATTCCGGTGGTTGTAGAGTATGCCAGCGAGTTCCGCTACTCAAACCCTGTAGTCAATCCGGGCGATGTACTGCTTGCGCTCTCTCAGTCGGGCGAGACTGCAGATACCCTTGCAGCCCTTGAGCTTGCAAAGTCACGCGGAGCATTCGTATTCGGCATCTGTAATGTCATCGGCTCCTCTATTCCTCGCGCAACACACTCAGGTTGCTACATCCATGTCGGCCCTGAGATTGGTGTGGCATCTACCAAAGCATTTACAGGTCAGGTGACCGTGCTGGCAATGATGGCTATGCTTATCGGCCAGATGAAGGGCACTGTTGACCAGAAGACCCTTGAGAAGGTGGCAACAGATATCCGCCGCGTACCTTTGCTGATTAAGGAGATCTTTAAGCTAAATGACAAAATTGAGAACTTGGCCAAGATATTCACCTACGCACACAACTTCCTCTACCTGGGTCGTGGATACAACTATCCGTCAGCCCTTGAGGGTGCGCTGAAGCTCAAGGAGATTTCGTACATCCACGCCGAGGGCTACCCTGCAGCCGAGATGAAGCACGGTACTATTGCGCTGATTGACAACGATATGCCGTCTGTGGTCATCGCCATTAAGGACAATGTCTATGAGAAGACCGTCAACAACATCCAGCAGGTCAAGGCTCGTGGTGGCAAGGTCGTAGCTATCGTTACTGAGGGTGATACTATCGTATCGCAGATGGCGGACTACGTGCTTGAGGTGCCAGAGATTTCCGAGTGCCTCACCCCACTGCTTACAGCCATTCCGCTGCAGCTGCTGGCATACTACATCGCTGTCAACAAGGGCAGAAATGTTGACCAGCCGCGCAACTTGGCAAAGTCAGTAACCGTTGAGTAAAAAAAGCCAATAGCATTAAAAAAGACATGAAGAGACTATTTATCGCTGCGTTCCTAACCCTTGCAGCACTCACAGCAACAGCAAAGGACTATCTCCTTTCAACTCCTAACACCTCGCTGATTATATCGGCTGAGGAGGGTAAAACGCTCTACTTCCGCTACTACGGCTCTAAGGCCGATGCGGCAGATGTTCGTGCAGCAGGTCGTATGGTTAAGTATGACGCCTACCCCGTTTTTGGTAGCCGCTGTGATGCCCCATATGCATCGCTTGTCAAGCAGCACGATGGTGACAACTCGGCAATGTTTGTCGTTGATCGCGTAGAGCAGAGCACAGCCGACCACCTTACAACACTCTCTGTATGGCTCAAGGATGTGGCACATCCAAACCTTGCGGTGAAGGTCAACTACTCGGCTTATGACGACTGCGATGTGGTCAAGATGAGCACAGAGTACTTCAACAACGGCAAAAAGCCTATCACACTTCAGAAATATATGTCTGCCGTGCTGCCTATTCAGTCAGACAACTGCGTACTGCTGCAGCTCGACGGCAATGTGAAGAACGAGTGCAACGAGAGCATCATCCCGCTGCCTGTAGGTGTGCACAACATCACCTCTACCACCTCTTCACGCATCGCCCAGTACAACAACGCCTCATTTATGCTCGGCCTTGCAGGTCGTCTGGATGAGCAGAACTGCCCCGTTATTGCGGGTACTATGGCTTGGATGGGCAACACACACTTCGAGTTCTACAACACCCCTGCAGCACGCATCCCTACCCTCTTTATGGGTGGTATAAACCCTGCTGCAAGTGACTATACCCTTGCCGGCAACTCATCGCTTGCAACGCCTGAGATGATCTTCACCTACGCCACCGATGGCAAGGGTGAGGCTACCCGCTCACTCCACCGTTGGGCTCGTCGCCACCAGTTGCTCGATGGCACTAAGCTGCGCGAGGTGCTGCTCAACTCTTGGGAGGGCGTACACTTTGACATCAGCGAGACCAGCATGGTTGATATGACACGCGACTTTGCACAGCTTGGTGGTGAGATGTTTGTTGTGGATGACGGTTGGTTTGGCAATAACCCTCCACGCAATAACGGCAAAACAACCCTTGGTGACTGGGATATTAGCAAGGAAAAGCTACCAAATGGCATCCGTCCTCTGATTGACCTTGCCCATAACAACGGTATGAAGTTCGGTATTTGGATTGAGCCTGAGATGGTTAATGTAACAAGTGAGCTCTACGAGAAACACCCTGATTGGGTATTGCGCCACCCTGATTTTGACCCTACATACGGTCGTGGCGGCAACCAGATGTTGCTCGATTTGACCAATCCGAAAGTTCAAGACTTCGTATTTGGCGTAGTGGACGATTTGCTTACTGCATACCCCGACATTTACTACATCAAGTGGGATAACAATATGCGTATGCACAACACTCAGTCACAATACCTTCCAAAGGCATTGCAGTCGAATTTACAGGTTGATTTCACTATCGCTCTCGACAATATTTTGAAGCGCATTCGTGCCAAGTATCCACACGTTGTAATGCAGTTGTGTGCTTCGGGTGGAACCCGCATGAACTACGGCTTTATGCCATATTTCCAGGAGATGTGGACCAGCGACCAGACCGATGCTCACCACCGCATTCTGATTCAGTGGGGCTCTTTGAACTTCTACCCTGCTAATATGTTGGCAGCACACGTAGGTTCGGCTTACAGCAAATATAC
>JAZORI010000047.1:0-5213 GCA_045656505.1 Alistipes sp. | reverse complement strand
AGCCAACGGCCAACAGCTAACTGCCATTAGCATTGAACAGTGCGTGGCTGGCTGTTGTAGGGTCAGAGAGGATATCGACCATAACATCGAGGGTTGATATCTCTCTCTTTTCGGGGGCACTTAGTAGGTGGTGGAGGTAGCGCAGGTAGAACTGCTCTGGTCGTTGCCACTCTGTGCCGATGGCGTTGTCAATATCTAGCTCTAACTGTCTTGTTAGCAGATACATCTGCCAATCGTCAAACTCCTCCCTAAGTATGTTGTTGGCATACGTGCCGCCATGTCGTAATATGGCAAGAAAAAGGTGGTCTTTGAGCCGATGCCCCGCACCTGAGCGCATCGTATCAAAGACCACCTGTGCCAAAATACCCTCTAAAACCTTCGAAATCCTATTCATATTAGCAAATTTTGCCAATATAACGGATATTCAAATAAATTATTGTGATTGTATATCTGGTTTGTATAATACGTATTGTATTATTTGAGATCCTTCATCGGTTTGATCCACTTCATGTTGTTCTTTACGAAGTCGAGAACAGCTACCGGAACATCTGAGCAGGCGATATCTGCACCAAGGGCGTAGGCGAGCTGGAAGTCCTCTACGCAGCTACCTGGCCAAAGGTTTACGACGAGGTTAGCCTCATGAGCCTTCTTCATCGCATCGCGAGATGTTGCGTGGATGGTTGCACCTACGCGGCGGATACTCAGGCTGAGAACCTTCTCGATAACCTCATCGCAGAGAGGCTTTGCTGTGATATACATGCACTCCGCCTCAGGGTGAAGCTCGAGCATTGTAAGGATAGCGCGCTCGTCGAAAGATGAGAAGATATAGAGCGCGTTTGCAGGCTTGAGCGGCATGACTGTATTGTAGAGCTTGTCGCAATAGAGTTTGAGCTGCTCAGGGGTGTAGTTGCCTGACTTCATCTCCCACTCAACGTAGTGGATATCCTTGCTGCCATAGAACTCGGCAAGCTGGTCAACAAACAGTACGGGATTACCCTTGAGGCTCTTGTACTGAGTGAGCTCAGCGCGGGTGCTCTTCTCTACATCCACATCCACGCCAAAGATGCGTTTTAGAGATGCGTCATGTGATATAACAAGCTCATTATCAACAGTAAGACGGATGTCGGTCTCGTAGCCACGCACGCCATTGTCGTACGACTCGACGAATGCCGAGAGGGTGTTTTCATCCACCTCATAGCGGCCACCGCGGTGACCAATAACCTGAACCTCTGCAGTCTGCTCAACCGGTGCAGAGCAGCAGCCGATAAATAGTGCGGCTGAAAGAATGTAAAAGATCTTCTTCATTTTTATAAATTATTAGTTGATATGTCAAAAAATTACCATACAAATCCTATGCGTAGTTTGAAACTGCTAAATTCAAATGTGCCGCCATTGCCCACGCCAAAAGTAAGCTCGCGCCCCTCACGGAAACGAACAGCCACGCCGAGCGATAGCTCTCCAAGACACTCTTTCTGAGGGTGAAATATGGTCTGATAGGTGCGAAATAGTGCACCCAAGGAGAACGCACCGTATGGGGTGACTTTGCGGTCAAGGAATTTGACTCTCACATTGGCGTAGAGCGGGATAATTGCGCCATGGCCGTTATCCCAATAAAGACCCGTTCCGGCACCAACTGCTACCCACGGATTGAAGCTATATCCGTTTACCACCTCGACTGTGTAACAGCCTATATCACCGGCGATTGCGCCGAGCTCTGCTGCTCCGAAATAGCCTCGCTTGCCGTAGCGGTAATCTCTGAAATAGTGGCGTAGAATACGCTCCTCACGCTTGTTCTTCGGCTCTATTTGTGAGATTATCGAGCGTTGCTCGCACAGCGCTGATATGGATATAAGAGCAAATGCTAAAAACAATATTGACCTCTTCATAGCGCTACATTTTTACCAAGTGAAACCGATATTCAGACCCATGCCGAAGTCGGAAAGTGGCAATGATGACCATGTAAGTCCGGCAGTCAGTGCCATGCCGCTCTTAAGGTGTACCTTGACACCCGCCTCGGTGCTTATATACGTAGAGAATCCCTCCCTTACCATACAGCCATAATTGCTATTGTGGTCGGAGTCCCAAATGTAGCCAAAACCGAGTTTTGCGGCTATGTATGGAGTGACTTTTCGGCGTATGAAATTGACTCGGGTGTATCCAAATATCGGCGTAGCACAGAAGGGTTTATGACCGTCTGTGTTGACTGACAAGTGGTAAAAACCAACACCTGCACCCAGGTCGAAATTTGGACCAAAGGAGTAACCGTTTACAACATCTAAACCGAATATTGCATCGTATATAGGGTAGTTGTTGAAGATGCAGTATGTTGCATCTACTGAGACCTGTCCGAAGTACCCGTGCTTGCCGTACATGTAGTTGTAATCCTTGTACAATCTGCGCAGATGACGCTCTTCGCGCTTGCTCAGACCCGTGTAGTCAATCTCCGTCTGCTGTGCATAGCAGGTGCTGAAGATACCCAGCAAGGCCAATAGACATATAATGCACTTTCTCATAACTTCGCACTTTTTGTTGTCACAAGGTACGCAATTTTTTGATAACAAACAATAGGGAATGGATAAAATCTATCCTTTTGCCGTTTGACCTTTGGAATTATGTAAATAATTCCTAACTTTGTGAGATTTTGTATAGATACATCAATAAATTTCAAAATATAGTTATGGTTAAACCAACTCTTTTAGTACTTGCTGCGGGCATGGGTTCGCGCTATGGCTCACTCAAACAGATGGATGGTGTAGGCCCTAATGGCGAGGCGATTATCGACTATTCAGTCTATGATGCTGTGCGCGCAGGCTTTGGTAAGGTGGTATTTGTTATCCGCCACTCCTTTGCCGAGGATTTTATTTCAGTATTTAATAGCGAGCGTTTTGGTGGTAGAATCGAGGTGGAGTATGTCTATCAGGAGCTCGACTACCTGCCTGAGGGCTTTGCAGTACCTGAGGGTCGTGAGAAGCCATGGGGTACCAACCATGCGGTAATGATGGCTGCAAAGGCTATTGATACTCCGTTTGCAGTAATCAACGCTGACGACTTCTATGGTCAGAACTCATACGAGGTTATGGGTCACTATCTCACTACACTCGCAGGTAGCCGTAACAGCTATGCAATGGTGGGCTACGAGGTAAACAAGACCCTCTCTGAGAATGGTACTGTGTCTCGCGGTGTGTGTACCGTAGATTCAAACAACATGCTCACTTCTATGGTCGAGCGCACAAAGATTGAGCGTAACGCTGAGGGTACAATCGTATTCCACGATTTGGGCGAGGATGTTGCTCTTGAGGAGAATACACCTGTGTCAATGAACTTCTTCGGCTTTACTCCTGACTATTTTGACTACTCAGAGGAGGCATTTAAGGAGTTTCTGTCAGAGGAGAGCACCAAAACCAACCTCAAGGCCGAGTTTTTTATTCCTCTAATGGTTAACCGCCTTATCGGTGGTGGAGTAGCCCAGATGAAGGTGCTCTCAACAGCCGCTCAGTGGTTTGGCGTAACCTATAAAGAGGATAAGCCGCAGCTCATGGCAAAGATTGAGGCGTTGATTGCTGACGGTGTTTATCCACGCAACCTCTGGGAGTAAATGCATTCTGTTGGCGTTTTACTGCGTTATACTCGAACTCAAAATCCTCACATACGCCTTAGTATGCTGCGGTTTTTCGCTCTTCGCAAGCCTTGTAAAACACCAACACCTCTGCATTTAAGTAAAATTGTTTTATGCGCTTTTTACTTCCGCTATCTCACTCTCAGCAATGGGTAGTACACCTAAGTACAACCCATCGCTTCGAGTCTCGGCGAGCGTGGTAAAATTCCACCTAAAAGCAATTTTAGAAGATATTAGAATTTGTAAAATAGGCCAATAGCTAAGGGCTAAAGGCCAAAAGTCTATAAAAAATGAGAGAAGTAAGAGTTCGTTTTGCGCCATCACCAACAGGCCCGCTCCATATCGGAGGCGTGCGTACGGCGCTGTATAACTATCTTTTTGCCCGTCACCATGGCGGTAAGATGATTCTGCGTATTGAGGATACCGATTCGCAGCGTTTTGTGCCAGGTGCTGAGGAGTATATTATTGAGTCGCTCCGTTGGTGCGGCATTGAGATTGACGAGGGTGTAGGTTATGGTGGCCCGCACGCTCCATATCGTCAGAGTGAGCGTCGTGAGATATATCTCAAGTATGCTAAGCAGCTCGTTGAGGCGGGTTGGGCATACTATGCTTTTGATACTGCCGAGGAGCTTGATGCTCTGCGTAAGGAGTATGAGGAGCGAGGTGAGACATTTGCCTACAACTACAAGGTGCGTACAACGCTGCCAACATCACTCACTCTGCCTGCAGAGGAGGTTGAGGCGCGAATCGCACGTGGCGATATCTGGGTAGTACGTTTCAAGATGCCTGAGAATGAGGTTGTCAAGATGCACGACCTTATCCGTGGCGATGTTGAGGTGAATACCTCGACCCTTGATGACAAGGTGCTCTACAAGAGCGTTGATGCGCTGCCTACATACCACCTTGCAAATATCGTGGATGACCACTTGATGGAGATTTCACATGTTATTCGTGGTGAGGAGTGGTTGCCTTCACTTCCACTTCACTATCTGCTCTATCGTGCCTTTGGCTGGACTGATACTCAGCCAGAGTTTGCGCACCTGCCGCTGTTGCTTAAGCCTACAGGTGGCGGTAAGCTCTCAAAGCGCGATGGTGATAAGATGGGCTTCCCAGTATTCCCACTCTACTGGGTATCTCCTACAGGCGATACTGCACACGGCTATCGTGAGGATGGCTACTTTGCTGAGGCGTTTATCAATATGCTTGCTCTGCTGGGCTGGAACCCAGGCACTGAGCAGGAGATATTCTCTATGCAGGAGCTTATTGACGCGTTCTCACTCGAGCGCGTATCAAAGTCTGGCGCACGCTTCCAGCCTGATAAGGCAAAGTGGTTCAATGCACAGTATATGCACCGTAAGAGCAACGAGGAGCTTGCTGTTGTCTACCAGCCGATTCTTCGTGAGCACGGTATTGAGGTTTCAGACTCTGTAGCAGGTTTTGTTGCAGGCATAATGAAGGAGCGCGCTACCTTTGCCTCTGAGTTGTGGGATTTGACATCTTACTTCTTTGTTGCTCCTACTGAGTATGACGAGAAGCAGGTTAAGAAGTACTGGAAGGGCGAGAATCCTCGTATCCTTAGTGAGGTGCGTGAGGTCCT
>JAZORI010000046.1:0-12937 GCA_045656505.1 Alistipes sp. | reverse complement strand
AAATTATCCGAATGGCTCTTCATAGTCAAACGGTACACTCCAACAGTCTGAGGTTTCTTACTGATAATCTGATCTGCAATAAAATCCTTTCTGACAGTATTCGATTTCACTACAGCTTCAATCATCGTCTGCGGAACATTTCGATAATTTGCCAAGAGTTGTTTAGTATCCTTTGGCAGACAATAGCCGCCGTATCCGAAGGATGGGTTATTGTAGTGTGTGCCGATGCGTGGGTCAAGACCTACACCCTCGATGATGGCTTGCGTATCGAGTCCCTTCATCTCGGCATATGTGTCAAGCTCATTGAAGTAGCTTACTCTAAGTGCCAGATATGTATTGGCGAATAGTTTTACAGCCTCGGCCTCCTTCAGACCCATATAGAGCACATCGATATCCTCCTTGAGTGCACCTTGCTGCAACAGATGAGCAAAAGTGTGAGCAGCATCTGCCAAGTGGTTGCCGGCAATGGCCTTGATAGCCTCATTCTCCTCGGTCTGATCATCAATCATCTTCGGATAGCCGACAATGATGCGACTAGGGTAGAGGTTGTCATACAGAGCTCTGCTCTCTCGCAAAAACTCAGGCGAGAATAGCAGTCGGAGTTTGTGAGTAGTGTCAAGACCCTGCTCCTTGAACTTGCGAGCATACTTCACATAGAGTGAGCGGCAGTAGCCAACGGGGATTGTGCTCTTGATAACCATTGTGGCTTGAGGATTGACCTCTAATACAAGGTCGATAACATCCTCGATATGGTGTGTGTCGAAGAAGTTCTTCTGTGGATCGTAGTTGGTAGGCGCTGCGATGACAACAAACTCTGCATCGCGATATGCCTCACGTCCATCAAGTGTCGCTCGGAGATTGAGCTGCTTTTCAGCAAAATACTTCTCGATATACTCGTCTTGAATCGGAGATATGCGGTTGTTAATCTTTTCGACCTTCTCTGGAATCACATCTACCGCAACAACCTCGTTGTGTTGTGCAAGCAGTGTGGCATTTGAAAGGCCTACATACCCTGTTCCTGCTACTGCAATCTTCATAGTGCTAGATTTTTTGTTTAGTTATCAGTTGCCTCTTTGCCGTCAATGAACTTCTGAATAGTGAGCCAACAACCCTTGCGCTGTACATGTGTTATGGCTGCAATTTTGCTCAGTATGCGGTAGAAGAGTGTCTGTTTTGCAATCTGTCTCTTTACAAACGGATAGAAGATGAATGTGACAAACATTCCGAGTGCAACCACAATGTATAGCTGCCACTCAATCGTCGCACCACACTTGTATGCCACAAACCAGCAGAGTATGACAAGTAGGTTGATACATGTGATGGCAATTGTTGTTCCGATGTGTGAGAACTTGAGCTCGATAAAGAGGTGGTGCAGATGAGTTCTGTCTGGTCTGAATGGAGAGAATCCACGAGCGATTCTTACGCTCATCACTCTGAGTGTGTCAAATACCGGTATGCACAGAACTGCAAGTGTAAAAGGCACAATGCCGAAGTTGTCGCCAAAGATAGCGACATCGCTATGAGCTGTTGAAAGCGTTGTAATTACAAATACCGAGAAGATGATACCCAGCGAGAGTGTGCCCGCATCACCGATAAACATCTTTGAACTCTTGCCGAATACATTGTGGAAGAAGAATGGCAACAGAGCTGCTACGACTATCGCTGTCAGACTGACCATCGCAATGTTTCCTATCAGGTAGAAGAATACTCCGAAGATGATACTGCTCACGATGCTGTATCCTGACGAGTAGCCATCCACTCCGTCAATGAGATTTATTGCGTTGATTATACCCACACACGCAACCACTGTCAGCGGAATGGAGATGTAGTTAGGGATACAGTGAACACCCCATAGCCCGTGGAAGTCATTCAACTGACATCCGGTGGCCTGCACCATGTAGAGGACAAGCAGAATCTCGATGATAAATCTTGTCTTTGCTGAGAGCGAAATCATATCATCGATAAGACCCACAATCAGAATGATGATTATCGAAGCAAATATTGGGAATAGGTGATATGACTCTCCTAAAAGACTAAATCCCATCAGACCGGTCAGCACTCCAAAGATGACGGTCAGTCCACCCAATACAGGAACGGGACTGCGCTGCAGCTTTCTCGCATCCGGATTATCGACAATATTCTTTTCAATGGCTATTTTGAGGACATATGGTCTAATCCACATTGTGCATATTAGCGCGATAAGTGCTGGGATTAGTATCTGAATTGTTGTCTCCATGTGTGTTTATTTTGTGTAGTTTGTGTTATTTCAATACCTGCAAGTATCCGTCTGTAAATTCGGCGAGCATTACGGCAGCAATGCCCTGCACCATTACAACAACTCGTTTCTTGCGACTCTTTTTAACTTTTACAAATGTTCCCTCGATGCCATCAAATATACTTCCGATTATCCTTACCGGAGTACCCTGCTCAAGGTCTATCTCGTCAGGAGCCAAATATACAAGTTCTTCGTTGAGTGTGTTGCAAACTGCCATAAATTGGCTCATCTGCTCGTCCGGTACGATGATGGGAATATTCCTCTCGCCCTCTGGCTTGGTGAGGTACTGTAGATAGCCGATACCTACCTTGAGAGTCTTAATCTGCTCTTTTGTTGTGTGAACAAAGAGGAGATTGCTTATCGCCGGAATTAATTGTCTGCTCTTTTTTTGCTCTTTTCCTCCGAAAATTTCATATTTCATCGGAACAAAACACTCAACTTTTTGGCTCTCTAAATAATTTTTTGCCTTCAATGCTCTGCCAAATGTTGCGCTCATCGCAAACCAAAGCAACTCTTCGGTGCCGTTTTTTGATGAATTTTCTGCGACAAACATAGGCGAGTTTTCTTACATAATTACATTCTCTTGGCTCCCCGAAACGGAGTGGATGTAACTCTGTTTCAGGCTTTTATACCATTTTCTGACAGCGGTTTTATGCGATGTCATACTATATTAAAATCCGCCTCATTAGAAGATAACTCCCTTGTAACAGTGCGAGTTTTCTCTTCTGATAGGCATGTATTACTTGACAAAGATAAGAAAAATAATCCGAAAAACCTAATGTTTTGTCAAGGATTCGCGACATTTTTGGCATGCTATTATTATTATTATTATTATTATTATTATTATTATTATTGCGAAGTTTTGCTTGCTGTATGCTGGGCTGAATATGTCTATTTTTCTTATATGTCGTGTGCTGTTGGTAATTATTTAGCTGAAAAATTACCGTTTTACACCACTTATTTGTATATTTGCAGATTGTTAACCAATGATTAGTTTTGTATGAGACATCCCCAGTGGAGTTATGATGCGGTGCTGTACGAAATGAATGTTCGTCAGCTTACAAAAGAGGGTACGTTGCAGTCTGCGATTAAGGAGTTGCCACGACTAAAAAAGATGGGTGTTGATGCCATTTGGCTGATGCCTGTCTATCCTATTGGTCAGGTGGCGCGCAAGGGCTCGATGGGCTCATATTACTCGGTTGCCGACTACTGCGGAATCAACTCTCAGGTTGGCACTTTTGAGGACTTTGATGCCTTTGTTGAGACTGCTCATCAGTTGGGTCTTAAGGTGCTTTTGGACTGGGTGGCAAATCATACAGCTCGAGATGCTAAATGGTTAGAGGATAAGCCATTAGATTGGTATAAGCGAGACGAGAATGGCGAGGCTCTTGTGCCGTGGGATTGGAACGATACGGCTCAACTGAACTATGATAATAAGGAGGTTTGGCAGGGACAAATTGATGCGATGAAGTTCTGGGTTGAGCAGCACAATATTGACGGTTTTCGTTGCGATATGGCGATGCTTGTGCCGATTGAATTTTGGCAGGTTGTTCGTTTTAATCTTCAGCAGATTAAACCCGATATTTTCCTGCTTGCAGAGGCTGAAGAGGATAATATCTTCCAGAACGCCTTTGATGCCTGCTACTCATGGCGTCTGCACCATGCAATGTGCGATGTGGCGCAGGGTAATAGCCGCGTATGGCGTCTAAGAGAGGTTATACATGCCGACCGTCGTCGCTTTCCGAAGTGGTCTATGCGCATGACCTTCACCTCAAATCATGACGAGAACTCTTGGTCGGGTAGCGAGTTTTCTCGCTTTGGCGCGTCGCTTGAACCGATGGCTGCACTGACATTTTTGCTGCCAAACTCCTTACCACTGATATATACTGGTCAGGAGTATGGTTACGACCACTCATTCTCATTCTTTGAGCGTGATGCAATGCCTGCTATGGAGCCAAATAGCTATACCGAATTCTATACCAAGATGTGCTCTATATATCACAGTCACAAGGCGTTGCGTTCTGCTGATGAGGGAGCTGATTTTATAGAGATTATAAATAACGCACCGGACTGCTTGATGACCTTTGTTCGTGAGCGTGATGGTGATAGGGTAGTGGTTATAGCCAACCTCTCGCCTTATACGGTCTTTGGAGACTTTAATACGGGTATCTACGCCGGTGAATATACAGATGCTATGACGGGGCAGCAGACCACCCTCTATGAGCATATGTGGGGCGATATTGCTCCGTGGAGTTACAAGATACTTGTAAAGTAGCGCAAAATCGGGCGTGAATCTTGCTTTTCTGAAAAGGTTTGGCTACCTTTGCCAATTGGATGCAAATTGCACAATTTGACAACAAATTTTAGACAAAAAATATGGTAATTCTAGTATTAAACTGCGGAAGTTCGTCGATTAAGTATCAGGTAATCGACATTTGTGACGGCACACATACGCTGCTTGCCAAGGGTATTGTTGAGCGTATCGGTCTTGCCGAGGGTGATTTGACTCATAAGCCGGTTGGTAAGGATGTTTTCCGTCTCCACCAGCCAATTGCTGACCACACAACAGGTATTCGCCTTGTGTTGGATGCTCTGACAGATGCTGAGCATGGCGTAATCTCTTCACTTGATGAGGTGAAGGCTGTAGGCCACCGTGTAGCTCATGGTGGTGAGTTCTTTGCAAGCAGCTGCATTGTAAATGACGAGGTTAAGGAGAAGATTCGCTCACTCTTCGATATCGCTCCACTCCACAACCCTGCAAACCTTGAGGGTATCCTCTCTATCGAGAAGGTGCTCCCAACTGTTACTCAGGTGGCAGTGTTCGATACCTCTTTCCACCAGTCAATCGAGCCAATCAACTACCTCTACGCACTCCCTTATGAGTACTATGAGAAGTATCGCGTACGTCGTTACGGCTTCCACGGCACTAGCCACAAGTTCGTGGCAAAGGTAGGTGCTGAGCTTGCAGGCCTTGAACTTGAGAACTCGAAGATAATCACTTGCCACATCGGTAACGGTGCATCTGTAACCGCTATTGAGAACGGTAAGAGCGTCTGCACCTCAATGGGCTTCTCTCCGGTAGATGGCCTTGTTATGGGTACTCGTTGTGGTGATGTTGACCCATCGGCTCTGCTCTTCATTGCTGAGAAGGAGGGTATGAATCTTGCAGATATCAACAACATGATCAACAAACGCTCTGGTGTTGAGGGACTGTCAGGTATCTCAAGCGATATGCGTGATATTGACGACGCTTACGAGGCAGGCAATCCTCGCGCAATCACAGCTCGTGACCTCTACTACGACCGCGTACGCCAGTACATTGGCAAGTATGCAGCCCTGATGGGTGGTGTAGATATGATTATCTTCACTGGTGGTGTAGGTGAGAACTCTTGGGATCTGCGTGCTCGTGCAACTATGGGTCTTGAGTTTATGGGCGTTGAGATTAACGATGCAGTAAACCGTCCAACTCGCGGTACTGATACTATCATCTCAACCGACAACTCTCGCGTAAAGGTTGCCGTTATCGCAACAAACGAGGAGCTTGTTATTGCAACAGATACATACAACTTGACAAAATAATAGGCCGTTAGCTGTTAGCCTTTAGTCATTAGCCTTATAGCGGAATTTTTATAAGCTGTGAAAGCCAATGGCCAATAGCAAATAGCCAAAAGCAATAAAGAAAATGAAACACTTACAGGAAATTGTAGAGGCTGCTCAGGCGCGTGGTAAAAAGCGTCTTGCAGTAGCTTACGGACAGGACTCTCACACTATCGAGGCTGTCTATGATGCATATAAAGAGGGCTTGGTAGAGCCAATTCTCTTTGGTGATAGCGTTGTTATCGAGCAGGTATGCCAGGAGCTTAATATCGATAGCTCAATCTTTACTATCGTTGACGAGAAGAACGACGTTAAGGCTGCAAACCTCGCTGTAACTGCAGTAGCTAAGGGTGAGGCAGACTTGCTTATGAAGGGTACCCTCCCTACAGATAAGTATATGCGCGCAATCCTTAACAAGGAGGCAGGTCTTTGCCCTCCAAAGTCTGTTTTGGGTCACGTATCAGTATTTGAGTGGGCTGGTTACCACAAGCTCCTCCTCGCTTCTGATATTGCAATCCTCCCACTCCCAGATTTCAAGCAGAAGCAGTCACTTATCGGCTATATCGGTAAGGTGGCTAACGCTCTGGAGATTGCTACTCCGAAGATCGCTTGCATCGCAGCTATGGAGTTGGTTAACGTCGCTATGCCGGCTATGGCAGAGGCTGCTATCCTCTCAAAGATGGCAGATCGTGGTCAGCTCGGTAATGTTGTTGTTGACGGCCCACTCTCACTCGATGTAGCTCTCTTCAAGGAGGTTGCTGAGCATAAGAAGGTTAAGGGTTCAGCTATCGCAGGTGATGTTGATGGTCTGCTCTTCCCTAATATCGAGGCTGGTAACGTATTCTTCAAGTCTGTTTCACACCTTGCAGGTGGTGAACTTGCAGCCGTTGTAATGGGCGCGAAGGTTCCATGTGTACTCACTTCACGTGGTGATTCTGCTGCGTCGAAGAAGTACTCAATCGCCCTTGCTTGTTTGCTTGCAAAGTAATTTCTAAAGGCTTTTGCTGCGTTACGCTAACTGCCGAAATCCTCACATACGTCTTAAGTATGCTGCGGTTTCGGCAGTGTCGCAAGCCTTGCAAAATCTCTTTATAAATTATTCGCAGGGGAACGGAGCAAGCCTTGAAAATCCTCGCCTAAAACAATTTTGCTGTCACTTGCGGGGAGCAGATAATTTTAATATCTAAAAAAGCCAATAGCCAACGCTGCGATTAAGCCGAATGCAATCAAGTTTACTTGAATTGCTGAGGCGTAGCAGTGAAGGGTCGCCAAAGGCGAGCCAATAGCCTCAAACTATGAAAATCCTGATTCTAAACGGAGCAAATCTCAATTTGCAGGGTAAGCGCGACAAGGGCGTGTATGGTTGTGAGAGTTTTGATACTTTCATTCCGCGTCTGCAGTCTATCTATGCTGAACATTCTATCGACTATCACCAGACAAATATCGAGGGCGAGATTGTTGATGCGTTGCACCGTGCAGAGGGTAATTACGACGGTGTATTGTTAAATGCGGGTGGATATACACACACCTCTGTTGTTATTCGTGATGCGATTGCGGCCATTGATACACCTGTGGTCGAGATTCACATCTCCAACATCGCAGCGCGTGAGGAGTTTCGCCATACAACGCTCATCGGTAGCGTAGCTATTGGTTCTGTCGTTGGTTTTGGTCTTAACTCTTATCGCATTGGTGTTGAGGCACTTAAATTGCACTTAGAGGGTTAATCTAATGGCTCAGCAACTGAGGGATAAGGTTGTGTCGGGTGTGGCATGGAGCGCCGCTGAGAAGGTGGGCTCGATGTTGCTACAGATGGTCGTGAGCATTGTCGTGGCGCGACTTCTGATGCCTGAGGACTTCGGTGTGTTGGCCATACTTACATTCTTTACAGCCCTCTCGACGCTATTTGTCGATAGCGGTTTCTCTCAGACCCTAATCCGCAAGAGTGAGCCTACAGAGTCGGATTACAAGTCGGTCTTTATCTTTAATCTTGTTGTGGCAACAGCGCTCTATCTTCTGCTTGTGGCGCTGAGTCCGACAATTGCATCTTACTACAATCTACCGATTATCAAGCAGATAGCACCAGTTTTGATGCTGCTACTGCCACTCTCTGCTCTGGGTGTGATTCAGAACACACTCTTTGCTCGTCAGTTCCGTTTTGCGCTACTCTCACGCATCAATTTCACATCATCTGCCGTGGCAGGTGCTGTGGCAATAGTAATGGCTTTGAATAACTGCGGAGTATGGAGCCTTGTGGGCCAGCGTCTTGCGCAGATGACTACCAAGTCTGTATTACTGTGGATTTATGGCTCGTGGAGATTGGAGGGTAGCTTTAGTCTGGACTCTCTCAGGCAGATGGGCGGATTCTCATTCCGACTTCTGGCTAAGGACACTATCTCCTACCTATATAATAATATCGCGCAGCTCTTTATCGGCAAAATATACTCTGCCGACACCTTGGGCTACTTCAACCAGGCTCAAAAGCTCAAGGAGCTACCTGTAACCTCGGCTGTGCAGTCGTTTCAGAGTGTTACCTATCCCGCACTGTCCAATATCAAGGACAATCCGGCAAAGTTTGCCGAGTCGTTCCGTTATGTGCTGATGATGACGGCAGCGGTGATGTTTCCGGCTATGGTTGGGATGATTGCTGTGGCGGACGATATGTTTATGTTGTTACTTGGTGAGCGTTGGATGCCAACGGTGCCATACTTCAAGATTCTCTCGCTCACGGGTCTTATGTTGCCGCTCTCTATGATTGCCTACAATGTGCTCAAGGTGGCGGGTGATGGGCGTGTGATTGTCCGTATAGAGGTGGTTGCTAAGGTGATTATGACTGCCATTCTCGCACTCACCATTCCGCACTCCGTGATGGCTGTGGCGTGGGGTTTGGCTGTGATGTCTGCCGTAGAATTTCTGCTAAATATGGCTATTGCTACGCCACTGTCGGGGCTTAAGTTCTCGTCTGTAGTCCGTACGCTGCTCCCTATAGCACTGCTCACTGCAGTGATGTATATGGCGGTAATAACAACATCGCACTTTGCAACGCAACTCGCTCTATGGCTGAGATTTACGTTACAAATTGCCGTCGGTGTTATTACCTACTTAGGTGTAGCAGTAGTGCTGAAGATGGAGTTTATGCACCAGGTGGTGCAGATTCTTAAAGGGGCGATTAGCCGAGGTAACTCATAATCCAATCGACTACGGCCTTTGACCACAGATGTATGTTGTCGTAGTACTCAATGGCCAACTTCTTGAAGGCTTCAAATACGCCTGTGCGAATTGAGAGCAACAGCACAGAGAGGTTTACAATCCACATGGTTACAATAAAGAGCGCTGAGCGAAAGACGCCCATACTTGTAATATCGGTCTGATGCAGACCAATCTGAGTGCGGAAACAGCCTATGTGGAAGGCCAGTGTCGCGCCAATCATAATATCGAAAATGTAGAGCGAATTTGCCGCACTTAGCTCCCTGAGAAAGAGGAGCAGATAGGTGAATAGTGGCAGACAGTATGGCGCAAGGGCGATAAATATCGTGCCGAAGCGGAAGCCGCCACTGTGGCTCATAACACCTGAACCTATGCCCGCCTCAAAGGAGTGTATCTTCCTGAGAAACATCATTCCGACCACCGTGTGTGACAGCTCGTGCGAGAAGGTGCGCAACCATTCCAAATTCTTATTGAAAATTCCAAACAAAGTTACAATAAAGTAGCCTGCCATACCCATGCCGACATACTGATACTTTATCGGATGAGCTATAAGCCACTTGATGATTGGAATAATCTCTGTGATGCTCGCTGCAAGTGTAAGGAGGATGAGTGGATAGAAGAGAAAACGGAACATAGTGTGTGTTGTGATATAAAAATAGGGGAGGAATCGCTCCCTCCCCATATAAAGATTCTCTATTACTTGAAGAAGATAGATGAAATCTCCTTGTAGTTGTGTACGCGCTCAATAACCTCGGCGAAGATATCGGCACAAGAGAGAACTGTAAACTTGTGCAAATCTGCCTCTGGATTGAGTGGAATAGTATCTGAAACGATTACCTCGCACAGTGCGCTCTCGTTGATGCGGTCATAAGCCTTGCCTGAGAGAACAGGGTGGGTGATAGCTGCACGAACAGACTTAGCACCACGCTCCATAAGCATATTGGCAGCCATACAGATTGTACCTGCAGTGTCAATCATATCGTCAACGATAAGTACGTTGCGATCCTTAACGTCGCCAATAGCGGTCATAGAACCAACTACGTTAGCCTTAGCACGCTCCTTGTGAGAGATGATAATTGGTGTGCCGAGCAGCTTTGCGTATGTGCTAGCACGCTTTGCGCCACCCATATCAGGTGCTGCGATAGAGAGGTCCTCAATACCCAAACTCTGGATGTACGGAACAAACAGACCGCTTGCGTAGAGTGCATCTACCGGTACCTCAAAGAAGCCCTGAATCTGGTCTGCGTGGAGGTCCATAGTCATCACGCGGTCAACGCCTGCTGCAGTAAGCATGTTTGCAACGAGCTTTGAGGTGATAGGAACACGTGGACGATCCTTGCGATCCTGACGAGCCCAACCGAAGTAAGGGATAACGGCAATAACCTTGTAGGCTGATGCGCGACGAGCTGCGTCAATCATCATGAGCAACTCCATCAGATTGTCAGCATTAGGGAATGTTGACTGGATGATAAATACGGTGCAACCGCGAATAGACTCAGCATAACGTGGCTGGAACTCGCCATCGCTGAACTCGAGGCACTCGCAATCACCAAGTGTTGTGCCATAAGCGGCAACAATCTTCTCTGCCAAGTAGCGAGAAGAGCGTCCTGTGAAGAACTTAATTTTGTGGATAGCCATAGTGTTTTGTGTATTTGTGGATAAAATTTTGTTCACAAATTTTGCTTTTAGCCTTTAGCTGTTGGCTTTTAGCCTTATAGAGGTATCCGCAAAGCGGTTGTATATAAAATTCCTCAGAAAGGCCAATAGCCAATGGCAAACAGCCAATAGCTAATCTTTTCGTCGCAAAGATAGCAATAAAAAGCTATTATTTACTATCTTTATTAAAATCTTTTAATATTTGCTCGATATATCCGACGATTTCATCTCTGCCAAGCCCCTTTTCAGATGAGCTGGCGAACATTGGCGGTAGCTCCTCCCACTGCTGTAAGAGTATCTGCTGATAGGTAGAGATACTGCGTTGCAACTGTGTTTTGGAGAGTTTATCTGCCTTTGTGAAGATGATACCGAACGGAACACCGTTCATGCCCAGCTGCTCGATAAACTCAAGGTCTATCTTCTGCGGCTCAAGGCGTGAATCTACAAGCACGAAGAGGAAGTGCATCTTCTCGCACTTGAAGACATAGTCTGTTATAATCTTAGCAAAGCTGCCGCGTGTGCTCTTTGAGGTGCGGGCATAGCCATAGCCAGGCAGATCGACCAGGTACCAACTGTTGTTGATTGTAAAGTGGTTGATAAGTCGTGTCTTGCCCGGTGTGGCAGAGACCTTTGCAAGACCCTTATGCTGGGTAAGCATGTTGATGAGCGAACTCTTGCCCACATTACTGCGACCGATAAAGGCAATATCGGGCATAGAGTCTTTAGGGACTTGCGATATCTTCTCTGAGCTACACTTGAAAACAGCCTTTGTAATCATATCTTCTACTACTTAACCTCGGTAAGCTCGAGGATAACACTTCTGAAATCGTTTCCTGCACGAACCTCGCCGAGTGGTGCATTCTTTGTAAAGCCCTTGACAAGCTCAGGGATTACAATACCCTCCTGCATAAGGGTGCGACCACTGATGGTCTTGCCATGAATCTGTACAGGCTTGCCCTCCACCTCAGGTGCAACCTCACGGATGGTGTACTTAGCATCAGGATTAAGACCGTCAAGACGGATGATGATGTTTGACATCTCGTGCTTGAACCAGTGGCGGTATGCAAAGAGCACGGCTCTATCCTTGTTCTCAGTCACGTACATCAGTGATGAGAAGTCGCGCAGACCCTCATATGGTGATACGAGACGGTAGAGATCACCCTGCTGAACCACAGGGCGGATAGTCTTATACTCTGCAATGGCACGCTTTGCATACTCACGCTCAGCGTCATTGAGCTTTGCAGGTACCATCTCCATACCCAAGCGGCACATAGAGGCCACATCGAAACGGAACTTGATAGGTATCAGACGCTGTGTATATTTGCTGTAAGCCGAGCCTACGTGTGCAGCGAGCATATTTGACGGATAGAAGTTCATCGCACCCCACTGGATGAGGATACGGTGGTATGCATCAGTCTGGTCTGAAGTCCACATCTCCTGGAAGTATGGCATGTAGCCGTAGTTGAGGCGACCACCACCCGATGCGCAGAGCTGGATGACAACATGTGGATACTTTGCACGGATGCGCTTGAGAATCTTCTCCAAAGCAAGGGTAAAGTCAACATAGAGGTTGCTCTGCAGCTCAGAAGGGAGATACTGGCTGTGCGCGTTGTGCATACTCATATTGTTGTCCCACTTGATGTAGTAGATGTCTGGATAAGCGGTCATCAAATTGTCCACCACGCCGAATACAAAGTCCTGCACCTTAGGATTTGTCAAATCGAGCAACATCTGAGTCTTGCCACGACCATAGGTAGGCTCAAACTCGGTGTGGCGAAGTACCCAATCAGGGTGAGCACGATAGAGGTCGCTGTCGAGGTTAACCATCTCAGGCTCAATCCAAATACCAAACTTCATACCGTTCTTGTGGGTGAGGTCGATAAGTGGACGAATGCCGTTTGGCAACTTCGATTTTGCAATACCCCAATCACCAAGCGAAGATGTACCATCGTTACGTGGGTATTTAGGGCCAAACCAACCGTCATCGACAACAAACATCTCGCCACCGAGCTGTGCGAAGTCGGTAATCATTCCTCTCAAATTCTCCTCGGTAGTGTCGAAGTGAACACCCTCCCAAGAGTTGAGTAATACCTCACGCTGTACGGTGCCGTCGAGAAGCTGATATTTGCGAGCCCACTTGTGGAGTGTACGAGTTACACCGCCCTTACCCTCGTTAGAGTAAGCGAATACCATTTCAGGAGTCAC
>JAZORI010000045.1:0-96744 GCA_045656505.1 Alistipes sp. | reverse complement strand
GTGGCAGGGATATGCTTGAAATTGAGCGTTGCACTACCATTCACAACCGTTGCCTGCGCATACATCATCATATAGTCGCGAAGGAACTCCGGGGTCTGGGAGAATGACTGTACGAAAGATGCAGGCATCTCCATTTGTGCGCTGAAGCTTGTCTCATCGGCCTCGAAAATACAGAAATCGTTTACAGGAGTCACAGCATATACTGCCGTTGCAGTTTCCTTGTCCCCTTTGTTATAATAGCGCACTGTCTTGAAGTCGGCCTTGTGAAGGTCTTCCTGCGGGCTGATGGTCATATAACTGTGATACTTGATGTCATTCAACTCATCACCTGTAGGATTCTCAGACGGATAATTTGGGATAAAAGAGTCTTCACCGGTAAGAATAGCCACCACCTCTGTGCCTGTCTCATCTGCTTCCCAATTGAAAATAAGGTTTCCCTTGCCATTAGGATCGGACCACACAGCACGTGTAGCTGCTTTGCCGGCATCGTCATCGGCGGTGCTGAAGGTGAGCTGCTCATATTTGCTCACGCTTGGCTGCTCGGGGTTGTCGGGCGTAATATCAACATTATTGCAAGAGGCAAATCCTGCAACAACTGATGCTAAAAGAAAAAAAATAGTGTATCTTCTCATAACAGCTTAATCGTTATTATTAGTAGTAGTTTTCAAATTCAGTGTCATCGCTATCAGAGCCATAGCCACTAACAGCAAATCCACCTTCTACCTCTGCTTCGATGAGCTCTATCATAGGAGGCTCGTAGTTTTGTGATTTTTCTTTGTTTAATCTCATAAGTTATTTGTTTTAGGTTATTGACAAAAAAAGAGGGCAGCGTAAATCAACATTTGTATTGACTTACCCTGCACACAAAGCAATAACGGAAGAGGTTTATATTCCCTCCCAATGTATGTAATGTGCAGTTACTCAATATGTTAGCGCGTCTGAACATTCTTATAACTATTTTCTTTATGCAAATATAATAAAAAGTTGACATTATTTGCCGACTTTGCCAAAAATATTTAGAGTTTGCCTATTTTTATCCTCTTTGAGGAGACGTAATAAACAAAAAAGGTATCCGCAATCTGCGGATACCTTAAGCCAATAGCTAACGGCTAAAAGCCAAAAGCAATTAGTTAATTGATGGAAGGAATGAGTAATCCTTAGAGTAGTGGAGGTGCTGCTCGGTGTAGTTAGTTGGGTAAGATACCACAACGTCAACAACCTGACCATCCTTCTCAACGAGTGTGTACTCAGGGTTTACAAAGCCACCATAAGGCTCGATACCAAGTGCGTAGTAGCGCTCGCGAACCTGCTTGTGGAGCTCTGGCTCAACAGTTACGCCGTAGTTCTCAACAAGTGCCTTACCAGCCTCGTAGTCACCCTCGCTCTTGATGCGCTGTACCTCGTAGAGCATATCGCCGAAAAGCTTGCGCAGAGCGTCGAAGTCGTTTACAACGATGTACTTCTTGCCATCCTTCTCAACCCACTCGATAACATTGTTCTCCTTGCCCTTCTCATAGCACCACTCCGCAATCATCTTACGGTTACGCATGTGTGACTCCTCGACATTCTTGCCAAGCTCGATGCGAGAGAGCTGAGTCATCATACCGTTCATAATATAAGATGCGTACTGAGCCTTAGCAACGTCGAGAGTTGGGATAAGACCAATCTCAACCATCTTCTGGTCACCCAAGTAGTAGAGTGCGAAGAGGTCTGCACGGGTCTCCTCAAGGGTTGAAGAGTAAGAACCGAGCTCTGTACCTGTTGTACCAGGAGCGAGCTGACCTGAACCGTGGCCAAGACACTCGTGAAGGTCGGTGTGCAGATCGTCAGAGAGCTTGCCCCACTGCTTCATGCGCTCGCGATCCTCTGCGCGGAGAACGAACTCCTCAGAGAAGCCGTTGCCCTGAGCTGCCTTGTTATAAGCATAGGTGATGTTGTCGATAGTTACAGACTTTGAGCCGTACTCCTTACGAATCCAGTCTGCATTTGGAAGGTTGATACCGATTGGGGTAGCAGGGTAGCAGTCGCCACCGAGCATAGCAACGGTGATAACCTTTGCAGATACGCCCTTAACAACCGGCTTGCGATACTCAGGCTTGATTGGTGCGTTGTCCTCAAACCACTGAGCGTTCTCAGAGATAATCTGAGTACGAGCGCAAGCAGCCTTGTCGATAAAGTTTACAACGCTCTCCCAAGATGCCTTGAAACCGAGTGGATCGCCATAGGTCTCAGTAAAGCCGTTTACAAAGTCAACAGTTGACTGTGTATCCTGCACCCAAGAGATGTTAAATGCGTCAAAATCCTTCAAATCACCAGAACGGTAGTACTTAATCAAAAGACCGATAGTGGTCTTAAGTGGCTCCTGAGCAACTGCCTCAGCCTTCTCAAGCCAGAATACAACCTGCTCCAAAGCCTCGGTGTACATGCCACCAATCTTGTAGGTCTGCTCGTAGATCTTGCCATTCTTCTTAACGAGCTTAGAGTTAAGACCGTAAGAGATTGGACGTGGATCCTTCGGATCGATCATCTTGTTGTAGAACTTCTCAACCTCCTTCTGAGTAAGACCCTCGTAGTAGTTGCCTGCAGATGCTGCAATCATATCTACACCGGCAGTCTGGTTGAGGCGTGAAGCGTAGAGAGATGGGTTGAAGATAACCTCCAACAGCTCCTCGTGCTTTACACAACCTGTATCTACACCCTTGAGCTGCTCTGCAAACCACTCGCGAGAGAACTCCGGAGTAAACTTGTCGTTAGAGTAGTGGTGGTGGATACCGTTAGCAAACCAAACCTTCTTCAGGTACTTCTCCATAGCTACGAACTGAGGACAGCTCTTGTCACCCTCATATGTGGTGTAGATCTGCTCCAATGCGCGGCGGATAGTAAGGTTGTACTTGAAGTTCTGGTCGAACATGATGTCACGACCACACTTTGCCGACTCGGCAAGGTAGTAAATAAGCAGCTTCTCGTTGAGTGGCAGGTTCTCGAACTCAGGTACCTCGTAACGGATAACCTTGATGTCGTCAAACTTGTCAACAATCCAAGCCGCCTCCTTTGGCTGCTCTGTGCAAGATGTCAGAGCAAGGGCAATAAATCCCATAGCGGTTACGAATTTTTTCATTTTTTTTTAAGTTTTATGTTATGTAATAATATACTCTGCTGGCAAAGATACAAATTTATTCGATATTGAACAAATCGGCATCGCGGAGTGTCGGAAAACGTCTGCGTCTGGCGTTAAGCTCATTGATATCGAGTTCCGCCACAACAATACATTCACTCTCGCCACAATGAGCAATGACATCTCCGTAACTATCATAGAGTACAGACCCACCGCTGTAGTTGCAGTAGATATCAACTCCCGTACGGTTTACAGCTGCTACAAAACACTCATTCTCGATGGCTCTTGCTGCGGAGAGTGTATGCCATGCACCAAATCTTGCTGTTGGGAATGAGGCGATGTAGATAATAGCGTCGTAGTCATACCCCTGCTCGGTTTTTCTATTGCGAGAAAAGACCGGAAAGCGGAGGTCATAGCAGGTCTGTATCAGAAACTTCACGCCTCGCCACTCGACCACTACGCGCTTATCTCCGGCGGTGAATCTTTTAGCCTCGCCACCGAGTCGGAAGAGGTGCTTTTTGTCGTATCGTGCTGCAATACCTTCAGGTGTGACGAAGTAGTGGCGGTTGTAGTACTTGCCATCCTCCTCAATTACCAACGAGCCACTCAGCGCGCAATCGTATCTTTTGGCTGCCGATATCATCCATTGCAGGGCTTTGCAATTCTCCTCGGTTTGTGCAACGTCCTGAGCTTCAATAACAAACCCGGTGCTCCACATCTCGGGAAAGATGTATAGGTCAGCAACCTCTGCACCTGCAATCAGAGCTTCGGCGCGTGCAATATTCGTGGGGACATCACACCAAACGATATCGGTCTGAATAATTCCAACTTTCATAACACTAAAGTTAGTAAAATAGGTGGGTAAATGCCAAATTCAAGTAACTTATCCCACCCCTCGTTTTGATGTCAAAAGGTGGTAGTAGGTGTGCATCGTGAGAAATCCCCGGATGGGCTGTACTTGGAGTACTGCTCATTCGGGGATTTGAACGATGTGCAGCTAATGCTGCCTTTTCACATCAAAACTACTCCCACTCGATAGTTGCGTTAGGCTTTGGTGACATATCATAGCAAACGCGGTTCACATTTGGTACCTCTGCAAGGATACGGTCAGTAATGCGGCAGAGGATATCCCAATCTACGCGCTCAATAGTTGCAGTCATCGCATCTACAGTATTTACGGCGCGGATGATTACAGGGTACTCGTATGAACGTGCGTTGTTGCGAACACCTACGCTCTTGAAGTCAGGCACAACGGTGAAGTACTGCCAAACCTGCTTGTCAAGGCCAGCCTTTGCAAACTCCTCGCGAAGAATTGCATCAGACTCGCGTACAGCCTCAAGACGCTCGCGGGTAATAGCACCCAAAACGCGAACACCGAGACCTGGGCCTGGGAATGGCTGACGGAATACCATCTCGTATGGAAGACCGAGCTCCAAACCGCAAGCACGAACCTCATCCTTAAAGAGCTGACGCAGTGGCTCAACGAGCTCAAACTGCATATCCTCAGGAAGACCACCTACGTTGTGGTGAGACTTAACCATCTTAGCAGTCTTGGTACCGCTCTCAACGATATCCGGATAGATTGTACCCTGACCGAGGAAGTCGATACCCTCAAGCTTGCGAGCCTCTTCCTCAAATACGCGGATAAACTCGCCACCGATAATCTTACGCTTCTGCTCTGGGTCTGCAACGTTCTCCAATTTTGAGAGGAAACGCTCAGTAGCATCTACATATACAAGGTTTGCGCAGAGCTGGTTGCGGAACACCTCCACAACATTCTCGCTCTCGCCCTTACGCATAAGACCGTGGTTTACGTGTACGCAAACGAGGTTGTCGCCAATAGCCTTGAGGAGCAGCGCTGCAACAACAGATGAGTCAACACCACCTGAGAGTGCAAGCAGCACCTTGCGGTCACCAACCTGACGACGGATAAGCTCTACCTGGTCGTTTACGAAGTTGGTCATATTCCAGTTAGCCTCAGCCTTGCAAACATCAAATACAAAGCTCTTTACAGTCTCCTTAATAGCCTCTACATCGTCAGTAAACTGAGCGAGCTTAACCTCGCATAGAGCCTTGTCGTGACCTGCTGCAATTACAGGGAAGCCTGCCTCGTAAATCTCTGGCAGAACGTCGATAGCAACACCATCAATAACATTGTTAGGACCACCGTTGATAATTACACCCTTTACATTTGGCAGAGCCTTAAGCTCGGCTGCAGTAATATCGTGTGGATATATCTCGCTATATACACCAAGTGCACGAATAGCGCGGGCAAGGACAGTATTCTCGTGGCTGCCCAAGTCCAAAATGACAATCATATCTTGTTTCATAACCTAATATGTGATAAATGTTCTTAATTGTTTCAAAATTTCAAAAAATATTCAGATGCTGTTTTGAATCTGTTTACAAAGTTATTTTTAACTCTTTTGTGGTTATTTCCTCTTTTAATTTTTGGCGCATAGCGGTACTATGTAACGGAAATTTGAAGAGGGAAGAACCGTAAAGAGTATAAAAAGAACGAAGTAAATAGGTTTAATACAGCGTCTTACTCACCGCGTGTGTAGTTTGGAGTCTCGCGAGTGATAGTGATATCGTGTGGGTGGTTCTCGATAACACCGCTTGCAGTTACGCGGATAAAGCGAGCTGTGCGGAGTGTTGCAAGATCCTTAGCGCCACAGTAACCCATACCAGAGCGGATACCACCTACGAGCTGATATACAGTCTCGTTGAGTGCACCCTTGAATGGCACGCGACCTACGATACCCTCTGGAACGAGCTTGTTGGTAGCGGTCTGGCTATCCTGGAAGTAGCGGTCTGTAGAACCAGCCTTCATAGCGTCGATAGAGCCCATACCGCGGTATGTCTTGAACTTACGGCCGTTGTAGATGATAGTCTCGCCCGGAGCCTCCTCAGTGCCGGCAAACATAGAGCCGCACATTACGCAGTCTCCACCAGCAGCAAGCGCCTTAACAATATCACCTGAGTAGCGCAGACCACCGTCAGCGATAACTGCAACATCCATGCCCTTAACAGCGCTAGCAACGTCGAAGATAGCTGTAAGCTGTGGAACACCAACACCGGCAATGATACGTGTAGTACAGATTGAACCAGGGCCGATACCAACCTTGATGCCGTCAGCACCATTCTCAGCCAAGTAGCGTGCAGCCTCTGCAGTAGCGATGTTACCTACGACAACATCAAGATGAGGATACTTCTCCTTGATGCGCTTGAGCAGACCTACGATATTCTTTGAGTGGCCGTGTGCAGAGTCAAGAACTACTGCATCAACAGACTCTGCTACGAGTGCATCTACACGATCCATAGAGTCGGCAGTAACACCAACACCGGCAGCTACGCGAAGACGACCCTTGCTATCCTTACAAGCATTTGGGTGATCCTGCACCTTAGTAAGGTCCTTGTATGTGATAAGGCCTACCAAGTGACCCTCAGCATCAACAACAGGCAACTTCTCAATCTTGTTACGCAACAGAACATCCTTAACATCCTCAGTCTCAGCGTTGGTAATTGTTACCAGATTCTCAGAGGTCATAACCTCGGCAATCTTACGATCCATATCCTTCTGGAAACGGAGGTCACGGTTAGTTACGATACCTACAAGCATATTCTGCTCGTCAACAACCGGAATACCACCGATTTTGTTCTCACGCATAAGTGCCAAAGCGTCGCCAACAGTCTGGTTGCCGGTGATGGTTACAGGGTCGTAAATCATGCCATTCTCAGCACGCTTTACCTTGCGAACCTGAGCAGCCTGCTCTGCAATAGACATATTCTTGTGAATAACACCGATACCACCCTCACGAGCAATAGCGATAGCCATAGGAGCCTCGGTAACGGTATCCATAGCTGCCGAAACGATAGGGATGTTGAGTGTGATGTTACGCGAAAAACGGCTCTTCAGACTCACCTCGCGAGGCAGTACCTCTGAATATGCAGGTACCAACAAAACATCATCAAAGGTCAAACCCTCTTGCTGAACTCTCTCTGTTAAAAACGACATAATTTTACTTTTTTATCTGTTAAACATACTTAATTAACAATGTAACAAAGAGCGAGGCACAAACGTACCCCGCTCTATTTTGCACACACTCCCTCAGCTCCGAACACAACGCACACTCTTTTACCATAAAGTCCGAGTGCAGTACAGCAAATTGTCGGACCGAGAATGCGAGAGTGGTTAATTCTTTTCATCGGGATGTTTATAATTTGTGCAAAGGTACGAATATTTTTTGGAACGTTGCAACTTTTTGGGCTATTTTTTTTGAAAAAAACATTTTTTGCTTTTTCGTTGAAAAAGTGTTGAAAAAAGTGCTCTGAAAATTTTTCTATCCAAGCAAAGTTTCGTATTTTTGCCGTATGAAAGGATTTGTGGCACATTCTGCGGTTGTTGGGCATTCGGAGGATACTCTTCGTGGTGTTGAGTCGGGGTGCGTACATCGCCGAAAGATGCGTTCAAAGCGCGCGGTGTGTCTGCAGCAGAAAGAGTGTGTAAAATAGCCATCACAGCGTACTCGTTGTGGTGGTTTTTGTTTTGAATTAAAAGTGTAATCTAAATAAAGAAAATTATGAAGGTAGCAGTTATTATGGGCTCTACAAGTGACTGGGGCGTTATGTCAGCAGCTGTTGAGACCCTTGAGCAGTTGGGTATTGAGTATGAGAAGCGTGTAATCAGCGCACACCGTACCCCGCATTTGATGTTTGAGTATGCAACTACAGCACGTGAGCGCGGTATCGGTGCTATTATCGCCGGCGCAGGTGGTGCAGCACACGTTGCAGGTGTGACTGCAGGTCTTACTACAGTGCCTGTAATTGGTGTGCCAATCAAGACATCGGCTTTGGGTGGTCTTGACTCTCTGCTCTCAATTGTTCAGATGCCTGGTGGTATTCCGGTATCAACTACAGCGATTAACGGCGCTAAGAATGCAGCACTTATTGCAGCCTCTATCTTTGCGTTGACCGATCCTGAGCTTGAGGCTCGCCTTATTGAGTATCGCAAGCAGCAGACTGAGACTGTACTTGCTTCAGAGTTGTAAAATATACTATTTCCCGATATGAAGAGTTATAGAGTTTTTGTTGAAAAGTATGCCGAGTTTCAGGTTGAGGCGCACTCGTTGCAGAGTGAGCTCAATGAAAACCTCGGTCTTAATATCAAGTCGCTCCGCGTGCTGAACGTGTATGACCTGTTCGGCTTTACTGAGGAGTTGATTGAGCGTTGCCGTTATTCGGTGTTTGGTGAGATTGTCACCGATAAGGTGACTGACGAGTGTCCGCTTGAGGGGCTGAAGTATCTGGCTGTAGAGTGCTTGCCGGGTCAGTTTGACCAGCGTGCATCTTCGGCTGTGGATTGCGTTCGCCTTATCGAGCCTACAGCTGATGTTAAAATTCGCAGTTCAAAGTTGCTCATTTTTGATAATGGTGTAACTGATACTGATATTGAGGCTGTAAAGCGTTACTACATCAACGCTGTTGAGTCTCGAGAGAAGGATTTGTCACGTCTTGCAGATAATGAGCAGGCAGAGATTCGCCCTGTACCTATCTTGGAGGGCTTTACAGATATGAAGGAGGAGGAGCTTGCAGACTATTGCAAGGCAAACTCTCTTGCTATGAATGCAGACGACTTGCGTGAGGTTGTAAACTACTTCCGCAATGAGGGTCGCAACCCTTCACAGACAGAGCTTCGTATCCTTGATACATATTGGTCTGACCACTGCCGTCATACAACCTTTACTACAGAGATTACAGAGATTAAGATTGACGATTCGTTCATGAAGAGCGAGTTTGAGAGCGCACTTGCTGAGTTTGGTATGATGCGTACTGAGCTTGGTCGTGAGCATAAGAGCCTCTGTCTGATGGAGATTGCAACTATCGGTGCTCGCTATCTGCGTCATAAGGGTCTTTTGGACGATATGGAGCAGAGCGAGGAGAATAACGCTTGTAGCATCTTTGTCGATGTAGATGTTGACGGACAGACCGAGAAGTGGTTGCTCCAGTTTAAGAACGAGACACATAACCACCCAACAGAGATTGAGCCGTTTGGTGGTGCATCAACATGTCTTGGTGGCGCTATTCGTGACCCACTGTCAGGTCGTGCCTATGTATATCAGGCAATGCGTGTGACCGGTGCAGGTGATATCTACAAGAGTGTTTCACAGACAATGGCGGGTAAGTTGCCACAGCGCGTAATCTCTCGTAAGGCTGCAGCTGGTTACTCAAGCTACGGAAATCAGATTGGTCTTGCAACAACACATGTTCGCGAGATTTTCCACGATAACTATGTTGCAAAGCGTCTTGAGGTTGGTGCTGTAGTTGGTGCTGTCAAGGCAGAGAATGTACGTCGTGAGTCTCCGGCTCCGGGCGATGTTGTACTGCTTATGGGTGGTAGAACTGGTCGTGATGGTATCGGTGGAGCTACCGGCTCATCAAAGCAGCATACAGCCGCTTCGCTTGAGGAGTGTGGCTCAGAGGTGCAGAAGGGTAATGCTCCTGAGGAGCGTAAGATTCAGCGTCTGTTCCGTCGTGCAGATGTGACACGTCTGATTAAGAAGTCAAATGACTTTGGTGCAGGAGGTGTGAGCGTTGCCATTGGTGAGCTTACAGATGGTTTGGATATCTATCTTGACCGTGTTCCTGTTAAGTATAATGGTCTTAACTCTACAGAACTTGCAATCAGCGAGTCGCAGGAGCGTATGTCTGTAGTTGTTGAGCGTAAGGATATGGAGACAATGATGGCTCTGTGTGCTGAGGAGAATGTTGAGGTTAACCACGTTGCCGATGTGACAGATACCCAGCGCATGAGAATGTATTTCCATGGAGAGCTTATCGTTGACCTTAAGCGTGAGTTTATCGACAGTGCAGGTGCAAAGCACTATACACAGGTAACTATCCCTGCAGTTGAGCAGCGTAATCCATTTGCTCGTACAGTTGAGGGCGCAAATGTTGCTGAGCAGCTCACTGCAAACCTCAAGGATTGGAATGTTGTCAGCCAGAAGGGTCTTATCGAGATGTTTGACTCTACTATCGGTGCATCGACAGTCCTGATGCCATTTGGTGGTCGCACTCAGACAACCGAGAGCCAGGTATCTGTTCAGACTCTGCCTGTTCGCCACGGTAAGACCAATACTGCAAGTATTATGGCATTTGGTTACAACCCATATATCTCAAACTGGAGTCCATATCACGGTGCACAGTACGCCGTTGTTGAGGCGGTGGCTAAGGTTGTGGCTGCAGGCGCTCGCTTTGATAAGATGCGCTTCTCATATCAGGAGTATTTTGAGCGTATGACTGATCGCAGCTCTTGGGGTAAGCCTATGGCTGCTCTGCTTGGTGCACTCAAGATGCAGCACGCGCTCGGTTTGCCATCTATCGGTGGTAAGGACTCTATGAGCGGTACATTTAACGATATTAATGTTCCACCAACCCTTATCGCATTCGGTATTACAACTGTTGATGCTCGTACTGTTATCAGCCCTGAGTTTAAGGCTGCAGGCCATAAGCTCTACCTTGTAAAGCACACTCCAAAGGGTGACTATACGCCGGATTGCGATGCTCTGCGTCACAACTTCACTCTCGTTACAGACCTTATTGAGAAGGGTAGTGTAGTGGCTGCTTATGCAGTTGGCTTTGGTGGCGTGGCTGAGGCTGTAGCTAAGATGAGCTTTGGTAACGAGATAGGTGCAACTATTACAATTGATAACAACGAGTTGTTTGACTATAACTACGGCTCAATCGTTGTTGAGAGCACTGAGGAGATTGCCGATGCAGCAGCTCTGCTTATCGGAGAGACTATTGAGCAGAAGAGCCTCATAGTAAATGGTGAGACAGTTGCTCTTGATGCGCTTCTCAAGGCTAATACAGCACGTTTTGAGAGCGTATATCCATCAAAGGGTCTTGCTGGAGAGCCTTGCCGTGAGGCAGCTTGCACAGCAGCGGCGCCTAAGTATAAGGGTGAGAAGGTTGATACTGTTAAGGTATATCTGCCTGTATTCCCGGGTACAAACTGTGACTACGATACTGCTCGCGCATTTGAGCGTGCAGGTGCACAGACAGAGATTGGCGTATTCTGTAACCTCACTTCAGATGCTATTTTCGACTCAATCAGCCGAATGTGTGAGGCTATTGACAATAGCCATATCTTGGTGCTCAGTGGTGGTTTCTCGCTTGGTGATGAGCCGGATGGTAGCGGTAAGTTTATCGCAGGCGTGCTCAATAATGCAGATGTGACAAAGTCTGTTCACGCTCTGCTCGATCGTGGCGGTCTGATACTTGGTATCTGTAACGGTTTCCAGGCGCTCGTTAAGTCGGGTCTGCTCCCATATGGTCGTTTGGGTATGGTTACTACAGCGTCACCTACACTGTTCCATAATGATATTCACCGCCACATTTCACAGATTGTTACAACTCGTGTGGGAACAACCGCTTCACCTTGGTTGTCATCATTCAAGGTTGGCGACCTGCACTCAATTGCAGTGAGCCACGGAGAGGGCAAGTTTGTCGTAAGCCCAGAGTTGGCAGAGGAGCTCTTTGCTAATGGTCAGGTGGCATTCCAGTACACAGATGCTCAGGGTAGAGCTACTACAGATGCTCCTCACAATCCAAATGGTTCATCTTACGGTATTGAGGGTATCATTAGCCGTGATGGTCAGATTTTGGGTAAGATGGGTCATACAGAGCGTTACCTGGATGGTCTGTTTAAGAATATTGCAGGCGAGAAGTGTCAGAATATCTTTGAGAATGCAGTAAACTATTTCAAGGCGTAATATATAATATATAGGTATAATGAGTGTTTTAGGAGTTTATGGAGTAGAACACGCTTCGTCAATGATATATTACGGTCTGCACACAATGCAGCACCGTGGTCAGGAGGGTTGCGGAATTGTTAGCGTAGATGCAGAAGGTAGCATGAAGCGTCATCGCGGCATGGGCCTTGTTTCTGAGGTGTTCAACGAGCAGAAGATTTCCGAGTTGGATGGTCATATGGCTATTGGTCATGTACTCTACACAGGTGCTGCACATCGCAGCATGGGTAATGTACAGCCACTCTATTTCCACCATGGTTCAGGTGACTTTGCGCTGGCACACAACGGAAATATTGTCAATGCAGAGATTTTGAAAGCGGAACTTGAGAGCCGAGGCTCTCTGTTCCACTCTCGCTCTGATGCAGAGTTGCTTGCCCACCTGATTAAGAAGGATAATACTGAGGATCATCGTATCTTCGCTATTATCGACGCGCTTAAGCAGATGGAGGGTGCATTTGTCTTCCTTATTATGACAAAGAATCGTATCTACGCTTGCCGCGATAAGTACGGTTTCCACCCGCTTGCTATCGGTAAGCTCGGCGATGGATATGTTGTAAGTAGCGAGACTTGTGCATTCGATACTATCGGTGCAGAGTTTGTTCGTGATGTTGCCCCAGGTGAGATTGTAACTATCGACCGCAAGGGTATCCGTTCATCGTTCTATGCCGATCCTGCTTGCTGCAAGTGCAAGATGTGTGCAATGGAGTATATCTACTTTGCTCGTCCTGATAGCGATATTGACGGTTGCAATGTCCACGCATATCGTAAGGAGTCTGGTCGTCGCCTCTATAAGGAGGCGCCAGTTGAGGCTGATATTGTAGTAGGTGTACCTGATTCAAGCTTGAGCGCTGCGCAGGGTTATAGCGAGGCGAGTGGTCTGCCATACGAGCTGGGTCTTATTAAGAACAAGTATGTTGGCCGAACATTTATCCAGCCATCGCAGAACCTTCGCGAGAAGGGTGTAAGAATGAAGCTCTCGCCAGTACGCAGTATTGTAAACGGTAAGCGCGTAGTGCTTGTAGATGACTCGATTGTTCGCGGAACCACATCGCGTCGTATTGTCAATATGCTCCGCGAGGCAGGCGCAACAGAGGTGCATGTTCGTATCGCAAGCCCAACTATGACCCATCCATGTTTCTATGGTGTGGATACATCTACGCTTGAGGAGCTGATGCTTGCAAGAATGAGCGTAGAGCAGGCTTGTCAGGCTATTGGTGCAGATTCATTGGCATTCTTGTCATATGAGGCAACACTGAAGTCTGCTATCGGTAGAGAGGATATGTGTCTTGCTTGCTTTGATGGCAAATATCCAACAAACACTTACAAAAAGATTGAAGAGGCAAACAAATAAAAAATTAGATATATGGCTGTAAATTATGAAAAAGCAGGTGTAAACCTGGAGGCGGGCTACGAGGTGGTACGCCGTATTAAGCAACACGTTGCATCTACCCAGCGCACAGGTACAATGGGTAATATTGGTGCTTTTGGCGGCATGTTTGACCTTGCATCACTCGGCGTTAAGGAGCCGGTATTGGTCAGCGGTACTGACGGTGTAGGTACTAAGCTCAAGATTGCATTTGCACTTGACAAGCACGATACTATCGGTATTGATGCTGTTGCAATGTGTGTAAACGATGTCCTTGCACAGGGTGCAGAGCCACTCTTCTTCCTCGATTATGTGGCGTTGGGTCACAATATTCCTGAGAAGGTTGAGGCTATTGTTGCCGGTGTTGCAGAGGGTTGTCGTCAGGCAGGTTGCGCACTTATCGGCGGCGAGACTGCCGAGATGCCAGGTATGTATGAGGGTGGTGACTATGATATCGCTGGTTTTACTTGCGGTGTTGTTGAGAAGTCACAGCTCATTGATGGTAGCAAGGTAAAGGTGGGTGATGTGCTTGTAGGTATCGCTTCAAGCGGTGTCCACTCAAATGGTTTCAGCCTTGTGCGTAAGGTTGTTTCTGACAATAACCTTGACCTTAATGCCTCTTACGAGGAGCTAAATGGTGCAAAGTTGGGCGAGACACTCCTTACCCCTACAAAGATCTATGTTCGTCAGGTGCTTGAGGTTATCCGTAACTGCAATGTTCACGGTATCTGCCACATCACCGGTGGTGGTTTTGACGAGAATATTCCTCGCGTACTGCACGAGGGTCAGGGCCTTGAGATTACTGAGGGTACTTGGGAGATTCTTCCGGTATTCCGTCTGCTTGAGAAGTATGGCAATATTCCTCACCGTGAGATGTTTAACATCTTCAATATGGGTGTAGGTATGGTTGTAGTTCTCGATGAGTCTGAGGCTGCTAAGGCTGTAGAGATTCTTACCGCTGCAGGTGAGAAGGCTTCAGTTATCGGTCGTGTAACAGATACTGAGGGCGTAGTAATTAAGTAGAACTCTACTTTGTTATGCACCAAATAGCTGTATTTGCGAGCGGAGAGGGTACCAACTTTGAGGCGATAGTCTCGGCGTGCAATAGGGGAGAGTTAGATGCCCGTGTTGCTCTGCTGGTCTGCGATAAACCGCAGGCGGCAGTTGTTGAGAAGGCCAAGAAATTGGGGATAGATACGTTTGTATTTACTCCAAAGGCGTATAACTCCAAACAGGAGTATGAACAGGAGATTGTTCAGATGCTCGATAGTCGAGCAGTCGAGCTTGTCTGCCTTGCCGGTTATATGCGTATTGTGGGCCAAACTCTGCTCAGCGCATATGGTGGTAGAATTATCAATATCCATCCATCGCTGCTCCCTGCGTTTGCTGGTGCAAGGGCTGTTGAGCAGGCAATTGAGTATGGCGTAAAGGTTTTTGGAATCACAATTCATTGGGTCGATAACACCCTTGATGGTGGTAAGATTATCGCCCAGCAGGCCTTTAACTATGATGGTTGTGATGCAGAGGAGGTACACCGTATCGGTCAGCAGATAGAGCATAAAATGTATGTAGAAACAATTAAAAAGTTATTATAAAATGAAAAGAGCATTAGTAAGTGTAAGTGACAAGAGCGGACTTGTTGAGTTTGTAAAGGGGCTTGAGTCATTTGGTTGGCAGATTATTGCTACAGGTGGTACACAGCGTCTTCTGGAGCAGGAGGGTGTCAAGACTATCGGTATTAGCGATGTGACAGGTTTCCCTGAGATTTGTGATGGTCGTGTAAAGACCCTCCATCCAAAGGTTCACGGTGGTCTTTTGGCTCGCCGTGACGAGGAGAATCATCTTCAGGCTCTGAGAGAGAATGGTATCGAGTTTATCGACCTTGTTTGCGTAAATCTCTACCCATTCCGCCAGACAATTGCAAATCCTGATGTGACTATGGAGGATGCTATCGAGAATATTGACATCGGTGGCCCATCTATGCTCCGCAGTGCAGCTAAGAACTACCGTGATGTTACTGTAGTTTGCGATCCGGCAGACTATAAGGCAGTCCTTGATGAGATTGCTCAGGGTGGTAACACAACTGTAGAGACTCGCCTTGCCCTCTCTGCGAAGGCTTACACACATACTGCACAGTATGATAGCTGCATCGCTACATTTATGCGCGAGAAGGCTGGCCTTTCAGAGAAGCTCTTCCTTGAGTTCGATGTTAAGCAGTCACTTCGTTATGGTGAGAACCCTCATCAGAGCGCTAAGTTCTACTCAGACAACCAGACAACAGCATTCTCGCTGGCTTATGCTGAGCAGCTCGGTGGTAAGGAGCTCTCATATAACAATATTCAGGATGCAAATGCTGCTCTCAATATTGTTCGTGAGTTCGATGAGCCATTCTGCGTAGCACTTAAGCATATGAACCCTTGTGGTGCTGCTATCGGCGCTACAATCGAGGAGGCATGGACTGCAGCATACGAGGCTGATAAGGTATCAATCTATGGTGGTATTGTTGCCGTAAACCGTCCACTTACAGCGGAGGTTGCGCTCGGTATGAAGCCAATCTTCCTTGAGATTGTTATGGCTCCTGAGTTTACTGCTGAGGCGCTTGAGATTTTGGGTGCAAAGAAGAATCTTCGTCTGCTCAAGGTCGATATGACTAAGTCAGAGAAGCCTCTTAACCAGTATATCAGCGTAAATGGCGGTCTGCTCGTTCAGCAGCTTGACACTGTAACAAAGGCTGTTACAGAGGATATGTGCGTAACCGAGGCTAAGCCTACCGAGGCACAGCTTGTTGACCTTAACTTCGGTTGGAGAGTTGTTAAGCACGTTAAGTCAAACGCTATTGCAGTTGTTAAGGACGGTCATACACTCGGTGTTGGTGCTGGTCAGATGAACCGTGTAGGTTCTGCTGAGATTGCTCTTAAGCAGGCTCAGGCTGCAGGCTTTACTGAGGGCCTTGTACTTGCTTCTGACGGTTTCCTTCCATTTGATGACACTGTAGCATTTGCTGCGCAGTATGGCGTAACAGCTATCGTTCAGCCTGGTGGAAGTATCCGTGATGAGGATTCAATCAAGAAGGCAAACGAGCTTGGTATTACAATGTTGTTCACAGGTATGCGCCATTTTAAGCACTAAAAAATGGGTAAGAGAGTATTAGTTATAGGTTCTGGTGGCCGAGAGCACGCTATTGTCGATGCTCTCAGCCGCTCGGCACAGGTAGATAAGATATATTGTGCTCCGGGTAATGCAGGTATTGCAACTCAGGCAGAGTGTGTAGCTATCAAGGATACAGATGTTGAGGGCTTGAAGGCTTTTGCAATTGAGAAGGGTATTGACCTTACTGTTGTAGGCCCAGAGGCTGGACTTGCGGCTGGCGTTGTAGATGCTTTCCGCGCTGCGGGTCTGAAGATTTTTGGACACACAAAGGCTGCAACGCGTATTGAGTCAAGCAAGGAGTTCGCAAAGCAGTTGATGGTTAAGTATGACATCCCAACAGCTGCTTACGAGGCGTTTGATAACTACGAGCAGGCAAAGGCTTATGTAGATCGTACAGGCGTTCCTACAGTTCTCAAGTACGATGGCCTTGCTGCAGGTAAGGGTGTTGTGGTAGCGATGACTGAGCAGGAGGCTGATGAGGCTCTGCGTGATATGCTCCTTGACGAGAGTTTCGGCAAGGGCCGTGTTGTGATTGAGGAGTACCTTGAGGGTCCTGAGTTCTCGCTTATGTGCTTTGTATGTGGCGATAAACTCTATCCTATGCCTGTTGCACAAGACCATAAGCGTGCTTTTGATGGCGATACAGGCCCAAATACAGGTGGTATGGGTGCTTATACTTGCCTGCCATTTATCACTGATGAGGATATGGAGTATGCTATGGAGAAGGTTATGCGCCCAACAGCTGCAGCTATGGTGGCAGAGGGTTGCCCACTTACCGGTGTGCTCTATGGAGGTCTGATGAAGACTCCAAATGGCATTAAGGTTATCGAGTTTAATGCTCGCTTTGGTGATCCTGAGACAGAGGTAGTACTTCCTCTTATCTCAAGCGATATCTGCGATATTTTTGAGGCAGTGGCAACAGGTGCAGATGCCGTTGAGCCTACTTGGGACAGCTTTGCAACTTTGGGAATCGTGCTTGCGTCTAAGGGTTATCCGGGTAGCTACGAGAAGGGTTATGCAATCAAGGGCCTTGAGGCTGTAGATGGTCAGATTTACCATATGGGTACAGCTGCAAAGGATGGCGAGATAGTAACTGCTGGTGGTCGTGTGATGATTGTTGTCTGCAAGGCTGAGACTCTTGCAGCTGCACATGCAAAGGCTAATACTGAGGTTGCAAAGATTGAGTGCGAGAATTTGTTTTACCGTACCGATATCGGACATAAGGCATTTAAGTAACTGTATTGCAACTATTTGTTTCGTTCTTTTAGACTGCTTACGACTCTTTTCTCCTCAAATTCTTGTTACATAGTGCCGCTATGCGCCTCGAATTTGAGTAGAAAATAGCCACAAAACAGGCAAAAATAATCTTGCAAACAGTTCCAAAACAGTTACTGATAAGTTTGAATTATAAAATATTCAAAGTATGATTATAGATGGAAAATTGCTCTCTGCAAAGCTCAAAGAGCAGATGGCAGAGCAGGTTGTAGAGCTTAAGGCAAAGTATGGCAGAGTGCCGTCATTGGCGGTTATTCTTGTGGGTGAGAATCCTGCATCGCAGTCATATGTACGCGGTAAAATCAAGGCGTGTGAGGTGTGCGGTTTTGAGAGTATTCTGATTACAATGCCCGAGACTGTATCTGAGGCAGAGTTGCTCGCAGAGATTGAGCGCCTTAATGCAGATGAGAAGGTGGATGGCGTACTTGTTCAGCTTCCATTGCCAAAGCATATTGATGAGGAGAAGGTTATCGATGCCATTGCGCTTGAGAAGGATGTTGATGGCTTCCACCCTGATAATGTGGCAAATCTTTGGCTCGGCAAGCCTTGCATTAAGCCATGTACTCCAAAGGGTGTTATGCGCATGATTGAGGAGTGCGGATTTAATGTGGCTGGTGCAAATGCAGTTGTTGTCGGTCGTAGCAATATTGTAGGCAAACCTATGGCAAAGCTGCTGCTTGACGCTAATGCAACGGTTACTATCGCTCACTCACGCACAAAGAATCTTGCAGATGTTTGTCGTGGTGCCGATATCCTTATTGCAGCTGTTGGTCGTGCGCGCATGGTTACTGCCGATATGGTGCGTCCGGGTGCAATTGTTATAGATGTGGGTGTAAACCGCGATGAGGCAACAGGTAAGCTCTGTGGTGATGTTGACTTTGAGGGCGTTAAGGATATTGCATCACACATCACTCCGGTTCCAGGTGGCGTAGGCCCGATGACTATCACAATGCTTATGCAGAACACTATCGAGTGTTTCCTTAATAGACAGAAGTAATGCTATTGGTTAATAGCTAACAGCTAAAGGCATAAAGCAGACTACAGATAGTTCTGGTATTGATTTAACAGAAGAAGTTATAAAACAAAATTATATTATTATGATTGAAAGATACAGCCGCGAGGTCATGCGTAATGTATGGACTGAGCAGAATAAGTTCAATGCCTATCTAAAGGTGGAGATTTTGGCTTCTGAGGCGTGGAGCACACTTGGTGTAGTGCCAAAGGAGGATGTTGCAAAGTTGTGGGAGAAGGCATCTTTTAATATCGACCGCATTAAGGAGATTGAGGAGCAGACTCGTCACGATGTTGTGGCATTTACTCGTGCCGTCTCTGAGACTTTGGGCGAGGAGCGTAAGTGGGTGCACTACGGCCTTACATCTACCGATGTTGTTGATACAGCAAACGGTTATCTGCTTAAGCAGGCAAATGCAATCCTTGAGCAGGACTTGGTTGAGTTCCTTGAGGTGCTTAAGCGTCGTGCTTATGAGTTTAAGAGCACTCCATGCATTGGCCGTACACACGGTATTCATGCAGATATCACCTGCTTTGGTCTTAAGTGGGCTTTGTGGTATGAGGAGATGAAGCGCAACCTCGAGCGTTTCCGTACTGCGGCACGTGGCGTAGAGGTTGGTAAGATGAGCGGCGCTGTAGGTAACTTCGCAAACATCCCGCCTGTAATTCAGGACTATGTGTGCGAGAAGCTCGGTATCGATAGCGCAGATATCTCAACTCAGGTCATCCAGCGTGACCGTCACGCTTACTATATCGCAACTCTCGCAGTTATCGCCTCTACTTTGGAGCAGATGGCTATGGAGGTGCGTAACCTCCAGCGTACAGAGGTGCATGAGGTGGAGGAGTCATTCGGTAAGGGACAGAAGGGCTCAAGCGCAATGCCTCACAAGCGTAATCCAATCAGTAGCGAGAATATCTGCGGTTGCGCTCGCGTAATGCGTGGCTATATGGCTACCGCTTGCGAGAATGTAGCTCTCTGGCACGAGCGTGATATCTCTCACTCAGCTACCGAGCGTATCATCCTCCCAGATGCAACCGAGCTTTTGGACTATATGCTCTGCCGCTTCAAGGGTATTCTTGATAATCTTGTCGTATTTGAGGATGTTATGATGGAGAATATCTATCGCACCCGTAAGGTAATCTTTGCTCAGCGCGTTATGAATGCCCTGATTGACAAGGGACTCTCTCGCGAGGAGGCTTACGACACCGTTCAGCCAGTAGCTATGCGTGCAATGGCCGAGCGTGCCGATTATCAGGAACTCCTTGCTCAAAATGAGAAGGTAGCATCTCTGCTCACCCGCGAGGAGCTTGATAGCTGCTTTACTTTGGAGTATTATCTTAAAAACGTAGATTACATCTTCAACCGCGTCTTTTAGTGTGATAGCGGGGCACCTATCTCCGCTAACATATAAATCGAGCAAAGGGCAGTACGGCAAGTACAGCCCTTCGCTGTTTTATATGCCGAGCGGAGTATCTGCCCCGCTCTGACGCTAAAATAGTTACTTTAATGACACACTCTGACGATAAAATAGTACAAAGATGTATCGGAGTGTAGATAGTTAAAATAAACAAACATCCGCTTTGCGGATACCTCTATAAGGCTAATAGCTAATAGCCAACCGACGCTGCTCGTGAGGGCAGAGGCTGCTTGCAGACTATGCCGAACTGCGAGGAGGAAGGGTCGGCGTAGCCGAGCCAACAGCCAACGGCTAACATCAAAATCATCTCCCTATTAAGATACACAAAAGACGTTTTTTATCTATTATATTCGAACAATGTCCCGCAAGGTGTTGTTCATTTGCGAAATTTTTTCTAAATTTGTGGTGCTATTGCAAAATAGCAGACATATTGAAAGTGTTTTCGCAGTCCTAAGTAGAAAATGTGGAAGTTTTCAAGACCAAAGGATGAACGAACAACACCTCTCTTGTATATATGCTATTGGTGTGTCCGCACCAATCTGTTGGCATATTACAGGTGTGGGGCATTGTAACGTTTGTTTTGGTCAGGTCATTCCACAACCTTCTACTTAATAAACGAAGTCAACTCCACACTTTCTGTTTATATATAATTACTCATTTGGGGTTGGTGGGTTGCGCATAATGGACGCATGACAAACATACTAACATTACACAATCGACTAGAACAAATTATTCAAAATTCGTATGAGTTACTAGTTGGTAAAGTTGTTGGGGGCGAGATTGAGATAGTCAACGAGGCTTCCATGCAAATGCAGTTTGGAGTAATCCTTAAACAGATTGGCAAATTATACGAATTTTGCGAAGATGACAAATTCTCAATCGAGTTAGAGACCTGGAGAGAGATAGACTCTACTACAAAAAGCAAAAAAGGAAGGGCTCGTTGCGATATTTGGCTCGAACTAAAAAACAATGATGAAGTTTGGCAAGCAGCGATAGAACTAAAATTTCTCAAACAAGGTAAGGCTGAAGCCGTTACCGACAATCGCTTCTCGATTTTATTGGATTTAGAGAACTTAGAACATTATAAAGCAAATAATTCGAATTTGCTTTGCTATGAGATTGTCTATACTAATAATGAGAACTACACCAAACTAAATAATCGTTCGAAGATAAAAATTACACCTGTTATATCGGGCCATAGTGAACCATATGGTGGTAGAACAATTACATTGCAGAAGGAATACTCATCTATTTGGGAAAGCTATTCTTCGCAACATCACTTTTTGAAAATTAATCTTAACCAATAATATGTTTAACAATTAAAACTTACTATCATGAAGAAATTATTTTATGTTGTTGTGGTTGCGTTGGGTCTGCTGTTTGTTGCTTGTGCCCCATCAATCTATGAGGTTGAGCGTACTCGCTTGTTAGAGAACAAGCGTAGTGTACAGTTGGCAATGGATGCATTCATTGAGGACAAGAGTGCTGAAAACTTTTTGACTATCTACAAGGCATTAGACGGCTTGGATTCCAACTTATCACTTAGCGATTTGAGCCGCAAAGAGAGTGATGCGTATTTGGCTTTGTGCGATGAGATGAGTTCCTTGCAGAAACAGATGCGTGCCGATCTCGATAAGTATATTCCAGAGGTCGGTGAAACGATTGTAAGTAAGAACGACGAATTAATCGAAAAAGGTAGTCAAAAGTTTGCCGCACGACTCAAAAAGGGTGATAAGATTTGTTACTCTTATAGCACAAGCGACCCTGTGAATCTTAATATCTACAATATAGATAGTCGCAAATGTGTGAAGAGTTATACCTCGAAGATATCTATTTCAGATTCATTGACTATTGCCAATACAGCAGTATATTTGTTCGAGTTGGTTAATCCCAAGTCGCCTCAATATGTGTCGTATGATATTGTTCGATATTGCAAATCGGTCAAGGATTTCTGGCATGATTACAAGGTGGTTGCAAAAGAGGTTCCAGCTAGAAAGGATGAATTTATGGCTTACGCAAGAAATGAGTATAAAGTGTCAAATCTCTTTGATGAACCTCGAAAGCTTACATTGAGAGGAGAGTGGAAAGCTACCTGGAGCGGTCATAAGCGTACAATTGTAGCCTTAAACATACCTGCGAATTCGGTGAATGTGGCATATCAGTTGCGCATTGACACCAGTGATAGAAAGCAGAGACAGGATGGCGAGTTCTTTAATAACATGTCGCAAAAGTGTGAGAAAGTTAAGATTATGGGTGTTACCGTTAAGGAGAAGACGGAGTCGCATACAAATCTGCTTCGCGACATTTTGAAAGGATTACAGACACCAAATACTGAGGAGGAAGCTTATTGCAGTATGTATGTCTTCTACAATGAGGCGCATGCAAAAGCATTTGCAGACAATCCTGAAACCAAGGTAAAGAACTACGATGCTAATCGTTCACTTATTGGCACACAGTCCTGCAATGGAAGTCTCCCTGTTGTAGGTAAGAATAATGTATATCTTTGTTTCGAGAATGATCAATTCAGAGGCTCTGTTTACCTATTCTTGGAGGCTGTAGCCACAGCAACTGAGACAAACTACTACAAGACAATTTATCAGTAGGAGTATTTAGGCGTATGCAACTGCATACGCCTAATTTTTTACCAAGCACTACCATGCGCTCTTTTTGTCGCGGTCCCAGTGGCCGATCTCCATGTCGCGGATGTTGCTGCCGTCGATGGTAAAGCGTATGGCTGTGCGGACGTTATGGAATCCGTAGCAGCCTGCGGCGCCAGGGTTGATATGGAGCAGGTCATATACGTTATCGTAGATAACCTTCAAGATGTGCGAGTGGCCTGAGATAAATATCTTTGGTTTTGCGCTCTGTATCTTCTGCAGTGCCTTTGGGTGGTAGTGGCGCGGATAGCCACCGATGTGTGTCATGAGAACTGTCACCTCCTCGCACTCGAAGTATGCAAACTCTGAGTAGCTGTACCTCACAGAGCTGTTATCGATATTACCAAATACGGCTTTGAGGGGTTTGTATGCAGCGATAGCCTCGGCGGTCTCGATGTTGCCGATATCACCAGCGTGCCAAATCTCGTCCACATCTTTTAGAAAGAGTTTCAGCGCGTCGTCAAATGTGCCGTGGGTGTCGGATATAATTCCGATACGTTTCATTGCTTACTTGCTGTAGTTTGTTGACAGATAGTCGCTTACGCTGAAACGGGTCTTGCACTTTGGATATTTTGCATTGCTTACCTGCTGGGTAATCTGCAGTTTCTCGCCCTTTACGACTGCGCGGTTGATAAAGGCGATAATCTCCTCAAGATTTACATACATAGGATCACCTGCGATGGAGTGGTCGCGATAGAGTGCAGAGTAGAACCAGTATGGAGTATCCATCTTCTCGAACTGCTTGCAGAGGAACTTAGAGCCGAAGAAGCCTACGCCCATAGCTGATGCCTTATTGTACGGAACATTGCTGTCGGCATTGCCATGAAAGAGCTGTATTGGACAAGGCTCTTTCTCCCACTTCGGTTTGCCGGAAACGGAGAATATAGCACCGGCGAAGCTGACAACGCCCGCATAGTTAAACTCGCCTAGAGCCTCGGCACGCTTGTCGCTATTGCATATCATATTTTCAGCCTGAAGTGCGGTGATTGCACCAGCGCTTGAGCCACAAGCGACAATCTTTGTTGGGTCGATATTCCACTTTTCGGCATTATCCAACACAACTTTTGTAGCTGAGAGCATATCCTCTGCGGCATACTCGACAGCATTCTTCATTGTAATTATAGCCCCCTTCAGACCCTTTGTGTCAATACCCTTTGCAAGGTGCTTGCGATAGTCGATAGAGACAACATCAAACCCAGCCTCAGTAAGAGCCTTGAAATATGGAAGATAACCCTTGTCTGCCTTTGTTCCGCGAGCAAAAGCGCCACCAAATGCAAAGATAACACATGGGCGACTGCCTTCAACGCCAACGGCAGTGTAGTGGTCAAAATATAGCTTTTCGCCATCTCTATCGGCATAGAAATGGGTTGTCTGCGCTGCTGCTGAGATTGCGACGGCTATGGTTGCAAGAAGTGTAAAAAGTCGTTTCATAGCTATTTGTATTTATCTTTCCACAGCTCCGTGATGTGAGCTGCAATCTTTTGTTCTGTTGCGTTAGATCTATTTGGATGGTAGAACTGCTTGCCCGCCAACGAGTCCGGCATAAACTCCTGATTGACAAAGCCACCCTCAAAGTCGTGGGCATATTTGTAGTTGGCTCCATAGCCCTCACTCTTCATCAGCTCGGTCACTGCATTGCGCAGATGGAGCGGTACGGGGCGGTTTGTCGAGTCGTGATGCACAAATGCCAAAGCCTCGTTTATCGCCATATAGGCAGAGTTGCTCTTTGGCGATGTGGCGAGGTATATAGTTGTCTCGGCAAGGGTTATGCGCGCTTCGGGCATACCAATCTTGTGAACGGTGTCAAAACATGCATTTGCAAGCAGCAGCGCATTTGGATTGGCAAGACCAATATCCTCAGAGGCGAGAATTACAAGGCGGCGGGCGATAAATCTCGGCTCCTCGCCACCTGCAAGCATGCGTGCAAGGTAGTATATAGCTGCATTGGGGTCTGAACCTCTGACAGATTTGATAAATGCCGAGATGACGTCATAGTGCTGCTCGCCATTCTTGTCATAGAGTGCTATATTCTGCTGCAGAGCATCTGTAACAGTCTGGTTGTTGAGTATAACCTTACCCTCAGTGGCGCTGAGGATTATATCGAGAATATTGAGCAACTTTCGTGCATCACCTCCCGCAAAACGGAACAGAGCATCGGTCTGCTCGACAACTATATCGCGCTTTTTCAGCTCCTCGTCTGTTGTCAGCGCTCGCTCTAACAGCTCTGCAAGCTGACTATCATCCATAGACTTGAGAGTATAGACCTGACAACGACTCAGCAGCGGTGTGATGACCTCGAATGATGGATTTTCGGTTGTAGCACCGATGAGTACCACCTCGCCCTTCTCGACAGCGCCAAGAAGAGAGTCCTGCTGACTCTTGTTGAAACGGTGAATCTCGTCGATAAATAGCAGTGGGGTTGCCGAATTGAAGAACTGCTGACGCTTTGCGGTCTCAATTACCTCGCGCACCTCCTTTACGCCTGATGTGACAGCAGATAGTGTGTAGAAAGGTCGCTCCAACTCTTTTGCCACAATCTTTGCCAGTGTGGTTTTGCCTACGCCTGGAGGTCCCCAAAGAATAAAAGATGGTACATTCTTGCTCTCTATAAAGCGACGAAACACACCATCCCGACCGACCAGATGACTCTGACCGATATAGTCGTCAAGTTTCTGAGGACGTAGCCTCTCTGCAAGTGGTGCTGCCATAGTGTGGCAAAGATAGCAATAAAAAGTGAGAAACTACTTCATAATTCTATCAATTTCTCTATAAAACTCCTCTCCTTCGTTGTTAAAGTATTCGTGCATAATGCCATCCGGGCGGATTATAATCTTTGTAGGATAGTCCTCTACACAGTATATAATATTGAGAGTCTTGTACTCAGTATAGATATTTGTCCAACTTAAACCGTATACTTTGATTGTGTTTCGCCAAATGTTTGGGCTTATCTCAGACTCTATATAGACAACCTCCATGCGCTTTTTGTACATGTTGTAATATTGCTTCATTTTAGGAATGCCCAAAGAGCTGATTCCGGCGCCTGCATTGCAGAAATAGAGTACTACCCACTTGCCTCGCAATGATGATAGTGTAAAATCCTCTCCTGTAGAAGTTTCTACTGTAAAGTCGGGAGCCATCTCTCCTAATCGTGCAGATGCCATTGTTGGCATTGCAGCACGTGTAGCTATGTGCCCCTTTATATCTCCCAAATAGTCGACAAAACAACTCTCGTTCAGCGTGTCGCACAATTGTTTTGCTAACTGGTAGTCTCCAATATTAAGAAGAACAAATGCTGCGGCAGCAGAGTCGGGGTATGACGATACAAACTCTTTGGTAATCGCATAGAAATCTTCCTCACAGCCACATCTTTGGCGTATAATATTGTTGTAGATAGATAGATTGGCGTTGATTTTTGACCCTTTGACTTTGGTGGTAATGTGGTCTTTGTGATTGTATGCCGTAACGGCAACCTTATCCCCCTCTTTGAGAAAGAGCTCTATGCATCCACGGGAGTTGATATAACCATTTGCATCTAAATAGTCCAAATGAGATATATGGACTACTCGAGGTTGGGATAGATTTAGGTTTAGATACAGTTTGCCGTCGTGGAGATCATACGTGCGAGCTAACTTAGATTTTCTACCAGCAAAATATTCGCTGTAATCCTGTATTGTAACCTCTACCTCATTACCTTCAAAACCTTTAAAATCAACAATAAGAGTCTGCTCTTGCATACAACTGACAGCAAGAGATGCGAGCAGTAGGATGATAAACTGTTTCATAATAGAGTTGTGTTTATGCAAATATAACAAATAAATTGGAAAGTTGCGTTTTATTGCCTATCTTTATGCACCCAATAGGAGAAAAGACCCTACAGTTGTATATATATTAAACTTAAATAGTATGAAGAAATTTTCTATTTTTATTCTGATTTGTGCCCTCTTCTGCTCTTGCTCTGCAGAGGGTAGTTACACTGTAACCTCTCCAAATGGCAGGGTTGCGGCTGAAATCTCGGTTGGAAATGGCACAACCTACTCGGTTACTTTTGATGCCAAGAGCGTGCTGTGCCCTTCAAATGTGGCGCTGCGACTCGAAGATGGTACTATACTGGGTAGTGGCAAGGTAAAGCGAGTGAAGCAGTATAGCAAGAGTGAAACAATCGAGACAAAGTTCTACTTTAGAGATGTTGTTGCAGATTGTTATAACGCTCTAACGGTTGAGTTTGCAGACCGCTCGGCATTAGAGTTCCGTGTCTATGATGATGGCGTAGCATATCGCTTTACAACCGATCGCAAGGAGCCGTTTATTGTCCAAAATGAGGTTGCAGCATTTGACTTTGGTAAGCCATATAACTGCTGGATTGCATATAACAATCTTACAGGAACAAAAAAGGATAGATACTTCACCTCTTTTGAGCATCGCTATGACTACACTCCGATAAATCAGATAGACGCTACTCGTCTTGCCTTTACGCCTGTGGTGGTTGATGTGGATGGAGTGAAGGCGTTAGTTGCGGAGAGCAATGTTGAGGGTTATCCGGGAATGTTTATCTCTAACGCTGATGGTGACTATATCCTTGATGGAGAGTTTGCTCCGGTCCCTGCAGAGGAGGTTGTGGGAGGTCATAATAAGTTGCAAGGTATTGTCACTGAGCGCCAGAACTATATTGCCAAGTGTGATGGAGAGAGCGTTTTTCCATGGCGTATATTGCTTGTAACAGATGATGAGAGGAGCCTTGCTCAGTCGGATATGGTCTATCGTCTTGCTGACCCTTGTAGAGTGGAGAATACAGAGTGGATTGCTCCGGGAAAGGTTGCTTGGGAGTGGTGGAACCATTGGGGACTTACCGATGTTGACTTTAAGCCGGGTGTAAATACTCAGACATATAAGGCATATATTGATTTTGCATCTGAGTACGGTGTGGAGTATGTTATTTTGGATGAAGGTTGGGCTACAAAGTATAAGAATGATCTGCTCGATATCGTTCCTGAAATCGATATGCAGGCAATACTTGATTATGCTAAGACAAAGGGTGTCGGAATTATCCTTTGGGCTGGATACAACGCATTTAATAACGATATGGAGCGAATCTGCGAGCACTACTCAAAGATGGGTGTGAAGGGCTTTAAGATTGACTTTATGGATCGTGATGACCAGAAGATGATGGAGTTCTACTACCGTGCAGCAGAGGTTTGTGCACGCCATAAACTGATGATAGACTTCCATGGATGCGCTAAGCCGACAGGTCTGAATAGAACATATCCAAACGTTATCAACTTCGAGGCGGTCTTTGGCCTTGAGCAGATGAAGTGGAGTAAGCCGCATGTGGATATGATGGAGTATGATGTCACAATGCCGTTTATCCGTATGGTCGCCGGCCCGATAGATTATACTCAGGGTGCTATGCTCAACGCTGTTAGAGATGAGTATAAACCGGATAGAAAGAAGCCGATGAGTCAGGGTACTCGTTGCCACCAGCTCGCTGCCTATGCTGTATTCTTCTCACCACTCTCAATGCTGTGTGACTCGCCAAGCCACTATCGTAAAAATGTTGAGTGTGCGGAGTTTATCGCATCTGTGCCGACCGTATGGGATGAGACAGTTGTGCTTGATGGTAAGATTGGTGAGTATGTCGTAACCGCTCGCCGTAGTGGTGATAAATGGTATATCGGCGGTATGACCTCATGGACACCGCGAACCCTCGATGTTGATCTCTCGAAGCTCGGCATTGCTGCTGGTACAACTGTAGAGCTCTTCTGTGATGGTAAACTCGCAGATGACGATGCAACGTCGTATGTTCATAGTACTTTTGCGTTGCCGGAATCGAAAGTCTTAAAAATTCGTATGGCGCCAGGCGGCGGTTTTATCGTGATAGTATAGCATCTGCAGCATATCCCTCAAAATTTAGCCTCGGCTGTACGTTTTAGTACTATCCGAGGCTAAAATTTTTTCACGATATACTACAGCTACTATACTCTGACGATAAAATAGTACATGGAAAACCGCCTATGGCTGACTAAATATAATTCCTCTTAAAGGCTAATAGCCAACAGCTAATAGCATATAAAGAGGATGGGTCGGAGTGCAAACTTTCGCTAATTCTGGAATGTTTCACCCATAAACCATCTTGGGAAATTACACCCGATATAGTTTCCGACAATAGCCCAAATCCACGCAACAAGTAGTGACCACTCAAACTCGCTGTAGAACGCTGCGGCTGCGTAATAGAAGGCGTCAGCTACGCAGTGGGGCAGTCCACAGAGGATGAATACCGGAACTCCGAAGAGCAATGGAAGATAATGTTTCTGTCTCGCTCCATATACGGCAAGTGTCATAATCATGCCTGTGCCGGCAGAGGTTACGAGTAGCTTATGCCATGGCGCTGCAAGGCGTGCGTCAATAATGGTGCCAAGATTTGCAACCAGTGCCTCAGATGAACTGTATGATGCGATAAGTGCTGCAATTGCACAACCTACAGCATTAAGTGCAATCATTGCCATGAGTCGTGGAAACTCTTTGTATGGTAGAAATCCCGCCTTACCTGTAAATAGTTGCGCCCCGCACATTACAACACATAGCAGTCCAAAGGCAAATAGCACAGCTCCCGCTACACCACCCACTCTGAGATAGACCAGTCCGCCGATACCGATAAGCAGACCTGCGAAAACAGACATTGAAATAAAACTTCTCATAATAAATTTGTTGTGATAGTGGCGCATTTGCTGCCTTGTCTGCATCTCACAAGACAGTCACATACGCTTAAGTATGCTCCTGCCTTGCTCGACTTGACAGCGTTGCAACTACACCACTGACCCACCTCTGGTGGCTCTTCACTGCTCCGCCTCGGCATAGTTCAAACAAGTTTGACTCTGCTCTCGGTTTAATCGCAGCGTTCTGACAACAAATTGCCTTTGTTGTGATGATGTTGCATTTGCTGCCTTGTCTGCGCCTTGTAAAACAGTCATACAATTGCTATCCTGCGTGTATCACACGGCAGTCTTATAAGCATACAATAAGGGAGTGAATAAATTTTACTCACTCCCGATATATTTATTCTGGCTTTACAAGCGAAAGGTAAAGCTCCTCAAGCTGCTCTGGAGCAACAGGTGACGGGCCATCGAGCATTACATCACGACCTGCATTGTTCTTAGGGAATGCGATATAGTCGCGGATAGACTCAGAACCACCGAACAGTGAGCAGAGACGGTCGAAACCGAATGCCAAACCGCCGTGAGGTGGTGCACCGTACTTGAAGGCGTTAATTAAGAAGCCGAACTGAGCCTCAGCCTGCTCTGGAGTAAAGCCCAAGCACTTGAAGATAGTCTGCTGCAGCTGTGCGTCATGGATACGGATAGATCCACCACCAAGCTCAGTACCGTTGCAGACAAAGTCGTAAGCATTTGCACGAACACGACCTGGGTCTGACTCAAGATACTGTGCATCCTCTGGCTTTGGAGAGGTGAATGGGTGGTGCATAGCGTAGAAGCGCTGTGTCTCCTCGTCCCACTCGAACATAGGGAAGTCGATAACCCACAGTGGTGCGAACTTCTTAGGGTCGCGCAGACCGAGCTGCTCAGCAACCTCAAGACGTAGTGTGCAGAGCTGTGTGAGTACCTTGAACTTCTTGCCGCACATGATAAGGCAGAGGTCACCCTCCTTAGCACCAAGGCGCTCAGCGATAGCGCGCAGAGAGTCGGCATCGAAGAACTTGTCGATAGATGACTTGATGCCGCCGCCATGCTCAAGACGAATCCAAACAAGACCCTTAGCACCAACCTGAGGACGCTTAACGAACTCAGTCAGAGCGTCAATCTGCTTGCGAGTGTATGATGCGCAGCCTGTAGCAGCAAAACCTACTACATACTCCTGATCGTCAAATACTGAGAAGTTGTGGCCATGAGCAAGGTCGGTAATATCTGCGAACTCCATGCCGAAACGGAGGTCTGGCTTATCTGAACCATACTTCTCCATAGCCTCAATCCACGGCATACGGCGCAGAGGCTCGTTGAACTCGATATCAAGCACGCTCTTGAACATATGCTTTGCCCAGCGCTCGAAGATTGAAAGTACATCCTCCTGCTCTACGAATGACATCTCGCAGTCAATCTGTGTAAACTCAGGCTGACGACCTGCACGCAAATCCTCATCGCGGAAGCAACGTACAATCTGGAAATAACGGTCGTAACCAGATACCATAAGCAGCTGCTTAAGGGTCTGAGGTGACTGTGGCAGAGCATAGAACTCATTAGGGTTCATGCGGCTTGGTACGATAAAGTCACGAGCACCCTCCGGAGTTGACTTGATAAGATATGGGGTCTCAATCTCGAGGAAACCCTCATTGTCAAGGAAACGGCGAATCTCCTGAGCCATCTTGTGGCGCAGAATCATATTGCGCTGCAGAGGCGGACGACGAAGGTCGAGGTAGCGATACTTCATGCGAAGGTCATCACCACCGTCAGAGTGCTCCTCAATTGTAAATGGAGGAGTTACAGCCTCTGTGAGGATGTTGATATTCTCAGCAACAACCTCAATGTCGCCTGTTGCCATCTTTGGGTTCTTGCTGCTACGCTCAACAACGCGACCTGTAACCTGAATTACAAACTCGCGGCCGAGGCGTGCTGCAGCCTCTTTAGTCTGCTCTGCAGAGCCCTCCTCGACAACAATCTGAGTGGTGCCGTAGCGGTCACGCAGGTCGATAAATGCCATTGCACCAAGGTTACGCACCTTCTGTACCCAACCTGCAAGGGTAACGGTCTGATTGATATTTGCGGCCCTTAATTCACCGCATGTATGACTTCTATACATAGGTTTTATTTTGAAAATATATTATCTTTGCACAAAATTAACTCACAAAGATAGTAAAAATATGGAAAACTCACTCCAAACTGATGAAAAATATATGCGCATGGCAATAATTGAGGCGCAAAAAGCGTTCGATAATGACGAAGTACCTGTCGGAGCAGTGGTTGTTGCAGCGGGAAGAGTGATTGCAAGAGCGCATAATTTGGTCGAGACTCTTACTGACGTTACAGCTCACGCAGAGATGCAGGCGATAACTGCCGCAGCCTCAGCGTTGGGTGGCAAATATCTGCAGGACTGTACACTCTATGTGACTGTTGAGCCGTGTGTTATGTGCGCCGGAGCCCTTGCATGGAGTCAAATTGGTAGAGTTGTCTATGGTGCGGCAGACCCAAAGAGGGGCTATGCACGATTTGGCCACGCGTTGCTCCATCCGCGTACAGAGGTGGTAAGTGGCGTACTTTCGACAGAGTGTGAGAAACTTATGACAGATTTTTTTGCAAAGTTGAGGTAAATACCTTACCTTTGCCGACTGTTGAGAAAATATTAATTACTAATAAATAACTAAATTTATGAAAAAGATTGTTTTGATGGCTGTAGCACTCTGCTCTTTCGTTATGGTATCAGCACAGAGCGCAAATGAGGTGACAGCAAAGTACAACGATGCAGTTGCTGCATATTCTGCTAAGAATTGGGCTGTAGCTCTTGAGGGCTTTGAGTCTGTAGTTAAGGGTGGTCAGGATTCAGAGGATGGTAATGTTCTGAGCCTTGTTGCTACTGCAAAGAAGAGTATTCCTACTTGCTACCGTATGATCGGTGTTCGCGCTGCAAGTGCTAAGAATTGGGATGAGGCTATCAAGAATCTGACAACTGCTGCTGAAAAGGCTGAGCTTTGGGGTGATAGCAGTGCAAAGGTTAAGGCTAACCAGATTCTTGCAAAGGTTTATCAGACTCAGGGTGGTGAGGCTTTCAATGCTGGTGACTACGCTGCTGCTGTAACTGTTTTCGAGAAGGGTTATGCTGCTAACCACCGTAATACTGAGATGGCACTCTACTTGGCTGAGAGCTACTTCAAGCTTGGTGAGTACCAGAAGGGTATGGATGTTTGTACTAACATCTGCGGTATGAATGCAACAAAGTATGCTGAGGCAATTGCTGAGGCTAAGGAGAAGATGGCTATGTACACCAACAACGAGGTTGCTCGTCTCCAGCAGGCTGGTGACCACGATGGTATCATTACAATGGCTGACTCTATGCTTGCAACCGATCCTACATCTGCTTTGGCTGAGAAGATTCGTGTTCAGGCTTACAACAATAAGAAGGAGTACGATAAGGTTATCGAGCTTGGTGACAACGCTGCTCTTGCACAGGCAACTGAGGAGGATAAGAGCGATGTTTACTTCATCATTGGTGCTGCATACAACGCTAAGTACAACGCTGGTGGCAATAAGGATGTAGCTCTTAAGGATCAGGCTGTGTCTTACTTGCAGAAGGTTGTTGCTGGTAATAGTGTTGAGGCGGCTAAGGGTGCGCTTGAGAACCTTAAGTAGTCAAGCTTGCCTAATGAGGTGATTTCTGCGTTACTCTCGTGTTCGAAAGTCTTGAAATCCCTCTTGTTATACAATCGTGATAACAAATGGTTAACTAATATGGGTGACAACTTTTTAGTCACCCTTTTTTGTATAAGTATGAGAAAAATATTAGCAATTTTTGTCGTTCTGTTGTGCGTTTCGTGTGGTGCAAAAGAGGCTAAAAACGCAAAGCAGGCAGAGACCAAGAAGGGTTACCGATTTAGCTATGTCTTTCCCCCTGTTCATCTTGATCAGAGTGAGGTCGGAGCGTGGATGGCTGACCACTATTGGGATAGATTCGATTTTGCCGATACACTCATTATTGAGCGCGCGGATAGCTCTGAGATGATTAGGGTATATGCTGAGTATATAGCCTCATATGTGGGTACTTACAACGGTGCGCCAATCAAAAAGTTGATGAAAAAGGCGTCGGTTTCGCGCAAGATGTTCGAATACTTTGTCTCGATGTCCGAGAAGCTATTTCACGATCCTAACTCTCCGTTGCGCAGCGATGAGCTCTATATTCCTGTGCTTGAGGCGCAGCTGGAGGCTCCATATTACGATGAGTATGAGAAGATGGTGCCTGAGTACGACTTGGCTTTAGCATCGCAAAATAGAATATTTCAGAAGGCAAATGACTTCAAATATACACTTGCATCGGGAAGAACCTCAAATTTGTACTCTGTAAAGGCAGATTTTATACTTATATATATAAATAATCCTGGTTGTCCGATGTGTCGAGATATTCAGGCTCAGCTTGAGACAAATTCACTTATCTCGGAACTTATCGCTGCAAAGGTTTTGAAGATTGTTGCCCTCTATCCCGATCAGGATATAACACTCTGGAAGTCGCATCCACTGCCAAAGGAGTGGATAAGTGGCTATGATAGGGGCTGTCAGGTTGGGAAAAATCGCACCTACGACCTGCGAGCAATACCGGCACTCTATCTGCTCGATAAGGATAAAAAGGTACTTGTCAAAGACTCTACATCTGTGCCGCAGATTGTACAGGTGCTCTCTCAGTTTCTATCATAGGTAAAACTTATTTCGGTATAAGAAAAAAGAATTTTGATATTCGAAAAATAGTTTTTACCTTTGCAGTAGAAAAATAAAACAGAAGATTAAAACTAAGTAAAACCTTAAAAATATTAAAGATTATGGCAAAGAAATTTCGTTGTACAGTATGCGGTTATATTCACGAGGGTAATGAGGCACCAGAGCGCTGCCCACTCTGCAAGGTTCCTGCAGATAAGTTTGTAGAGATTGAGGAGCAGAGCGGTAACCTTGAGTTTGTTACAGAGCACGTTCTCGGTGACGGTCTTGGTGCAAACCCTGAGCTTTTGGAGGGTCTGAAGAACCACTTTATGGGTGAGTGCACCGAGGTGGGTATGTACCTTGCAATGAGCCGTCAGGCAGACCGCGAGGGTTATCCTGAGATTGCAGAGGCTTACAAGCGTTATGCTTGGGAGGAGGCAGAGCACGCTGCAAAACTCGCAGAGCTCCTCGGTGAGGTAGTTTGGGATACAAAGACCAACCTCTTCAAGCGCATGAACGCAGAGAGTGGTGCTTGCGAGGATAAGTTCCGCCTTGCTCGCATGGCTAAGGAGCAGAACCTCGACGCCGTTCACGACACCGTTCATGAGATGGCTAAGGATGAGGCTCGTCATGGTAAGGGGTTTGAGGGTCTCTACAACCGTTACTTCAAAAACTAATTTTAAGAGGTGTTTTCGGCCTCTAACATAAAAAATCAGCAAAGGGCAGTACGTCGAGTACAGCCCTTCGCTGTTTTTTATGCCGAGAGTTGAAAACCCTCTCTTAAAATTAGTTTTTGGAGTGCGGGGGTTGAGCCATTTTGATAACAAATTGGAAGTGCATAGTACAGCCCTTCGCTGTTTTTTTGTGCCGAGCGTTGCTACTACTACCTTTTGACGATAAAACAGTGCACAGAATAATCGGCGTGCGAACTCTGATTTGCTATTAGTCTTTAGCGTGTACTGCGTAGCCAGGAAACCCGTAACAGCAAAGGACAGCTAAAAAGCGAGCCGATAGTCAAAAGCTATCCCAAGACGATACACTTGCCTTGGAGGGAGAAGAGCAGTGTAGATAGTTGACTTGAGGGGGCAAATGGTGCGAAAACGACCGCACTTGCAAGGTCGGCAGTTGCCCAATTTCGCAGTTGGGAGTTTGAAAATGAGGGGCGTGACTGCGCTCTGAATGATACAAAAAGCACCCGATTTTCGTCGTAAGCAGTTTGCAGATGTTTCGGTACTTTGCGGTATAGAGAACGACCCAAAGTGGCCACTACCGAGCAACCCTCAGCCAGCAGAATATCCAGCACGGCGCGTTCGATAGGGGAGTGAAAACCGCTGATTACAATCTTGTCGGTTTTTGCCGTTTCGTGTGCCCATCGGCTGGCAAGCTCAAGAGCTTCGGGTGGCGAATTACGCGATGCGAAAAATGCCACCAAATCTCTGTCAAGAAGCTCCCTGTTTCCGGATAAGTCCATAAAAAAGCGCAGACGCTGCATTTACTTATCCTATACCGAGGCCTTGGCTGCCCTTCACACGAATAAGCAACACAAACGCCCACGCCGGAGATATATCGCATACATCAAGCCAATGTTGATAGTAGGGATATACAACCCAACGGAACATCTTGTTGCCGACCTTCGTGTGATTAAAACTGCCAAGTTTCAGTATAGAAGAATCGTCAAAAAAATATCCAATCAAATATGTACGACTCAATGGCACAAGCCATAAGCCATTACAAATGTAGGTAAAATTTCGGAATATACACCAAAATAGATGAGAAGAAATGTATTTTCGTGCTAAAATGGTGGTGAATAGTCAAAAAAATTATTACATTTGCTATCTCAAAACCGTTTGTTATGAAACTAAAGCATCTTACTGGATTGTCGCTGTTGGCTCCATCTGTGGCTTTTGCGGCGGAGAGACCGAATATTGTCTTCTTTATTGTTGATGATATGGGTTGGGTGGATAGTGCTGTGGCTTACGGCGAGCAGGTATATACCAATAATTTGCGTTACCATACGCCGAATATGCAACGTCTTGCAGCGCAGGGTGTTTTGCTTACAAATGCCTATGCTTGTCCGGTATCAACGCCGACCAGAACGTCGCTTATCACGGGCGTAAATGCTGCACATTCGCGCATTACAAACTGGACCTCTACAGTCCGAGATACGCCGAGCGATGCTACGGGTGGTGCTGTGGCAATGGCTCAGACGGGTGTGAATCAAGATCCAAGTGGTTCCTTTGAGCGTCCGGACTGGAACTTGAATGGCATGAGCCCTGTGGAGGGCGTGGTTAATACACTGCATGCTACACCTCTGCCGAAGTTGTTGCAAGATGCGGGTTACTACACCATTCATGTAGGCAAGGCTCATTGGGCGTCGGCGGGTACTCCTGGAGCAAGTCCGTATAATATGGGTTATCTTGTCAATGTTTCAGGAAATGTAGCGGGTATGCCGCGTAGTTATCAGAGTGAGGATAACTATGGAAATACCCCTCAATTGTGGAATATGCTTGCTGTTCAGAATATGACGGAGTATTATGGTACTGGTGTCCATCTGACTGAGGCGCTTACTCGTGAGGCACTCAAGACGCTCGATTTTCCGATAGCGCAGGATATTCCGTTCTATCTCTACTTTGCGCACTATGCAACGCATACGCCGATTCAGCGCGACTCTCGCTTTATTCAGCGATATCTCGAGATGGGTCTTGATGAGGGTCAGGCTCGTTATGCTTCTATGGTCGAGGGTGTGGATAAGAGTCTGGGCGATCTGCTTGACTTCTTGGAGTCTAAGGGTGTTGCTGATGATACGATTATCATCTTTATGACCGATAATGGTGGTAATGCTGAGAATAAGGCTAAGGGCGGTGTGCGTTTTATGCATAATTTACCGCTGAGAAATGGTAAAGGCTCTGTATATGAGGGTGGTATTCGTGTGCCACTGATGGTTAAATGGAGCGGTAAGGTTGCACCAAATACACGTGTAAATACCCCTGTAATATGTGAGGATTTGTTCCCGACAATTCTGCAAATGGCAGGCGTGAAGGGTTGTAACCTCGTGCAGCAGGTGGATGGTAAAAGTCTTGTAGATCTGGTTACAAAGGGCTCAAAACTTGCAGCAAAAGCCACAAAGAGGGGTGAGATTGCCGACCAAAAGAGTGCAAATGCCTTTGTTGTTCCTGAGCAGGTGTCGGGTGTTGACCCTGAGCGAATGTTGATATTTCACTATCCTCACCAGTGGAAACCGTATGACTTGGAGGATATTGATTACCTTAGTGCTGCGCGTAAGGGTGATTGGAAGTTGGTCTATCGCATGTGTACAGGTGCTTTGGAACTCTATAATTTGAAGTCGGATATTGGTGAGCAGCATAATGTGGCTGCGGAGCATCCTGAGAAGGTGAAGGAGCTTGCTGCGGAGTTGTCTGCCCAGCTGAGAGCATGGCACTCACCAATGCCGAAATATAGAGCAACCGGTAAAAATATACCGTTGCCAGACGAGATTTAGTGTAAATTTGTTAAATATTGCGATTGGTTTAATTAAATTTTAATAACTGCTAATAAATTGTAATAAAAATTTGGAAATTAATAATAGGTTGGTTATATTTGTGTAAACAAAACTTTTAATTTATATGAAAAAGCATAATTTCAGCGCAGGCCCGTCAGTTCTTCCAGACGTAGCTTATCAGAGTGCCGCAAAGGCGATTCTTGACTTTAATGGTACAGGACTCTCAATTCTCTCTATATCTCACCGAACAAAGGACTTTGAGGATGTTTTGAACTCTGCACAGGCTCTTATGCGTGAGCTTCTCAATATTCCGGAGAACTATCACATCTACTTTGTAGGTGGTGGTGCAAGTACTCAGTTCTTCCATATTCCGGCAAACTTCTTGGGTAAGAAGGCTGGTTATATCAATACCGGTGTTTGGACAAAGAAGGCGATTAAGGAGGCAAAGCTCTATGGTGAGGTTGAGGTTCTTGCAACTTCTGAGGATAGAAACTTCTGCTATATTCCTAAGGGCTTTGAGATTCCGTCAGACCTTGACTATCTCTACATCTGCACTAACAATACCATCTATGGTACAGAGTATAAGACAGATATCGACTCTCCGGTGCCACTTATCGCCGATATGAGCTCTGATATCCTCTCTCGTCCGATAGATGTATCTAAGTATGCACTTATCTATGGTGGTGCACAGAAGAATCTTGCACCTGCAGGTGTTTCGTTCGTGATTATTCGTGACGATATGTTGCAGAAGGTTGTTCGCCCACTGCCTACAATGGTCAATGTCAATACACATGTTGAGAACAACTCAATGTTCAATACACCGCCGGTATTCCCAATCTTTGTGATGAATGAGACACTGAAGTGGATTAAGTCTTTGGGCGGTCTTGAGGCTATGTATAAGATAAATGTCGAGAAGGCTCAGCTTCTCTATGACGAAATTGAGCGTAACTCTCTCTTCCGTGCCACTGCAGACGAGGCTGACCGTTCACTGATGAATATCTGTTTTGTTATGGCTGAGGGTAAGGAGGATTTGGCTCCTGAGTTCCTTAAGTTTGCAACAGAGCGCGGTATGGTAGGCATTAAGGGTCACCGCCTGGTTGGAGGTTTCCGCGCATCTTGTTACAATGCGCTGCCAAAGGAGTCTGTAGAGGCATTGGTGGCTTGTATGCAGGAGTTTGAGCAGTTACATAAATAATTGTAACAATGGCGACTATTGTTCCATATACATTTGAGAAAAAAGAGGAACAAGCACTTTATTTCACTTCATTTGTAAAGGGTATGAAAGTTCTTATTGCAACAGAGAAACCATTTGCTCAGAAGGCGGTAGATGGTATAGTAGAGATTCTTCAGGATGCGGGTCATACAGTGGCCCGCCTTGAGAAATATACAGAGAAGAGCCAGCTGCTTGAGGCTGTGGCAGATGTTGATGCGCTGATTGTGCGTAGTGACAAGATTACTTGTGACGTACTTGCAGCTGCACCTAATCTGAAGATTGTTGTTCGTGCCGGCGCGGGCTATGATAATATCGATTGTGCTGAGGCGAAGGCTCGTGGCATAGTTGTTATGAATACTCCGGGTCAGAACTCAAATGCTGTGGCTGAGCTTACTATTGCGATGATAATTTTTATGGCTCGAAACGGCTTCCAGCCTGGTACTGGTACAGAGGTAAGAGGAAAGCGTTTGGGTCTTGTGGCTTATGGCGCTATTGCTCGCATTGTGGCAGATACAGCAGATGGTTTGGGTATGTATGTTCATGTCTATTCTCGTCCAAATCCGAATAAGATTCGCCTCTATGCAAAGCATCTTCGTCGTGACGATACTCTTGAGAAGCTATTCTCGGAGAGTAACTTCGTCTCATTGCACATACCGGCGACTCCGGCGACAAAGAATATGATTGGCTACGACCTTATTAAGCTTATGCCTAAGGGTGGTGTGCTTGTCAATACAGCGCGCAAGGAGATTGTTGATGAAGAGGGTCTTATCCGAGCTTTCGAGGAGCGTCCTGATTTGAAATATATAACCGACATCGCCCCTGTTCGTATCGAGGAGATGAAACAGAAGTTTGGTGACAGAGTTTTTGCAACTCCAAAGAAGATGGGTGCAGAGACTGCTGAGGCAAATATCAATGCAGGTCTTGCTGCTGCGCGCCAGATTGAGAAGTATTTCGCAAGTGGATGTACTGAATTCCAAGTAAATCTGTAGAGTATGGTAAAGATTAAGCCGTTCAAGGGTATTCGCCCACCAAAGGAGTATGCTGCCGAGGTGGCATCGCGTCCTTATGATGTTCTTAACTCTGTCGAGGCAAAGGCTGAGGCTACTGAGCGTTCATTGCTCCATATAATCAAGCCTGAGATTGATTTTGACCCTATAGCCGACGAACACTCGGAGGAGGTCTATCAGAAGGCTGTTGAGAACTTTAGGCAGTGGCGTGAGCGCGGTTGGCTTAAGCAGGATGACGCGGAGTGTTACTACGTCTATGCGCAGACAATGGATGGTAGAACTCAGTATGGCCTTGTGATGTGTTGTCACTTTGAGGACTATCTATCAGGCGCAATCAAAAAGCATGAACTTACCCGTACAGATAAGGAGGAGGACCGCATGATTCATGTGCGTAATCAGAAGGCTAATATCGAACCGGTCTTCTTTGCCTACCCTGATAATGATGAGATTAATGCTATTGTGGCGGAGGTTATCTCAAAGCCTGCAGAGTACGATTTTACCGCAGCTGATACCTTTGGACATAAGTTGTGGGTGGTTGATAGTCCGGAGACATGTCGTCGCATTACCGAGATTTTTGCAACTATTCCGGCTCTCTATGTAGCAGATGGTCACCATCGTACAGCAGCTGCTGCTCGTGTGGGCGCTGAGTGTAAGGAGAACAATCCAAACCATACGGGTGAGGAGGAGTATTGCTACTTCCTTGCAGTGACCTTCCCTGAGTCGCATCTGCGAATTATCGACTATAATCGCGTCGTAAAGGATCTTAATGGTCTTACAGCGGAACAGTTCCTTGAGGCGCTGCAGCACGATTTTGTGGTTGAAAAGGTGGGGGCGCAGATATATACCCCTGCTGCGCTGCATAACTTCTCGATGTATCTTGGGGGTGAGTGGTATAGCTTGACTGCCAAGGAGGGAACTTATGACGATAATGACCCGATAGGTGTGCTCGACGTTACTGTCCTCTCGAACCTTGTTCTTGATAAGATTTTGGGCATTGCTGACCTGCGTACATCAAAGCGTATTGACTTTGTTGGTGGTATTCGCGGTTTGGGTGAGCTGCAAAAGAGGGTAGATAGCGGTGAGATGAAGGTTGCCTTTGCGCTCTATCCAGTCTCTATGCGCCAGCTGATTGATATCGCCGATACCGGTAATATCATGCCGCCAAAGACTACTTGGTTTGAGCCGAAGTTGCGTTCAGGTGTGGTAATCCACTCATTTGAGTAAAATGTGATAGGTTGACGGTTTTTTCGTCAGCCTATTCCTTTGAAAACAGATAAAAAAGTATTACCTTTGCCAATAAAAGTGTTCAAATTATGGGAAATAAAATTAATGATCCTATTGCCCGCTTGATGGGTCTGCGCTATAAGTCGCACCCTTGGCACGGTGTTGAGGTGGGTGATGATGCACCAGATGTAATCACTGCATTTATCGAGATGGTACCTACTGATACTGTTAAGTATGAGCTCGATAAGGTGAGTGGTTATCTTAAGATTGACCGCCCGCAGAAGTACTCAAATGTTGTCCCTGCTCTCTATGGTTTTGTGCCGCAGAGCTTTTGCGGTGATAGCGTAGCGCAGTACTGTATGCAGCAGAGTGGTCGCACCGATATTGTCGGTGATGGTGACCCACTTGATATTTGTGTGCTTACAGAGCGCGATATTGTCCACGGAGATATTATTTGCGAGGTAAAACCTATCGGTGGTTTCCGTATGATTGACGGAAATGAGGCAGATGATAAGATTATCGCAGTGCTTACTCACGATGTAACCTATAGCAGCTATAACGATATTTCAGAGCTTCCAAAGGGTGTTGTAAACCGTCTGAAGCACTACTTCCTCACCTATAAGGATATGCCTGATAGCGAGAAGGCAAAAAAGGTTGAAATCGTCGATATCTATGGCCGCGAGGAGGCGCAGGAGATTATCAATCGCTCGCTGGAGGATTATAAGTGTCATTTTGATGGTCTTGATGAAATTCTCCGCCACGTATAATTTATCGTGATAGCGGGGCATCTATCTCCGCTAACATATAAAATCAGCAAAGGGCAGTACGCGCAAGTACAGCCCTTCGCTGTTTTATATGCCGAGCGGAGTATCTGCCCCACTCTGACGATAAATTATATCGTCACATTAATTAACCTTTGCTTCCTCTGACAACAAATAGGGTTGTCACTTTAATTTATGTTTTGTTCTTATAATTCTGAATTTTTACTACCTTTGTAGTAAGTATCCGAATTATGAAACGATTTTTCGCAATATTTGTGGCTCTATGTGCGGCGTTTGTGGCTGTGGCGCAGATGGAACACTCTATAATTATCGACCAGAAGTCATTTCGCTCTGTGCAGAGTGATGCTCTGACCGGGGTTGCTGTAGATGCTATAGGTGTAGATGATTCGCGCCGTCCGTGTGCTCGTATCAAGATGAAAATCAACAGAATGACCCGAGAGGATATCGACAATATTGCTGTAAAAATTATCACTAATAACCAGTTGACCAAGTGTAAAACAGCAGCCTACGAAAATGGTCTTATCCTTGAGATGACCGCCAAACCTGAAACTCGTTTTTACTTCAATCATCCACTTTACGGCGAATCGAATGAGGTTACTCTTACCCTCGAGCCAAATAGGGAGTACTACATGGAGGCGAGTCTGAATCAGACCTATTCAATTGTGGTCAATAGCAATGTTGCCGATGCAGATATCTATATCGATGACGAATTCAAGGGTCGCACGGATGCAAGTTGTAGTTTTACCATCAAAGATGTACTTATTGGTTCTCATACTCTGAAGGTAATCTATGGTGGTATTGCCCATGAGCAGAGGATTGAGGTCAATAGCGGAAGTATCTCGTTCCGTCAGAATGTCAATGCTCAGGCATCACAGTCGCAGTATGTGGTGTTTAGTGTAGAGCCTCAGAGTGCCGTTGTGATGATTGATAACAACCCTTACTCGCTCAATGAGGGCTCAATGATGGTTGTGCTCGAAAACGGCACCTATAACTATACCGTGTCGGCAGCCGGCTACCACTCACAGCGTGGTACGCTTACCGTTGCGGGTGAGAAGGTGGAGAAGATTATCTCTCTTGAGGCTGATGCTGCTAAGGTGACCCTTACAGCACCAGATGATGCGGAGATTTGGATAAATGGTACAAAGCGTGGTAACGGTAGCTGGAGCGGAACACTCAACTCGGGTGCCTATATCTTTGAGGCTCGCAAGGCGGGTCATAAATCTGCGACAATCTCGCAGAAGATTACCTCCGACAGACCAAATCAGAGCTACGCACTTCCTGCTCCGACTCCTATTGTGGGTGCGCTGACTATTATGAGCACTCCGCTTATGGCTGACGTTACGCTAGACGGCAAAATGGTCGGCAAAACTCCTCTTGATCTGAATAATATCCTTGTTGGTACTCATACACTGAAGATTTCAAAGAGTGGGTATAATGTTTCTACTCAGACTGTCACAGTTGCTGAGGGGAAAAAATCGACTGTCAACGCAACCTTGACAAAAGAGTCTGCATATACACCAACTTATTCATCTTCGAAAAACTACAACATAGGCGATTTGGTTACCATAGATGGCGTTAAGGGTATCGTATTCCAGACTTCTCCGGTTGTGAAGGTTGTTTCGGTGGCTAATACCAAAGCAAGTTGGAGTACAGATGGTATAGGTACTAAAGCTACTAATAAAGATAGCGGTACAGCAAATATGGCTGCAATCAAGGCTATATCTGGTTGGGAGAGTAAATATCCTGCATTCAAGTGGTGTGCAAAGTTGGGTGAAGGTTGGTATCTGCCAGCAATAAACGAGCTAAATGCTATCTATAACGCCAATCTTGAATTGTTCAAAAAGTTTGTGGCAAAGAACGAACATCCGTATGTTTGGTCATCTACTGATAGTGACTATAGTTATGCGAAGATTTTTAATTTCTCAAATAGGATGATTTCAGGATGCAATCAAACATATAAATTCACTATTCACGCAGTCAAAGTTATTGGAGAGACTGGTACTAATATGACCACCTTTGCTCTCAATGGTGTGACTCCTATATATATTGACACGAGTCTTTCGGTGGAGGCACTTAATTCAAAAGGACGGGAACTTTATAGCCAAAAAGACTATAACTCTGCAGTGCAATATTTCTATGCCGCAGCGTTAAAAGATGATAGTTTTGCTCAGTACATTTTGGGTAACTGCTACGAAAGAGGCTATGGCGTAACTCAAGACTATATAGAGGCTGTTCGTTGGTATCGCAAGGCGGCTAAACAGGGAGATGGTTATGCTCAGTACAATTTGGGAGTTATTTATTACCACGGTAGAGGTGTAACTAAAAACTATACCGAGGCTGTAAAATGGTATCGCCAGTCAGCTGTGCAGGGAAATTCTAGTGCGCAGTGTAATTTGGGTTGGTGCTATATTGAGGGCAATGGAGTTGCTAAAAATTACACAGAGGCTGTAAGTTGGTTCCGTAAGTCTGCCGAACAGGGCAATGCCTATGGACAAGATAATCTGGGTTATTGTTACGAGAATGGTTATGGCGTAGGTAAAAATATGACCGAGGCAATATATTGGTATAAAAAAGCTGCAGCGCAAGGACACTCTGATGCAAAGGGTGCTTTGGATCGTCTCGGGGTGAAATATTAATAAAAAAGCCAACAGATAAAAGCTAATAGCCAACAGCAAAAATAAAAAAAACTATGATCTACATTTTACTAACACTACTCTTTTGTACTATTCCGGCGGGGGTGATTTGGCTCTGCCGAAGGTATGCGTGGCTCGATGCGATAGGGCCGATAATGGTGCTATATGCCATAGGAATGGTTATTGGTAATTTGCCTGGGTTGCCTGCCGAGATGAAGGTGTTGCAGGAGATGATTCCGAATGTTGTCATCCCGTTGGCAATTCCGATGATGTTATTTGGTTGCGTCTTTTCTCGCAAGGAGATGGGACTGCAGATAAAGATTGTCATTAGCGGTTTTATCTCTGTAGCGCTTGCTGTTGTGGGTGGATATCTGCTATTTGGTCGCCATGTGGCAGAGGGTGCTCAGGTGGGCGGTATAATATCGGGGGTATATACTGGCGGTACGGTTAATGGTGCGGCACTGCAGGCGATTTTTAATGTTGAGAGCCGTACTTTCGTGCTGATAAATTCGTACGATATTATCATTTCGTTCCTCTATTTTGTCTTCCTCTTTAGTGTTGGAATCAAACTCTTCCGTCGTCTCTATGGTGAGCACCATGGTGCGATTTCGGCAGAGGATAAGGCGGAGATTGACCGCCAGATGGCACAGACAAAGCAGAATCCGTATAAGGGTCTGCTGACGCGTGCAGGGCTCAAACAGATAGGGTGGATACTACTCGTGACAATTGCTGTTGTGGGCGTATCGGCGGGCATCGCGTTGCTGCTGCCAGAGGGGTGGTTTATGACGGTGTTTATCCTGCTGCTCACCACTTTAGGTGTTGTCTGCTCGTTCTTCAAGCCGATACGCGCGCTTGACCGTAGTTATGACCTGGGTATGTATCTGATATACATCTTCAGTCTTGCTATTGCATCTATGGCGGACTTCTCGTCGCTCGACCTTGTGGGTGGAGCAAATCAGCTTGCATTTATGCTCTTTGCGGTATTTGTGTCGCTACTGATACACGCTCTGTTCTGCCGAGTGATGAGGGTCGATGCAGATTCGATGGTTGTCTCATCTGTGGCGTTTATCAACTCTCCACCATTTGTGCCTATGGCAGCAGCGGTAATGAAGAATAGAAATGCCCTGGTTACAGGCCTTGCAGCAGGCGTGGCGGGCTATGCGTTGGGTAACCACTTTGGAGTTATTATGGAGAAACTCTTATCACTTTTGTAGTATGAAGCGTAGATATATATTTTTCGATATTGACGGTACGCTCGCCGCAGGAGGTTATGGAAATACATATATTCCCGACTCCACAAAACTCGCGTTGGAGCGTCTGCGTGAGGAGGACCACTTCTTGGCTATAGCTACGGGTCGCTCTCAGGCGATGGCTTATGACTATATGCGTGAGTTGGGCTTCGAAAATATGGTCAGCGATGGCGGCTATGGCGTGACAATAAATGGCAAACTGGTAGATATCACTCCGCTGGATAAGGATAAGGTTGTAGCCGTTATTGAGGAGTGTAAGGAGCGCGGTATTCCGTGGGCACTTCAGCCGGATAATACAATTTTCCGTAGCGCGCCGGATAACCGATTTGAGGAGTTTACGCACGATGTCTATATGCAGACAAAGGTCGTAGAGGGTCTTGATCCTAAGAATTGTGACGTTATCTACAAGGCTTATATCGCTTGCTGTTATCCTACAGAGCATACACTTGAGAGCCTGAAAGATGTTCAGTGGGGACGCTTCCATAAAGAGTATATTTTTGTCGAGCCGACAGATAAGGCGTATGGAATACGTAGAGTAATGGACTATTTTGGCGCTGATTATAAGGATGTTATCGTCTTTGGTGATGCGGCAAATGACCTATCTATGTTTGTCGATGACTGGACAAAGGTCGCTATGGGAAATGCCATTCCTGAACTCAAGGCTTGTGCAGATTATGTGACGACTGATGTGGATAAGGATGGGATTTATAATGCGTGCATAGCACTTAATCTGTTCGAAAACGAATAGAAAGCTAATTTCTGCGTTACTCTCGGCTCGAAAATCCTCATTTACGTCTTAGTAAACTGCGGTTTTCTCGCCATCGAAAGCCTTGAACTTCATCTTTCTATTCGCTTTCTCGTTAGTGCTATTTAGGATTAAATTGCAGTGGCTTTTGCTACTGCTTTTTTTGTGGTATTTACTGGATTGGCTACTACGCAGACTGTGTCTGCTCCGTGACGCCTTTCCATTCGCTGCCGCGGGCGTCCCTGCAAATTAACAAAGCAAGAATCCGCGTAGCGGAAAGCTTTTTTTGTTTTATAGTTCATGCCTACAAATAAATTTGTCTCATTGCCTATAAAACAAAAAAGATGTCTTGCGACATCTTCTTGCTTTGTTAACTTTGCGGAGGATACTGGATTCGAATGTCGCGCAGAATTGCGCGTCATCATCGACGAGACAGCGCAGTCAAGCTTGCTTGGTGCGAGAAAAGTCGAGGAGATAACCAGCACTTAAAGAATACCAACAGCCTCTGTACAGTTGAGATGATTGCCCTGATAGGCCATTTTTTGTTTATGTTGTCAGTGTAATGCTCGCATATATACCAGCAACATAAACAAAAAAGAGTGACCGATTGGTCACTCATCATCTCCAATTTTGCGGAGGATACTGGATTCGAACCAGTGGATACCTTACGATATCGGCAGTTTAGCAAACTGCTGGTTTAAGCCACTCACCCAACCCTCCGTACATCTTATTTTCTAAGAGCGTACAAAAGTAATCCTTTTTTCTTAATCTGCCAAATTATTTGAGAAAAAAATTAAAAAAATAACTTTGTGTGGTATTGATGCCCATAATTTTCTATCTTTGTATATGTTTCTAACATCTTAGTATTATGAAGAGATTTTATCTGCTTGTTGTTGCACTATTTGGTGCGATGTCTTGTGTAAGTGACAAGGTTGTTATTGATAAAGAGTTACCTGCTGGTAATATTGTTTTTGAGCGAATGGTGGGTGATACTGTCTATGTTCACCAGGAGTTGCGAGGCTCGAAAAAGGCGTGGTTTTATTGGGCTTTTCGTGCAAAAGGTTGTCAGGGTAAGCGTCTTACGTTTGTCTTTACAAAGAGTTTTGCCCTTTGCGAGCGAGGGCCGTTAGTGTCGCTTGATAAGGGTAAAACATATGACTATTTGGCAGAAGAGGGGGCAACGCCTAATATCTTTACATATACATTTCCAAAGGATGCTAAAGAGGTCTGGTTTTATGAGTGCCACCCTTATACCCCGCAAATGTGGGCCTCTTTTGTGGGTAATCGTAATAATATTGGCGAATTTGAGACGGGTGTGCTCTGTCAGAGTCGCAAGGGTAGGGATGTGCCGTTCTTTCGTATGATGCCAAAGCATGCAGCACCCAAGAAGTCGCTATTTATAACTGCTCGCCACCACTGCTCGGAGGCCCCTGCTGCATATGTTATGGAGGGTCTTGTCGCTACATTTTTTGAGGATAGCGAGTTGGGTGCTTGGCTGCGAGAGAATGTAGAGTTGACAGTAGTGCCATTTGTGGATATAGATGGCGCTGTAGAGGGAGATCAAGGTAAGCATCGCCTGCCGCACGACCATAATCGTGACTATACAGAGTTCCTCTATCCGGAAACTGCAGCCGTTGCAAGCCTTATGGCGGAGATGGAACCGCAGATTTTTATCGATTTTCACAATCCGAAACTCTATAAATATAACGACAATTTTATCTACACTCCGCTTAAGGAGTTTCATAAGGAGTCGGAGGTCTATTTCTCGTTGCTGATGGAGAAGTATCAAGAGGGCGATTTGGCATATAAGCAGTCGGATGATTTGCCATTTGGCGAGAGTTGGAACACTTCGGCAAACTATTCGCAGGGCAGAACTGTTGCCAAGTGGGCTGCCGACAATATCAAAGATATTGAGATTGCCCGAACTATCGAAATTCCGTTTGCGTATGCCAATGGTAAATTGGTATATCCTGACAAAATGAGAAAATTTGGACATGGTATGGCTCGTGCGCTTAAAGCCTATATCGAGGGCGAGGTTTTGGTGACGGCAGATGGTGAGAAGTAGTTTTTCTCGAACTTTTAAGAGGGTGCAATTGTGATGTTTGCGCCCTCTTTTTTGTCTATTGTTGCGATAAAAGTGGTAAAAAGGGTTGCGATATTGAATTTGTACAATATTTGCACCTATTTTATATAGGAAATTCCGACAAAAATTTGTAACTTTGCACGAATTTATAGTTATGAAAGAGAATAGTCAAGATATTATACAGTCGCTCGAGAGCAGAGAGTATCAGTATGGTTTTACTACCGATATTGAGACTGAAACTCTGCCAAAGGGCCTTAATGAGGGGATTGTACGTGCAATCTCAGAGCGCAAGGGTGAGCCGGAGTGGATGATGGAGTATCGTCTTAAGGCATTTCGTCATTGGCAGACCATGGAGCTGCCAACATGGGCACACCTTAATATCCCGCCAATTGATTTTCAGGATATTATATACTATGCAGAGCCAAAGCAGAAGAAAAAACTTGGCTCTATGGATGAGGTTGATCCAGAGCTGAAGCGTACATTTGACAAGCTCGGTATTCCGTTGGAGGAGCAGATGGCGCTTGCAGGTGTTGCGGTTGATGCCGTTATGGACTCGGTGTCGGTAAAGACTACATTCCGCGAGACACTTGCCGAGAAGGGTATTATCTTCTGCTCAATCTCAGAGGCTATACGTGAGTATCCGGAGCTTGTGCGCAAGTATCTGGGCTCTGTGGTAAGCTATGCAGACAACTTCTACTCGGCACTTAATGCCGCAGTCTTCTCGGATGGTTCATTCTGTTACATTCCAAAGGGTGTGCGTTGTCCGATGGAACTTTCGACCTATTTTCGCATAAATGCTCGTGGTACAGGTCAGTTTGAACGCACCTTGATTGTTGCAGACGAGGGTGCTTATGTGAGCTACCTTGAGGGTTGCACAGCCCCTCAGCGAGATGAGAATCAGCTCCATGCGGCAGTTGTAGAGATTGTCGTCGAGCGCGATGCCGAGGTCAAGTACTCGACCGTTCAGAATTGGTATCCAGGCGATAAAGATGGCAAGGGCGGTGTCTATAACTTCGTTACCAAGCGAGGTATATGCCACGAAAATGCACGTCTGTCATGGACGCAGGTTGAGACCGGCTCTGCCATTACATGGAAGTACCCGAGCTGTGTGCTTGCAGGTGATAATTCGGTAGGTGAGTTCTACTCTGTTGCGATGACAAATAACTATCAGCAGGCCGATACCGGTACAAAGATGATACATTTGGGTCGTAATACTCGCTCTCGTATCGTCTCTAAGGGTATTAGCGCGGGTAGAAGTGAAAACTCTTATCGCGGACTTGTCAAGATTGGCCCGAAGGCGGAGAATGCGCGTAACTACTCGCAGTGTGACTCACTCTTGATTGGAGATAAGTGTGGAGCACACACCTTCCCGCATATCGATTGCCGTAATAAGAGCGCAATGCTTGAGCATGAGGCGACAACCTCTAAGATATCTGAGGATCAGCTCTTCTATTGCAATCAGCGCGGTATCTCTACAGAAGATGCAGTGGGTCTGATTGTTAACGGTTACGCTAAGGAGGTGCTTGCCAAGCTTCCGATGGAGTTTGCTGTGGAGGCGCAGAAGTTGCTTGCCATCAGTTTGGAAGGCTCCGTCGGTTAGTTTTGTTGTGATAACGCGGATACCTACTTCCGCTAGCGCGATATGTTGTCAATGGGCAGTACGCCCTAGTACAGCCCATCGACCCCAATCACGCCGAGCGTTGTATCTACCGCGTTCTGACAACAAAACGGATTGGTAAAACGCTGGGGTAAAAACGAGTTTGAAAAAATAGAAAATAATTAACAAAAAAGCCAATAGCTAACGGCTAAAGGCCAATAGCATAAAGAATATGTTAAAGATTGAGAATTTACACGCCTCAGTAGGCGATAAACAGATTCTTCGAGGTATCAACCTTGAGGTGAAGGCGGGTGAGGTACACGCCATAATGGGCCCGAATGGTTCGGGTAAGAGTACTCTTGCATCTGTACTTGCGGGAAATGAGAAGTTTACAGTGACTGAGGGTCAGGTGAGCTTCTTGGGTGAGAATATGCTTGATTTGCCAATTGAGGATAGAGCACGCAAGGGTCTGTTCCTCGGCTTTCAATATCCGGTGGAGATTCCGGGAGTCTCTATGGCGAACTTTATGAAGATTGCCGTGAATGAGAAGCGTAAGTATAACGGTCAGCAGCCGCTGACTGCTGCGGAGTTTCTCAAGATGATGCGTGAGAAGAGTGCTATTGTGGAGTTGGACTCTAAACTTACTGCACGCGCTGTGAATGAGGGCTTTTCGGGTGGTGAGAAGAAGAAGAATGAGATCTTCCAGATGGCTATGCTTGAGCCCAAGCTCTCGATTCTTGATGAGACCGACTCGGGACTCGATATTGATGCGCTCAGAATTGTTGCTACGGGTGTTACTCGTCTAAAGACAGAGCAGAATGCGACAGTTGTCATTACGCACTATCAGCGTCTGTTGGATTATATTGTGCCGGACTATGTGCATGTGCTCTATAAGGGTCGTATTATCTATTCTGGTGATAAGTCGTTGGCTCTTAAGCTTGAGAAGGAGGGCTACGATTGGTTGATTAATGATTATAAGGAGTAGCATGATCGAAAAGTTTATATCTGAGGGTGCTTTGAGGCTCTTCAAGGGTGGTGTGGTTGATAGTAGTGTCGATACGTCACTTCCGCTTGTTGCGCACAATATTAAGAGCCTTAAGGTTGATATCGCTCCACAGCAGCAGGTACGCCTTGTTGTTGCCTATACAAAGAGTTGTCAGGCGGCCGTGGAGATAAATCTCGCTGAGAACAGCTCGCTGGAGCTTGTGGAGGTATATCTTGCCGATAGTTATGCTAATATTACCGTAAATCAGGCAGAGGGTTCGCGTTGCAAGAGTCTTGTGGCACTGTTAAGTAGCTCAAATGCTACATATACATACGCTTTGAATGGACGCAATGCTGAGAATGCTTTTGATGCACTCTTTGTAGCATCCGGCAGCGAGCATGCGACACTCAATCTCAATACTCGCCATATGGTCTCTGATTGTAAGAGTGCATCACTTGTTAAGGGTATCTCGGCAGACAGAGCAACCGGAGAGTTTCATGGATTGGTATATGTAGCACAGGATGCACAGCGAACAGATGCGCAGCAGCAGAATAGAAATATACAGTTGGATAACTCCCATATTGTAGCGCTCCCGCAGCTGGAGATTTATGCCGATGATGTGCGTTGCTCGCATGGCTCTACGGTTGGCTATTCAGATGCTGAGGCTATATTCTATATGCGTCAGAGAGGTATTAGTGAGGCGGATGCACGCCGACTGCAGATTGAGGGATTTGTGCAGGATGTTGTCTCTCGTTGCCATATGGAGCCTGTCTGCGCATTTGTGCATGAAGCAGTTGCAGATAAATTATCGAAGATATAATGGTGTTTGATGTAGAAAATATTCGTCGCGATTTTCCGCTGTTGCAGAGAAGTGTCTATGGCAAGCCACTTGTCTATCTTGATAGTGGCGCTACGGCACAGAAACCGTTGTGTGTCATAGAGCGTGAGGCGGAACTCTACAAGACGCTAAATGCCAACATACACCGCGGAGTGCATCACCTTTCAGACTCTATGACGGCGCTCTATGAGCAGGCACGTGAGAGAGTTCGCACCTTTATCGGGGCGGCAAAGCGAGAGGAGGTTATCTTCACATCGGGCGCTACGGCATCTATCAACCTTGTGGCATATAGCTTTTCGGAGCGATTTGTGAGCGAGAGTGATAATATCGTTGTGACTCGTATTGAGCACCACTCAAATATTGTTCCGTGGCAGCTCGCCGCTCAGCGAAAAGGGGCAGAACTGCGCTTTATAGAGGCGGATGATTGTGGTGAGCTTATCCTTGAGAATTTAGAGCAAATTATAGATAGCCGAACAAAGATTGTGGCTATTACCCAGGCCTCTAATACTTTGGGTACTTGCCCTGACTTGAAGAGAGTTATTACTGCAGCCCATGCAGCCCATGCGGCAGTGCTTGTAGATGGTTGCCAGGGTGTTGTTCATGGCGGGGTAGATGTTGCTGATTTAGATTGTGACTTCTATGCCTTTTCGGGCCATAAATTATATGCTCCAACGGGTATTGGCGTGCTCTATGGCAAGGCGGAGCTGTTGGATGCAATGCCTCCGTTTATGTCAGGTGGCGATATGGTTGATAAGGTGAGTTTTGCAAGAACGACATTCGCACCTCTGCCACTTAAATTTGAGGCAGGAACGGCTAACTTTATCGGCGCGGTATTGCTTGCTGAAGCTATTGGTTATCTGCAGGCGTTGCCACAGGCTGAGGTCGCTGCTCATGAACACCATCTGCTCGAGTATGCAACAGAGCAACTCTCTAAGATAGAGGGTCTTAAAATCTATGGCACAACGGCAAATAAAGCCCCGATTGTGAGCTTCAATGTTGAGGGTTGTGACCACTATGATATAGGAATGATTTTGGATAAAATGGGTATAGCCATACGCACTGGCCACCATTGTGCGCAGCCTGTTATGGAGCGCTATGGAGTCAATGGTATGTGTCGTGCCTCTTTTGGATTGTATAACAATACTGCCGATATTGATGCCCTTGTACGAGGTGTTGAGCGAGCAGTGAGAATGTTGAGATAGTATGTTTATAGTACTTGAAGGCCTTGACGGTGCTGGAAAAAGCACTCAGATAAAGCTGTTGCGTCAGCTCTTTGCCTCTCGCGGTATAGAGAGTGAGTATGTCCACTTTCCGCGCTTTGACTCTCCGGTTTTTGGTGAGTTGATAGCTCGTTTTCTAAGGGGTGAGCTCGGTAGTGTTGAGAGTGTAGATCCATATATTGTGGCTCTGCTCTTTGCGGGCGATCGAGCTGATATGGCACCAAAAATCCGTGCATGGCAGGCAGAGGGTAAGGTGGTAATCGTTGACAGATATGTCTATTCGAATATCGGTTACCAGTGCGCCAAACTCGCTACAGATGCTGAGCGCAGCAAGCTCAAGCAGTGGATTTTGGATACAGAGTATGGTTATTATAATATTCCGCGCCCAGACCTTTCGCTCTTCTTGGATGTGCCATTTGCATTTACAGCAAAGTCGCTTACAGAGCAGCGTAGCGGTGATGATCGCGCCTATCTGAATGGTGAGAAGGATATCCATGAGTCGTCACTCGACCTGCAGCAGATGGTGCGTAGTGTCTATCTAGAGGCTGCCAAGAGTGATGATGCTCTGCAGGTTATTGATTGCAGCAATGCCGAGGGTGGAATGGATAGCCCTCAGGGTATCTTCTCGCGAATTGAGCAGGCTGTGGCTCCATTGCTTGACAAATTGTAGTACATTATAGAACACACCTATTTACAATGCCAACTATCCCACTAAGAAACCGACGCTCGTTTCGTCTTTTTACCCACTTCTGTCGAGTGGTTGTCGCGCTGACTTTTATCTTTTCAGGTGCGGTGAAGTCGATGGATCCATGGGGAACGGCGCTGAGTGTAAATAACTACTTGGTCTCCTATGGACTTGAGTCTTTCAAACCCCTGGTTATGATATTCTCCATATGGTTGTGCGGTGCTGAGCTTATGATGGGATGTATGTTGCTCTTCAAGGTCAGAATACGTATGTGCTCGACCTTCGCAACAGCCTCTATGATAATCTTTACAATCATCACCTTCCTCAGTGCAACCTTTATTCCTGTTGAGGACTGCGGATGTTTTGGCGATGTGGTAAAGCTTACCCCGTGGCAGTCGTTTTTGAAGAATCTGCTACTTCTGCCGCTTATCATAGTCGTTTGGTGGCGATATCGTCCAGATAGGATGTTCGCCTTTTCGCGCCTGGAGTTTGCTCTGGCATCGCTGTTCTGTATCTTTAGTATGGGTGTTGGTACATACTGCTACTACCACCTGCCGCCAGTGGATTTGTTGCCATATAAGGAGGGTACAAATATCGCTCAGGCGATGGAGGAGGCTCGCAACCGCCAGCAGTATAGTGAGGTTGTGTTGCTCTATCGTAATCGCCGTACGGGTAAGATTCGTGAGTTCTCACTTGACGATAATGCATGGCACAACGAGAGCCGTTGGGAGTGGGTTGAGACCCGTGTCAGTGCAGATGTTGACGATAAGGTAGAGCCGATGATTCTTGAGTTCTATATCGCCGATGAGAGGGCAGAGGTGACCGATAGCCTGCTCTCTATCAAGGGTAATCTCTATATGCTCTGCGTAACTAATCGTGCAAAGATCTCCCAGCGTTGTGAGCAACGCCTACGAGCGGTGGTTGAGCAGGCGACTGAGGAGAATGCAGCAGTTATCTGCATCACCCCTGAGCCTATTACCCGCCCAACCTTCCATTCGTTTGCCGGCAGCGAGCAAGTCCGTTGTTACAATATTGACTCCAAAACCATGAAGACAATGCTTCGCGCGAATACGGGGCTTGTGGTTCTCACTGACGGCATAATTACGCGCAAGTCTAATTGCCTCGATATTTGATGTGATAGCGCGTCATCTATGGCACATCCCTCATATCCACGAATGGGAAATACCCTTTAGTATGTCCCATCCGTGGATATTTCACGATGTACCATACCTAACGCGCTCTGACATCAAATAGGTGCATAGAGGAAACGGTGTGCAAATGCAGATTAAATAAATATCTATCCGCGCGCGGATACCTCTATAAGGCTAATAGCTAAAGGCCAACAGCCAATAGCTAATAGCCACTACTCTCAATGCTTACAATTGACACCTCGTGTGAGAGTGGGGCTATGCGGCGGAGCATCTGCAACGTGCCGCAGTACTTCTCTGTTGTGAGGTTTATGGCGCGGCCAATCTTGCTCTGTTCTGCGATTGTGTCGCACTCAACACGATATAGGATGTTGAATGAGCGATATATACTCTTTGCCATCACCTGCTCGGTATCAAGTACGCCCGACATCTCAATCTCGACGCTCTTTGGAGCGATATGCTCCTTGTCGAGTATTCCCTTTAGCGTAATGGCTGCACAAGCGGCTGTGGCGTATAGCAAAAGCTCCTTTGGGTTCAACTCTTCGACCCCTTTGGCGATAGGATGAAAGTGGCCATCCTTGCCCATCTCAATAGTGATTTTTACTCTCATAACTCAATAGTTTTTTTGGTGTCCAAAGTGCAAATCGTGTTCCAAAAATTACTATATTTGTAAAATTTTTCAGACTATGAGACGTTTTCTTACGATACTAGCCCTTTTGTTTATCTTCACTACTGCCTCAGCGCAGATGGAGAACTCTATAATTATCGACCAAAAGTCGTTCAGACCAGTGCAGAGTGATGCTCTCACAGGTGTGGCTGTAGATGCTATTGACAAAGATAGCTCGCGTCGCCCGTGTGCGCGTATCAAGGTGAAGGTCAACCGAATGTCCAAAGAGGATATTAATAAGTTGGAGGTCAAGATTATTACCAATAATCAGCTTACCAAGTGTAAGACATCTGACTATGAAAACGGCCTTATCCTTGAGATGACCGCCAAGCCAGAGACCCGTTTCTACTTCAGCCACCCGGAGTTTGGCCAATCTAATGAGGTGATGCTCAATCTTGAGGAGAACAAAGAGTACTACATGGAGGCGAGTCTGAATCAGACCTACTCAATTGTGATAAATAGCAATGTTCCCGATGCGGAGATATACCTTGATGGCGAATTCAAGGGTCGTACAGATGCCAACAATAGCTTTACGGTTAAAAATGTGCTTATCGGTGCGCACGGGTTGAAGGTTGTCTATGGCGGAATTGCTCACGAGCAGAGGATTGAGGTCAATAGCGGAAGTATCTCGTTCCGTCAAAATGTAAACACTCGTGCCTCTCAGCCGCAGTATGTGGTCTTTGCAGTCGAGCCTGCAAATGCAGTTGTTACGATTGATAATAGCCACTACTCACTCCAGGATGGTGCAATGCAGATTGTCCTTGAGAGCGGAACATATAACTACACCGTCTCGGCTGCCGGCTACCACTCACAGAGCGGAACTTTTACCGTTGCGGGCGAAAAAATCGAGAAGATTATCTCACTTACGGCTGATGCTGCAACAGTGACTCTTACCGCCCCAGATGGCGCTGAGATTTGGGTCAATGGTACGAAAAAGGGTAGCGGATACTGGAGCGGAACACTTGGCTCGGGTACATACATCTTCGAGGCGCGCAGAGAGGGACATGCCCCAGCAGCTATCTCGCAGAGAATTACTTCGGATGTCGCTCAGCAGATCTATGCACTCCCTGCTCCGACCCCTATTACCGGCTCGCTTGTCATTACAAGTAACCCTATTATGGCAGATGTCGTGCTAGATGGCAAGGCTGTCGGTAGAACGCCACTTGAGTTGAACGACCTCCTTGTCGGAACGCATACTCTGAAGGTCTCAAAGAGTGGTTATTATGATTCTACTCAGATAGTTACGGTTACGGAGGGTAAGACTGAGTCTGTTGCAGTTTCGCTCGGAAAAGATACTGCTGCAGCTCCTGTCTCTGTGGCTCCAACTGTAGCTCCAACCCCGAAACCTGCACCAACCCCAAAGCCGGTAAAGGTTAAGCAACCAAAACCCGTAAAGCCTGCCAAACCAAAGCCGACACCTATAGCATATAGTGCAAAACCGCACTATGAGAGCAGTGTCGATTTGGGGTATTCAATGCACAACCTCGGCAACTCTATCCACCATATAGGACTGAGCTATATCGGAGGTCTTCGCGCCGGTAAAACTCTCTTTGTTGGTCTTGGCGTGGGTGCTGAGTTTGGTATGGATAGCATTGATAACGCGATTGCGACAGGCAACGCCTCCCAAAACTATACAAATGGTGGCTCGGGCGGAACGCTGATGTCGAGTGGTACAATCAGTGTGCCTATCTATCTGCATTTGCGTACTTATATGGGTCAGCAGTGCCGTACTTTTGTCTCGCTCTCGGCGGGTGGTAAGCTCTTCGGCTCAGATACCTTTACCTATAATAAAAAGGAGTTCAAGTATAACACAAACGGAGTGTTTGCCGACCTTAATTTTGGCCTTAAGCTCGGTAAATTCTATTGTGCCGTTGGCGCAACGACACAGACGCTGCCGTGCGCTAAATTTGTAAATGCCAATGAGATAGCCCTTGAGCCAAAACTCGGTATTGGTGCAAAATTCTCTGTGGGTCTTACTTTCTAAATTGTGGGAGATATGAAGATGCTAAAAACAATATACGCTCTGCTTGTTGCAATCCTCTTTGCTGGTTGTACACAATATTTTGTTGTAGATGAGGAGGTAAACAAGGTGGTTGACTACAATCAGAAGACCTCTGCACCATACAGCGTTGGTGACTACTATAATGACGGTGTGAAAAGGGGCGTTGTCTTTGAGGTTTGGGATAAGGGCTATAGCGGAAAAATTGTCAGCATGACTATGGCTGCAACCACTATGCAGTGGGCGTCCGATACAACCGAGCAGAATAGATCAATCGGCACAAATGATCGAACCTATGGCGCAAATAACTTCATGGTCGTCAAAGCCATTTCGGGCTGGGAGAGTAAATATCCCGCCTTTAAGTGGTGCGCAGACCTGGGTGAGGGTTGGTATCTGCCCGCAGTGGATGAGTTGGTAGCTATCTCCAATAACAAAAAGGCTTTGGACCTCCATCTGACAGATAAAATCGGCATCAGCTACCATTGTTCGTCAACCGAATATAACAGCCAACATATTAAAGTTGTCTTGATGAATAGCAGTCGAGAGAGCTATGATACTAAGAGCCGAAGCAATCTCTATGTTCGTGCCGCAGCAGCTTTTGGTGATACGCCAGAAGTAGAGCCTGAGCCAACGCCAGAGGTTGACCTCTCTCAGTACACTGATTTGTCGGCTGAGGGAACGGCAAACTGCTACCTTATTCAAGAGGCAGGAAATTATAAGTTCAAGACTGTTAAGGGAAACTCTACCACAACTATTGGTAATATTCAGAGTGCGAGTGTGCTGTGGGAGACTTTCGGAACGGATGTGATGCCGAATGTTGGCGATTTGGTTACAAATGCGGGATATAAAGACGGCTACGTCTATTTCTCAACACCAGCGACTTTTGCTAATGGTAACGCATCAATTGCGGTGCACGATACAAGTGGTACAATCCTTTGGTCATGGCATATCTGGTGCTCGGCAGAGGGCTGGGAGGATGATGTCTATGCCAACAATGCAGGTACGATGATGGATCGTAATCTTGGTGCAACTTCGGCAACGCCTGGTAGTGTCGGTGCTTTAGGACTATTGTATCAGTGGGGCCGAAAAGATCCATTCCTGGGTGTAAGCTCTATCTCTGCAAAATCTTTTGCTGTATCAACGGGAGATTGGACAACCAATTCAAGTCAGCAAACAGTTGAATATGCTTGCCAGAATCCTACAACATTTATTGGTGGTGGTGAGTGGTGTATGGGTGATGGTTCATTGGATAGTAATTACAACTTGCGTTGGCAGGATGCTGAGAAGACAGCGTATGACCCTTGTCCGGTAGGCTACAGAGTGCCAAAGGGTGGAGAATCTGGATTCTGGGCAACAGCATTGGGAACATCATCAACTTGGTTATGTACAACATGGGATAATAGTAATAAAGGTTGTAACTGGACTCTTGCTGACGGAACAACAGCATGGTATCCCGCTGTCGGCTGTCGCAGCAGCAGTGGGGCGTTGGGCGATGTCGGCTTTCACGGCTATTGTTGGTCGGCTTCTCCTTATCCGAACATTAGCAGCAGAGCCTACCACTTGCACTTCTTCAGTAGCAGTGTCAGACCCGCAAGCGACTTCAATCGCAGCTTCGGCTTTCCTGTTCGTTGTTTCCGCGAGGGCTCAGATAGTGGCTCGTCAACCCCTGACCCGGGACCAACCCCAGATCCAGAGGTTGACCTCTCTCAGTACACCGACCTATCGGCTGAGGGAACGGCAAACTGCTACCTTATTCAAGTTTCTGGCAACTATAAGTTCAAGACCGTTAAGGGAAACTCTACCACAACTATTGGTAATATTCAGAGTGCGAGTGTGTTCTGGGAGACTTTCGGAACGGATGTGATGCCGAATGTTGGAGATTTGGTGAGAAATGTAGGCTATCAAGATGGTTATGTCTATTGCTCAACACCAGCGACTTTTGCTAATGGTAATGCATCTATCGCGGTGCATGATACAAGTGGTACAATCCTCTGGTCATGGCATATATGGTGCTCGGCAGAGGGTTGGGATGATGACGTTTACGCCAATAACGCGGGCACGATGATGGATCGCAACCTCGGTGCAACCTCGGCAACACCGGGTAGTGTTGGTGCTCTCGGATTGATGTATCAGTGGGGCCGTAAAGATCCGTTCTTAGGATCAAGCTTTATCTCGGCAAATAGTATAGCTGTATCAACGGGCAATTGGACAACCAATACAAGTCAGCAAACAGTTGAATATGCTTGCCAGAATCCGACAACATTGATTGTCGGTGATTCTGAATGGTGTACGGGCGATGGTACTGGATATAGTAATTACGATTTGCGTTGGGAAGATACTAAGAAGACTGCGTATGACCCTTGTCCGGTGGGCTATCGAGTGCCAAAGGGTGGAGAAAATGGATTCTGGGCAACAGCATTGGGAACATCATCCTCAACCTCGGCAGGTACAACATGGGATAGTAGTAACAAAGGTCGTAATTGGACTCTTGCAGACGGAACGACAGCGTGGTACCCCGCTGTCGGCTATCGCAACCTCGACAGTGGGGCGTTGCTCAGTGTCGGCTCACGCGGCTATTATTGGTCAGCCTCTCCTAATCCGAGCAATAGCAGCCACGCCTACGACTTGTACTTCTACAATGGCTACGTTTGCCCCGCACACTACAACAATCGCAGCCTCGGCTACTCAGTTCGTTGTGTCCGTGAGGGTTCGGATAGTGGTTCTTCAAGCCCTGATCCAGAGCCAACACCTGAGAATTGCAAGATTGGTGATATTGTGACGGTTAACGGTGTTCAAGGCATTGTCTTCCAAACATCTCCGGTAAAGATTGTATCTGTTTTAGAGACTTCTGCGGCGTGGAGCACAGAAAATGTAACTACCGGTGCAACAAATGCAGATGACGGTTCTGTAAATATGGCTATAATCAAAGCAATTTCTGGTTGGGAGAGTAAATATCCGGCTTTCAAGTGGTGTGCAGACTTGGGTGAAGGTTGGTACTTGCCGGCATATAATGAATTAAAGGCTATTTATGACCAAAAAACGACTATTGATTCTGTTTTGTCAGCTAATGGATTTATTGAGTTTAGCAGTGGTTATTGGTCTTCTACTGAGCACAATTACAGCTACGACTTCGTGTACTACGTCAGTTTCTCAAATGGAGATGCGTACGCCAACAGTAAGAATCCCACGCACAACGTGCGTGCTATCTATACTTTTGGAGATACGCCAGAAGTAGAACCAGAGCCAACACCTGAGAATTGCAAGATTGGTGATATTTTGACGGTTAACGGTGTTCAAGGCATTGTCTTCCAAACCTCACCAGTAAAGATTGTCTCTGTTTTAGAGACTTCTGCGGCGTGGAGCACAGAAAATGTAACTACCGGTGCAACAAATGCAGATGACGGTTCTGTAAATGTGGCAACAATCAAAGCAATTTCTGGTTGGGAGAGTAAATATCCGGCTTTCAAGTGGTGCGCAGACTTGGGTGAAGGTTGGTACTTGCCGGCATATAATGAATTAGTGACTATTTACAATCAAAAAGCGACACTGAATTCAGTATTAGAGGTTCAAAATTTGGCCAAGTTTAGTGGTAATTGGCATTGGTCTTCTACTGAGTACAATTACAACTACGCGTGCTGCGTCATTTTCTCAAATGGAAATGTGCTCTATAGCAATAATAAGAATAGCAAGACCATCGTGCGTGCTGTCTATACTTTTTAATTAGCCAATAGACTATGCCGAAGATGGCTAAATCTTCAAATGGGAGTTCTGCAACTCCCATTTTTTGTTGTGAATAATCAGCTAACGGCTAATAGCTAACAGCCATTGGCTAAAAGTATCGAAATATTAAAGTTGCAATCTGAAAATTCATGCTATTTTATTAGGTGTTCTTGTGGAAAGTTTGTATTTTTGCACAAATTGTATGCGTATGTTTAGAAGATTAACTATAGTTGCTGCGATGCTCTGCACATTTGTTTCGGTGGGGGCTGCAGCGGAGCGTCAGAGTGAGCTGTTAGAGAGGGCGAAGAGCCTATTGGAGCATGGACGTTATGCCGATGCGCGTCATGAGTATATGCGTCTGAGGCAGAGCGTAGCCTCGGATGATGTCGGGGCGGTGCAGCAGGTGGAGTATGGCCTTACGGTGTGTGCTGTGCACTTGGATGACAATATTGCCGAGCAGCGCATGCTCAGCTTCTTGTCGCACTATCCAGGCTCGGTACACTCGACAGATATCAGATTTTTGCTTGCGTTGCGCTACTGCGAGACTGAGCAGTGGGAGCAGGCGAAGGCTGAGTTTGGCAAGGTGTCTTACAACTCGCTCACGCGTGCCGACCGCGAGCGATATGATGTGCGTATGGGTTACATTGCCTTTCTTGAGGGCGATTATGATAGTGCGGTGAGCTACTTTGACCGCATACCGGCAGGAGGTACAGCCTACGAGCATGCGACCTACTACAAGTCGTATGTAAGCTACTCTCGTGGCGATATTGAGAGCGCCTACAAAGGCTTCTCGTCGCTCCAGAGTAGTCAGATATACTCGGCACTCATTCCGTTCTATCTTGTGCAGTTGGAGTTCGATAGAGGAAACTACAAGTATGTTGTCGATAATTGCGATGCGCTGCTCGAGAAATCGACCGGCGCAGAGCGCACATCTGTAATGCGCTTGGCTGCTGAGGCGTGGTTCCGCCTTGATGGTTATGGCAAGTCGTTGCAGTACATTACCGCTTATGCAAAGAGCGCCGAGGGCAAGCTGAGTCGCGAGGATAACTACCTGCTCGGCTATACAACCTATCGCACTGCGGACTATGCAGGAGCTGTCGAGCCGCTGAAGGCTGTCTGCAACGGTACTGATAACCTCGCACAGAACGCTTCGTACCACTTGGCAGATTGCTACATCCGCTTGGGTGATAAGAAGAATGCGATGCACGCCTTTGCAATGGCTGCAGATGAGCGTTTTAATAACGATATTTCGGAGGATGCACTCTTCAACTACGGAAAGTTGCTCTTTGAGACTGGTGGTGGACTGTTTAACGAGCCGATAAACGTGCTAACTCGCTACATCACCCGCTATCCGGACACTGTTCGCGCATCGGAGGCGAAGGAGCTGCTGATTGCGGCATACTACAACTCTCGTGACTACGATATGGCATATGATGCTATTCGTGCCTTCCCGAACCCTGACGGAAATATGAAGACCGCGCTGCAGAAGATTGCCTACTACAAGGGTATCGAGGCATTTGAGGCGGGTGATTATGAGAAGGCGCGCACCTCGTTGGAGGAGTCTATAGAGGTGGGCGTAAGTCCTAAGCACAATGCACTTTGCGCCTTTTGGTTGGGCGAGATTGCCTATAAGAGTGGCGATCTACAGCAGGCAGCACACCAGTACAACTTCTACCTCAAGCGTGCTCCGCGCAATGCCAATGAGTATAAGATGGCGCTCTATAACTTGGGTTATACAAATATTGCACTCAATAATATACCTGCAGCTCAGAAGGCTTTGGAGGGCTTTATTTGGCTCTACAAGAGTCGTGATGCATATCGCGCAGATGGATACAACCGTCTGGCGGATGTACACTTCCTCAATAAGGATTACACAGCTGCGGTAAAGAACTACGAGGGTGCTGTAGCATTGGGTACAGAGCATAGCCACTATGCTCGTTATCGCCGCGCGCTCTCTTTGGGCCTTATGGGTAAGAACTCTCCGAAGATTGACGCGCTGAAGAAGATTGTAAGTGCAAAGGAGGGTGATTATGTCGATGATGCAGCGTATGAGTTGGGTTGCACATATGTTCATTCGGGTCGTTACGGTGATGGTGCAAAGGTCTTGGAGGCTTTGGTGGCTGACTATCCGACCTCTCCATATGTTACTGCAGCAATGCTTGACTTGGGCTTGATATATTTCAATCTCGGTGATACAGAGCGCTCGCTGAGCAGTTACGATGTTGTCATCTCGGCAGCACCACAGTCACAGGCTGCAAAGGATGCGATAAATAGCGTTCGTGAGATATATGTCTCAAAGGGCGATGTTGCCTCATATTTTGCCTATGCTGAGCGTACAGGTGTTGAGTGCGATTTGAGTACCCTTACTCGCGACTCTCTGAGCTATCGTGCAGCGGAGCAGATATACCTTGCCGGTAGAACAGATGAGTCTATATCCCATTTTGAGGAGTATCTGGCATCAAATCCTAAGGGATACTATATTGATGATGCACTCTTCTGTCTGAGTGATAGCTATCTGAAGTGTGATTCGTTGGATAGAGCTCTGGAGCGCATGAAGTTGCTCTCTGATCGTCCGAGAAACCGCTACACAGTCTCTGTTTTGGAGAAGTTGGCAACAGTCAGTGCAGAGCATCAGATGTATGCCGAGTCGGCATCTGCATATCGTCGTTTGTATGATGTGTTGGATGATGCTGAGGCTCGTCGTCAGGCGGCAAAGAGCTATGTGGAGAATACTATTCTCGATGGCGAGGATTCGCTGACTCTTGCAATGGCGGCTCAGGTGGACTCTATGGCGGATATCGAGCAGGCTGTTGTTCGTAAGGCCCACTTCAGCAAGGCTAAGGTGTTGGTGGCTCAGGCTAAGCGCGATGAGGCTCTGGAGATCTTCCGCTCACTTAGTGCAGATAAGGGTGATGCGGTCGGAGCAGAGTCTGCTTATCGTGTGATATGCAGCCACTTTGATAGCGGAGAGTATGAGCAGGCAGAGAAACTTGTATATGAGCTTGCAGATAGCCGTACACCACATAGTTACTTCCTGGGTAAGGCATTTATCGTGCTGGGCGATATATATGTAATGAAAGATGATACATTCCAGGCTCGTGCAACATATCAGAGTATCGTAGATGGTTATACTCCGGTAGATGATGGCGTGGTTGATGAGGCTAAGAAGAGAATTGAAAAATTATTATAGAGATGAAGAGGTTTATATTTGTTATATCGGCTCTGTGTGTTGCCTTTTCGGCGGCAGCTCAGGTCTCTCGTGAGGTGGAGGTTACAAAGCAGTATGTGCCAAAGTTGCCACCAGCACGTAAGCTTGATATGGTGATAGATAAGCAGGATACAGTGAGTATCCGTCCGGAGATTGACTACACAATCACTCCAAACTCATTTACATCGGCTCTGACGACAAATAAGTTCCGTCCGGCAACTGTAACATATTGGGATTATGAGAAGAGATATCCGTTCTATGTAAAGGCTGGAGTTGGTTATCCACTCGCCTCGGAGCTTGATGTTTATGCTTCAACAAATCGTGCGGATGTGGGCTACTTGAGTGGATATGTGAACCATCGTGGCCGTTTCTCAAATATCAAGGATAGCTACGAACTCTCTCCAGGAGTGCCGTTTGAGTTTGATAATAACTCGCAGCAGATGAGTAACCGCATCGGATTTAATGGCGGAAAGTATATCGGTCGTTATACGCTTGATGCAGATATCTTCTATCAGACCAACATCTTCCACCGTTACCCTCAGCAAGTAGATGAGAATACGGCTGACGAGGTGAACTATGAAGATATAGCTGTGGCTGTAAACTTCGGGGATTCGTTTGCCGATATGTCTAAGCTCAACTTCTCGGTCTATGCCTCTGCAGACTATTATAACGATAAGTCTGAGCATCTGTTGCTCCCTGAGCAGAGCCGTAAACTGCAGCAGATGAATACCGCTTTGGGTCTTAAGTTTGGTCGTAATATCGCTCAGCGAGCATCGTTGTTCTTTACACTCGGCTATAGAGGTTATTACGGTCTGAAATCGATAGATGTTTACTCTGATAATGTGGTATCTGCAACGCTGATGTTCAATTACCATACTAAGAAGATGTTTGATATCAAGGCGGGTTTGACCTATAGCTATGACCATCTGCCATCTGTTGCTCAGAGTAAGAAGAATCACATCTTCCCACATATCTATTTTGGTGCTGACCTGTTTGAGAATGGCTCATTGGTACCTTATGTTGAGGTTGATGGAGAGCTTACTAACAACTCTTACCAGCAGCTGCAGCAGATAAATCCTTATGTCGCTCTGCCAATGGATAGCGTAAAGGCTCTGCCAAATACACAGACATACAATGTTCGTATAGGTATCTCGGGTCATGTCTTTGGTGATAAGTTGTCATATCGCCTCTACGGAAATGGCGCATTTATGGATAATGCACTCTACTGGTATTCATCGCAGCCGGCATATTTTGATGCTGTAGTTGCAAAGCAGCAGGTATGGTCTATCAATGCCGCTCTGGAGTATAAGCCACTCTCTGTGCTATACTTCTCGGCAAAGGCAAAGGGTATGGTGTATAGTTGCCCTGAAGATGTGAAGGTTGCCAATTGCAAGCCATCCTTTGAGGGTGAGTTCAATGCTCGATATACCCACCGTAAGTTCGCTATTGGTGCTACAGCTCAGCTTGTGGGCAAGAGAAGTTGGACAATCGGTTTGGATTCAGATATGCCTAACTTAGCGACATATGACTACCCGGCATATGTTGATTTGGGTGTTGTCTTTGACTGGTTTGTAGGTAAGCAGTGTACAATATATGTTGAGGGTCGAAACTTGACAAATGCTAAGATATACCACTGGGCACTCTACAAGGAGTATGGTGTTGGAGCACTTGCAGGTATTAAGGTTCAGTTCTAATGGATAGAGAGAGGGTCTATACGCTACCGTTTAACTGGAGCAAAACAGTCTGGGTAATTACTTTCGGCTACTTCATTATTGCCGTTGTGCTTGTTGGACTTTTGGTCTGGGCAATTGCTTGTGATGGAGTTGTCGGAGGTGTGTTGGGACTTGTTATTGCACTGCCTATGCTTGTAGGTATAGCGCTCTATTGTGAGGGGTATTCGCCTCAGAGGTTGGAGGTATCAGAGTCGCAGATTACAGTGTTGCGCCGATATGATAGCGTGACAATTCTTCGCTCGACAATCCTATCCATTGAGCCTATAACGGCAAAAGATATGCGTTGGACAGTCAACTTGGGTGGTTGTGGTGGCCTGTTTGGCTATTTTGGAGGGTTTAGTAACCGTAAGTTAGGTAGATTTACGATGTACGCCACATCAATGGATGACCTGCTCATTATGCGCCTGGCAGATGGTCGTAAAATAGTAATAGGGTGTGCAGAACCTGAGTTGTTACAAAAATAGTTGATTATATATTGTCTTTTTTGAATAGTTTTATAACTTTGCGACATAAATAATTGAAGAGATGAAATCGTTTTCAACAGTTTCTCAATTACGAGAGGCACTTGCAGAGTGCCAAGATAAGGTAGTTGGCTTTGTGCCTACCATGGGAGCCCTGCATCAGGGTCATATCTCACTTGTAGAGCGTGCTCGTGCAGAGTGCGACGTTGTTGTGGTGAGTGTCTTTGTCAATCCGACACAGTTTAACGATAAGAATGATTTGAAGAACTATCCTCGTACCCCTGAGGCTGATGCGGCAATGCTTGAGGCTGCGGGTGTGGATTATATCCTCTTTCCGAGTGTTGAGGAGATATATCCCGAGCCGGATACAAGGGTCTTTGACTTCGGTCTTATTGATAAGGTTATGGAGGGTGCAACCCGTCCGGGACACTTTAATGGCGTAGCGCAGGTCGTAAGCCGACTCTTTGCGATTGTTGAACCTACAAAGGCATACTTTGGAGAGAAGGATTTTCAGCAGATTGCAGTCATTCGTGCTATGTGTGCGCAGCTCGGTCTTACACTTGAGATTGTTGACTGCCCGATTATTCGCGATGTTGACGGCTTGGCTCGTTCGTCGAGAAATACACTGCTTACTCCAGAGCATCGTGCTGCTGCACCTCATATCTATCAGGTGCTTAGCGCTGCAACTGAAAAGTTGGCAGAGATGACCCCTCAGCAGCTTACAGAGTGGGTAGTGGAGCAGGTGGAGAGCAATCCACTGCTCAAAGTTATCTACTTCCAGGCTGTTGATGCACTCTCACTCCAGCAGGTAGCAGCTTGGTCGGATAGTGAGCGCATACAGGGCTGTATAGCAGTTCAGGCTGGCGAGATACGCTTGATTGATAATATCAAACTTAAATAAAGGAAAGCGAACAATTAAAAGCATTTAGATAGATGGTTATTGAGGTTCTAAAGTCAAAAATCCACAGAGTGACAGTAACTCAGGCAAATATAAACTATGTTGGTAGCATCACTATAGACAGCAATCTGCTAGAGGCTGCTAATATTATCAGAGGCGAGAAGGTGCAGGTTGTAAATGTAACCAATGGCGAGCGTCTTGAGACCTATGCAATTCCAGGCGAGGCAGGCAGTGGTGTGGTGTGTCTTAATGGTGCTGCAGCACATAAGGCGTCAGTTGGAGATGTGATAATCATCATCTCATATGCCTCAATGGATTTTGAGGAGGCAAAGAGCTTCCAACCGTGGGTTATCTTCCCTGAAACAGCTACAAATAAGCTCGTGAAATAATGGATTTCTTGTTATCCATACTCGCTATACTACTCATTGTGGTAGGTATTGTCGGTTGCATAGTTCCCGTGTTGCCAGGTGTGGCACTTGCCTATGTGGGCTATCTGTGTTGCTACTTCTGCTCATTCTCGCAGATTTCGACTAAGGCCGTGTGGATATACCTTGTGCTGACAGTTGTAGTCTCCGTGGCTGACTATGTTTTGCCGATGTATGCCACCAAGATAGCAGGAGGCAGTAAGGCAGGCGAGCGAGGTGCAATGGCAGGCCTGATTGTGGGAATGTTGCTCGGCAGTGTTGTCGGAGCAATCTTTGGCCCACTTTTCGGCGCTGTGTTGGGTGAGTTAATTGCCGATCCGTCAGATACAAGGCGAGCCTTTAAGTCGGGTGCGGGCTCGTTTATCTCATTCCTTCTTGGTACAGGAGTAAAGATTATACTGAGCTTTGCAATGCTATTTGCAGTCTTTGGAGAGATATTCCCGGTGGTAAAAGATTGGTTTGTAAATCTATTTTAATCCCATAATACTATGAAACACATTAGGTTAATTGTGATGATGGTGGCTGTTTTTGCACTGTCATCTTGCTCGGAGTATAGCTACGAGAAGGTCGCTGGTGACCCGCTGGGTACTCGTATCTATACACTTGACAATGGACTGAAGGTCTATCTGTCTGTAAATAAGGAGAAGCCGCGTATTCAGACAATTATCTCTGTTCGCGTAGGTGCTAAGAACGACCCTGCGGAGACTACAGGTCTTGCTCACTACTTTGAGCATTTGATGTTCAAGGGAACAGATAAGTTTGGTACAAGTGACTATCAGGCCGAAAAGCCGCTTCTTGACCAGATTGAGGCTCTGTTTGAGCAGTATCGCGTAACAACAGACGAGAAGCAGCGCAAGGCTATCTATGCACAGATTGATGAGCTGTCACAGCAGGCGTCAAAACTATCTATTCCAAACGAGTATGATAAGCTCATTCAGAGTATCGGTGGCGATGGCTGTAACGCTTGGACTTCCTATGACGAGACAAGCTATATGTCTGAAATCCCGTCAAATCAGGTTGAGAATTGGGCAAAGATAGAGTCTGATCGCTTTAAGAATGCAGTTATTCGTGGTTTTCATACTGAGCTTGAGACTGTCTATGAGGAGTACAATATGAGCCTTACACGTGATAATAATAAGGTTATTGAGAAGTTCCTCGGCCTTATGATGCCAAACCACCCATATGGTCAGCACTCTGTGCTCGGAAAGCAGGAGCATCTGAAGAATCCGTCAATCACCAATATCAAGAACTACTACAAGACCTACTACGTGCCAAACAATATGGCAGTATGTCTTTCGGGTGATTTTAACCCAGATGAGGTGATTAAGATTGTAGATCAGTATTTTGGAGATATGACGCCAAATGAGACTCTGCCTGATGGCGTTGAGGGCGAGATAACCCCTATAACTGAGCCACGTCGTGCTGAGGTTTGGGGCCTTGAGAGCGAGACTCTCTTTGCGGGCTGGCTTACCGGTGCTGCAAATAGTGAGGATGCGCTTATGCTCGATATCGTATCATCTGTGCTTAGCAATGGCAACTGCGGTATTATAGACATCAATCTGACTCAAACACAGAAGGTGCTTTATGCTGCGGCATCGGCAGATCAGCTCTCAGATGCGGGCTTTATGATGCTCTTCGGTATGCCTAAGGAGGGTCAGACACTTGAGCAGGTTGAGTCATTGCTCCTTGAGCAGGTCGCTGCACTCTGCCGTGGCGAGTTTGAGCAGAGCCTACTCAATGCAATTATAGCAAACTATAAGCGAGATTTGATGGTTTCGTATGAGGATAACTTCAACCGTTGCTATGCTATGGCTCTCTCATTTGTAAATGAGAATAATTGGGCTGATGTTGTCTCAAAACTTGATCGCGCATCTAAGATTACCAAGGAGGATGTTGTTGCTTGGGCTAATAAGAACCTTACAACAGACGCCCTTGTGACTGTCTATAAGCGTCAGGGTGAGGATAAGAGCCAGAAGAAGATTGACAAGCCTCAGATTACTCCAATTGCGACAAATCGCGACAATCAGTCAGAGTTCCTTAAGGCAATTGCCGGCTCGGAGGTTGCACCTATAGCTCCGCGCTTTACCGACTATGAGCGCGATATGGACATCTTTACACTTAGCAATGGTCTGGAGGTACTCTATAAGCAGAATGAGCTTAATGAGCGCTTTGAGTTGGTATATCTCTACGATTTTGGTACAGAGACCGATCCTGCACTCTCTGTTGCTCGTGAGTATATGACAAAGCTTGGTACAGATAGCAAGAGCCTTGCGCAGATTATGAGCGAGCAGTATGAGCTTGCTTGCGATATCTCGCTTGCTCCGTCAAAGAATAACCTCTACGTAACCGTTTCGGGTATTGCTGAGAATATGCCTTTTGCCATGGCTCTTGCAGAGGATTATATCGCCAATGTTAAGGGTGATGAGGCTGTACTTGCTGAGGTAAAGAGCGATATTATCAAGGAGCGTACAAATAACAAGACCAATCAGCGTGCAAACTATAGCGCCCTGCAGCGCTATGTCCTCTATGGAGGTGACTATGTGGCACGTACTACGCTTACAAACGAGCAGCTGATGGCTCTTGAGTCTGAGGCTCTGCTCGATAAGATTCGCGGCCTTAAGAACTACTCTCACCGTATCCTCTACTATGGCCCACACAGTAAGCGCGAGCTTGCAAAGCTGCTTGAGAGTAACCATGCCGTTGCAGATACTCTGATTCCGGTTCAGTATCAGAGCACTCCTAATGTTGTGGTTACAGAGCCGAAGGTTGTCTTTGCGCAGTATGATGCAAAGCAGATTTACTATATGCAGTACACTTGTGGCGGTGATATGTTTGATGTGGCTCTTGACCCTCAGACACGCCTCTATAACGAATATTTCAGCGGTGGTATGAATGCTATCGTCTTCCAGGAGATGCGTGAGGCTCGCGGTTTGGCTTATAGCTCATATGCATACCTCGGTCAGGGAAACACTTGTCACGAACCATACTATTTCTACGCATTTATCGCAACGCAGAACGATAAAATGCAGCAGGCTATCGAGGCTTTCGATGAGATTATCGAGAATATGCCACAGTCTGAGGCTGCCTTCGAACTTACAAAGCAGGGTTTGCTGACAGGCATGGCTACAGGCAGAACAACTAAGATGGATGTGCTGTGGAAGTATATTGGCGATATGCGCTTTGGTATCACCGATATAAACCGTACTGAGGCTATCTATAACGCTGTTCAGACAATGACCCTTGCTGATGTTGTTGAGTTTCAGCAAAGCCATGTCAAGGGCAATAAGTACATCTACTGCATCCTCGGCGATAAGAACGATGTAGATATGAAGTACCTTAAGAGCCTCGGCAAGGTTGAGTTTGTATCTCAGGAGCAGATTTTCGGCTACTAGTTTTATCGTGAAAAGGCAGCATTAGCTGCATATCCCTCATATCCCCGAATGGGAAATACGCAGAGTATGTCCCATCCGGGGATATTTCACGATATACACCTACTACTACCTTTTGACGATAAACTGGTCGTCACTTTAGTTGTCTGTGTTTATCTATAGCTGCTGCCGTTGAGCTCTGCAAATATCTTTTCGTCCTTGTAGCGGTTTTCGTAGTCGAGGCGGATAGTCGCGTTGTCAATGGTGCCGATATAGCGGATTTTGTAGCCGTTTAGAGCCTCCGGGGATGGTTGTAGGCCGTCCATGATAAACTCGCCATAGCGGTAGTAGAGCAGGCGGAGAGTGGTTTTGGCGTATGGGCTATCCTGTGCCAAGTACTCTGTGTTTGTGAGAGTTATGGTCATATCTTCGCCATTAAAACTCCAAAGTAGTGTGGTGTATAGGAACGGGTAGGGAATGTTGTTGTAGGGCGCAGGGACGTAGAGGTAGCACTGTCGGCAGGTACCATCGGCGTAGAAGATAAGGTCGAGAAATTGGCTGCCTTTGCCAAATGCGGTGTTGATAAATCCGCTGTAGGAGGTGTTCCAGACATCTCCATTGCGGTAGGTAATCCAGTTGTCAAGATCCCACAACCCCTGTTCGATATCGGAGATAAATGTGCGGAACTCTTCGGCCGTAGCGGGGTGGTCGTTGACAAGGCTCTGTACGTGGTTGATTTGGTGGCGAGGAGTCCAGTTGTCGCCATCGTCGCAGCTGACAGTCGCAAGGCCTGCTGCGAGTAGTGATAAAAGTAAAAATCGTCTCATAACTTGCTATTTTTGTTACGAGACGATTATTACAAATACTTTACCACACTACCAGAGCATAATGTCCACCAGACGGTCGGTGTACTCAATCACCTCGCCGGTGTCAAGTGTCAGCGCAATGGTTATTGTGTGCTGTGTGTAGTCCTCAGGCAGGGTCATGGTGCTGAGGGAGAGGTCAGTACCTCCATAGATGTTCCAGTCGCTCTCAAGCATCGGTGCAAAGTGCGCTGCGGTAAGGTCGCTGACAACCTCTTTGCAGGTGATGTAAGAGTTGTCGTCGTGTCCATTCTTGATGTAGTTGCTCAGCGAGCCGAACTCGGCTGTAAAGAGCGGAGAGAGGTCTTTGCCGGCAGGGTAGTCGTCACTCCATGCAACATTACTTGTGATGGTTATCTTCGCAATCTGCTCGCTGAAGGCGTAGTAGATGCAGTTGCCACTCTCAAGATGCCACTCGCCGCCACCTTTGCGCTTTGTGTAGTAGCGGAATAGCGATGGGGTAGGGTTGAAGTCGCCATACTTCTGCTGTGCGGCTGTAAATGCCTTCGCTTTGTCGCTGTTCGGATTGTCGATAACGTCATATATCGAGCCGGTGTTTTTGCCGACAAGGCTGAGCATGATGATCATCTGCTCGGTGTTCATGTCCGCTACCATGATTGTGTGCAGCGGGAGCTTGCCACTCTCCACGCGGATAAACTTAAAGTATGCATTTACAGTGCTGTTGGTCTCAAATGTAAGCTCCGTCTTCTGCTCTAAATCCAAACAAGATACCGCAAGAGCCGCAATCGCCAAAATAATAGATAATCTCTTCATAAAATAGTACAACTTTTGGTGCAAAGGTAATGCTTTTTTCAATCCCAACAAAAAATCCCGGCAATGCGGGATTTTTTGTTGGGATTGACCTTTCAGAACTCTTTACTGAAAATATGTATCACCGCCCTCGAGGAAGTAGGTCTCGTATTCTTCGGTGTTGACATTATGCATAGTCAAAATTGTATAGGTCTCGTCATTTGACTGCACAACACCTTCCCAGACTAATGCTCCAGATGTTTTGTCATTCAATTTGAGATTAGGTGCTTGATACTCAAACTTGTACAACTCGGTTGCTGCGTTTGAGCCGTCTGTATTCTTACGCTGCAAAGTGCAAATATCGCTACTGAAACTCAATGTCGATCTATCTGAATCGCCTGTGCTCCTTATCCATGTCGTTCCGTCAAGATTTTTTGGTATGCCATATTCATTGTCAGAACAACCCGTGATAAATAAAGCACAACCCGCAACTAATACTGCAAGCAGAGTCTTAAACTTGAAAAGTTTCATAATAAAATGTTTTAGAGTTAATTGTAATAATGTGAATATACCAACTAACGCAAATCCTCAGACTTTTATTGTGCAAATCAACAAAAAATCCCACCGAAGTGGGATTGATAAACTATTGTGCGCAGCAAGGATAATCCTCTTCGTTGAAGTAAACCTCTTCAAACTCAGCTCTTGCCTCTGCACCCTCAATACGGCACTTATACTTGTATGTGTAAGGTGCAAGACAGAAATTCGGAAGTTCTCCATCAATCATCAACCAACCATCCTCGTATGATACCACCTTAATGGTAGCTTTAGGGCTTTTACCCTTTGTCATATCCTCTACAATAAAAGAGATTGTTGCCTCTGCCTTGTTGTAACTCCACTGCCATGTATCGTACAATGCTCTTGGATGATTCTCGTCTTTAAGAAGTTCCTCGCAATTACTATACAAACCACTTGTATAGCCCATTCGGCAAGTTCCGTCGTTGTAGAATACAATTCTATTTCCCAGGCCGAAGTCTGCGAATTTATAACCTATAGTGCCAAAAATGGCCTCTCCCCACGGCTTTACGCATTTGTCACCATCCATAACCTCACAATCGTAAGGATTGAAAACACCCGTCAATAAATCATTGATAAGCACATCCATTACATCCTCGGTCATACGACTCTCGGTTGCACCGCTATTATCCAGGTTATTAACCTCTGACTCGCACGCAGTCGCCGCAAATAGCAATACCGCTACAAAAAATAACATCTTTCTCATAACCCTAACGTTTTAATAATTAGACATCTGTCACAAAGATAATAAACATAATTTGATTTTGCAAATAATTTGATTAGTAACTATACATATGTAATTCTCTGTCGAAATTATAAGATTCGTTTGGTGCAGAATATGGAATGTCTCCGATACCAGGTTCAATATTATTGTTAAGAGTTCGACAATTGAATATATCACCAATATAATAGCCATCACATTTGCCACCCCAACCAAAGTTGCAATGGATTCTGTCGAAATATTCATCTGTTATGGTGTACTCGGGTGTTGCTGAGCCAACAGAACCGTCTATTTCTGAGGCTGTTGTAGTTCGGATTATACAATCTTTCCAACCGTCAACAACCCAACCGTGACCTTCATTGGTAGCTGATCTTCCTGTCATAATCACTGGCTTATTATTGCGGATAATCTCTTTAATGTTATTGCAACTATATTCATCGTAGGAACAATTGAAACCAATATCTTGCAAAAATCCTTCCATTGCGTACACATTTGCTCCAGCGTAACCAGTTGAATAATTTATGCCAATTGATACTCCAATATTATACACAAATCTTGCAACTTCTCTTTTCGAAAGAATATTAGGGTCAAATATGATCTGTCCGTTACCGATAGTGCCTCCGCCGATAGTGCCTCCTGGGAATTCGCCGGGTTCTGGGAGCTCATATTCGCAGCCAGACAGTAAACTCCAATTTACTGTATATCCGTTAATTACATCAGGGCTTTTGTGAAAATATAAAAATTGCGCAATGGCAATAGCTCCACAACCTGCGGGAACACTATTACCTTCATCGCTTATGCATAAATCATTATAAGGACTTTCTTGGCTCCACTTAGTGTTGAGCAGTGGTGGAATATTTACGGTGTAAATAGTATCAACAACGGTATGACCCGGTGCAGGCAGAAGACCTGACGAATTTATGCTTGCTGCACCATCTGCATAGTTGGTAATCAGCGATGCTACATATACCGAAATATCTTCTGTGTCGTCAGATGCAAAATCTTCGGCAGTAAGCACATCACTATCCAAGACGGCTATTACGGGCTTAAGTCGCGTATCTGCAGCAACAACAGCAGAGCCTTGACCCTCCCCAAACTCTACGATATAGATCAAGTCGTTGTCAAGTGCATCGCCCGAACGAGTTACTGCACCAACCAATGGCTTGATAGATTTAACCTCGCGCTGAGTTCCCTCTGCGCGAGTTCCCTCATCGATGAATTTTAGCTCACTATAGAGATTTTTCAGAGCTTGCTCTTTCGAGATTTTTGTCGATTGTGTTGCCTTCATTGCAACAACCACCTCGTCGTGATTCATCGAACACGACACCAGCAATAGCGCTGTAAGGATTGCGAAAATTTTTCTCATAACCGTAACGTTTTTAAGGTTAATAATTAATAATAAATATAGGTATCTATAACGCAAACTCGCCGTAGTAGGTGCCGGCAGTTTGGGTCTCGATGGTGATTGTGTAGTTGCCAGGAGTAGGCTCGAACTCTATAACAACAACCCCGTTGCTGCTCTCTGCGCTGCAATACCAGGTCTCACCCAAGGATGTATTGACAACGGTTATTAAGACAGTACCCATATCTTGAGCAAAGCATAATTGTATAGTATTATTCGCGCACACTCCGTTGATGGCAGAGAGCGAACGGGGGCCGAGTTTTCCTGGATCAGGATTAGGAATGGGATTTGCAACAATAGGCTTTGGCGGAGTCTCATCTTCTGCATAAGTTACAAAAGGTGCAGTCAGCAGACTTGCAAAAACTAGGAAGGTAAAAATCTTTTTCATAAGTCGTAATTTTAGTGTTAATATTCTATACAAAATTACAACCTATAAAATAAAAAGAAGAAAAAAATGGTCAGAAAAAACTCCCGCGAGTAAAATGTAAGATGCTGATTATCAATGCGATATAGAGGTATGTATGATCCAAAATCTCCCGTGTGTGTAAATGGTTGATTATGAGCATGTTATAAATAAACGACTGATAATCAATATTTTATATGTATAGGAGGTATTCGTCTTTGCTCGGAGAGTTTGTGTGTTTAATCTTCTCGCGTAATCGGTACGATCTTCGGTAAAGAACCTCTTTTGTGCAGCCAAAGAATAGGCAGATAGCCTGCGTAGAGAAACCTGCACATAGGTAGCAAGCCAATCTATACTCGTCAGAGGTGATATTCGGAAAATCCGCTTTAAGGCGTAGTAGAATATTGTTACGACAGCGATTGGTATTATCCTCGATAGTCGAGAAGTACTCTCCACCATCCCTGATTTCGGAGATTATTTCTTTAACTTTTTTGAAGATAATATCTTTCTGACGCTGCGAGTTCTCGCTCTCGTAGTAGGTATTGCATAAATTATTTATCAACTCAAATTTGTCGTTCATAACATCATTAAGCAGTGCGAACGAGCTTTGAGATTGGTTTGCGATGTTCTTCTTGAGGTCTGCGATAGCTGCAAGATACTCCGAAATCTCTCTATCTTTGATTGCTATATTGCGTTTAGTACGAATATGGATGCGTACGATTATAGCTACCGCCACCACGATTAAAAGTGACAATAATACAATATAGGTATGTTTAGCCTTTTGCGCCTTTTCTTGGATTTTAGCATTTTTTTGTTCTAAATAATTTCTCTCTAAATTATCAATAGGATTGTTATTTATAAAGATTTTTGTTAACTGTAATTCCTTATACAATGCATCTAAATATGCTTTGTAACCAATGGTTGTTTGTTTATTGATAAGAAGAGAACGAGATCTGCTATATCCTATGAAAATAGAGTCTTGTTTATTTTTTGCCAAGGCAAAACCCTTTTTAAGGAACTCTTCAGACTTCAATTTGTCTCCTTTATATGCATAGCAACTCGCAGCGACACCACAGATTGTGCTGTATGTGTACATCTGCTCAAAAGGATATTCGTTTTCGCATTGCTTCAAATATTTGTAAGCGTTGTTATAATCACCTGTATAGCAGTACGTGGTGCATAACTCAAGTTTTGCCCATTTTTTTAGTAAAGAGTAATCTATTGAATCTGCCAATTTGAGAGCGCAATGCAAGGCATCAATACTTTTGTCGAATTGCTGCAGATAGTTATATATTGTAGCCTTTTTATAGAGTAGAAATGCTTGATGTTGAAGCAATCCGGCCGCTTTGTAGTAGTTGTATGATTGCTTGTAATATTGTAAAGACTTCTCCCCTTTGTAATAGCTCGCATATACAGTTCCCAGACTTGAATACAGCAGCCCCTTGAGGTAGTTGTTATCTACATTGTCGGTGTATTGCGCGGCGTCGAGGAACGAGAGGGTGGCAGGGAGGATTTGGCCCGCGTTCTCTTGAGTGCGACCCAGGTAGTAGTATGACTCCATCTTCTGCTCGGGAGTGCCGTAGAGGTCGTAGTAGTCTGCGGAGTAGCGGACGAGCGAGTCGGAGGCGATATCGATATAGTTTTTGTCAAGAACTTTAGAGTATAGCACGCCATAGCGAGCGCGTATAGGCGGCACGAGGATAGAGTATCGGCGAATAGAGCGCATAGTGGATAGGGCGGAGTCGGGGTGTTCAACCACCTGACGCTCAGCGGTATCGAGAATCTCTGTGATGTGAAAAGGCTGGCAGTTGCACAACAAAAAGCAGAGAAGTATAAGCAGCGCTCTGTTCATATGACGATTAAATCTACCTACAAAGATAGTAAAAATGGATAAAAAGAGTGTTGATTACTGATTTTTTTGTACCTTTATGGCAGATTAAAAAGTTGCAGAGATGAGAAGATGTATATTGGCAATAATGGCACTCGTTGCGCTATCAGCATCGGCAGAGGAGGTGAAGAAAAATGCTGTAGATTCGCTGTCGAATAACACGCGCGTAATCTCGATGCCCAATACAGAGTGGCTGTCGCCATATAACAAGGTGGTTATCGAGGGGCCTGTTAATGTAACCTTCAAGCGTGTGGAGAATAACGAGGGTCTGAAGATTGTCTATGACCAGAGGGGCGGAAATATCTCGCGATTTCGTGCCGGCGTGGACAAAAATGGCGTGCTGACAATCTCTGAGCGTATGGATATACAGCACAATGGCCCGATAACCGATGTTACGCTGTGGTACAGTACGTTGGAGGATATTACGGTTGTTCGTTCTACTGTCGTCTTTGAGGATGAGGTGAAGTCGCGTCTGCTTGATTTGAAGGTGCGCAGTGGTGCGACAGTTACCCTCGATATAGATGTTATGGATGCACTTGTTGAGTGCTCGGGTAAGAGCCGACTGCAGATTGGCGGTCAGGCGCGTTACTTCAGCTTGACTATATCTACTGCCAAGATGGATGGCTTTGACTTACAGACAGTTGCAGCAAATGTCGATGCGTCACACGAGGCTGAGGTGCGCATATCGGTCTCTGAACGTTTGGAGGCCATGACCTCGACTTCGGCAAAGTTGTTATACAAGGGCACGCCGACCATTTTGAGAAATAAAAATTCACTCTTTGGAGGTGAGATTACAGCGGTAAAGTAGTATGAAGAGTTTTCTTGCAGAGGTAGCCGAACATTTGTACGGCAAGTATGGGGATGAGGTCTGCTCTTTGGTTGTGCTCTTTCCGTCACAGCGCGCACGACTCTTCTTTTGTGAAGCACTTTTGGAGGTTGTCAAGCGACCCGTTTGGTCTCCGGAGTTTGTGACTGTAGATGAGTTGATGTCGGAGATTTCGTCACTGCACTCTGCGGATAGGCTGCGCCTTGTCTCAGAGCTCTATGGCGTCTATTCGGGCTATCATAATGAGGATTTTGACCACTTCTATCACTGGGGAGAGATGCTTGTGGCGGACTTCGATATGGTGGATAAGTATATGGTCGATGCGGAGAAACTCTTTGCAAATATCGCAGATATAAAGGAGATAGAGGCCGACTTGAGCTATCTTACACCTGAGCAGGAGCAGTATGTACGCCGTTTTTGGAGTACGCTCAGTGATAGTATGACGCTATCTGAGCAGAAACACCTCTTCCTGAAAATTTGGCGCTCTCTACCTGAAATATATACCAAATACAAGGCTCGATTAAGGGAGCTGGGTATCGGTTATTCGGGTATGATATACAGAGATGCAGCGCAGATTATTAAAGATTCACAGAGCTCTCCGTTGGCTGAGAAACGATATGTCGTTGCGGGATTTAATGCGCTGAGTAGTTGCGAGAAGGTGCTCTTTGACCATCTTCAGAGTTGCTATAATGCCGACTTTTTCTGGGATTATAGCGACTACTACTATTGTAATCAGATGCAGGAGGCCGGACGCTTTATTCGAGAGAATGTGGCGCGTTATCCATCTGCGTTTGAGGTCTCTCATCGGGATTTGCAGCGCAATATAAAGAGTGTAACAGTTGCCTCTACAGCAACATCGGCAGCTCAGTGTAAGTATGTGTCGCAGGTGCTTGCTCAGATTGCAGGGCGAGATGAAGATGGCAATATTTTGCCATTAGACCGCAATACTGCGATAGTGCTGACGGATGAGAATATGCTCGAACCGCTTCTCTACGCGCTGCCTGCGGAGCTGAAGGGTCTGCGCTCGGGCTGTGAGGGTGTCAATGTGACTATGGGTTACCCTCTGCGAGCGACGCTGGCATACTCATTTGTGGAGCGACTACTTGAGTTGCAGAGCCATGCCAGGGTGAAGGATGATGAGCAGACATTCTATCATCAGGATGTGGAGTCGTTGCTAACACATCCATATTTGGCATGTAGCGATGCAGAGCAGATTCACACTTTGCGTAAAACGATAGTTGAGCAGCGTATCTATAACGTTCCACGCTCGATGTTGGTCTCGCTGCCACTTGGGGAGAGTATCTTTGTGGCGACGAAGGATTCGCACAATCTGTTGAGCTATTTGGACGACGTTGTTGCTCTACTACCTGAGGTTGTGGATAGAACGGATAGCCTGCAAGTAGAGTATATCGTACAGATTCGTAAGGCGCTGCAGCAGCTTACAAATATGGTGACAAGTTGCAATATTGCCCTCACACCATCGCTTACTCGTTCGCTGGTGCGTCGCCATCTGCAGGGCGTGCGTATTCCGTTTGAGGGCGAACCGCTGGAGGGTCTGCAGGTGATGGGTATTCTTGAGACACGAAATATCGACTTTAAGAATGTCATTATCATGTCCATGAGCGACAGCAACTTCCCAGGAACGCGAATTACAGATACCTCAGCAATTCCATACTCGCTCCGTTATGCCTATGGATTGCCGACGCAGGAGCACCATCAGGGAGTCTATGCCTACTACTTCTATCGCCTTATCTCGCGAGCTGAAAATGTCTGGATGAGCTACTGCTCTACGGCAGATGAGAAGGGTACGGGCGAGCCGAGCAGATATATCCGACAGTTGGAGTATGAGTCTAATTTGCCGATAAAGCGAATTAAGGTCGGCGTAGATGTAAATCTGCAACAGACTGCGGAACTGGAGATTGCAAAGGATGAGCAGACAATGGAGAGGCTCAACTGCTACATAAATGGCGAGAAGCGTCTCTCTCCAACTGCATTTTCGACCTATGTGCAGTGCCCGATGCGCTTTTTCTACAAGTATCTGGCAAAGATAAAGGTGGAGGATGAGCTGGAGGAGGGCCTGGATGATAAGACCTTCGGAAATATATTTCACAAATCTGCCGAGTTGCTCTATGCCGATGCGGTGGGTGAGGCAAATCCTCTCGTTGTTCTGGAGCGTATAGACGAACAGAGGGTTGAGCAGTGCGTTGATAGGGCAATAGGAGAGGAGTGCTTTAATAATGCCGATTTTGACCGCACTAAACTGCAGGGAGAGCTATCTATCGTGCGCAAGATAGTCATTCGCTATCTGAAGGATAACCTTATTGCCTACGATATCGCCCATCCGAACTTCTTTGTGACGGCTTTGGAGGATGTTTTTGATGCTCCATTTGAGTTTGAGGTTGATGGCAAAAAGCTGTCGGTTGTCTTTGAGGGTCGTGCCGACAGAGTGGATGGCCTCGCAGATGGTACATGCCGAATTATCGACTATAAGACGGGTGGCTGCCATTTGACATTTTGGGGCTTTGAGAAGCTCTTTTACGGCAAGGATGCACAGAGAGTCAGCAACACTATAAATACGCTGATATACGCCATGATAATGCGTCGTAAACGAGATGTTGAGGTGCAACCTGCACTCTACTATCTGCGCGAAATGTATGATACAAGCTATTCTCCTCTGCTGCGCATTAGTCAGGGAGCTGGAAAACGCGCACTAACTGTTGAGCGATATACCGACATTGCCGAGTCGTTTGAACTCCATCTGTCACAGGTGCTTTCAGAGTTGTTTGACCCTAAAATTCCACTCCGTCAGGCCGAGGATCCACTTGCTTGTACTTACTGTGATTATGCTGCTATCTGTGGCAAAAAAAGGTAGAATCTGTATAATAAGGTGATTTCTGCGTTACGCTCGTCCTCGAAATGCTTTTTTGCTATTAGCCTTTAAGAGGAATTATATTTAGTCCGCCACAGGCGGACAAAGCTAATAGCCAACAGCCAACGGCCAATAGCTAATACTCTGCGATGAGGAAGGGTCGGCGTAACCGAGTCAACAGCAAAACCCTATTAGAAGAGCCTCTTTTTTGAGGTTGTTACGACAAAATCTTTGAGATAGTATGGCTCGAAGTAGGCAACGTCGGCGAACTGGCCATTTATGAATTTCTGCTCGGCGATTGTAGCCATGCCGCGCACAGATGGGGTGACATTGATTAGCTCTGCGCCCAATATCTCTGTGCACTTAGCAGCTCCGCTACCGAAGACAACAAAGTGGTCTGTCTTTGCACGGTATTGTGCTAAAGTATTCTCATCAACCACCTCGGCACTAATATCGCTCAGAGGGTTGGCGCTACTGTCAAACACCTGGGTATATACCTCCATGCGGCGCGCATCAATCATCGGGCAGAGTAGGGCAGAGTCCCAATTCTCAATATCGATAATACCCGCCTTGTAGTCCTCAATGGCAACTGCGGCAAGCGATGCGAGTGAAGATACGGCAATCAGTGGCTTGTTAAGACCGTAGCATAGACCCTTTGCAAAAGAGACGCCTATGCGCAGACCTGTATATGAGCCTGGACCCTCGCCTACGGCAACTGCATCTATCTGCTGTGGGTCGATATCATTCTCTTTGAGGAGCTCGTCAACAAATACAGCAACCTTTTTTGCGTGGTCACGACCCGAATCACTCTCACGCAGTGAGAGCAGTTCGCCATTGTTCACAATACCTACCGAACAGATATCTGTTCCCGTCTCTATACAAAGTATCAGTGCCATAATCTACTATTTATAACGCTTCATTGCTTGATCCATCTCGCGCTTGGCATCATTTGCCTTTAGATACTCGCGCTTGTCGTAGCTCTTACGACCGCGTGCAAGTCCGATAGCAATCTTTGCCAATCCGCGCTCATTGATAAACAGACGCAGACCAACAACAGTAAGACCCTTGTCCTGCAGCGAACGCGAGAGCTTCGCAAGCTCCTTCTTTGTGAGTAGTAGCTTGCGGTCGCGCTTAGGTACATGGTTGTTGCATGTTCCCCATGAGTACTCCGAGATATTCACGCCACGAATCCATAGCTCACCATCTGAAAAATAACAATAGCTATCGACCATCGACGCCTTACCCATGCGGATAGACTTGATCTCGGTGCCATACAAAACAACACCCGCGAGATACTCCTCAAGAATCTCGTAGTCAAATGTCGCGCGCTTGTTGCGGATATTTATCTTCTTAAAATCTGTCTTATTCTCTGCCATCGCCCGCAAAGGTAACAAAAAATACGGTTGTAAACAAAACTGCTTGGTGATTAACCAAGCATTTTTTGTAGGGCTATGCGTTTTGCGCCCGAATCAAGAGTTATCACTCCACAATATTTATAGCCTAACCCATCCAACAGCCTCTGCATTATGCGGTTATCGGCGTGGGTATCGACTCTGATGTCTGAAATTTTATGCTTGGCGCATAGTTGCTCAGTGTAGTCAAAAAGCCTCTTTGCATATCCTCTGCCACGGGCTGTATTGCGGACAGCAAGTCGGTGGATTACTGCGTAAGGGTTTGAGTTAAGCCACTGACCCTCAATGGTTTTATAGGTTGGCTCGCCGGCAAAGCTGATTACTGCTGTAGCCACGATATCGTCATCTTCAATAGCTACATAACTCTCACCATGAGCAACGTCTGCCAGGATAATATCAGCAGTAGGGTAGCCATCCTGCCACTGATCCACGCCGCACTCTTTGAGTAGGGTTTGTGCATCGGTTATGCACGCCATAATGGCGTCAACGTTGGCAGGTGTGGCGTTGCGAATCTCCATTAGTCGCCAATTCGCTGACGTACAACCTCGAAGAGCATAATGGCTGCAGCGGCTGCCACATTGAGTGACTCGATAGCGCCAATCATCGGAATTGCAAGCTGTTCGTCGCAGAGTTTGAGCACCTCCTTTGAGATACCCTTCTCCTCAGAACCCATGACAATCACAGTTGGCTTGCGAAGGTCAGCATCGTACATCAGTTTGCGGCTATGCTCAGTTGCTGCAACAACCTGGAAACCCTCGGTCTGCAACGCCTTGAGAGTGTTGCGTACAGAGCCTACGCGGGCAACAGGAATGCGTGTCAGTGCGCCTGCGCTTGACTTCATTGCCTCGGCATTTACCGGAGCTGAGCTCTTGAGAGAGGTGATAATGCCGTGCGCACCTGCACACTCAGCACTGCGGGCAATACCTCCGAAGTTACGCACATCGGTAATGCCGTCAAAGAGTACAATGAGCGGGGTCTCGTCCTCCGGTACGCGCTCCAAGATGTCGTTTACCTCTACATACTCAATTTCGGCAATCTGGGCCACTACACCCTGGTGGCTGCCACGAACAAGTCGGTTCAACTTCTCAACCGGCACCTCCTGCACGCGCAGACGGTGACGGAAGCAGAGGTCGCGCAGGTCGGCCATCAACTGACCCTCTGCACCGCGGCGGATAAATATCTTCTCAATCTGCTTGCCTGATTCGATAGCCTCAACTACGGGGCGAATACCAAAAACAATGTTACTATTTGCCATAATGGTCTATAATTTTTGACAAAGATACGACTTTTTTACTCTTCTACCAACTCCAACTCATAGACTGCCTTCTCCCACTCGTGCATCAGGTGGTCAAGTTGCTGTTTTAAGGCGTTGTAAGCCTTGAAATCGGCCTCATTATAGTCGGTTGCAGTGGCGAATTTTGCATCATATGCTGCAATCTGAGCCTCCACCTCGGCAGTCTGCTGCTCAATGGTCTCAACGGCCTTGCGGTGCTTACGGATGAGCTTCTCCTGCTCCTTCTTCTGCTCGTAAGAGAGTTTACCCTGCGACTGCTCGGTCTGCTGTATGCTCTTTGCTGGAGCGGCTTTGCGTTCGACCTCCTGCAGATTCTCTAACTTGCGTTTCTCGAGGAAGTACCAAATATCGCCTAAATACTCCCTCACGCCACCGTCACGGAACTCATATACCTTATCTACAATGCCGTCAAGGAACTCTCGGTCGTGAGAGACAAGGACAACCGTGCCGTCGAACTTGCGAATTGCCTCCTTCAAGATATCCTTTGAACGCATATCCATATGGTTTGTCGGCTCGTCAAGCACAAGTAGGTTGTGCGGTTCGAGCATCATACGCGCCATAGCAAGACGGGAACGCTCACCTCCGGAGAGAATCTTTACCTTCTTGTCAACATCCTCGCCACGGAAGAGGAATGCGCCCAAAATATCGCGCAGACGAGTTCTGATATCGCCCACAGCCACACGGTCAAGGGTGTCATAGACGGTAAACTCGCCATTCATCAGATCATCCTGATTCTGAGCATAGTAACCGATGCTTACATTCGCTCCGATGCGGATTGTTCCCTCTGTAGGCTCATGCTCGCCAATAAGTATGCGGGCGAAAGTTGTCTTACCCTCACCATTGCGACCGACCAGAGCAATCTTATCTCCCTTTGTGATTGTAAACTCAGCACCTGAGAAGACGTGGTGTGCACCGAATGACTTACCTACCCCCTTAACCTCAGCCACAACCTGGCCTGAGCGTGGTGCGGGTGGAAACTTGATGTTGAGTGTTGCCAAATCCTCCTCCTCAACCTCAATGCGCTCCAATTTGTCGAGCTGCTTGATGCGCGACTGCACCTGATTTGATTTTGTAGGCTTGTAGCGGAACTTCTCGATGAACTCCTCGCTCTTTTCGATTAGTCGTTGCTGATTTTGGTATGCAGCCAACTGTTGAGCGCGACGCTCAGCTCGAAGTGTGACGAACTGCGAGTAAGGGACTTTGTAGTCGTATATCTTACCCAACGAGAGCTCAATTGTTCGGGTTGTTACGTTGTCCAGAAAGGCGCGGTCGTGCGAGATTAACAGCACAGCACCGTTGTAGTTCTTCAGATACTCCTCCAGCCACTGGATAGACTCAATGTCGAGGTGGTTTGTAGGCTCGTCAAGCAGGAATATTGACGGGCGACGCAACAGAAGCTTTGCCAGCTCAATACGCATACGCCAACCGCCTGAGAATGTGCTTGTAGGTTTGCTAAACTCCTCGCGACGGAAGCCCAAACCGAGCAGAGTCTTTTCGATATCGGCGTCACGAGTATCTCCACCTAAGATATGGTAGCGGTCATTGGCATCATTGAGTTGGTGGAGTAGCTTTTCGTAACTATCACTCTCATAGTCGGTGCGTACGGCAATCTCTGCAGTAAGGCGTTCAATCTCTGCCTCAATAGCCAGCACCTCCTCAAAGGCCTTTGCAGTCTCTGCGATAAGTGTAGTTGTATCGGCAACCTGCATCTGCTGTGGTAGGTAACCAATGGTGCAGTCGGCTGTGCGTGTTACTGCTCCCGATGTCGGTTGCTCAAGACCTGCAATGAGTTTGAGAATTGTGGTCTTTCCTGCTCCGTTCTTACCAACAAGACCAATTCGCTCCTTGGGGTTTATAAGGAACGAAATTTCATCAAAAAGTGTCCATCCTCCGAAACTGACGGAGAGGTTATCTATAGAAATCATTATCTGTGAGGGTATCTTCTATAAGTTTGTTAATTGCTCTAATCTGTTAAACCTGCTTTGAGAATCTTTACAATCTCCGCCTCCGGACTCTCGGCACAGAATACGGCAGAGCCGGCTACTACAACATCAACACCGGCATCGAATACCTCGGATGCATTTGTTGCCGAGATTCCGCCATCTATTTCGATTAAGCAGTTTGGATTGGTCTGCTCAACCATAGCTCTGAGGCGACGCACCTTGTCGAGCGAGTATGGCATGAATGATTGACCTCCAAAGCCTGGCTCTACGCTCATTACAAGCACCATATCTACCTTGTGCAACCAAGGCTCAAGTACTTCGGGCTCTGTTGCCGGCTTGATGCTAATGCCCGCCTTTGCGCCCGCCTTGTGGATGGCATCTATGCAGGCATCTATATCTTCTGCAGCCTCGTAGTGGAAGGTTACATAGTCTGAACCTGCCTTGGCAAACTGCTCTACGTAGCGAATAGGGTCGCAAATCATCAGATGGGTGTCTATCACCTTTGTGCTTACCTTAGTTACCGCTTTGAGGACAGGAAAACCGAAGGAGATATTTGGCACAAATATTCCATCCATCACATCTACATGTACCCACTCAGCCTGTGAACGGTTGAGCATAAGTGTGTCGCGTTCAAGGTTGCCGAAGTCGGCAGAAAGAATTGAAGGTGCTACGATTCTCATATTGCAAATGTATCTATTGTCTCTATCTTTTATAAATCCGCATCGCAAAAATAGCGCTTTGCTTGCTGCGTTCTCTTCGTCTATTACGGCTGTTAACCTCTCTATATCCAAACTTCGTGCAGCCGCCTTGATGGTTTGTAGCGCGTCTGTGGCGTAGCCTTGTCGTCGCATCTGTGGCTCGTATATGAGCACTCCAACCTCCGCACTATGGCCATCGTAGTCAAATAGGTCTATTGCACCAATCGCCTTACTGTCAACCTCAATCATGAGTCGCAACTGCCCATTTGCTTTCAGACCTGCCTGCTGATTCTCTATAAAGAGCTCTATTTGCTCGGCTGTATATGGCTCGTGTGGGTCGCTGTATTGGGCTAAAGCGGGGTCGTTCTCCCATAAAAGAGTAGTGCCGACATCCGAGGAGACGACACTACGCAGTCTGCACTTTTTGCCATGTAAGATTGTCATCTTACAGACCGATTACCTGATTTCGGATAAGCATTGCCACACCCCAAGCAGGAGCGTTGTCGCTCATCTTTGACAGACGGAACTTGGTGTCCTTATATACAAGGTTGAGTGAGTATTTGTTTGTTGCACTCTTGAGTGGCAACATGATATAGTCACCCGCAGCCGCAAGGTTTCCTCCGACAATAACGGTCTCAGGGTTGAATACGTTGATAAGTATAGCTACCGCCTTTCCAATCTTCTCACCAGCCTCCTCGATAAGCTCGATAGAGAGGTTGTCGTCGTTTCGGGCAGCATTGATAATGTCGTTGATGTGGATTGTCTCGCCACTCTCGTACTTAGGACGCAGAATAGAGTTTGCGCCTCCACGAATCAGCTCGCTCATCTTCTCCTCAATCGCCAAGCCCGATACCTCGGTCTCCAGACAGCCCTTCTTGCCGCAGAAACAGATCTTCTCGTTATCGAAGAATGGAATGTGACCAAACTCGCCAGCAAAACCGTTCTTTCCGTAGAATAGCTTGCCATTTACGACAATACCGATAGCGACACCGAGTCCGAGGTGTAGGTAGAGCACATTGCTCTCATCCTTTGAACGACCATAGGTGTACTCTGCATAGCAACGTGAACGGGTGTCATTCTCAAGCTGTACGCGAATGCCGATTCTCTGCTCGATGATATCCTTAAGGTTGGTCTCAACGCTTGTAAAATATTTGTAAGAGCGGCCTTGTAGCGTATTTACGCGACCTACGATACATACTCCGACACCGAGGATGTGATTTTTGTCAATGCCACAGGTGTTGATGAAGTTCTCGATATTGTCGCAAATCTTGTCTAAGCACTGAGTACGGTCACTCAGCTCGAAAGTATCATCAACCACCTCCTTGATAATGTTGTTCTGCAGGTCGGTGATGACAAAGGTCATGCGGTCACGACCGACGTTGATGCCGGCAAAGTAGATTGCGGTGTTTGTAAGTCCAAAGACATTCGGACGACGACCTCCAGGGGTCTCAACCTTACCCAAATCTGTAACAATACCCTCATCGCACAACTCTTGTACGAGCTTTGTGATTGTAGGGACGCTGATTCTCAGCTCCTTTGTTAGTTCGGCAAGTGTGGATTCGCCATTTACCGCCATGTAGGCGATGATGTTACGCTTAATTATATTGTTCTTCTGCAACAGACCTTTATTTTCGGTCTCTTGATTGTTGAAAAAGTCGATTAAAGAGCTCATATTTGCACTATTAGTTTGTTACCTTGTGCAAATATAGTAAAAAAGAGTGAAAACTATCCACTCTTTATTAAATTTTTTTCGAAAAATCTTAAAAAATATTAAAGAACCCCTATGGGGATAATCTCTACATCTGGGTTGCACTTGCGTATAAGTCCCTGAAGTACAGTTCCGCAACCGATTTCAGTGAATGACTCTATTCCGTCAGCAACCATATTGTCTATACTCTCTCTCCAACGCACAGGGGCAGTCAGTTGCTTTACCAAGTTCTCCTTAATCTGCTCGGCAGAGGTGTGGGGTAGTGCATCTATATTTTGATATATAGGGCAGTGAGGTGTGGTAAATGTTGCCTCCGTAATGGCCTGCTCGAGCTCTGCACGAGCGCTCTCCATTAGCGGAGAGTGAAATGCTCCTCCGACAGCAAGTGGTAGCGCACGACGCACTCCTGCGGCTTTGAGGCTCTCGCAAGCAGCCTTTACAGCCTCCTCCGTGCCTGAGATGACGGTTTGATTTGGGCAGTTGTAGTTAGCTGCTACGACAATGCCGTCGGTCTGACTGCAGATAGTCTCTACACTCTTAATATCATCTGTCAGAACGGCTGCCATTGTGCCACGAACGGCTTGGCAAGCCTTGTGCATAGCCGCTGCGCGTTTTGAAACCAATATCAGACCTTGCTCGAAAGATAACGCTCCGGCGGCAACAAGGGCTGAAAATTCGCCAAGAGAGTGACCCGCAACAGCGTCAGGAGAGATGTTTAACACCTGCGCAAGTATAACGGAGTGCAGAAATACAGCCGGCTGAGTGACAAATGTCTGCTGTAGCTGCTCTGCTGTGCCGTTGAACATTATATCTGAAATTCTGAATCCCAAAATCTCATTGGCCTGCTCAAACATCTTTGCAGCAATATCGGAGCTCTCATATAGCTCTCTGCCCATTCCGCAGTATTGCGAGCCTTGACCAGGGAATACGTATGCTTTCATTGTAAATTTTGTTGTTATTGTACTGCAAATGTAGTTAAATAAATTGGATATTCAAAAAAACTTGGCTGCGCCGTAAAAAGCCAATAGCCAAAATCTATTTTTCATCAGTAAGCCTAGTTGCTATTTGGAGATATGAATTATAATTCATATTTTTGCACAATGTAGCTGAAAAATAAACCAAAAAACTATAGTTATGAGACGATTTTTATTCTTATCTGTTTTGTCTGCTCTCTTCCTAATCTCTTGTGATAGAGGAGGTGAGATAGACAATGGCGGAGATGTTGTTGTTGAGCCGGTAAAGCTGACCTCGGTAGAGGCAGAGATTGGAATGGGCTCGCGTGTCAGTGCTCAGATTGGTGCTGATGATACTATGCAGCTAAATTGGAATAGCAGCGATAAACTTAGCGTGACAGATTTGCAGTCAACATCTGTTTTTGCTCTCAGAAGTGGTTCTGGCAGTGTAAAGGGTAAGTTTAACGGTACTCTTGAGGTTAAGGGTAGTGCTGTCTATGCTGCCTATCCGTCAAGTGTGGTGGCTGTTGAGAACGGAGCTGTAAAGATGAAGATTCCGACCAATCAGACCTATGTAGCTGCAAGAGGCGTGGATGTTAAGGATAGAGTACAGCTCTTTGGAACGGTTGGAGAAGAGGGTAAAGCTGTAATGTTCCCGGTCTCGAGCTTTGTGAAGTTTGATATAACAGTGCAGGCAGAGCGCACTATCAACTCTGTGACAATGACCTCGGAGAAGTGCGGACTTTCAGGTAGTGGTGTTGTGATTCTCGACTCTGCAACTCTGAACAACCCTTCAGATAAGAGTGTAACACTCAACTATAATTCACCAGACAAGGGTCACACTGCTAATGGTTGGGTTGCGGTTGCTCCTGTGAATTTCAAGGCTGTGACAGATAAGGTGCTCTATAGCGTGATGACAGATAATGGCGTCTATACTTTCTGCTACACTCCGGACTACAACTTTGAGGCGGGTGAGATTCATACAATCACACTCTCTATTGAGGATTTTGTGCAGGTTGAGGATAAGAGCGCGCTTAAGCAGGGTGAATTCCACTATAGCAATGGTATGATTACCCCAGAGCCTGAGCCAACTCCGGAGCCTGATGCTGATCCAAATCTCAATGTTCGTCTTGTTCGAGCAACAGACTCAACAATTGCTATCGGTTGGACAATCACTGCGGCCAATATCCCTTATGTCTCTGAAATCGTGCCAAATCAGGCAGCAGACTACTCTGTAGATATCACTAAGGAGTATAAGATTGCCCTCTATCGCGATGCAGCGTGTACAGATTTGTTTGTCAGCGTGTCGAAAGTCAAGAATAACACTGCGGATGACAAACCGTTGTTTACATCGGTGATGACCCCACCACGATTTGTCTTTGCGGGATTGGAGCCGGCGACAACATACTATGTTAAGGTCTTCAATGTCACTGACGGTACATCTAACGCAGAGCCTGTGCAGGTGAGCACAAAGGCATCTGTGGCTTCAAAGTCTGCTATAGTTACAAGCAATGCGACAATTGGCGATTTGCTTGTCTTTGAGAACTTTGCAGGTCTTGTGTATGGTGGAGAGATGACTGCTCGTGCAGCAGGTGTTTCACGAACAGATAGAAATATGCTGCAGTCATTCGATGGTTGTGCTTTGACTGGCGAGATTATTCCGAGCAATACGGGATACTATGCAGTAGATTGCGGTACTGAGATTGGTCTGTTCAACACCCTTAAGGGCCTTAACGATGAGATGGGTGTCGATAAGTGGGGTTGGATTGGTGGCAAGGATGGCGCTAATGGTGGCTCTGTCTGCGCACGTCCAGGATTTTTGAAGATTGGTACATCGTCAAACCGCTCGTATGTCTGCACTCCGGTGATTAATGCAATTCCAGAGGGTAAACTGGCAAGAGTCCGTGTTGTATTTAATGCTGCACCGTATGGCTCAACATCTGAAGAGAAGGCGAATGAGACTGAGCCTTATATGTCAATCAAGGCGTTGTCTGGAGCCTCAATCACTTCAACAAATGCCGTTACATATCAGAAGATTGTAGATGCTGTTGATCTTACACTTGAGACCGATAGAATCTCAGACTGGAAGGAGTACTCTGTAACCCTCTCGGGTGTTCCGTCAGGTAGCTCTATCGCTTTGGGTGGTGCTCTGTCAGCAACCACAACAAACCGTATGTTGCTCGATGATATCCGAGTATATCTTGAGGCTTTGGAGGATGCTCCGGAGGAGGCTGTTGCTAAGGGAACTATTTCATACTCTGATGGTACTCCGGCAGCTGGTGTAAGCGTATCAGATGGCTTTACAGTTGTTCAGACTGCTGCAGATGGTAGCTATACAATCAAACCTCATCAGGATGCGTGGTACATATATTATACAATACCTGCAGACTGTAAGGTCCCGATTAACAACTACGGTCAGCCGGAATTCTTTACAAAGTATAGCCCGACAAGAACTCTGTACAACTTTACACTGACCAAGCTTGATGGTGGTAAGGAGAAGAACTTCTCACTCTTCTGCCTTGCAGACCCTCAGTGTAAGGATGCTACTCACCGAAACAGATTCAATACAGAGTCTGTGCCTGATATCAAGGCTCATGCATCATCTAAGGGTATTCCGTGCTATGGTGTGACATTGGGTGATGTGACATACTCAGAGGGTAGTCGTAACTGTGAGGCTCAGATGCCACATATGCGTAGCCATATGGCAAAGAGCAATATCGGCATACCGGTATTCCAGACTATGGGTAACCACGACTATACATACTTTAAGTCAGGCGCTCCAATCAATGCCGATGAGACCTCTTCTACATATAATATGAAGGCTCAGCGTGCATTTGAGGAGGTATTTGGCCCGATTGACTACTCATGGGAGAGAGGAGATGCTCATATTGTCTGCATGCGTAATATGCAGTGGAATACAAATACCAATGCGGCTGATTACACGCTCTGCTTTACCGATGAGCAGTACCGTTGGTTGCAGCAGGATTTGTCATTCGTACCAAAGGATAAGCTGGTTATCTTCTGCGTCCATATTCCGCTTACTAACTCGAAGAATAAGAATATTCAGAATGTCATCGCGCTGCTCAAGCAGTACAAAGAGGCACATATCATGTCAGGCCATACACACTACATGCGTAATGAGCCAACACTCTCAGGTGGTGTCTATGAGCACGTTCATGCAGCGGTGTGCGGTACATGGTGGTATTCGCGTGTAAACGGAGATGGTGCACCAAATGGCTATGGAGTCTATGACATCGATGGAAACACTATCAAGAATTGGTACTATAAGGGTGCAAATAACGGCATGAATGACCGTGATTATCAGATTCGCCTCTATCGCGGTAACCTCAAGTGTGGAGGTACATACGAGCATATCGCTTTGCAGTATGGTGATGGTGTTATTTTGGCCAATGTATTCAATGCTGACAAGAACTGGAAGGTTAAGGTCTATGAGAATGGCACCTATACAGGTGATATGACTCTGATTCCGAATAAGAAGACTACTCCAGCAGCAGGTACAAGTCAGAGCTCTCCAACTACACCTCCAACAAACTCAAGTCAGGACTGGTGGGCTATTGGTTACCATATCGGTGTTGTCGGTCGAGGTCACGCCCCAGGTGGAACAAGAGCTAACTACCTGACAAATGGCTTCCATATGTACAAATATACCTTGAAGGATAAGAGTGCAACGGTACGAGTTGAGGCTACAGACTGCTTTGGTCGTACATACTCAACTTCGGAGTTCGTCGGAGATTATGATTATTCAATAATGAAAAAGTAGGAATGAAGTTTTTTAGAGTATTTTTGTGCGTGTTTTCAGCGCTTTTGGTGGCGTGTAATCCGGATAATGGAGATTCTCCGACACCAGACGTGCCGTCAACACCATCCGTTGTTGATCCAAACTTGAATGTCGCTCTGGTAAGGGCTACCGATAGCACTATTACTATTGGCTGGACAATTACGGAGAGTAATGTGCCGTTCATCTCTCAGTTAGAGCCCTCTCCTGAGGCAGATTATACAGAGGATGTAACCAAGGAGTATAGAGTCGCACTCTACAAAAACTCTGCGTGTACAGAGCTTGAGGTGGGAGTGTCGCCAGTAAAAGAGAATCTAGTGGATTCAAAGGCGCTATACAATGCCACAACTGCTCCTCCACGATTTGTCTTTACAGGTCTTAAGCCGAGAACGACATACTATGTAAAGGTTGAGAACCTTACGGATGGTACCTCTAATACAAAGGCGTTGCGCGTTGTTACTGCCATGCCTGCGGATGAGAATAAGGTTGTAACCTCAGATGCTAAGCAGGGTGATTTGATTTTGTCTGAGAACTTTGCAGGCATTATCTACGCAGGCGAGATGACCTCTCGTGGTGCGGGACTCTCTCGTACAGATCGTTCTAAACTTGCAGATTTCAGCAGTGTCAATTGCAAGGGTGATATTACAGCCACCTCTTCAGGCTACTATATGGTAGGCTCGGATGTTGAGATAGGTCTGTTCAACACTTTGAGTGGACTTTTGGATGAGATGGGCCTTGATAAGTGGGGTTGGATTGGCGGTAAGGAGGGTGCCCATGGTGGTTCTGTCTGTGCTCGTCCAGGTTATGTAAAGATTGGAACTACAGCCAATCGCTCATTTATCTGTACGCCTAATCTGACGGCTATCCCTGAGGGCAAGCTGGCAGAGGTTGAGGTTGTATTCAAGGCCGTTGGCTACGGCTCGGTCGAGACCGGTAAGGTCAGTGATGCGGAGCGATATGTGGCAGTCAAGGCAATTAGAGATGCGGCTATAAACTCGTCTAACAACGTAAGTTATGCATCTGTCGCATCAGAACAGGAGCTGACTCTGGAGTGTGAATATATATCAGATTGGAAAGAGTATTCTGTAACACTTACAGATGTTACATCGACCTGCTCAATTGCAATTGGTGGCGCACTGGAGGCAACCGATTCCAACCGCTTTATGCTTGATGATGTGCGTGTGTATGTCAAGTCGTATAAGGAGGCTCCAAGGGTGGAGGTTACAGGTACTGTCACATACTCAGATGGCACTCCGGCAGCGGGTGTTAGTGTATCTGATGGCTATAGCGTGGTGCAGACCGGTGCTAATGGTAAGTATGCAATTACTGCACATAAGGATTGTTGGTATATCTACTACTCAGTTCCTGCAGATTGTAAGGTGGAGACAAATAACTACGGTCAGCCATGTTTCTTTACGAGATTTGACAAGAGCAATACCGTCTATAACTTTACCCTGACAAAGCTTGCGGGTGGTAAGGAGAGCAACTTCACACTCTTCTGCCTTGCAGACCCTCAGTGTAAGGACAATAGAGAGACTGACAATAAGGGTCGTCGTCACGGCGATAGATTCTCGCAAGAGTCTGTGCCGGCCATCAAGGCTCACGCTCAGACTAAGTCAAATCCTTGCTATGGAACTACGCTGGGCGATGTTGTCTATTCTGAGAGTAGTCGTAATAATGAGGCATTTATGGATGATATGCGTGGCTATATGTCCATAGATAAGATTGGTATGCCAATCTTCCAGGTTATGGGAAATCACGACTACACATATTTCCACACAAATAAACCAATCTCGCCAGATGCAACCTCTTCGACCTTCAATATCAAGATGCAGCGTGCATTTGAGCAGGTATTTGGCCCGATTAACTACTCGTGGAATCGTGGAGATGTGCACATTGTCGGTATGCGTAGCATGCAGTGGAAGAATAACACCACTTGGAGTTCTTACTCTTTGACATTTACCGATGAACAGGTGGAGTGGTTACGTCAGGACTTGGCTGCCGTTCCGAAGGATAAGCTTGTCATCTTCTGCGTGCATATCCCGCTTACAAACTCCTCTAATACCAATGTTCAGAAGGTAATCGCGCTGCTCAAGCAGTATAAAGAGGCTCATATTATGTCGGGTCATACCCACTATATGCGTAACGAGCCAACCCTCTCAGGTGGCGTGTTTGAGCATGTTCATGCTGCCGTGTGTGGCCAGTGGTGGTGGTCTAATATGAATGCTGATGGCGTGCCAAATGGATATGGCGTGTATGATATCGAGGGCAATACCATTAAGAACTGGTACTATATGGGTGTCAATAGTGGTATGAATGACCGTGATTATCAGATGCGTCTGTATCGTGGAGATATCAAGGGTGGTACTCCGACTCGAAGTTTCAATACTCAGCTTGGCCATGATGTCCTGCTTGCAAACGTCTTCAATTCAGACCCTGCGTGGAAGATTGAGGTCTTTGAGGATGGCCAATATTCGGGTAAAATGGAGCTTATACCTAATAAAAAGTACTCTGCTGACACTTTGGGAGACTATCCTTGCCTCGTACCAACCGATTCGAGCCAGGATTGGTGGAGTATCGGTTATCACATCGGCGTTGTAGGTCGTGGCAAGAGTAGTGCATACTCAAATGCATGCTTCCACATGTATAAGTATAAACTCAAGAATCCTAATACCCAAAATATCCGCGTTGAGGCTACTGACCGATTTGGTAGAAAGTATGTTGAGGATAAGGTTACGGAGGATTATGTTTATGACTTAATGTAGCTTTGCCGTGAAAACGTGCCATATATGGCACATCCCTCATATCCCCGAATAGGAAATACGTTTAGTATGTCCTATCCGGGGATATTTCACGATGCACCATCTCTAACACGTTTTGACAACAAATTTTGCCGTGAAAAGGCAGCATTAGCTGCACATCTCTAAAAGCCCTGCAATGGCTGTACTACTTGTACTATCCATCGCAGGGCTTTTTACGCGATGCACACCCACTACAGCCTTTTGACGACAAATTGGGTTTTATCGTGATAACGCGGATACCTACTT
>JAZORI010000044.1:0-32505 GCA_045656505.1 Alistipes sp. | reverse complement strand
AGAAGACAACCTTTCGATTGTCTTCTTTGGTGCGGTGCGTAGGGGACTCGAACCCCTGACCCCGTGCGTGACAGGCACGTATTCTAACCAGCTGAACTAACGCACCAGAACCTGTTGCTTTCAGAAGTATTCCCTCCTAATTGCGAGTGCAAAGATAGAGCAAAATTTTCAATCTCCAAACTTTTTAGCAACTTTTTTTTTGTGAAAAATTAACATTTTTTGAAGAATGTAAACTGGACACTGCCATAACTTCTTGATTGCCAAAAAAATGGATGTTTCTCGAAGTTGTACTTATCAGAGTGCTCAAAGATGAAGATTCCATCTTCTTTGAGGATTTTGTCGGCTAAGACCAAATCGACAATCTCCTCGACGCCCTCCAAATCGTATGGAGCATCTGAGAAAACGATATCAAAACTCTTTGGGCAGCTACGCAGATAGAGAAAAGCGTTAGCTTTGACTGCGAAGATATTGTCAGCGCCTAAACTGCGAGCAGTATTGCGGATAAAGGAGTGGTGAACTGCGTTTATCTCAACTGCGGTTACGCTCTGTACGCCGCGAGAGGCGAACTCGTAGCTGATAGAGCCCGTGCCAGCAAAGAGGTCAAGCACATCGCACTGCTCAAAATCTATTAAGTTTGTGAGAATGTTGAACAGATTCTCCTTAGCAAAATCCGTAGTGGGTCTTGCGCGTAGATTTTTCGGCGGATTAATAGCTCGTCCGCGATATTTGCCACTGATTATTCGCATATGACTTTGTAATACTTTTTTAAGAGTTTGATAACCTTCTTCTCCCCGCTATTTATATATATAGGTATATCCGTTGCAGTAATATCTAATATGTTTGCCACATAATAGAGCAGCTCATCCTCTGATGCAAGGTCGAGAGCCTCGGCAAGTTGTAGCCCATTATTATACAAGCGTAGGTAGTATGTGCTGCTATCTGCTGTTTCAATAATGAGCGCATTCTTGTCGCTATGAGTTGTGGAGAGTAGTGGAGAGGTGAAGTGTAGGCGTTCAGAGAACTTCTCAACCAAAAGATCGTGAGCCTTCTTGTCAAGAGCGATGACTGCTAATTTATTGTCAATAGTATCGCTCACAACTGCAACCTCGCTGCTGAGTAGGTTTTGGCCATTTATTGCCAAAATTGTCTCCGCTGATAGTTCAGAAAGTATCTGGGCGGTTACAAGGGTTGCTCTCGGAGTGTCAATAGTAACGACAATATCCCCCTCTTCTGCAACATTCTCAACCATTGATGCAGAAAAAAAGCGTCCACCCGAAGCAAGACGGATGGACGCTTTAATTGTGGAGTTTTTAGAGCTCCTCCCAGTTACCTGCCTCATTGTTTCCTCGGTCCATAGCACCGAACTTAATGCCCGGATACTTGTTAAGAACATTCAGACACTGGTCAACCAAGTTGATAACCTCCTGACGGTAAACTACTGTATCGAGGAAGTTGATGTATGGCGCACGACACTCGATAGTAGGGATTACGATCTTAGACTCAGTAGTGATGATTGCAGCCTCAAGGTAGAACTCCTTATTCTCAGAGTAAGGGATGTAACGAAGGTTACGAACATCCTCTTCAGAGAGGTGCTTGAAGAGAGAGTCCTTAACAGAGTAGGTAAACTTCTCTACATTCTTAAACTTACGACCGTACTTCTTACGAGCCTGTGCCATTGCTACAGAGTCATCCTCGTCGATAAGTCGGCGCTCACCCTCCATTGTCTCATTGAGAACGAAGTTGATAAGAGAGTCGAAATCAGCAGTAAAGTGCTGATACTTGCTCTTGAACTGACGCTCTGCAGTACGGATATCCTTAATGCGAGTGATAACCGCCTTCTCGCGAGTCTTCTGCTCCTCAGCAAACTTGATAGGAGTAGAGATAAGTACATAGACATAGAAGCCTAAACCAATAGCCGCCAAAGCAAGCACCAATTGAAGTAATTTCTTTCCCATTTTTAGAAATAATTTTTAATTTATAATTTTTTATTTAGTTGCAATAGTGCGAAAAATAGGTTAAATTTGTAACCAATTAAAAACAATCGAAAATGCAAAGCATCACAATTGCGACCCAAATTTACGAAAAATTATCGGTACAACCAACGGAAAATCAAAAAAAAATCATAGAATCATTCTCTGACTATCTTTCGGATGAGAATTTTTCTACTTTTTTTATCCTAAATGGTTATGCCGGTACGGGAAAAACAACGTTGATTGCTGCGATTGTTTCGGCTCTTAAGTCGTTGGGTATCAAGACGGTACTCCTTGCTCCGACGGGTCGTGCGGCTAAGGTGTTGTCGCGATATTCAAATGAAAAGGCACTGACAATACATAAACGTATCTATCGTGAGCAAACTAATGCTGCATATGAGTCAAAGTTCTCGCTTAATATCAATCGAGAGTGCGAAACGTTGTTTATTGTCGATGAGGCGTCAATGCTCTCTTCTGGAGCAAATGCAGATAAGACTATTTTCGGTAGCGGTTCGTTATTGGATGATTTGATTCAGTATGTTCGCAGTGGAAAGCGTTGCCGACTGATGCTTGTTGGAGACTCAGCGCAGCTGCCTCCGGTTGGGGATAATTACAGCCCTGCACTTACGCCGTCGGAGTACTTTGCCTTTGGAGAGGTCGTCTATCAGACGATGGATGAGGTGGTTCGTCAGGAGCAGAGTTCCGGTATTCTTTTCAATGCCACGCTAATTCGTTGTATGCTCGAAAATAATATCTTCGAAATACCACATCTCGATACGCAATATGATGATATTGAGGCAATTAAAGGAGGTGAGTTTTTGGAGAAACTGCAGGAGTGTTACGATCGTTATGGACGAGATGAGACGATTGTAATTACACGATCTAATAAGCGAGCAAATCGCTATAATGAGGGCATTCGTCGCAATATACTCTTTGCTGAGGAGAGCATTGAGAGTGGGGATATGTTGATGGTGGTTAAGAATAATTACCACTATACAGAACGCATCGAAGATTGCCCGATGAGCTTTATTGCAAATGGTGATATTGCCCGTCTGAAACGTATTCGTAGATTTGAGGAGCTTTATGGTTTCAGATATGCCAATGCGGTGCTCGAATTTGGGGATTATGATGATACGGAGATAGAGTGCAAAATTCTACTCGATACAATTGACTCGGAGGCGCCATCGTTGACCTATGAACAGTCGCAAAAATTGTTCTATGAGGTGGAGAAGGATTATGTTGATATAAAGAGTAAAATCAAGAGATTCAAGGAGATACGTGAAAATGAGTATTTTAATGCTGTGCAGGTAAAATTCTCATATGCTGTCACCTGTCATAAGGCCCAGGGTGGTCAGTGGAGTGCTGTTTTTATCGATAGATTTCTCTTTGGTGATGAGCCAATGACAAAAGATATGCTCAGGTGGCTATATACTGCACTTACAAGAGCTACAGAGCGAGTATTTTTGGTCAATTTTGATGATAAATTCTTTGAATAGTTCCTTAAAATAGTTACCTTTGCCAATTATGGCAGTAGAGAAAAAATATGTTGAGACGCCCTTGATGAAGCAGTACTATCAAATCAAGGCTGTTCATCCAGATGCGATACTTCTGTTTCGTGTCGGAGACTTCTATGAGACCTTTGGTGATGATGCTATAGAGGCATCGTCAATTCTTGGTATAACCCTTACAAAGCGAGCAAATGGCGCAGCATCGTCTGTAGAGCTTGCGGGATTTCCGCACCATGCAGTGGAGACCTATCTGCCAAAATTGGTTAGAGCAGGTAAGCGCGTTGCAATTTGCGAGCAGTTGGAAGATCCAAAGAGCGTTAAAGGTCTTGTAAAACGTGGTGTAATAGAGCTCGTTACGCCAGGTGTTACTCTGAGCGAGAATCTTATAGAGACTAAGGAGAATATATACCTTGCATCTGTCTGCTTTGGCAAGGAGAAGACAGGTGTTGCATTTCTTGATATTACAACCGGAGAGTTTTTTGTTGCAGAGGGTGATGATAAGTATGTAGAGAAGCTTATCTCAAGCCTCGCTCCAAAGGAGATTGTCTATCAGCGTGGTGAAGAGGATCGATTTGCTAATGCTTTTGGCAAAAAACACTACACATACCGTTTAGAGCAGTGGGTATTCTCGTATCATGTTAATCTTGATAAGCTCTGCACCCAGTTTGGTACACCATCTTTGCGCGGATTTGGCGTAGAGGGGATGGTAGAGGGTATTACGGCAGCGGGCGCAATTCTCTACTATCTTGAGTTTACTGAGCATAAGCAGATTGCGCACATATCTTCAATCTCTCGTCTTGACCAGAGTGAGTATGTATGGATTGATAAGTTTACCATTCGTAATTTGGAGCTGTTTAACTCTGCAGGTGGAGATAAGTACTCTTTTGCGAAGGTTATTGACCGCACACTTACCCCGATGGGTGGTCGTCTATTGCGTCGTTGGATTGCGATGCCTATACTTGATATAGAGAAGATTACGCGCCGTCAGGAGATTGTTGCGGCATTTGTTGCAGATAGAGATTTGTCGTATGCAACAGGTGAACAACTGCGAGCGATAAACGACTTGGAGCGAATCGTATCAAGAGTGGCGTCGCAGAGAGTTACTCCGCGAGAGTTGGTGCAACTCTGTCGTTCGTTGTCGGCCATAGAGATTCTTAAAGCGGCACTGGAGTCAACGGATTGCGCTGTTATGCACACTTTGGCAGAGAAGATAGATACACTCACTGCGCTTAGGGATCGTTTGGCTCATGATATATATCCTGACCCGATAAACAATCAGATTCAAAAGGGTGGTGTGATTGCCGATGGTGTCAATGCTGAACTTGATGATTTGCGCCGTGTGGCAATGCGTGGCAAGGATGTCCTGCGAGAGATACAGCAGCGCGAAAGTGAGGCTACAGGTATTCCATCGCTTAAGATTAGCTATAATAATGTCTTTGGTTATTATATAGAGGTGCGCAATACACACAAAGATCGCGTGCCTGAGACCTGGATTCGTAAGCAGACTCTTACGGCTGCCGAGAGATATATTACAGAGGAGCTAAAAGAGTACGAAAGTAAGATTCTTGGCGCTGAGGAGCGTATGCTTGCACTGGAGCAGCAGATTTACAATGAGTTACTCTCGTATATCACACTTCATCTTAAGCAGTTGCAGAGTAATGCGAAGATTATCGCTACGATTGATACTCTGCTCGGTTTTGCAACACTTGCAATTGAGCGCAACTACTGTCGCCCAACGCTTGATGATGGTGTAAAGATAGAACTTAAGGCGGCTCGCCATCCGGTTATTGAGACTCTGATGGGTATAGGCGAGGAGTATATCCCGAATGACCTGACGTTGGATAGTGATAGTGAGCAGGTTATCATTATCACGGGTCCTAATATGTCGGGTAAGTCGGCCTTGTTGCGTCAAACGGCTCTTATTGTATTGATGGCACAGATGGGCTCCTTTGTGCCGGCTGCAAAGGCGCATATCGGTATTGTTGATAAGATATTTACCCGTGTGGGCGCGAGTGACAATATTTCGCAGGGCGAATCTACATTTATGGTCGAGATGCTCGAGAGTGCAAGTATCCTTAATAATATATCAAAGCGAAGCCTTGTGCTGCTTGACGAGATTGGCCGAGGTACAAGTACCTATGATGGTATATCTATTGCTTGGTCTATGGTTGAGTATCTGCACAACTTTAGGGATTTACGACCTCGAACACTCTTTGCTACCCACTACCATGAGCTCAATGAGTTGGAGCAGATGTGCGCGCGCGTAAAGAACTATCACGTCTCGGTGAAGGAGGTTGATAACACTATAGTCTTTTTGCGTAAGCTTGAGAGGGGCGGAACTGAGCACTCGTTTGGTATTCATGTTGCGCGAATGGCGGGTATGCCAACATCTATTGTTGACAGAGCGACATCTATCTTGAAGAATCTGGAGCAGGTGTATGGAAATAATGAGATTGTACCATCTGTATCTCCATCAGCGCGCAAGAAGGGCAGACGTCCATCTCCTTCTGTGGGTAGCGCTGCACAATCTCCAGCGGATGGAATACAACTCTCTATGTTTAAGATAGATGATCCGGTGCTTATAAAGATTCGAGATCAGATTAAAGATTTGGATATCAATAGCTTGACTCCACTTCAGGCTCTCAATCTACTCTCCGATATTAAGAGTTGGGTATAAAACAATAAAGTCTGTCAAATCTGACAGACTTTATTGTTATGGTTAATTGCCTATTTTTCAACAATAGATCTGATATTTTGTATCAGCATCTGTACTGCGACAGAGTTAAAACCACCCTCGGGAATAATCACATCCGCATATCTCTTTGATGGCTCTACGAACTCTTCGTGCATCGGCTTTACGGTAGAGGTGTACTGATTAATCACAGACTCCATGCTACGACCGCGCTCGCGAACATCGCGCAGAATACGACGAGCTAAACGAAGGTCCGCATCGGTGTCAACAAATACCTTGATATCCATCAAATCGCGGAGCTCTTTGTTTTCAAAGATGAGAATACCGTCGATAATTATCACCTTAGATGGCTTTACCGGTACCTTCTCATCTGTGCGGTTGTGCTCGACAAATGAATAGACCGGACGCTCGATTGTCTGATTGTTTTTCAGTGCGCGAACATGCTCTACAAGCATATCTGTATCAAATGCTTGCGGGTGATCGTAGTTGAGCTGTGTACGTTGCTCGTAACTAAGCTCTGGGTGAGCTTTATAGTAGTAGTCGTGACACAAAGTTGCCACATCCTCACTACGAAATGCCTCCTGCAATCGTTTTACAAGGGTACTTTTACCCGAACCCGTGCCACCTGCGACACCAATAACTGTAACTTCCATAGCTTTGGGTATAATAAAAGTGGGGACAGTCGGAACCGCTCCCCACTTTGGTTACAAAATGTTATGCATCAATATTAGCGTATGTTGCATTAGCCTCAATAAACTCGCGGCGAGGGCCTACCTCATCACCCATGAGCATTGAGAAGATGCGATCTGCCTCAATTGCGTTCTCAATAGTTACCTGGCGAAGAATACGAGTCTCAGGGTTCATGGTTGTCTCCCAGAGCTGCTTAGCATTCATCTCACCAAGACCTTTGTATCGTGTAATCTTAACACCCTTACCAAGCTCCTCTACAAGAGCATCACGCTCCTCGTCGCTCCAGCAGTAGCGCTCACGATTACCATTCTTAACAAGGTAGAGAGGTGGGGTAGCGATGTAGATGTGGCCATTCTCAATCAACTCGCGCATCTTGCGGAAGAAGAATGTAAGCATAAGGGTTGCAATGTGCGCACCATCGACATCGGCATCGGTCATGATGATAATCTTGTCGTAACGCAGACCCTCAAGGTTCAGTGCCTTGCTATCCTCTGCGGTACCAAACTTAACACCAAGAGCGATAAACATATTCTTAATCTCCTGATTGTCCCACATGCGGTGCTCAAGAGCCTTCTCTACGTTGAGAATCTTACCACGCAAAGGCATGATAGCCTGGAAATTACGGTCACGTCCCTGCTTTGCAGTACCGCCCGCAGAGTCTCCCTCGACGAAGAAGATCTCAGCGATAGAACGGTCACGGCTTGAGCAGTCAGCAAGCTTGCCCGGAAGACCTGCTCCGGAGAGTGGAGACTTGCGCTGTACAGACTCTCTTGCTGCACGTGCTGCGTGACGAGCTGTTGCTGCAAGGATAACTTTCTCTACGATAGCCTTCGCATTCTTTGGATTCTCCTCAAGGTAGTTTGACAACGCTGCCGACATAGCTGCATCTACAGCTGCAGCAACCTCGTCGTTACCAAGCTTGGTCTTTGTCTGACCCTCAAACTGAGGCTCTGATACCTTTACAGATACTACAGCTGTAAGACCCTCGCGGAAATCATCACCAGAGATCTCAAACTTGAGCTTAGAGAGCATGCCTGACTCCTCCGCATACTTCTTGAGTGTACGGGTAAGTGCACGACGGAAACCGGTGAGGTGAGTACCACCCTCAATGGTGTTGATATTATTTACATATGAGTGTACGTTCTCGCTAAATGAGTTGTTGTACTGCATAGCAACCTCAACAGGTACACCCTTACTCTCAGTATCAAGATAGATGATAGACTCGATGATAGGCTCACCACGGTTTGTGTCGAGATACTTCACAAACTCCTGCAGACCATTCTCAGAATAGAAGGTCTCAGAACGTGGATTACCCTCCTCGTTGATATCACGCATATCGGTCAGAGTCAAACGGATACCCTTATTGAGGAATGCCAACTCACGCAGACGATTCTCAAGAGTCTCGTAGCGGTAAGTTGTGGTCAGGGTAAAGATTGAGCTATCTGGCTTGAAGGTGATAGTTGTACCACGATCCTCGCAGTCGCCTACAATCTCAACCTGCGAAGTTGGAACACCCTTAGAGTAGCTCTGCTTATAGATCTTGCCACCACGGTGAATCTCGGCAATGAGCAGGGTCGAGAGGGCGTTAACGCACGATACACCTACACCGTGCAGACCACCTGATACCTTGTAGCTGCCCTTGTCGAACTTACCTCCCGCGTGAAGCACGGTGAGCACAACCTCGAGTGCACTCTTGCCCTCCTTCTCGTGGAAGTCGGTAGGGATGCCTCGACCGTTATCCTTTACGCTGATAGAGTTGTCCTCATTAATAGTCACATAGATATCGTTACAGTGACCGGCCAAAGCCTCATCAATAGAGTTGTCAACAACCTCATATACGAGGTGGTGAAGTCCCTTCTCGCCGATATCGCCAATATACATCGCAGGACGCTTGCGTACAGCCTCAAGGCCCTCAAGCACCTGGATATTCGACGCGGAATACTCCTCTTCGCCGGCTTTTTTTACATTTTCTAATTCAGTACTCATATAAGTAGTTTAATATTCTTCCTAAAATCGTACAAAAGTAATCTTTTTTTCTCAATAATCCAAATCTAAATCTATGATTTAGAGAGTTATTGGTTGTTAATTTCAACCTCTTTGACCTCTCCTTTTGAAAAGAGGAGTGTGCGAGCCGGGTAATTCTCTACAAAAGAGGTGTTGTGAGTCGCAATGACCACTGCCGTGCCGGTTGCAGCTATGGAGTGGAATAGCTTGATTATAGACTCCGCTGTCACGGGGTCAAGGTTGCCGGTTGGCTCGTCGGCAAGGATTAGTCTCGGGTTGTTTAGCAGCGCGCGAGCAATCATAAGTCGCTGACACTCACCGCCCGATAGCTCGAAAGTCATCTTGTGATGCATGTTCTCAAGACCGACCTGTCGCAATACTTCCGATATGCGCTCTGAAATCTTCTGCTCATCGCTCCAGTGAGTTGCCCTTAATACAAATGCGAGGTTTTCGAAGACGTTGCACTTTGATAGTATGGTTACATCTTGAAAAACAACACCCACATTGCGCCTTAGTATCGGAATCTGCTTTGTCTTGAGACCCTTGAGGTCGAAGCCTACAACGGTGCCCTCTCCCTCAAAAAATGGCAACTCTCCGTACAGAGTTTTGAGAAGAGAACTCTTGCCACTACCGGTACGACCAATCAGATAGACCAACTCGCCCTCATTTACCTGCAATGACAAGTTGTCTAAAACTCTTTCACCCTCGGTGTGGTAGTTCTTGGCAGTTAGCTCCTTGTATGGGTTAATGTTGTGATATACAGCCGCTTTGTGCAACTGAATAACGACTTTTTTTCCTTCGCTCATAAACTTTGCATTTATCCCTCAAAGGTAGAAAATTTTTACGAAAATGCAAAACGAAAATAGACAATTTTAACCCCTAATTATATGTCGTTAATATTCTATTCATTTGACATTAGATACGGCAAATCTCCAAGACGCAGATAACTTTGCCACGCCGCCACCGGTTAAGCGACCGAGCCACCGAAACGAAAAAAGACGGAACAGTGTCCGCCACTCCATTTTATACATCTTAATTACTTTGTAGAGAGTCGAGTGACCGCCGCAGGTTTGAGCAAAGCAAGAGAGGTGGAAACAATCGCAGATTGTTGGTTTTGGATGATGTATGCTTCAAATTTATTTGGAAAGCAATCATCAACCAAAATCAGATATTGCGCAGCAATATTCCACCGAATGCAGATAATTTTGCCACGCCGCCACCGGTTAAGCGACCGAGCCACCGAAACGAAATAAGACGGAACAGTGTCCGTCTTATTAAAGTGGAGGTGGCGAGAGTCGAACTCGCGTCCAAACAAGGAACCCAAAAGCTTTCTACACGCTTAGTTGTCGTTTAATCCTCCTGCCAGAGCTCGGCAGACAACAGCCAAAACCCTGACCCCAGCCCCTAAATCTCGTACGATAACCGAGGCACATATCGCACTATCTCTCAAAAGATGATACCCCATATGAACACGCTATCAGAGAGCGGGATAGTTGTTCGGGATACTCGTTGACGCAGACCTTGTGTGCATCAATTAAGCCAATTTTCCTCGAAAATTAAGCAGCGAGTGCATAGCTATTATTGCCATTTGTAGTTTGAGTGTTCATATTAACGAGCTCCCACACAACGCTCGGCGTGCTTACAATCAAATTCTACCTGCTGTCAAAACCGGTCACCCCCTGAGTGGGATTGATTGTAAAAATCTGTGCAAAGATAGTACATTTGATACAATTATCAAAATAGATTTTCATACTTGGCGCGTATGATGCTCCATCTGTATAGTTTTTGCGCTATTGATAATAGCTCCGAATTCTCTTTAGATTGTTGTGATAAAATATTGGTAAGAGATTCTGTATCAGAGAAGTATGTGGCGCTGTTGAGTGTTGTTTCGCGATTGTATATCACGTCAAAAGCGACAACTTCGCGACCAAAGAACATCGCCTCGACCAGCGAAGGATTTGTTCCGCCTGCGCTATGGCCATGGATATAACGGGCAGCATTTGAACGCAACACAAATAGTTGCTCCAAATCGTAAATAGGATTAAGTAGAGTTATATTCTCATATTTAGAGTAGCTGGAATAGAGCTCCGCACTATATTTACTGCGGCTCCAATTGCCAATAAATAACATCTTAACGCCACTCTTTGCTGCGGCCTCAAGGATTATGTGGCAGTTGTTCTCAGGCTCTATACGACAAAGGACAAGCGCATAGCTGTGGGGGGCGATTTTGTAATCGTTGAGAATCTGCGCCTCTTTATCGCTGTCAATGCTCTGCAATACCTGGTCACCACCATAAGCGATAAGCTCTGATGAGGTTGCGTATTGCTGTTGCAGATAGTCAACAATGCCCTTGTTATCAGCCACTATTGTATGTGAAAAGCGAACGGCTATGCGCTCAGATAGCTTCAAGAACCACCTTGCCAGAGTGCCCCACTTTGCTCGTCTGTGATCCAGACCATCAACGTTTGTTATAACTTTTGCGCGACTTATCAGGCGGAAAATGGGAATAAAAATTGCGCCCGAGACACCTAAAAGCAGTACAGCATCAAATCCGCGGAGGGATAGGATGAGAGATACTATATCATATATTACACTCTGTATTCCGTTTGCTTTCAGTGGGATATATCTCAATCTAGCACCTTTATGCACAGGCTGACGGGTGCTCAAATCCTTTGAGCTGCAATAGACTGTATAGTCGATATTGTCGCTACAGATAAGATTCTCAGCAAGAGACTCAAAACCTCCATATCGTGCAGGAATACCCTGCGTACCTATTATTGCTACTCGTCTCTTCATTATCTTCTGCGCTTATCACACTGCTTTGTGCAGCCTTTGCATGGGTTTTTGAACTCAAGGTAGAGATATCGCAACAGTAATACAACTGCAGCGGCCACTATTACTATGGTTATAATACTCTGCATCATATCAGTCGCGCTATTTGATATACGACAAATGCAAGTAACCAAGCCACTGTAGTGGAGTATATGGCAGATGCCAAAGCCCAACGCTTTCCATATTCGGTAGCTATTGTGGCAAGAGTTGCGATGCAAGGGAAGTAGAGTAGGGTAAAGACCAGTAGCGCAAGCACAGATGCCTTGCTGAACTCGCCACTGCTCTCCAAGCGGAGATTTAGGTTTTGTGGCTCATCGACCTCCTCGTGGCTGTATAGTACGCCAATAGTGCTGACCACAACCTCTTTTGCTGCGATGCCCGAGATGAGGGCTACGCTACTCTTCCAGTTAAGACCCAGCGGCTCAAATACCGGCTCACAAGCCTTACCCAACTTACCGATGTATGAGTGTTCGAAGTGCTGCTGCTTGCTTTCGTACTCCTCGCTACGAGGAAAGTAGCTGAGCGCCCATATGATGACCGATGCAGCCAAAATTACACCGCTCAGATTCTTGATATAGTGTGCGCAACGGCTCCACATATGAGATATGGTTGCTCTGAGGGTCGGCAGACGGTACGGAGTGAGCTCCATGACAAAAGGAGTCTCGTCGGCCGAGAAACAGAATCTGCGCATAAGACGTGCGGTGACCATCGCTACAACAATTCCAAGCAGATACAGCCCGAAGAGGATTGTTCCGGAGTTGCTACCGAAGAAACAACCCAAAAATAGGATATAGACCGGAAGACGGGCGCTACAAGAGATGAATGGCAAAATCAATGCGGTAATCACGCGAGAACTGTGGCTCTCAATTGTGCGTGTAGCCATTACTGCCGGGACATTGCAACCAAAACCCATCACAAGCGGGATGAAAGATTTGCCATGCAGACCTACCTTGTGCATCAACCTATCCATGATAAATGCAGCACGCGACAGATAGCCCGAATCCTCCATAAAGGCGATGAATAGGTAGAGAATCATAATGTTCGGCAGAAAGACAATGACACTACCCACGCCACCTATCACACCATCGAGTATCATATCTTTAAGAACGCCAGCCGGCATAATTCCATCAATAAATCGGCTCAGTAGCGATACTCCACCCTCTATCCACTGCTGTGGGTACTCTCCTAATGAGAAGGTGCAGTAGAACATCACCCACATAATAATGAAGAAGATAGGGTAGCCCCAGATATGGTGAGTGACCACCTCGTCGATATGTTTAGATAGATCTCGGCGACTCTGTGGACGGATAAGCGTCTGTCGGAGTGCACCCGATATATATCCATACTTTTGGTTGGCAAATGTCGCTTCAATGCTCTCAGATTGTCCTAGGTCATAGTGTAGATGTTCCTGCTCTTTGCGTACCACAACCATCCAGTTCTTGAACTGAGGAGCCTGCTCCAGCATAGAGATAATCTGAGTATCGCCCTCGAGTAGCTTTGTGGCGTAATATCTTGGAGGAAAGGGCTTTGGGAGCTGCTCACGATGCGTTTTTAGCACTTTGGCAACGCTGTTTACACTCTGTTCGGCAATTCCCTGGTTGATGTGGATGTGCTTGACACTGCTCTCCTTCCCCTCATGCACATCTACAATGGTATCCAATAGCTGCTTGATACCTCTATCGCAGTGGCTCACAACCGGAATCATCGGTACACCCATCATCTGACCCAATAACTTGTAGTCAAGGCGAGAACCGTCACTCTCCAGCTCGTCGTATTTGCTCAGCGCCACAACGATGCGCTGATTCATGTCCAAAAGCTCTGATGTCAGATATAGGCTCTGCTCAAGTGCTGAGGCTGAGACCAGATTGAGTACCACGTCATGCTCAGCGCGGGCGATGTATGACTTGACGTCGCGCTCGTTCTGCGTGTGAGATGTTAGGGCGTTGACACCGGTAAGCTCTTTGATGATTAACTTATAACCTCTGTAATAGCCATTTGCGTCGTTACAAACCCTTGTGATAGAGTCAAATAGAGAGCTCTTGCCGCTGCTTGGATTACCAACCAGTGCAATGACAATCTCTTTATAATCATCTTTATCCACTTTTGGAGTGGAGATATCGGCTCTATCTATATCGTTCATATTGGCTACAAAGTTACACTTTGTAATCCAAAAAAACAAATATATCTATCATTGAGCCCCGTTTTTAATACCACCACCTAATGCTTTGCATAGATTTACGTAGTTGATATATTGTGATGCTATGAGGTTTGAGTACTCCATTTGTGAGTTGTAGAGGGTGCGCTCGGCATCTATCACATCTAAATAGGCGCTAAGTCCATTCTGATATAGAGCATTGGTGAGTCTGTTTATTGCTGCGTTAGCATCTACGAGAGATTTGTACCTCTCAAGTTGTAGGCGATATGTTTCTATTGCAACCAACGCCTTTTCGACCTCTGAAATGGCTGTGAGTAGATTGGCTCTGTATGCAATAAGAGCCTGATTATAACGCTCAATGGCACCCTTTTCGCTGTTTTTTAGAGCTCCGAATCGGTATAGCGGTTGTGCGAGCGACAACATTGTATCCCAAACCCATGAACCTTTGGAGAATAGCTTTGATATATCACCGGATACCACTCCGCCATCACCTGTTAGAGTTATTGTCGGGAAACGCTCTATTCGCGCCAATTTAGCACTTGCAGCAGCGGCTGTAAGATTCGAAAAAGTGCTCATAATATCTGGACGGCGATAGAGTAAATCGGATGGCAGTCCGACAGGAATAGATAGGGGTATATATTTGGCAGATATGATATTGTCATCTGTTATATAATCTATTGGTTCAGGTTCTTGACCTAATAGCGTATTAAGTGATAACTTGGTCTGAGCAATCGCTCGTTCGTAGAGCGGAATATCTGCATCAGAGGTATAGAGAAGGCTGTACGCCTGCTCTCGGTTTAACTTAGTAGCCATGCCGTGAACGTACAGAGAGTCAACAAGCGTTGCAGTCTGCTCTCTTAGTCGAGAACTCTCGCGTGCAGTGCTTAGATTGCGCTGATATTGGAGCAGCGTAAAGTATGTAGTTGCAATTTCGGCAGCCAGAGAGAGCTCTATTCCCTTGTACTGCCACTTGGCGTACTCTACATTGGATTTAGCGGCAGTTGTAGCAGCCTTTAGTGAGCCAAACAACGGAATCTCCCAGCTTGCATATGGCTCTACTATGTATTGGTCGTTAACTTTTCCCTCACCGTCTCCTGAGATAGATGCGCTACGACCTAAATTAAAAGAGGGTAGGTATTGTGAGCGAACGACCTTCATTTGAGCCTTGGCCTCTTCTATCTTAGAGGCGGCACTTTGTAAGTCATAGTTTGATTTTAACGCTGTGGTTATTAGCCTGTTAAGTATTGTATCCTCGAAGATTCTCCACCACTCATTTTCGAGAGTTGTGCTATCTTCAGCGGAGCTGTAGAGATATCTCTGAGGTACTACAACTGTCGGCTGTTGCAATTTGGGGTTACAGCTGACAAATAGGATTGTGAATATGGTAAATAACTGTTTCATAGCTTTTTAATAAGATAGTATAGAGCAGGGTATAACAAAATTCCGATGGTCGTAGCGGCAACCATTCCACCAACTAAGGCTATGCCCATAATATTTCGTGCCGTGTGGAATACACCACTTGCAAAAACAAGTGGCAATACACCGAGGATGAAGGCCGAAGCGGTCATAATAATCGGTCTTGCGCGCAATACAGCGGCATCTATTGTTGCCGTGAGTAGGTTTGTACCGTTTTGGTAACTCTTATCTGCATACTCGACAACAAGTATTGCATTCTTTGCCGCCAAGCCGATAAGCATTACCATCGAAATCTGCATATAGATATCGTTTACAGCCTCGCTGTTAAAGAGGTGGACTGCAGATATTGCAGCCAACGCTCCGACTATGGCAAGTGGTACAGCGAGCAAAATTGCCATAGGTAGTTTCCAACTCTCATATAGTATTGCAAGTATCAGAAAGACAAAAACCACTGCTATCAAATATACAATCCAACTCTTGCTACCTTCACGGCTCTCAAGTAGCGAAACTCCACTCCATGCTGTTGTCATATTGTCAGGCAAAACCTCACCAGCAATCTTTTCAATCTGCTCCATAGCTTGGGCAGAGGAGGTGCCCTTTGTTGGAGTGACGGTAACCTGCGCAGCGTTGTAGAGGTTAAATTGCTCGACAAATGATACACCAACCGTATCTTTGACCGTGACGAATGTCGATAGCGGAATGCTCTGGCCATCTTTTGTGGTGACAAAGTAGCTATTTAGTGCCTCCTCGGTTTGTCTATATTCTGGTGCAGCAGCTATATAACTGCGATATAGACGTCCAAATCGGGTAAAGTTGTCAATATATCTGCTGCCAAGAAGGGCAGAGAGGTTGTTGTATAACTCGGATAGCTCCACACCCTTCATCATTGCGTGCTCTCTATCTATTGAAAGCTCTTTTTGAGGCTCAGAGTTGTTAAACTGAGAGTATGCAGCTGCAAAACTCTTGTTGCGATTCAAGGTGTCGAGCAACTTGCCGAGGTTGTTCGCAAGATAGTCAGTTCCGCGACCCTCTACATCAAGTAGCGCAAATGTGACACCTGAAGTGACACCTAAGCCAGGTATGGCAGGCTGTATAAATGAATAGCACTCAAAATCTTGAAAAGTTTTATTGAACTGATAGTTTAATTGTTGCGAAATCTCTGCAGATGATAGTTTTCGTCTGTCAAAATCTGTTAATCTTACAAAGATAACTCCGCTATTTGTGGCGGCAGTGCCTGATAACATATTAAATCCCGCTACTACGGCTGTACTCTCTACATCTGAGCGCGCTCTAATAATATTATCCACTTTTGCCATCGCCTCCTCGGTAACTTGCAGGGAACTTGCCGGTTTGGTATTTACAGCAACCATCAGATAGCCTTGATCTTCATCGGGAAGAAATCCTGAAGGGAGAATGTTCCACAAAACAATACCGATGACAAATATGGCAAATATCGCCCACTTGGTCACCTTTGTTCGTTGTACGCTACTTGTTGTTGCTGATTTATAACGCACAATAAATCTGTCAAAGAGCCTGTTAAATCCTCTGAATATAGACTTCGGATTTGCCTCTTTAGGTTTTAGCAGTAGTGCACATAGCGCAGGAGAGAGCGAGAGCGCGTTTATGGTAGAGAAGAATACAGCGACGGAGATAGTTACGGCAAATTGTTGGAATAACTTGCCTGTAATGCCGCCGGTAAAAGAGACCGGAATAAATACCGCAAGCAGCACGACAGATGTTGCAATGACAGGCGCTGTTACACTTTTCATTGCAGCGAGAGTCGCATCGAATGGTTTTAACCCCTTCTCAATTCCAACTTGCACCGCCTCAACTACAACAATAGCATCATCTACAACAAGACCGATAGCAAGCACCAATCCGAGGAGTGATATGACATTTATGCTTATACCCAGCAGAGGGAAAGCTATAAATGTACCAATAATAGAGACTGGAATTGCCGCCAACGGGATGATTGTCGCACGCCAATCTTGTATAAATAGGAATATGATTGCCATAACCAATAGCAACGAGGCTATCAATGTCAGAACAATCTCTTTTATGCCGGCAGTGATACTCTCTGTGCCATCGACAATGGTGGTGTAGTTGACTCCGTCAGGGAAGCGCTCTGCGGCCTTCGCCATCTGCGATTTTACTCTGTTTGCTACAGCAACAGCGTTGCTTCCAGGCTCTTGATAGACAACAACCACAGCCGTCGGACGCCCTTCAAACATTGACTGTGTGCCGTAACTCTGACTTCCCAGTGTTACATCTGCTACTTCGCGTAGGTATATCTGACGACCATCTTCTGTGGTTCGGACTATTATGTTCTCAAACTGTTCTGCTGTTGAAAATTGCGCCGGCAGAGTGACTGTAAATGTAGATAGTGTACCCTCTGGGGCCGGCTCTGCACCAAATTGGCCTGCAGGATAAGCCCCTGCTTGTGTAGATATGGCATCTACGATATCTGCAGTGGAGAGGTTGTAGTAGTCCAAAACATCAGGGTGCAACCAAATGCGCATGGCATATTCGTCAGCTCCCATAATAGAGACTTTTCCTACTCCATCCACCTTGAGCAGCTCGTTTTGAAGGTTGATATAGGCGTAGTTGGATATAAATTCGCCATCGTAACGCCCGTCGCTATAGAGTGCATATACCAACAAAAATCCAGTCTGACTTTTGCGAGTAATCACACCCTGCTCAACGACTGATTGTGGTAGCAGAGATGTTGCCGAGGCGACGTTGTTCTGCACAAATACTGCGTTCATGTCGGGATTTGAGCCCACGTCGAATGTTACTTGGATGGTTGTTGAGCCATCTGAACCACTTGTGGCGTCTATGTACAGCATATCGCTAATGCCCATAATGTTCTCTGCAATAGGCGTAGCTACACTGTTGGCAACACTCTGTGCATCGGCACCATTATACACTGCGCTCACCTCGACAACAGGTGGTGTAATGTCGGGGTATTGCTCTATGGAGAGGTTTGTAATTGATACAATACCGAGCACAACAACTATGATCGATAGAGATATTGCCGCAATTGGACGTGATATAAATATGTTTTTCATAAGGTGCTATTCAAATATGTTTTGCTCAGTAGAATCCTTTTGCATACTTTGCAGAATGGCTACAATCTAATTTATAGAGCGCTCCTTTAGTTTAACGCGCTGACCGTTCGATAGCTTAGCACCTCTGTTTAGTACAACTTTTTCGCCTGCTTTTAATCCAGAAGCTACGATTTGGCGACTGTTGTCGATAGCGTTGCCGACTGTGATTTGGCGATAACTAACTGTTGAGTCTGGGTCTATGACCCATACAGAGTTTATCCCCTGAATCTCGTTTATGGAGGATTTCGGGATGATTATCTGAGGATGTGCTATGCCAATATTTGTCTTTACGCGGGCAAATTGCCCGGATTTGAGCAGATAATTAGGGTTTGGGAATGTGACAACTATAATAATTGTGCCCTCGGTTGACGCAACGGCACTCTTAGTATAGCTGTAACTGCCCTTAAAAGGGTATAGTGTTCCATCGGCAAGGTAGAGCTCTATATCAGAAAGAAGCTCTCTGTTGTCGTAGGAGAAGGATTTGCGACCAGATAGCGATAGATATTGCCCTACGGGTATTGCTATACTGGCACACAAAGTGTCGATATTTTCAATCTTCGTCAGTGTTGCAAACTTCGTTCCTGGACCTACATAGTCGCCTACATACGCCTCTGATGTTGAGATAATGCCGTTGATAGATGCGCTAATGGTCGTATATTCGAGGTCTAACTCTACATTCTTTAGATTCTGCTCCGCAGATTTGACAGAGGCTTGAGCCGCCCTGTATTGCGCGGTATATTGGTCTAACTGCGCCTGCGATATGGCATCTATGGCAGCCAGTGGAATGGCTCTGTTGTAGTTGTTGATAGCCTCTACTGCTTGCGCCTTTGCCGATTCAAGGGCGGCCTTTGCTGCAAGTACATCAGCGCGCTGTCGCCTGCTCTCTATCTTGAAGATTGTTTGTCCGCGTTTTACCGGCATGCCGTTTTCAAACAACTTCGCCGATAGATAGCCTGCAACTCTTGGTTGCACAATGGCTGTATAGTTTGGAGTCAAGGAGCTGATAAAACTCTGGCGAGTAATAACACTTTGCTCGATAGCTTGTACGCTCTCTACAATCGGCTCAGGGAGTGTTTGCTTTGTCGGTCGAATGCACGATACCGCTACAACCGATATTAAAAATAGGGGAGTGAAATAAGTCTTCATATTGCGTTTTTTACCGCAATAAAGTCAAAAAATATACCGAGAAGGTGATATAAAAGGTTTATTTTCTATTTTTTTAAGAAAAATGAATGGAAATATTTGTATTTTATGGAAACTGTTTATATATTTGTGTAAACAAACCGATTTAATTAACAAATACTTAAAAATTATGAAAGCATTAGTAGAAAAGATCAACGCACTTGTTGCAGACTTCCAGGTTAACGCTGCTGCTCAGGTAGAGAAGGGTAATAAGGCTGCAGGTACTCGCGCTCGTAAGGCTGCTCTCGAGTTGAGCAAGGAGCTTAAGGAGTTCCGTAAGGTGTCTGTAGAGGCGGCTAAGAAATAAGCAAACCTTATTGACAAAGGATAGAGGGAATCACAATGTGATTCCCTCTATTTGTGTTGTGTGAATCCTTAGAAAGCACTACCTATAGCGAATAATGCGCCATTTATGAGCTTCCCACCCGCTTTTGCGCCAAAACCATAGTCAAAACGCAAAACAAGATTGTCTGATGCAACCCATCTTACGCCCAATCCGTAGGTGGGTAGTGTGTGCTGCCATTTGAAGCTGGCAAAACTATCAAAACAGTTTCCTGCGCCACCCCACGCAGCGACTCCTATGCCCATCCATATCTCTTGGCGGAGTTCTGCTTGTATCGTGGCCATATTTCTGTCAATAAATCGCCCCTCGTAGTAGCCCCTCATGCGATGATTGTCGCCCAGTCTTGCGTAGAATTGCCATGGGGTGTGTTTGGAATTTAGTTGAGTGTATAACTCACCTGCCAAAACCGCTCCGTGCCACAGCTTTTGGTAGAATGCTGCCGAGCCGATGATGCCGAATGACGTCTTTTCTGCATCGGATATCCAGGCAGGTCTTACAAGAGGATTGAGTGAAATATATAGACCTTTTTGTGGATTTTGCTTAGAATTTCTTGAATCGTATTTGGCTATTGCTGAAATCGTTGTTGCGATAACATCACGTTTTGCATTAGCTGAAAGCAGTGGGATTATAGCCTCGCCATTTTTGCCGCAGCGACTATACTCTACATTCAATTGGGTGCCAAGATGCAGATGTTTAACCACTCTGTAGAGGTGGCCAATTTGGGCAGAGTAGTGCTGTCTTGTATATTGGATAGCGCTGTTTGTAAATGCGGCATTATATCCGATGCCCCAGAATTTTGTGGGCATGGATGATGCGCGGATGGCTGCTGTAATCCTATGTTTGCCGTTGCGAAATGGGGTAGAGTTGCTTACGTCAACGCTGTACATTCCCTTAACCGATGCCACTGCGGCAACAGATAGCAACGATTGGTTGATGTATCCGCCATTAATAGTGTTATAGCTGCTCTGCACGGCTGCTCCAAGGGCGAAACTTGTCGCAGGAGTGTATAGCGGAACAATGATAAAATTGGTCTTAAATTGCTTTGGTTTAGAACGTTGCGAAACTGGCGCGTAGTTGTAGTAAATGGTATCTCTGCCATCTATAAATATAGAGTACTCTTGTGCCTTGGCGTTGAAACCAACAAAGAGTAAAACCGATAGTATCGCAACAACTCTTATCCTCATCTGTCTTCTATAGCTCCGCCTCCAACTGGTTTAGTAGGTTGGTGCAGCCATTTTCAAGCATATTTAATACCAAATAAAATCCTTCAACTCCCTCATAATAAGGGTCTGGGATGTAACTGTAATCGGGATAGTCGGTCACAAACTCGACCATGCGGTGCAATTTGTCTAAATACTTGCGCTCAGGTGCAAGACGGCTGACGCGCTCGTAGTTACTGTCATCCATCACAATAATCATGTCGAAGTCGTAAAAATCATCCTCCGATACCGTTCTTGCTCTATGCGTTAAGTCGTATCCACGCTCCAAAGCTGCACGGCGCATTCTCGGATCGGGTAACTCGCCGCGATGCCCGGGATAAGTACCTGCCGAATCGACCTCTATTCTCTCCTGCAATCCTCGCTTAGCCACCATCTGCTCAAATATGCCATTGGCTGCCGGAGAACGACAAATATTTCCCAGGCAGACAAAAAGTACGCGTGTTATCTTGCTGCTATTCATAATCTTATGATTTTAGATGTTATCTGTTTTACATTGTGGTTTACTATTGTCATATACAAAGGTAGTAAAAAAAGTCGTAGGAACAAATTCGTGGTGTTGTTCTGCTCGCGACTGCTTGATGGAAAGAGGTGTAATGTGTAACTTTATTACTTTTCGAAAAGAATAATTTACATTTTTATGATTAATTGTTTACCTTTGCGGTATGAAACGATTTTTGGGAAAAATTGGGGACTACATGGGTTTGGTGAAGTTCTCGCACACGATATTTGCAATGCCATTTGCTTTGATGGCGTTTGTCTTTGCACTCAAGACAACTCAGGCGCAGTTTAGTTGGTTGTTACTGGTGCAAATTGTTGGCTGTATGGTATTTGCGCGCAATGTGGCAATGGGCTTTAATCGCTGGACAGATTGGAAGATTGATCGAGATAATCCGCGTACGGCATCACGTGAGATCCCTGCGGGAAAAATATCTCCAAAAAGTGCTCTGATTTTCGTTATAATAAATGCGCTGCTCTTTATTGCAACGAGCTTAAGTATTAATTTACTTACCGCACTATTATCTCCTGTGGCTCTTGCTGTTGTGATGTTTTATAGTTACTGCAAGCGATTCACATCATTGGCGCATATTGTCCTCGGATTGTCGCTCGGTATAGCTCCCTCTGCGGCATATATCGCAACGACCGGAACGCTAACTTTAGCCCCTTGTTTGCTCTCGATTTTGGTGCTTACTTGGTGCGGCGGATTTGATATTATTTACGCTCTGCAGGATCTCGATTTTGACCGTCAGCGCGGGCTACATAGCATACCTGTCCGTTTTGGTGTGCGCGGTGCGTTATATATCAGTATTGCCCTTCATGTTGTCTCTATTTTGGCTCTAATACTTTTTGCTCTCCATTGTCCGCAAGGTTGGTTGCTCTGGATAGGGGAGGCTCTTTTCTGCGGTTGCATCGTCCTTGAACATATACTTGTCACCCCAACCAAGCAGCGAAGTATTGGTATCGCTTTTGGTACGCTCAATGGCATTGCAAGCTTGACTCTCGCAACGTTTACTATCTTGCAACTTGTTGTGGGTTAGCGTTTTGCCCCTGACTTGGTTTTGATAACAATCACTCCTCCTACACCTCTAAATCCGTAGAGTGTGCCGTCGCGTTGAACCTCAACGCTTGCTACATCGTTGATATTGATGGCATTGATTGAGCCAATCTCCATGCCATCGCAGACAATAAGTGCAGGGCAGGGTTGCCAATGCTATTCACTCCGCGGATTATAACATTGCCACTGCCATCTATCAGCAGGCTGGTTGCCTTTGCTCGCAGGGCATCTGCAAGGTTGGAAAAACCCTCACGCTCAATCATCTCTGCTGTCAAGATGCCACCTTTTGTCGGTAGCTCGCGGCGCAGTACATAATCCATTCCCGCATCAATCAACTCTTGCTCCTCGCTAACTGATAGCAGGGTGCCATCGTCTGCAATAACGATTTTTGCACTCCTACGACCCTCTACGCCAATCTCTAAGCGCACCTTCTTGTAGCGCAACTGCAGGATGTCGTTGGCTTTGATGTTTGTTAGTCCAAATTTGCCATCCTTGCCTGCAACCGTGCGTTTTTCGGAGCCTTTTACAGAAATTTGAGCCTTCAGCCCAAGTCCGTCTATATCACATACTAAGCCATTAAATGGCACATTATCAGCACAATATGCACTAATTGTCAGAACTGACAAGAGAAATAAAATCGCTAATCGTTTCATAATAGTCGTATAATTTGCAACCAAATGTACAAAATATTTTTGAGAATCCCTATCTTTGCACCCTATTTTAACGACTATGTGGATAATTCTTGCATTTATATCAGCGTCTCTGCTCGGACTCTATGATGTCTCAAAGAAACAGGCTTTAAAGGCTAATGCGGTACTTAAAGTGCTGTTGCTCAATACTATATTCTCAACACTGCTCTTTCTGCCGGTGATTGCCAATTCGCTCTTTAATTTGGGCTGGTTTGAGGGTACGAGATTCGCGATATCGGTAGGTTCTTTTGATGACCATTGTGCAGTCTTTGTCAAAGCGGTATTGGTGTTGATTTCGTGGATTTGCGGTTACTTTGGACTCAAGGAGCTGCCACTGACAATAGCTGCTCCAATTAATGCTACTCGCCCTGTTATGACGCTCGTTGGTGCGATGATAATCTTTGGAGAGAGGCTTAATTTGGTGCAGTGGGCGGGTGTCCTGCTTGCAGTAGTGTCACTCTTTTTGTTGAGTCGTTCCGGTAAACGAGAAGGTATTGATTTTAGACATAATCGTGGTGTTCTGTTTGTCGGTTTGGCTGCTGTTACAGGCGCTTGTTGTGGACTCTATGATCGCCATATAATGCACTCGTTAGAGCCGATGTTTGTGCAGAGTTGGTATGTGCTATATCAGGCTGTTCTGATGACTATTACAGTATCTATCTTAACTATTTTTAAGGTGAATAAGCAGGGTAGTGGTGATTCATTCCATTGGTCGTGGGCAATACCTCTGATTTCACTCTTTCTCTCGGCAGCAGATGTAGCATATCTCTTTGCACTTTCTGATGCAGATGCGATGATTTCGGTGGTTTCTATGATACGTCGCTCGAGCGTTTTGGTGTCATTTACTTGTGGTGCTTTGCTATTTCATGAGCGAAATCTCAAGGCTAAAGCCTTTGATCTTCTGTTGATATTTATTGGTGCAATACTGCTCTATCTGGGTTCGAGGTGATATTTATATAGGTGCGAGGTAGGATAATTGAAAAAAAATTACTATCTTCGCGCCGTTATGAAGAATATTAGAAATTTTTGCATCATTGCACATATTGACCACGGTAAGAGTACTCTTGCCGATCGACTGCTTGAAATGACCGACACACTGAATCAGCGCGAAATGCAGAATCAGGTGTTGGATAATATGGATTTGGAGCGAGAGAAGGGTATTACCATCAAGAGCCACGCCATTCAGATGGAGTATAAGGCTCGTGATGGCCAGATCTATACGCTCAACCTTATCGACACTCCGGGACACGTTGACTTCTCGTATGAGGTGTCTCGTGCTATCGCCTCTTGTGAGGGTGCGCTGCTTGTTGTAGATGCAACGCAGGGTATTCAGGCTCAGACTATCTCGAATCTATACCTTGCGCTTGGTAACGATCTTGAGATTATTCCGGTCCTCAATAAGATTGACATGGAGTCTGCGATGATTGATGAGGTGAAGGATCAGGTTGTCGATATGCTTGGCTGCGACCATGATGACATCCTCTGCGCATCGGGTAAGACCGGTGCTGGTGTAGATGAGGTGCTTGAGGCTATTGTTAACCGCATACCTGCACCAAAGGGCGATGAGAATGCTCCGTTGCAGGCACTTATTTTTGACTCTGTATTTAATCCATTCCGTGGTGTTATCGCATATTTCCGCGTCTTTAACGGCTCTATTCATAAGGGAGAGCACGTTAAGTTCTTCAATACAGGTAGTGAGTATGATGCCGATGAGGTTGGAGTACTTAAACTCAAGATGAACCCTCGTGGTGAGATTAAGACTGGCGATGTGGGATATATCTGTTCCGGTATCAAAAACTCTAAAGAGATCAAGGTTGGTGATACTATTACCTCTGTTGCAAACCCTTGTACCGAGGCCATTTCGGGCTTTGAGGATGTAAAGCCAATGGTCTTTGCGGGTGTATATCCGGTGGAGGCTGACCAGTATGAGGATTTGAGAGCCTCTCTTGAGAAGTTGCAGCTCAATGATGCATCGCTGACATTTGAGCCTGAGAGCTCGCTTGCGCTCGGTTTTGGTTTCCGTTGCGGATTCCTTGGACTGCTCCATATGGAGATTATTCAGGAGCGTCTCTACCGAGAGTTTAATATGGATGTTATCACAACCGTTCCTAACGTATCATACAGAATCACAACCACTTCGGGAGAGGAGCTTGAGGTACATAATCCATCGGGTCTGCCAGAGGTGACAAAGATTGCAAAGATTGAGGAGCCTTATATCTTGGCACAGGTGATTACTAAGACCGAATTCTTGGGTAATGTCCTCAAACTCTGCATTGATAAGCGTGGTGTGATGAAGAATCAGACCTACATCACAACAGACCGTGTGGAGGTAAACTTTGAGATGCCACTCTCGGAGATTGTCTTTGATTTCTACGATAAGCTGAAGAGTATCTCTAAGGGCTATGCATCATTTGATTACCACCGTACCGGCTATCAGGCAAGTAAGCTCGCTAAGCTCGATATTCTGCTCAATGGCGAGCCGGTGGATGCGCTCTCATCTTTGATATATGCCGACCATGCATATGATTTTGGTCGCAAGATGTGTGAGAAACTAAAGGAACTTATCCCGCGTCAGCAGTTTGATATTGCTATTCAGGCGGCTATTGGTAGCAAGATTATCGCTCGCGAGACAGTTAAGGCTGTTCGTAAGGATGTGACTGCAAAGTGTTACGGAGGTGATATCTCTCGTAAGCGTAAGCTGTTGGAGAAGCAGAAGGCTGGTAAGAAGCGTATGCGTCAGATTGGTCAGGTGCAGGTACCTCAGTCAGCTTTCCTTGCGGTGCTTAAAATGGACTAAATTACTACAAACTACTAAATAAAATGGCTAAAAGAACTATTATTGATCTTTTTGAGGAGGCTGTTGCCAAGTATGGTAACAAGACATTCCTCTTGGAGAAGTTGGACAAGCAGTTTGAACCAACAACATATGCTGCTGTTAAGGTGGAGGCGTTAAGGATTGGTGCAGGTCTCGCAGCTATGGGCGTAACCCCAAAACAGACAGTCTCTATTCTTGCAGAGGGTTGTAATAATTGGATTATTTCAGAGCTCGGTTTACTCTATGCAGGTGCTATTTCGGTGCCGCTATCGATAAAGTTGGAGGAGTCTAACGATCTGTTGTTCCGTCTTCGCCATGCAGATGTGACAACAATCTTTGTCTCTAAATATCAGCTCCCGAAGATTCGCAAGATTAAGGACCAACTACCTCTTGTAGAGCGTATTATCGTTTTTCAGGATGATGTCGCACTTGAAGATAAGGAGTTTACGCTTGATGCTGTTAAGGAGTTGGGTGATAAGCACTTGGCAGAGCATCGTGATGAGTTCCTTGCTATAGGTGCAGCTATTGAGAACGACGACTATGCTACAATCACCTATACATCAGGTACTACTGCCGATCCTAAGGGTGTTGTGCTGACACATCGTAACTATACAGCCAATGTCGAGCAGGCTTTGACCCGAATTTCAATTCCGTCAACCTTCCGTACACTGATTATCTTGCCGCTTGACCACTGCTTTGCACATGTTTGCGGTTTCTATATCATGATTGCGTGCGGTGCAGCAGTTGCAACAACTCAGGTGGGCGCAACTCCTATGCAGACACTGCGTAATATTCCGACAAATATTCGCGAGGTGAAGCCTCACTTCTTGCTCTCAGTTCCAGCACTTGCAAAGAACTTCCGCAAGAATATTGAGGGCTCAATTAAGAGCAAAGGCGCTTTTACAGAGAAACTCTTCAAGTTCGCGCTTAAGGTCTCTTATGAGTATAATCAGGACGGATTTACCAAGGGTCGTGGCTGGAGATTTGTATTAAAGCCACTTGTTGCGCTCTTTGATAAGATTCTCTATAGCAAGGTACGTCAGGGATTTGGCGGTGAACTTCAGTTCTTTGTTGGTGGTGGTGCACTGCTCGACTCTGAGTTGCAGCGTTTCTTCTATGCTGTTGGTATGCCGATGTATCAGGGTTATGGCCTTAGTGAGGCAACACCTATCATCTCTACAAACTCACTTGGTAAGGGTAATCACCGTTTCGGTTCATCTGGTAAGCTGATTGAGCCGCTTGATATTAAGATTCTTGATAGTGATGGCAATGAGCTTCCGGTAGGCGAGAAGGGTGAGATTGTTATCAAGGGCGAGAATGTTATGGCTGGCTACTGGAAAAACCCTTCAGCCACAGCTGAGACAGTTAAGGATGGCTGGCTCTATACTGGTGATATGGGTTATATGGCTGCCGATGGTTTCCTCTATGTACTTGGACGTTTTAAGAGTCTTTTGATCTCTTCTGATGGCGAGAAGTACAGCCCGGAGGGTATGGAGGAGGCTATGGTTGATAAGTCGCCTTATATTGACCAGATTATGATTTACAACAACCAAAATCCTTACACTATTGCGCTTGTTGTTCCAAATGGCGATGCGCTGAAGGCTGCTGTCGCAACTGCAGAGGATAAGGCTAAGGCTGCTGCAGATATTATCCATGCAGAGATTGAGAAGTATCGCACAGGTGGCGTCTTTGCGGATGAGTTCCCGGATCGTTGGCTCCCTGCTGCACTTGCTATTGTTGATGAGCACTTCACCGAGCAGAATGGCCTTGTAAATAGCACTATGAAGGTTGTTCGCAATAAGGTCGAGAGCTACTTTAAGTCTCGCATCGAATATTGCTATACGGCAGAGGGTAAGATGCTGCATAATGAGCAGAATATTGCATCATTAAACAAGGTTGTAAAATAGCATAAGGGGAGCTATTTCTCCCCTTATTTGCGGCAGTAGCTCAGTGGTAGAGCATCGGCTTCCCAAGCCGAGGGTCGCGGGTTCGAATCCCGCTTGCCGCTCAGATAACGGATAGTTTGCGCTATCCGTTTTTTTTTGTTGCACAATATCCCTAAACCCGTGACCCTCTCCGCCCCTTCCAGGGGCTGGGGGTGTAAATATCTATCTGCAACGCAGTTGCCCGGGTTCGAATCCCGCTTGCCGCTCAGATAACGGATAGTTTGCGCTATCCGTTTTTTTTGTTGGGTAATGATGCCAAAAGTGTTGTAAATAAACAACACCTTATGGAACATTGTTGTAATAAAATAAAATAAAGCTGGCTGAAATTGTATTCAGTCAGCTTTACTGTTTGTTGTGTGAATTACGGGCTATTACTCCAGTCTGATATCCACGCTAGAGTAGGCGTAGCTTAGTCCTTTGCGCGGAGAACTATAAAAAGCGCCCGTATAAATGGTTTTTGTCTCACCGCACGAGTGTACTACAAGATAGTCATCGCCAATACCCTTGACAACAACTGCCGGTAGGTCAGAGTCGTGACTGGCTAGGTTCATTCCACTCTTAATATCCCTGCGTTTCAGTACTCTGTTGCTGGGTGACGATGATAGAAATCCAGAATTGACACATGTAATACTGCCGAGTACCTTGCATGTCTCCCATTTTACCCCTTTCTGCTCGCTCATAGTTGTCGTTTTTTTTGAATGTGATTATTCGGCAATTATGGTGTAATTTCCTGCTGAGAGGGTTAGCTTTTGAGCGTTAATACCATTACACTCTAAATTGCTATATCCTTGTGGTACAGATATATGAGCTGTAGTACCTTCAGGAACGGTTAATGTAATGATAAGCTGTTTGCAGACTCTCTCGGCGCGCATTGTTATATTGCCAAATATTGTAGGCACGAGGCTCTCGACAAAGTTGAGTGTTGCGAGATTCGGCTTTACGGTAAAGCTCTTGAATGCAGCCTCTAAAGGTGCGATGCCTGCGATATACTGCGACAAAATTGTAAGTCCGCCACCGCTCCATGCGTGGTTGTATGTTCCGTTACCTGACTTATATTTCATGCCACGACCGCCGGTGTACTCCCAGCCCTCCCATAGAGTTGTGTGCTCAGATGCGACCATCTCGCCAAAACGGTACTCCAAACGTTTGAGTGCATCCTCGTAATATCCCATAATACACAGAGATTCAAGTACATATTTCTCCATGTATGGGCTTGCATTGTAATACTTTGTAAAGAAGTCGCGCATGATAGGGTAGCGCTCCTCAGGCACAAAACCTGCCAAAATAGCCATCGCCTGCGCGCGGTCATCGGGCACATCCTTATATTTTGCCGACTTGTAGTGTTGCTGCTCCTTATCCCAATATTTGTCATTGAAAGAGTAGTACATCTTGTCCAGTATCTGCTCTGCCATCATTGCATCGCTGCGGTGATTTGTAAGTTTAGCCATCTGGATAAATCCCTTCAGAGCAACGGCATACCAGCACTGCTGCAACACCTCTTTGTCGATGTTTTTGCCCCAATCACCCCAGTACCAACCACCTCGGCGAATATTTATAAGGCCGCTATTTTGTGGATTCCATACCTCAAACAGATACTTGCGCACGCGAGGGTAAATCTCGTCAATGGTAGTGTTGTCGCCAGTGAACATGTAATAGGTGTAAAAGCCGTAATATCCCACGCTAGCAAGCATCTGGCAAGGTAGCTCGCTCTTGTACCAACCAGGAACCGGAGAGGCAATTACACCATTTGGCTGCTGCCAATTCATTAGCTCTAAAATAGCTTTGCGAGTGAGCAGATGTGCCTTAGAATCAAATACATAGCCAGCCTCACCTAACTCAACTACGACATCACCCCACCACTGTGCGCGCTCACGGTCCGGGCAGTCCATGTAGTTATCACGCATTGTTACATAGAGCGTTCTCTGTGCCTTTTTCCAGAGGTTGTTGCAGAAGTCATTATCGCAAGCGAAACTGCCCACAAAATCGCTGTCATAGCCGCTTTCGCGATACTTTAATTCAACTACTTCAACTCCCTGAGGGATAAAGTATAGCACTGTGTGGCCGTTAGTCCAAATTGGGGTCTCAAACTCCTGTTCTCCCTCGGTTGCGATATACTCAGTTTTGAAGCTACGAGCTTCGCCAATCCAGTAATCATCGGTGCAAATTGTAATCTTCTCGCCACCCTTTGCGCGTATCTTCATGTATGGTGTTACATGGGCGTTGTATGGAAGTTTACAGTTGATAACGCCCTCGCTGTCAGTGCTTATGCTCTCGTAATCTAATAAATCACTCCAACGCCATTGCGGAATTGGGCGCTCGATAAAATTGCCCCACTCAGCATCTGTAACAGAGACCTCTACGGCATTACTCCAAGAGCTATTGTCAAAATCTAATGCGGCAAAATCAACAGCTTTGCGTGCGTCGTATCCTACATTTGCACCTGCTAAGCGGTACTGTTTTGGGCCCTTCGGATTCTCGTCTGCGGGAGCCCAAAAGGCATCATAACGCACAGCTTTCCAACTGCAATCGCTCACTACACGACCCAAAAAAGTAGTTAAATCAAAATAGAGTCCTGCAGTGGATGAAGGTCTGTGACTGAATGAGTTACGCCCGTAGTATTGAACGAGTACTGCAACTCTATTTTTGCCAAATTTGAGATTTGGAATTTCGGTGAAAACGTCACAATAACTATCTGTCGGATTTGGGCCTCGCTTGAGTCCTCCTTCTCGTACAACGAGCTCTCCGTTGACATAGAGCCAGTACTTTGTATCTGCGGCAATCTTTAGTTCGGCACTGCGACCTGAGAGGAGTGTGAACTCCTTGGTGAAACACTGCCACTCTCCATCCGCTATGGGTTGGTCGGTGGTGATAATCTGCGGTTGCTTGGTGCATGAGCAGATGGTTATCAGCGCAAAGAGAAGTGAAGTAAAGGTTGCTTTCATTTTGTGGGAGTTTTTGGGTACAAAGTCAAACATTTATTCAAAGTTAATAATTTTTTTTGACATAAGATGCAGAAATGTTTATAAAATAACAATTTGTTCAAAAAACTAATAGCATATTTTGTAGTTTTGAAAATCTTTTATTAATTTTGCATTATTATTCGGGCAATACCTTATATATAATAATAAAAAACAAACACTATGAAGAAGAATGAAATCTATTTAGCACCCGTGTTGGAGTGCTACAATTCTGTGGTAGAGCAGGGTTTCGCGGTATCAACTAACGTTGAGGATCCGACTACAAATCCTGAGATGCCTTGGTAAAACACAAACAAACACATTTTTTAACTTAAAACTTTCATTATGAAAAAATTTTTCCTTTCGGTGCTTGCTGTAGCGGCTTTGTTTACAGCTTGTACAACAGAGGCTACTCAGGATGTTCCGAGTGTCACTGTTCCGGATGTGCTGACAGTGTCGTTTGAGGCAGACGACTCGCGTGTTCAGCTTATGGATGACAAGACTGTGTGGACTGCTGGCGATGAGGTAGCAGTATTCTACAAGTCAAATGCAATCAGCACCTTTGAGTTCCAGGGTAAGACTGGTGACCGCAATGGTGAGCTGAAGTTGGTTAACAAAGCAGTTGGCCCTATTCAGATGGAGAAGGTTGTTGCTGTTTATCCTTACAGCGCTAACTACCTTGTAACTCCTTCAACTGGCGCTATCGAGGCTACTCTCCCAGCAGAGCAGACTTACCTTGAGGGTAGCTACGGCCTTGGTTCATCTATGATGATCTCTTCAGGCTACTTCACTCAGGTGATGTTCAAGAACGTTATGGGTTGGGTTAAGTTCCAGCTCACAGGTGAGGAGCAGGCTATCACTAAGATTGTTTTCCGTGGTAACAACGGCGAGCAGGTTGCAGGTCTTGTTTATGTAGATGCTGACGATGCTTATCTTACTCTCTCTTCTACTCCAGCTGAGGAGGGTGAGGCTGCAAGCGGCAACCTTACATTCGAGGGCAGCAACGTTGCTGAGGTTTCTCTCGTTTGCGAGACTCCTGTAGTTCTCTCTTCTGAGCCTACTTCATTCTATCTCGCACTCCCTCCACAGGAGTTCACTAACGGTTTCACTGTTGAGATTTGGGGTCAGGATGCTAATGGTAACGAGCTCAAGATGGTTAAGAAGTCTGAGGCTGCTCTTACTATCGAGCGTAACGTTATCCAGCCACTTGAGGCAGTTGCTTATGAGGGCAAGCCAACATCACTTACAGCAGCATTCTCTGCAGTTGACTCTACAATGTTCCCTGCGATGCACGGCATGCCAGGTATCTATTTGATTAACGTATTAAATGAGGCAGGTGATTTCGGTCAGCTTCTTTTCTATGACAATACAACTCCATTTGTAGCTCTTAACGGTGAGTATCCAGTAGTTGTTGGTTCACTCGGTCA
>JAZORI010000043.1:0-110047 GCA_045656505.1 Alistipes sp. | reverse complement strand
GCTGTAGCTGACGAGCTTCTTACAACTCGTACAGCAGATGAGTATGCTGTTTACGCTAAGATGGAGGGTACTGTTGCTATCAGCGGCAACTACTACAACTTCAACATCAACGGTGCAACTGCTGCTGTAGGTAGCATTTATGGTGCAACCGACGAGGTGAAGGCTATGCTTTCTGACGGTCTTACTTGCACTCTGTATGGCTACTTCTGCTCTATCTCTAAGAGCGGTGGTGCTCCTAAGTTTATCAATATTATCGTAACAGACGCTGTTCCTACAGCTGCTCCAGCATCTACATTCGCTGCACCTAAGGTTGTTGCAGAGAAGATGTACGCATTCTTCAAGTTCAACGGCACAGCATTCGAGGCTGCTAACGTTGTTGCAGTACAGCCTGCTGACTACACAGCTATGGGTCAGAACTACGGTAGCTTCACCAACCCTAAGCAGGATAACTATCTGCCACTCTTCTTGGGTGAGAAGTATCCTTATGCTCAGGAGGGTGACAACGCTTACGTAGCATTCCGTTGCTATGCAAACAGCGCAACTACTTGGAAGGTTGACCACTACACATTCGCAACTGAGTGGAGCAAGGTTAACTACTTCGAGACTAAGACCGACCAGTTCCGTAAGGGCGAGGGCGTTTGGAATATCGACCGTACACTCGAGCTCAACTTCCCTAACGGTGACGCAGGTGCTAAGACATTCTACCAGTACTGCGTAAACTGGGTATATGACAACAAGGATGTTGCTCTCGGTGCCCCTGCACGTGACAACGCTGGCGTAATCGTATCTACAGATATCGTTACTATCGGTGGTAGCAAGCCTGCAGGTAACTTCTGGGTATCTAACTACGGTAACAACGAGTTCTACACAGGTGCATCTGCATACTATGGCAATATCGACTGGCGTCCATCTGCAGTTAAGGGTGGTTTCAACGCTGCCGGCATGACAGACCTTACAGATGACCAGATTCTCGAGGAGCTTAAGAAGCACACTGCCGAGGTATTCGCAGCCGTTCTGGGTTATGCATACCCTACAATGACTCCAGAGGAGTATAAGAAGGTGGTTATCAACTTCTATGCATACGGTCCTAATGCAACCTACACCTGCGCATTCGCTGTAACAGGTACAGGTACATTCGAGTACGTTGCAGACTCAATGGTAGCCCTCTAAGCTACTCCATCTATACAAAAATAGAGATTTGCAGAATTGCAAATCTCTATTTTTTTTGGCTGTTAGCTATTGGTTCGGCTTCGCCGACCCTTCCTCCTCGCAGTTCGGCATGGTCTGCAAGCAGCCTCTGCCCTCACGAGCAGCGTCGGTTGGCTATTAGCTTTATAGTGTATCCGTAAGCGGATGGATGTTTATTTTGCTACGCAGTTGTTTCTTGCACCTATTTATCGTCAGAACGCGGTAGATACAACGCTGTCAAGTCGAGCAAGGCAGGAGCATACTTAAGCGTATGTGACTGTCTTGTGAGATGCAGACAAGGCAGTAAATGCGCCGTTTTCACAACAAAATCACGGCAAATCACGATAAAGAGTCATGTAATGCTCATATCGCTTCAACACCTTATTAGTATAGGCGATTGTGATATGTGGCTCTTTGAATCGTCCGGCAATAACGGCTTCGTGGTTATAGAACTCCTCTTCGGAGAGGAGCAACATGTACTCACTTACGGTCTGCCAATCGTTTTTCTGTTCATCGTAGTACTCAGCAAGGTTGCGGGCATCGGTAACCCTGGATGCGCCACAATTGTAGCTGGCGATAGTAAATGCAGCACGATCATACTCTGAGACCTCCTTTGAGAGCCTCAACTGCTTCTGCATAGACTTGTAGAGGCGGCACGCCACATCTATATTTATCGCGGGGTCGAGCAGCTCATCCGCCATCACATCCCAATGGCGGGCGATGTGCGGCATAACCTGCATAATACCTACAGCTCCGCGCGGAGATTGCGCCTGAGGGTTAAATCGCGACTCGCAGTAGGCTATCGCAGAGAGCAGTCGCCAATCAAGGTGGTGACGGCGCGCCACACGACGAAAGATATCATCGTAGGGCGATATTAGATACTCCCCCTCAGATAGCAGCGGCTTGGGCTCCATCTCTACGACATTGTAGCCACGACGACTCATCGGCACAAGCGCCAGAAAAAGCGTCACCAATGCGATGTATATATGGGGGATGTGTTTTTTCATAATTTTTGCTATTAGCCTTATAGCGGTATCCGCAAGCGGATGGTTTTATTTATTTACACTACTAGTTTGTTGTCAAAATGATGTAGTTACAACGCCGTCAAGTCGAGCAAGGCAGGAGCATACTTAGGCGTATGTGACTGTCTTGCGAGATGCAGACAAGGCAGTAAATAGATTATTTTCACAACAAACTAATCGTAGAAAGTCCACGATATACCAATCTTAAACATACCAGGATTGAGCGGATAACGTGCAACCTGGAAGGCCTCGCCATTACCGAAAAGGTGGTCGTTGAGGTGCTGGTACTTAAAGAGGATGCGCATTCGTTTCCACTTAGCGGAGACGAAGGCATCGACATATGGGTAGCTACCCACCTCAACCTCGTCCTGGTTGTAGAAGACAGAGAGTGCAGGGTTGTATCCACGGGCGTAATAGCGGGTATTAAATCGGCCATCCAAACCAATCTGCACACGCAGCACATCACGCACAACCCAGAACTCATAGTAGTATGAGAAGAAGGTTGAGACGAGTGGAACGGGGATAACATGTCGGTCAGAGGTTAGCTGAACGAGCAGGCGGTGATTCAGATGGATGCCCTTTATATTAAAGTCCTTCTGGGCATAGATACTTGTAAGGCTCACTGCACCATCGTGCTGTGCCGGCCGACAATCTGCACCGTAGTATATCTTGTTGGTCACAACGCTCTGCCAAAAACCGAGCTCCACGCCATAGTCAGGCACAGTGAAGGCCACATTAAAGCGAGTCTCGTTCTCCTTGCCGAAGTTATTGTTCCACATATAGTGGTTGGAGTACCAGTTATCCATCCAATAGCCTGGTGAGGAGGCGGTTTGCGAGAACTCTCCAGAGAGGGTAAATGGTTTGCCCTTGATAAAGGCCGTAAATGCCGCATGGGCACGCAGGTCGAAGTCGCCACCTCGGTATCCTGACGGATAGAGTTTGAATGAGGCTCCGTAGTCAACATACTTGCGGATTTTACCATCTATGCCGGCGTAGGCGAACCACGCATTTCTCTTCACGCGCTCAATTTTACCTGACAGGTAGTCCTTGAGGGCGAACTGAGAGTAGATGTAGTTGTCAATACCGATACCTCCATCGATAGTTCCGACAACGCCATTTCTATCCCACGGCTGTACCTGGACAAAGAAGCGGTTGGTGATTACCCTTTCGGCAAGTGAATCGCGCGTCTGTGTAGGGTTGAGGAACCAATCCTTGTAGTAGGTATCTGTATGCGACTGGAATGTTCCATTCTCATTACGACCATAGCGCTCATCGGTATATGTTGAGTACTTATCCTGATAGAGTTTGCTCCAGCTATTGTACTCAAAGAGGTGACCAACGTATATTGCCGAGAGGTCAGCCATAGAGAAGTCGCGCTCGGTCATTCGCATCAGCGGAATACCGATAGACTGCTTGACAAAGAATGAGGTATTGCGATAGATATTGCTCGCCTCAGCTGCTGCAAGTCGCATAGGTACACCTGACGGCATCTCAAAGACGGTGTCGGCAATAGCCCACTCGCCTACAACACCACCATTCTCCTGCTGATCGATATGGTTGTTAATAAATGCAGCGTGGACAGAGTATCTGCGACCGGTATGGGCAAAGGTGCCGGCAAAGTTCTGATTCTTGATTCTCGAACGCTCGTACTTACCCCTCGAGCCACGCGCCTTGTAGTTGAGCGAGAAGGAGGTGGACGGGTTGATATTCTGAGAGGTAACTATCTCGAAGTGCTCCTCACGGTAGCGCTTCTGTCCCGACTCCAAGTAGGTCATCCATATGTATGGGTGCTTCATGTTGTAGAACGGAACATTCTCAAGGCTATAGGCATAGGTACCATATGGCTGAGCGAAGGTAAAGTCACGCGACGTTGTGCGCTCAAAGTAGTTCACCTCCTCCGATGCCTGACCAAGACCTCCGGTAGAGTTGCTACCCAGACGCTTATGGTGGTGTGGGTAGTCCAAACGCCAAAGTGCGATGGTTGTATCTATCGGCTGAACATTGACCTTGTTGGTATTACGGTCAATAGTCCACTGGAAGTTTCTCAGCGAGCGAATCGAATCGGTAAAGAAGTATGACTCAAGGGGTTTGCGCGGCTTCTTCTCCTTCTTTGTAGAGTCTGCCTGCTCACCCTGCTGCTCACCATTCTCTTCTGTCTGGCCCGTATCATACGGATTTGAACCATAACCACCCGTACCATTCTGCTGAGTGCCACCCAATGGATTGGTACGCGAGGCATTCTGTTGACCGCGCATCAGGGCGCTGGCATCGAGCTGTGCCGCAGCCTGTCCGCTCCACAGAGTGAAGAGTAGTAGAATCAGAGAGTATAAATAGTGGTTAAACTTCATTATTTTTTACAAAACAGCCAGCTGATGGCCGAAAGTACTATATAGATAACGATAATTGTCGGCACAGAGTATATTCCGAGGGTCAAAAGCGAGGCAACAGCCAGCGCAAGGAAGATATACTGCAACTTATTTGCCGACCAGCTCAGACTCTTGAGTTTGAACGAGAACATACGCACAGGGCTTACAAGGAAGGCCGACATCAAAACAGATATCAGAGCAATCCACTCCAACTCCACAGCCTTACCGCCAGTAACTACTGCATAGACAAATGATGCGCAGAAGATGGCATTTGCAGGGGTTGGCAGACCCTCGAAGGTCTCGTGCTGGCTATCGTCAATATTGAACTTAGCAAGGCGCAGTGCCGAGAATGCAGCCATAAGGAATGGCACAAAGACCAGAACATTGGCTACCGTCTCCGGAAGCTCAAACATCGTAAATGTCTGTGCTGCAAACACATGCATCATCATAGCCGGTGCCACGCCAAAAGAGACCATATCTGCCAGCGAGTCGAGCTGCACGCCAATAGCCGAGTACTGACGAAGAAGGCGCGCCGTGAAGCCATCAAAGAAGTCACACACAGCAGAGGCCACAATAAAGATAAATGCAAGTCGGAAGTTGCAATACATCAATGATGAGATGATTGAGCCACAACCACAGAGCAGATTGCAAAGGGTTATGATGTTCGGGATTGTAAACAACTTTATTTTCATTTTTCACTCCTTTTACCCGACAAAGTTACAAAATATTTTTATCTTTGTAACATCAATGTAAAAATAGAAGTGTTTATGGCTCAAAAAAGAGAGATTTATTGCGTTATTATGGCCGGAGGAGTGGGTACTCGCTTCTGGCCGAAGAGTCGCAAAAGCATGCCAAAGCAGTTTTTGGATATTCTTGGCACGGGCAAATCGTTTATCCGCATGACCTTTGAGCGTTTTGCCGGAAGAATTGCTCCAGAAAACTTCTTGGTCGTCACCAACCAGAGCTACAAGGCTCTTGTGCTTGAGCATCTGCCTGAACTTAAGCCTGAGCAGATTCTCTGCGAGCCAATTGGTCGTAATACCGCACCATGTATCAGCTATGCAGCCCACTACCTCAACAAGATTGCTCCGGATTCGATGATGGTTGTAACGCCATCTGACCACTATGTAGCCAATGAGGAGGCTTTTATCGCAACGCTTGACGCATGTACCGACTATGCCGACACAAACGATGTGCTGATGACCATCGGCATCAACCCTACCCGACCTGAGACCGGTTACGGATATATACAGCGCAGCTCAGCCGAGCCACTCTCTGAAGTGAAGTGCTTTACCGAGAAGCCAAATCTCGAGGTGGCGCAAGCATTTATTCGCAGCGGAGAGTTTTTATGGAATTCGGGCATATTTATATGGAAGACGGCTGCAATAATCTCTGCCATAGAGAGATATCTACCAGAGATGCACTCTCTATTTAGCTCTATCAAACAGTGCTACGGCACTGTAGGCGAGGCCTCTGCCATTGCTGATGTCTTTACCCGTTGCCGAGCAGTCTCTATCGACTACGGAGTGATGGAGCATGCCGACAATGTCTATGTTCACAGTGGCGACTTTGGTTGGAGCGACATCGGCACTTGGGGCTCGCTCTACCAGCACTCTCGCAAAGATAAGTATGCCAATGCAAAGCCCGCTGAGGGGTGTTATACATACGACACTCGCAATACGATAATCTCGCTACCAAATGACAAAGTTGCCATAATCAACGGCCTGCGTGACTACATTGTAGTGGATACAGAGGATGTGCTGATGATTTGCCCTCGCTCGGAGGAGCAGAATATCAAGAAGTATATTGACGAGGTGAAGTTTAACCAGGGAGATAAGTTTTCATAATGGAATTATACAACATTTTTGAGCAGTGTTCGGGCGTTACAACCGACTCTCGCAAAGTTGGGAATGGAGAGCTATTCTTTGCGCTCCGTGGCGACAACTTTGACGGTAACCGTTTTGCCATTCAGGCACTGAAAGATGGTGCGGCATATGCTGTGGTGGACAGTCCTGAAGTTGCAGCTGAGGCCGGTAAGTTATCTGACAGAGTTATCCTTGTTGAGAATTCACTCCGCGCGCTCCAGGCACTGGCTGCAGAGCATCGCAGTTCCCTTGCGCTACCGATTATCGGCATTGTCGGCAGTAATGGCAAGACGACGACCAAGGAGTTAGTTAGAGCCGTACTTGCCGAGAAGTTCGAGGTCTTTGCGACACAAGGCAATCTGAACAACCATATAGGCGTGCCTCTGACCCTGCTCTCTATGACACGAGATACTGAGTTTGGTATTGTCGAGATGGGTGCAAGTGCTCAGAAGGAGATTAAGTTGCTCTGCTCTATCAGCCAACCCAACTACGGCATTATCACCAACATCGGCAATGCTCACCTTGAAGGTTTTGGCGGCAAGGAGGGTATTCGAAAGGGCAAAGGAGAGCTGTTCGACTATTTGGAGAGCAGCGGTGGCCGAGCATTTATACCGATGGAAGATGTTGTGCTGTGCGATATGGCTGTAGAGAGGGAGAATATGGAGGCAGAGTACTACTCGCGCTCTGTTGCTGACGGCTACAAGAGCAACCTTTCGGGTGACTACAACCGCTACAACATCGCAGCTGCGGTGACAGTCGGCAGATATTTCGACATTGACGCTGAGCGTATTGCCGCAGCCATTGAGAACTACGTTCCGACCAACAATCGCTCGCAAGAGGTTGTAACTGAGCGCAATAACCGCCTTATCATCGACTGTTACAACGCCAACCCATCAAGCATGGAGGTGGCAATAGCCAACATCGCCTCAAAGCGCAGCGAGCGCAACCTGCTCATCTTGGGCGATATGCTCGAACTTGGAGAGTGGAGCGCTGACGAGCACTGTCGTATTCTACAACTTGCTACTGAGGTGGAGAATGCCGAATTACTGCTTGTCGGCAAGGAGTTTTTGCGTGCCGCCCACACCTTAGGCATAGATGCAACCTGTTGCAAGGATAGCGCCGAGGCAGCCGAGTGGTTGGCACTGAGTAAAATCAGCGACACAACCACACTGCTGAAGGGCTCTCGAGGCATTGCATTGGAAAAATTGATTGATAAGCTATAACACTATGAGACGACTACTTGCTATCATCAGCCTGCTTGTTGCAGTTTCTGCTTCAGCTAAGAATCAGCCGACATGGCTCAAAGATGCCGTCATATACCACATCTACCCTTTGACCTATATGGATTCGAATGGCGACGGTATTGGTGATTTGAAGGGCATAGAGTCACGCCTGGACTATATCCGCAGCTGCGGATTTAACTGCATATGGATGTCGCCATGCTTTGCAAGTGGTTGGGAAGATGGCGGTTACGACATTATCGACTACTACGCCGTTGACCCGCGTTTCGGCACAAACGACGACCTTAAGTCACTGATAGACAAGGCTCACGGCATGGGCATCAAGATTCTGCTCGACCTTGTAGCCGGCCACACATCGGACAAGCATCCGTGGTTCCAGCAGTCGAGCAAAGCCGAGAAGAATCTCTACTCAGACTACTATATCTGGACTGTTGGCAAGAACTACAAGAAACCGGGGCCGAAGTTTGTCGATAACAACCATCCGCGTGATGGCTACTACATCCGCAACTTCTTCGAGATTCAGCCCGCCCTCAACTATGGCTACTACAGCCCAAAGCCTGACCACCACTGGGAGCAGGGTTATGATGCTCCAGGGCCGACTGCTGTCCGTGCAGAGTTGAAGAAGATTATCGCCTATTGGTGCGATATGGGAGCTGACGGATTCAGAGTAGATATGGCGCAGTCACTCGTCAAGAGCGACAACAAGAATCGTGATGGCGTACGCCGTCTGTGGAACGAGATTTTTGAGTGGTACAACAGCGCATATCCCGAGAATATAATGCTCTCCGAGTGGTCAAATCCTGAGCAGTCACTCTCTGCAGGGTTCAATATTGACCTGCTGATACACAACGGCATAGGTGGTAAGATATACCGCCCATTAGTCTGCGAGACAACAGACAAAATGGCGCCTACCGTATGCTACTTCAACCGCGAGGGCAAAGGCGATATCCGAGAGGCGATTCAGACCTATACAGATGTATATAATACCTACCGCCGTCTGGGTGGATATGCCTCTATGCCGACAAACAGCCACGACATTTGGCGTCTGTCGCGCATGAATCGCACAACAGCGGAGGAGCAGAAGGTGGCAATCACACTCTTCCTCACCCTGCCGACACCTCCAATTGTCTATTATGGCGAAGAGATAGGCATGCGCAACCTCGAGTATGCACCACCAAAAGAGGGTAGCTTCTCATCGCGCAACCGCTCCGTTTGCCGCACACCAATGCAGTGGGATACAACTCAAAATGCGGGATTCTCAACTGCCGACCCTACAAAGATATATCTGCCGGTGGATAATGCCCCACACTTCCCGAATGTGGCCGAGCAGCTTACCGACCCATATTCAGTGCTAAACTACGTATCAGACCTTATTGCACTACGTCAGGCAACACCAGCATTGGGTGTAGAGGGCGAGTGGAAGTATGTTGGCGATATTGACAACCCATACCCTATGATTTATGCCCGCACACTGGGTAGCGAGAAGTATATTGTGGTCTTCAACCCATCAGATCGCACCGTTGTCGGCACAGTACCAGCTATGGGCAAGAGCGCAGAGTGGATTTTCGGTAACAACCGCACCCTTGCAAAGTGCAAAACCACCAAGTCTGACCATACATTTACCATGAAACCTATTAGCGTGGCGATATTTAAGATGACCAAGTAGCTACTGGCCACTACAATAAAGACAAACAACTAAAACATAAACGCTTATGAAAAACAATTCACTTCCAGAAAATGCCTACCGAGAGCTCAAGGCGGGCGAAGAGTACAAGCCGATAATGTCGGCCGATACAATACCTGCCGAGGCGACGCCGTACTCGGTCACTATGGGTATTATTATGGCGATTATCTTCTCCGCTGCTGCAGCATTCCTCGGTCTGAAGGTCGGACAGGTATTTGAGGCAGCTATTCCTATCGCTATTATCGCTGTGGGTCTTGGTGGACTCCACAAAGGCAAGAGCATGCTCGGTCAGAATGTCATCATTCAGAGCATCGGTGCCACTTCGGGCGTAATTGTTGCGGGTGCAATCTTTACCCTGCCGGCACTCTACATTCTCGGCCTTGAGGCGCACTTCTATCAGGTATTTCTGTCATCTCTACTCGGAGGTATCTTGGGTATTGTGCTGCTCATCCCATTCCGCAAGTACTTCGTTAAGCAGATGCACGGCAAGTATCCATTCCCTGAGGCTACAGCAACTACTGAGGTGCTCGTATCGGGCGAAAAGGGTGGCAAGCAGACTATTGTCCTTGCTCTTGCAGGTCTTATCGGTGGAGTATATGACTTTGCCGTATCGACATTCGGTGCATGGGCTGAGACTATCTCTACAAAGATGGTTGGCTGGGGTGCAGCTGTTGCCGACAAATTCAAGGTTGAGCTGTCACTCAACACCGGCGCGACACTGCTCGGTTTGGGTTATATTATCGGCCTTAAGTATGCGGTAATTATCACTGCCGGTAGCTGTCTTGTATGGTTTGTTCTCGTGCCTCTTGTAGGCTATGCATCGGCTGATGCTGCTGCAATGAGCGCAACAGACCTCTTTGTTGCCTATGGTCGTCCAATCGGTATCGGTGGTATCGCTATGGCGGGTCTTATCGGCATTATCCGTCAGGCTGGCATCATTAAGGATGCAGCAAAACTGGCTGTAAATGAGCTTGGTGGTAAGAAGAGTGCAGATGTAGCAGCTCGTACAGAGCGTGACATTACAATGAAGACAATCCTTACCATTATCATCGCAACGCTCGTAGCTACACTCGTATTCTTCCAGTTTGGCGTGCTTGGCAACTGGATGCAGACTATCGTAGCACTGCTGATTGTCTTTGTAATCGCATTCCTCTTTACAACTGTTGCCGCAAACGCAATCGCTATCGTAGGTAGCAACCCTGTATCGGGAATGACACTGATGACACTCATCCTCAGCTCGCTTGTCCTTGTCTCTATCGGTCTGAACGGCACATTGGGCATGACAGCAGCCCTGATTATCGGTGGTGTTGTATGTACAGCCCTCTCTATGGCGGGCGGATTTATCACCGACCTGAAGATTGGTTACTGGCTTGGAACAACACCGGCTGTACAGCAGAAGTGGAAGTTCCTCGGTACTATCGTCTCTGCTGCAACCGTTGCCGGCGTGATGATTATCCTCAATAAGACCTACGGCTTTGTTGGTGAGAATGCCCTTGCAGCACCTCAGGCTAACGCTATGGCAGCCGTTATTCGCCCACTGATGGAGGGCGGACAGACTCCATGGGTGCTCTACTTCGCAGGAGCTATTCTCGCCCTTGTCCTTACATGGATTGGCGTACCTGCACTGGCATTCTCGCTGGGTATGTTTATCCCTATGTCACTCAACGCTCCGCTTGTTGTCGGTGGTCTTATCGCATGGTTTGTATCTAACCGTTCAAAGGACGAGGCTCTCAACAAGGCACGCTTTGACCGCGGTACACTTATCGCATCAGGCTTTATCGCCGGTGGTGCGCTGATGGGTGTTGTTTCGGCAATTCTCAAGTTTGCCGGCGTAGAACTCTATGCGGCTCAGTGGGCAGCATCTTCAGCAGCCGAGTGGACAGCCCTGGCAATGTACATCGCAATTATGGTTTACTTCACCGTTCACACGCTCAAAGCCAAGAAGGAGGAGTAGGCGTTACTAACTTATAGAACACACCTTAAACATTCATACTATGGAACTGAAAGATAGATTTTTGAAATATGTCGCAATCAATACTCGTAGCGACGAGAATAGCGAGACCTTCCCATCAACTGCCGCAGAGTGGGATCTGTTAAATGTGCTTGTTGAGGAGATGAAACTGCTCGGCCTTGAGGATGTTACAATCGACAAATATGGCTATGCTATGGGTACAATTCCTGCCACAAAGGGCAAGGAGAATGCGCCTGTAATAGGTTTTTTGGCACACGTTGACACCGCTCCCGATATGAGTGGTGAGAATGTACGCCCACACATCATCGAGAGCTATGACGGCAAGGATATCGTGCTTAACAACGCCCTGACAATGAAGGTCTCAGAGTTCCCTGAGCTGACAAAGTTTATCGGACATACACTTATCCACACCGACGGCACAACACTTCTGGGTGCTGACGACAAGGCGGGCGTGGCTGAGATTATGACCGCAGCGGAGTATCTGATGGCACATCCGGAGATTGAGCATGGCAAGATTCGCATCGGTTTTACTCCTGACGAGGAGATTGGTCGTGGCGTGGACTTCTTCGACGTCAAGGCATTCGGCGCAGACTTTGCCTACACTATGGATGGTGGCTATGAGGGCGAGTTGGAGTATGAGAACTTCAACGCTGCCGGTGCAAAGATTGCCATTCAGGGTCGCAATGTCCACCCAGGATATGCGAAGAATAAGATGATTAACGCCATTGAGGTGGCTTGTGAGCTTAACAACCTCATTCCTGCCGTTGAGCGTCCACAGTTCACTGAGGGTTACGAGGGCTTCTACCACTGCATAGGTCTGAATGGAACAGTTGAGAATGCGACAATCTCATATATCATCCGCGACCACGACTTTGAGAAGTTTGAGAAGAAGAAGGCGTGGATGTACGACGTTGTGGGCATGCTCAACAACAAGTATGGTCAGGGCACACTCACCCTTACGCTCAAAGACCAGTACTACAACATGCGCAAGATGGTCGAGCCACATCCACAGGTTATCAATAATGCCCTTGCAGCGATGCGCGAGGCCGATGTAGAGCCTATTGTTCGCCCTATTCGCGGAGGTACTGACGGTGCAAGACTCTCATTTATGGGTCTGCCTTGCCCTAACATCTTCGCCGGTGGCATGAACTTCCACGGCAAGTTCGAGTACTGCTCTCTCAACTCTATGGAGAAGGCAGTAAAGGTAATCATTAACATTGCAAAGAAATGGGCAGAGTAAGAGGTGGTTTTATCAAGGTCGCAGCAGCAACCCCGCGCGTGGCTGTTGCCGACTGTACCACAAATGCAAAGAGAATCGGCTCGCTGATTTGTCAGGCAGCCGAAGAGGGGGTAACAATTGTGACATTCCCTGAGCTATCTATCACCGGTAGCAGCTGTGGTGTATTGTTCACTCAGCAGGCACTGCTTGAGGCTGCCGAGATGGGTCTAAATAGACTATTGCTGATACAGGAGCCTATAGTCTCTGTTGTCGGCATGCCGGTGATGTACAACTCTCACATCTACGACTGTGCCGTTGTTATTGCTGAGGGTGTTATCTATGGCGTTGTGCCGAAGAGCTACTCAAACGATGCTATATTCACCTCAGGCCGAGGCACTGAGAACCGCTACATAACACTCTGCGAGCAGATGGTACCATTTGGTAGCGATCTGATATTCTCTGTTGACGGCGTTAAGTTCGGTATCGAGATTGGTGACGACTGTCGTCAGATTATCACCCCATCGGCAGAGACCGCATCTGCCGGTGCGCAGATTACAATCTGCATGGACTCTAAGGCTGAGTATAGCCAGAGCCACAACGCGCTTCAGAGTAGCGTTGCACACCACTCAGAGGCTATCTGTGGCGGATATATCTACTGCTCAGCAGCTGTTGGTGAGTCATCTACAGACCTTGTATATACAGGCGGAGCAATTGTTGCCGAGCGTGGTGAGATTCTCTCAGAGAGGGAGCGTTTTCTCCGCACAGAGAGCCTTACAATTGCCGATATTGACATCGAGGCAATTGAGCACGCTCGCCTGAGCAACCACAAGACAACTCTCTGCGACTGCTACCGCGTCTTGGAGCTGCCACAGGTTATCGTTGAGAGCGATATCGTGCGCAAAGTAAACCCGGCACCATTCATCCCGCAGAATCTGAACGCAGGTTGCCGTGAGGTGATTGAGCTGCAGGCGGCAGGTCTTGCTCAGCGATTGGAGCATACACACTGCAACAAGGTGGTTATCGGTATCTCGGGAGGTCTGGACTCTACACTCGCCCTGATTGTCCTTGTCCGTACATTCGATATGCTCGGACTCGACCGCAAGGGTATCGTTGGCGTAACTATGCCAGGCTTTGGTACTACCGGTCGAACATACAACAACGCCATTACACTAATGCAGGAGCTGGGCATCACACTTCGCGAGGTATCTATCCGCGCAGCATGTGAGCAGCACTTTAAGGATATCGACCTCGATCCAACAGACCGCAGCGCAGCCTACGAGAACTCACAGGCTCGTGAGCGCACTCAGATTCTGATGGATATAGCAAATGCCGTGGGCGGAATGGTTATCGGCACGGGCGATCTGTCAGAGTCGGCACTCGGCTGGGCAACATACAACGGCGACCACATGTCTATGTACAACGTAAACTGCTCAGTTCCAAAGACTTTGGTGCGCGCCCTTACACTGTGGGCTGCAGAGAATGAGCAGAACGAGAAGGTGAAGGCTGCTCTGAAGGATATCGTCTGCACACCAGTGAGCCCCGAGTTGCTACCAGCTGACGAGAAGGGTGAAATCGCCCAGAAGACCGAGGATTTGGTTGGCCCATACGAGCTACACGACTTCTTTATCTACCACTTTGTCGTTAACGGCTTCGCTCCGGCTAAGATTCTGCTGCTGGCAAATATCGCCTTTGAGGATAGCTACACCGAGGAGGTGATAAAGCACTGGCTAAAGGTATTTCTGCGTCGATTCTTCAGTCAGCAGTACAAGCGTTCGGCAGTGCCTGACGGCCCGAAGGTTACAGCCGTATCTCTCTCTCCACGAGGTAGTTGGGCAATGCCATCTGATGCATATGTCACAGAGTGGCTTGCTGATGTAGAATAATAAAAGTGTACTTAATATGAACCTAAGACTACTTTTTACCACCGCCTTATCACTGCTATGCATTACCGCAGTGGCACGCACCACAACTAAGGCTCCGACAGTCGAGATTCCCGACTACTCAGCATATATTCGCACCCCTGCAGCACCTGCCACACCGCGAATAAATAGCGCAAAAGTCTTTGGTGTCCGCCCTGGCGCAGCACTGCTCTATACCATAGCTGCTACGGGTGAGCGTCCAATGCACTTCTCTGCACAATCGCTTCCCGCAGGTGTAGTACTTGACAGCAAGAGTGGACAGTTGAGCGGCTCTATTGCCGAGCGCGGTACATACGAGGTAACTCTCTGTGCTACAAATACTAAGGGCAGCTACGAACAGACTCTCCGCATAGTGGTTGGCGACGATATTGCGCTCACTCCCCCTATGGGTTGGAACTCGTGGAACTGCTGGGGACCTACTGTTAGTCAGGAGAAGGTGCTCTCATCTGCACGCGCACTTGTCGAGCAAGGTATGGCAAACTATGGGTGGACGTATATCAACATAGACGATGGTTGGCAAGGTAAGCGTGGCGGCAAAGAGAACGCCGTGCAGCCAAATGCCAAGTTCCACGATATGAAGGCTCTGGCTGACAATCTGCACAGTATGGGTCTGAAGTTGGGCATCTACTCAGGTCCGTGGGTGAGCACATACGCAGGCCACGCGGGCACACACTCTGACAATGCTGAGGGTACATATCCGTGGATTGAGGAGGGTTGGTGCAATGAGGACTACCGAATAACCGTCGAGGGCGATCCTAAGCGCTTTACGCGCCGTCTATACTGGGAACACGGCAACTATTCGTGGGCAGAGGTCGATGCCCGTCAATGGGCTGAGTGGGGCGTGGATTACCTCAAATACGACTGGAAGCCAAACGATATCTATCACACCATCGAGATGGCAGAGGCGCTCAAAAAGTGCGGCAGAGATATTATCTACAGTCTCTCTAACAGCGCACCATTTGCCGATGCGTACAGATTTAAGGAGCTTGCTGACTGTTGGCGCACAACAGGCGATATTCGCGACACCTGGGAGAGTATCTTCACCATCGGTTTCGAGCAGCAGGAGCGTTGGGCAGCCTTCCACGGGCCAGGCCATTGGGGCGATGCAGATATGCTCGTTGTGGGATTTGTGGGCGGATGGAGCTCAAATCAACACTTCTCTCGCCTGACTCCTGATGAGCAGTTTACACACATCACCCTCTGGACAATGCTCGCCTCGCCTATGCTTATCGGCTGCGATATCGCACAGATGGACGACTTTACACGCAGCCTGCTCTGCAACTTTGAGGTTAACGACATTCTGCAGGACCCTCTCGGTATGCGTGCAATGCCATTCTACCGCAACGATCAGCACGCAGTGTATGTAAAGATTCTCGAAAATGGCGATCTTGCCGTAGCACTCTTTAACACCTCTGACGCTCCACTCGATATCGAGATTGAGCCACGCGCTCTAGGTCTGTGGGAGAATGCAGCTATGGTGCGCGACGTATGGCGACAGAGCATCGTGACCTATGTATATCCGGGTGACACCTTTACGACTCGCGTTGCTCCGCACGGTGCTGAGTTGTTCCGCCTATCACCAGGTAACTCTGAGAAGAGATCTACTGCTCCGGCACACTATATGCCGCACAAAATTATCTCGCCACGCCCTGTGACAGAGTAATCTACTGCAAAAAGAGATGGCTGTACGAACTGTACAGCCATTTTTTGTATCTGTGATAGAGATAATCACAAAATTAGAGTTCCAACAGGCCCTCCGGCAAGACCAACTTCATTGTGCGTGCCTCAAAGTCGATGGCTGCGATAAACTCCTCGACAGCGGGGATAAGGTATTGTTTGCCGCCAAGCTCAATCTCAAAGAGTGGATTAAACTCGTTATCGTAGTAGTCGGTGATTGTACCCTTGCGGCGGGATATTTTGACGGTGAAACCGATCAAATCGTCAAATGTAAACTCGTCATCGTCGGCCTCAGGCTCCTCGATAAAGATCTCGTTACCCATAATCAGCTCGGCGCGCTTTGTAGTATCTATATCGGCAAAGCGAACAGTTGCGCTACCCTTGCCACGACGCGAGAAAGATTCACAAAAAAGAGGAACAACCAAGCTATCTACAACAGTAAATAGCGGTTGTTCCTCAGAAAAGTCGTCGGGGAAGTCGGCATAGAGGTTAACATTAACCTCTCCCTCAGCTCCAAAGAGCTTTGTTATACGACCGACCGCCAACATAACCTGCCTTACTCAGCAGCCTCGGTTGACTCCTCAGCTGTCTCAGCAGCAGCAGCCTCTGCAGCAGCAGCGGCAGCCTCAGCCTCAGCAGCAGCCTTCTTCTCAGCGAGTGCCTGTACGCGAGCTGCGTTAACAGCAGCCTCAGCAGTAAGACGAGCCTTCTTGTCAGCAGTAGCTGCAGAAGCGAGTGAGTTTACCTTAGCGGCAACCTTACCCTCCTTCTCACCGTGCCACTTGTTGAAACGTGCCTCAGCCTCAGCCTCTGTGAAAGCGCCCTTAGCTACACCACCAAGCAGGTGCTTCTTGTACAATACGCCCTTGTACGAAAGAATCGCACGAGCAGTATCGGTAGGTTGTGCGCCCTTCATTAACCAACCCAATGCTTGCTCGAAGTTCAGGTCGATTGTAGCAGGATTCGTGTTAGGGTTGTAAGTACCCAGCTTCTCGATAAATTTACCATCACGTGGCGCTCTGCTATCTGCAACAACAATGTGATAGAAAGCGTAAGCCTTCTTACCATGTCTTGCCAAACGAATTTTAACAGCCATTTTGCTATAAAATTTTTTGTTAATAAATAAGTTACACTAACCCACTTCGGATTAATCGGCACAAAGGTAGAAATAATTTTCTGAATTTCAAAATGTACTACAAAAAAAGAGGTCAGGTCTGCTGACCTAACCTCTTGATATAGAGTTTGTAATCTCAGATTACTTTACCATCTCAACAATGCGTGAACGCTTCTCAGCTACAGCCTTGCTGAATGTGTTACCACTCTTCTCAACCTTTGGAAGTGAGAATGACTGTGAAGGAACATTGTTCATCTTGCGAGTTGTGCTGATTGTAAGATCCTTCTTGATAGCAATCTGCTTAGAAGATACCTTACGTACAACTGGAGCTGATACTGAAGATGTTGTAGCTGTCTGATCGAGCTCATAAGTCTCCATGTAGAATGTATCACCAACCAGAACGCCCTCTGTATTGTTAGGGAATGTGTAGCATGTGATGAATACAAATTTCTTAGCCTCTGGTGCATAGTATGACTGCATGCTCTGACCATAAACCTTAGCAATTGCCTCCCAAGTTGCATCAACACCCTCAATCTCCTTGTAGTATGTAAGCACATCGCAAACCATTGCATTTGTTGATGATGTTGCACCAAATACTGCTGGAGGAATACCTGAATCGTTGAAACCTACGATATCTACTGCATTTGTAGTCTGATTCCACTTGAAGTTCAAGTAAACCTCAGTCTCAGAGTAGAGCCAGTCGTAGAGACGGTATGAAGATGTATTCTCCTTATTCTGCATCTTTACACCAGGGATAACGAACTGATCACCGTTCTGATCTGAGAAGATTGAAGCGAATGAACCAGTAGCGTAGTCAACCCACTTAGCCTCTGAAACAGATGCATCGAGGGTGAAGGTATCAACAGCCTTGTAGAGCTTACCAGCCTCCCAAACAACATAGAACATTGCGAATGTGAATGTGTTAGTTGTAGGGTCGAATGATGGCTGTGGAACGCCCTGAGCCTCAACCTGCTCCCAAGTAAGATCATAACCCATCAAGTAGTAACCGGTCAAACCGTCGCAAGCGTGGAAGTTACCGCCAAGACCTGAATAGAAGTAACCGGTGTCGCAAGTACCAACAACCTCGCACTTGTTAGTGGTCTTATCCCAAGTAAACATCAGGTGGTAATCCTCTACACCCCAGAAGTTAGTAATACGGTAGATGTTTGTATCCTCAGCGTTCTGGAGAGTACAAGCAATAGGAATGCCGTTACCAGCCTCATCAGTCATCATACCGTTAACATAAGTACCGGTCTGAACGTCGAGCCAGTTGTAGGTAAGCAGTGACTCAGTGTATGCGCTTGGCATCATAAGTTCACCCTCAGCGTTGTAGATAGCAACAGAGAGAGTTACACCATTCTTAGCCATAGTACCCTTGAGAATCTTCACATAAGCAGCCTCGCCATAGATAGATACACCTGTTGGCTGGAGCTCATAACCTGCAGGAACTGATACTGCGCCACCCTCGTCAGCAGCTACGAAGTAGAGGTCGTAACCATTTGCGTAGCAGTTAGGAACACGGTAAGCAGTCTTATCTGCGAAGTAACCAGCCTTAGGGCCTGAACCCTTCTGGAGAGATGCCTCCCACTCATTGTACTGGAAACCAGATGAGAAGGTATCAGTGAAGAGTGTTGAGTAAGTGAAGTCAGACTTAAGGTCTGCAGCAGGAACATAGTCGAAGTCAGGAGCCTTAACAGAGATAACCTCATTGTAAATACCGTAAGGGATAATGTACTCACCCTGGTATGTGTAGAACTCAGCAACGAGGTTCAAAAGACCAGTCTCTGGGTCGAACTTAGAAGCCTTAGCGTCGATAGCCATCATCACATCGTAACCATTCTGAAGCAAACCGGTGTACTGCTCAGCATAGTTAGCGTGGAGAGTTACAGTACCATCAAGCTTAGCGCCGAAGTAGATTGGATAATCCTCAGCGTAGAGGTTTGGCAGACGATATAAGTAACCATACTGCTCAACGAAGTTGCGGTCAGCATCGTCAGTGTTTACTGCAGGCTTACCCTTCTCAAGAAGAGCATCTGCAACAAACTTCTGTGACTCTGAGTAGAACAGAGCACCCTCAGGGAGAGTCATAGCCTCGAATGTAAAGTCACCATCGTCAGTACCCTCTGGAGTAACGAGCTCGTAACGAGCCAATGCAGGAGCAACTGTAAGTGTCCAACCACCGCTGTTGTTAGCGTAGTAAGTGTTGCTACCAGCGTAGCTACCACCTGGGCAACCAAGAAGTGCCTGAACTGGGAATGTAAGCACACCATTCTTGATTGTACCGTACATATCAGCTGTAGGAGTCTTGCCATTATCTATGTAGTAACCTGCCAAAGAGTAGATCATTACAGCACCACCGCTGATGCTTGCACCTACCTCCTGGAGAGGGATATATACCTTATTTACATTCTGAGCGTTGATAACAACATATGCATCGTAGATATCAAGACCACTGAACTTACCTGTAAGCTCCTTGTAAGGGCTTACCATACGGTAGATACCAGCCAAATCAGCATCAGTACCATTACCCTCAAGGGCAGCCTTGAATGACTCCTCTTTGATAGAGTCAGCACGAACCTGAACCTTTACGTTGAGAGTAGAGATACCCAGACCATACCAACCATTGAGGAGGTCCTCAGTGTGAGCGCATACGCCTACATCTACCCACTTAACGCGAGTTACGTCAACAGTGAATGAGTTAGCATTTGTGCTCTCGTACTGCTTTACGTACTGTGGATCGTCGATTGAAAGACCGAAAGTGTAGGTAACACCGATCTCAGACTCGAGAAGAGTCACCTTGAACTCAGCCACATCCTCACCATCAAGGAACTTAATCTCTGATACGGTGAACTTATTCTCTGTATTTGCAGTAACAGTTACAGGAACAACAATCTCGCCCTCTGTATTGTTACGATATGCAGTATATGTAAACTCAGTTGCCTCAGTTGGATCGAGCTCCACAGTACCGATAGGGCCCTGAGTCTCGAGGGTCTCTGCATCTGGGAAATAGACATCGTAGCAACCCTCCAACTCTGGCGCGCCTGGCTCATAGGTAGAGTCCTCAGAACAAGCGACCATACCTACTGTCGCAAAGGCGAGCAGAGCATAGAAAAATTTATTTATTGCTTTCATATATATCGTTTTTTTCAATTTGACATATTATTCCGCCTACGGATTACTCAATCCAAGGAGTAACTGAACCTGATGGGTCAGGGTTGTTAGTCTCGGTAAGAGCCTTGTTATCCTGTGCCTCGTAACCGTTGATTGGGAAGTTGAACCAAGGTGCAAGACCATCGCAGTTGAAGCGGCAAAGCTCAGGGTGGTTAGTACCCTTGTAACCACGGTTAATCTGCAGAATCTCTGGGCAACGCTTGTAGTCGAAGAATACAATACCCTCACCCCAGAACTCAACTCGCTTCTGGAAGAATACCTCGCGGAGAAGATCCTCGCCAGTGAGTGAGCATGCGTACTCAGCGTTACGAGTCTTAACGATATCAACCAAAGCGGTAGCGTCGTTATTAAGACGTGCGTCACACTCAGCGATGATAAACTTCATCTCCTCCATACGCATCATAGGGAAGTCGGTTGCAGAACCTGTCATGTAGTCATCTGGGTTACCATCACCTGGACGGAACTTGATGCCACCCAACTCAGGAAGAGCTGAAGAACCAGGATAGTTCTCAGTTGCAGGAACGAATGTGTTCTGAGACTCAAGCTCGTGACCTGCAGGGGCCTTCCAAGAGAGCTTACGGAAGTCAGTGTTAGGAATCTGGCTGTAGAACTTAGAGTCAACCTCTACATATGCGCCAGCACCTGGGCCACCGTAACCGTAAACCTGCTCATTTGACATAAATGAAGCGAAGTTGATAATACCAGTCTTAACTACTGAAGACTCGCTTGAAGTACGGGTGCAGAGCATCCATGAAGTCTGTGAATCAGCGTCGTTAAAACCTGTAGTAACAGATGTCCACTGCTCCTTTGTAAGTGGAGCGAAAGAACCTGCTGCAAGTGCCAACTCTGCATAGTTCTTAGCATCTGCGTACTCGCCCTCATAGAGCTTAGCACGAGCGTAGAGACCGTATGCTACTGCCAAATCAGGCAGGGTCTTATCAGTTGATGGAGTGTGACCCTCGAGAAGAGCTACTGCAACGTCGAGTGACTCGTAGATCTTTGCAAGATAATCAGCCTTTGGAAGACGTGGGTTATTCTTTGCATAGTCAACAGTCATATTCTCGTGGAGATATGGAACTGTAAGGCCGATAACATCATCCTTAGAGGTGTAGTTGTTAGCCTTGAACTCATAGAGCTGAGCCATATCGATCATAGCCAGAGCACGGTAAGCGTAAGCTGCACCTACATAGCCCTTCTGCTCGTCGATAATTGCCTCTACATCCGGATTCATGCGGATAACATCGTTAGCCAAAGCGATAATCTTGGTGTAGATGTTCCAAGTAATCTGAGTGAAAGCAGCGGTTGGAGTCAACTGGTTCTCCATCTCTGTAGAGTACCAACCGTAAGGGTTGTCATGGATAGTAAGGTCATTACCCATTACCTCACGCTGTACGCAGAGTGATGGATAGCCATAGAAAGAGTGAACATTACTGCTTGAATAGTTTGCATTTGCAGCGTAGTTTGCAATCGCACCGGTCATAGACTTGAGTGCATCAGCAGATGCAAGAGCCTGCTCTGCTGAGATAGAGCCACCGGTAGGGTTAACCTCCTTGATACAGCCGGTAGCTACAACCGAAGCAAGTACGCTGAATATAGCTGTATATTTCAATATATTTTTCATATCTTTTCTCCTTTCTTTATTAATTAGAAGGTAAGGTTAACACCACCAGAGATAGTACGGATTGGTGAGTAGTAAGCAGCTGAAGCACCACCGGTGTTGCTCTGACGTGGGTCGAGACCCTTACGTGCAGACCAGTACCAGATATTCTCAGCAGCTACATAGAGACGGAGTCTTGAAACACCAATCTTAGACATCCACTTGCTTGGGAATGAGTAACCGAAGTTAACATTCTGAAGGCTGAGGTAAGATGCAGACATCAAGAAACGATCTGAAGATGAAGCTGTGTACTGATCACCATATACGAAACGTGGATAGTCTGAAGTTGTGTTCTCAGGAGTCCATGCGTTGTACATATCCTTATGGATAGCACGACCTACAGACTGTGCGCTTGGGCTAGCCATAGCTGCAGCATAGTCACCGTCATATACCTTACCACCGAGCTGATATACGAAGTTTACAGACAAGTCGAAGCCATAAGCGTCGAGTGATGTACCGAAACCACCATAGAGATCAGGCAGTGAAGTGTCGAATACGAAGTAGTCAGCGTCTGAAGCGTAGTCAGTGGTCTTGTAGAGCTCGAATGACTGCTTACCAGTCTCCTTGTCAACAAACTCACGACGTGCCCAGTAGAGAGCCTTACCAGTCTCTGGATCTACACCTGCATAAGCCTTGTAGTTCTTAGTGTAGATAGCAGAACCGATTGCATACATGTTGCTACCATCACGGTAACCTGTATATGCGTTACCCTCCAAGTCATAGAGCTGATCCTTTACGTTATCGTAATCGAGGTCGAGAATCTGGTTCTTTACAGATGTTGCGTTGAGGTTAATGTTCCAGTTAACGTTCTTCTTACGAATTACATTTACGTTCAAAGCAACCTCAACACCCTGGTTAGACATATCACCTACGTTCTTCCAGAAACCTGAGTAACCCATTGATGTTGGAACTGAGTACCAAGAGAGCATATCAGTAGTGATACGGTTGAAGTACTCTACGCTACCAGCGAGGCGACCCTGCCAGAGTGAGAACTCAACACCCGCATTCATATTTGCGTTGGTCTCCCAAGTAAGCTCCTCATTACCCTTTGCAGAGAATGCTACAGACCACTTGTCAGTACCGTCATTTGAGATAGAGTAGCGGTCCATGTAGAGGAAGTCAGAGATCTGGTCATTACCCTGTGAACCGTAAGATGCCTTAATCTTGAGCTCGTCAACCCATGTTGCGTTGAACCAGTTCTCCTTGTTGATCAACCATGCACCTGATACAGACCAGAAGTTACCCCAACGGTGATCTGGGTGGAAGCGTGATGAAGCATCACGACGGAAAGATGCAGAGAAGAAGAAACGGTTATCGAAGTCATACTGACCACGGAAGAGGTAACCCTCGTTGTTGTACTCTGAGAATGAAGAGCTTGCGCTTGAAACCTTCAGACCCTGAGAGAGCTCAGAAGAGTCAACTGAGTAAAGACCGTTTTTGTAACCAGTAAGTGAGCGACCCATGTCGTAGTTGTTCTCGTGACCGAGCATCAAATCTACGTGGTGACGATCAGCAAATGTGTAGTTCCAAGTGAGGATCTGCTGGAGAGTGTAGCTCCAGTACATAGACTCCTGACGACCGATAGAACCACCTGATACTGCATACTGACCATAGAGTGGGTTAGAAGTAGAGATTGCAGAGCCCTGACGAGTTGAAACACCACCATTGAATGAGAACTTGAAACCGAGTGGCAAGATAACATCTGCAAAACCGTTGAATGAAGCCAAGTTGGTTACAGAGCTATTGTTATCGAGCAACAGCGCAGCCATTGGGTTAGCATTTGAAAGGAATGCACGGTTCAAACCTGCGTTAGAACCAGCCATAGTAGCTGTACCGTGGTCGTAGATGATGTTACCATAAGAGTCACGACGGATATTACCCTGTGCATCACGTGTATAGAGCGGATAGATAGGGGCAATCTGTGATGTATATGCGAAGATGTTACCAGATGAACCTGACGAACCATCCTCAGAAGAGGTCATAGACTCAGCGCGGGTGTAAGATGCGTTACCTCCAACCTTGAGCCACTTCTTAGCCATATAATCAGCACGCAGACGAGCAGTGTAACGCTCATAACCTGTAGCCTCAACGATACCCTCGTTGTTCAAGTAACCGAATGAACCGTAGAATGAAGCACGCTCGCTACCTGCAGCAACGTTTACGTTGTACTCCTGACGGATACCCTGCATGTAAACCTCATCAATCCAGTTATCTGGAGTTACGAGGAAGTCCTCACCCTCGTAGTTAACTACGCGACCGAGTTTAGCAGCTGGGTTGAGCTTACCGTTACGACCGATAAGGGTCTGACCCTCAGGAATGGTGTAAACGTTGTAACCAAGTGAACCGTTAGCAGCAGATGGATCGATCATAGTCTGGTTTGCCTTCACGTGAGCATCGTGAGCAGACATACCTGCAACCTGAGTGTAGTAGTTGTTGAGCATCTTGTAGTGCATCTCATAGTACTCACCCGGATCGGTAACAAAGTCATAATCCTGCTGTGCACGCTGGTTAACACCGACCTTAACGTCAACGTTAACGATAGCATCACGACCCTAGCACGCTTAGTAGTGATCAAGATAACACCGTTAGCACCACGTGAACCGTAGAGTGCAGCAGCGGCAGCATCCTTCAACACTGACATAGACTCGATATCAGAAGGGTTGATATCGTTCATAGAACCCGCGAACGACATACCATCAACGATAATGAGTGGGCTGGTACCTGCCTCGATAGATGAGATACCACGGATAACAACGGTTGGTGATGAGCTACCTGGCTGACCGGTTACGTTCATGATCTGAAGACCAGGAACCTTACCATTAAGAGCGTCGATAGCATTTGTGTGCTGGCTCTTAACGATCTCCTCAGTCTTAACCATTACAGCTGAACCTGAGAAAGCCTCACGCTTAGCCTCACCATACGCGGTTACGATAACATCGTCCAGTGCATGAGCAGACTCTGCAAGAACAATGTCCACCAATGTCTTACCATTGATAGCAACCTGCTGATCGCTATAACCGATTGAAGAAACAGTAAGTACGCCGTCAGCCGGAGCATTGAGAGTATACTGTCCCTGGGCATCGGTAGAAGTACCGATAGTGGTTCCTTCAACCACAACAGTTGCACCAATTACTGGTGCACCCTTAGTATCGGTAACCGTACCCGAAACTTGCTTATTCTGTGCCAAAGCCATGCCGACTACAGACAGAACAGCAGCTAATGAAAGTACAATTTTCCTTACCATAAGCATTTAATATTAGTTAATAAATAAAATTCTTTCCGTAGCAAAGTTAATAATAAACAACAGACCAACCAAATTATTTTATAACATTTTTGGGGCAAAGTAACAGAGTTGCAGTAAATTCTAATAAATTATACTCAATTGAAAGAAATAACATATCCAATACTTACAGACTGTAATTAAAATTTTTCAAAAAATTGTTCAATAAATATAAAAACGAAGAAAGAGCCGCCCGAAAGCAGCCCTTAAACACTATCTGAACGCGATTTTGGGGTTCAAAATGTCACTTACAATTTTTAGTGATTACAAAGTGTAAGCAAGGCCCCAAAAACACCAGATATTCTACATTATATAAACATAGGTATTACTCCACAATTAGCAGAGATGAGTCGCCATATGAGAGAAAACGGAAGTCATTTTCCAAGGCATAGTTATAAATTTTATGCCAATCTTCACCCACATAAGCCGACACCAACAGCAGCAAAGTTGACTTTGGTTGGTGGAAATTTGTGACGATTTTATTGACTATTCTGAAGCGATATCCCAGCGGTGTAATCATAATCTGAGTAGCCGCTTTAAGGCGCTCCACACCCTGATTTTTCATATAGTCAATCAGCGTCTCAACGACCTCTGCGCCCGTAAACTCGGCAGGGATATCATATAATTCCCACTGCCCTATCACGCGGTCACAATCAGCTGTACCACAGCTCTTTATACGCCATGCAAGAGCAGAAAGCGACTCGAGAGTTCTAACCGAGGTAGTACCCACAGCCACAACATTTTCCAGCTTTGAACGGAGCAGTTCGAGCATATTTACATCGACACTGAAGTGCTCTGTGTGCATCGCGTGTTTAGTCGCATCTTCATCCTTCACGGGCAAAAATGTACCCGCACCAACGTGGAGCGTAACCTCACCAAACGAGAATCCGCGTCCCTTAAGGCTCTCGATAAGCTCATTTGTAAAGTGCAAACCCGCCGTAGGAGCCGCCACAGAGCCCTCAAAACGCGAATAGACAGTCTGATAGCGTGTATTATCAATCTCCTCGCTCTCGCGATTAAGATATGGCGGAATAGGTATGCGACCCAACCACTCCAGTAGCTGACCAAAGCTCAACGGAGCATCCCACTCAAAGCGGACAATATGCTCCCTTGTTCCGCGCTCTGCAATATATGCCTGCAACAGATAGCTGCTACCCTGATAGTCGAACGGAATCTGCACAGCGCCCTCTTTCCACTTCTTCAGATTGCCGACAATGCAGCTCCAACTGCACTCGCCCGTAGCTGCAAAGGCGCGCTCATAATCTGCCGGAGCGTGCGGCTCAAGACAAAAGACCTCCACACGCGCACCCGACGGCTTGTGCATAACAAGTCGCGCTCGCACAACCTTCGTGTTGTTAAAGACAAAGAGCGTATCTGTTGGCAACTGATCACCAATATCGGCAAAACATCGCTCCGAAATCACACCATTGCGATAGACAAGCAACTTCGAGCCATCTCTGCGCTCAAGTGGAAACTTTGCAATTCGCTCATCCGGCAGCGGATAGTCAAAGTCGTTAATGTTGATTGATTTGTTCATAGTCGTTTACAGTACTGCCCCTTTTTGAAAAAAGCGGCACCAAAAACTTTCGGCGAAACTCCGTTTCGCTTCTATCCTTGCGGATTTAGGACAACTATCGTTGTTGTAATAAAAAATAGCCCATTCATCGGTTCAAACAAGTTTGACCGCTGAGAGCTATTTTCATTACACCGCCTATGGGGTTTTCCTAAATCCGAGAACGGTATCTGTCGCTAAATCTTGTAGCGGCAGATGTATGCTATCACGCGAAAAAAATTAGTTTTAGGTGTGGATTTACAACGCTCGGCAAAATTTATCAGCGATGGGCTGTACTAGACGTACTGCCCATTGCTGAAAATTTTGTTAGCGGCAGTAAATCCCGCATAAAATAATTTTTTCTTTAGAAGCCTTTGCCGATAGCAAGGAAATCCTCAGCCTTAAGCGCTGCACCACCGATAAGACCACCGTCAACATCCTCCTTAGCGAAGATTTCAGCAGCGTTAGATGGCTTGCAAGAGCCACCATAGAGGATTGGACACTCAGCAGCGGCTGCACCGAACTTAGCAGCGAGAACCTCGCGGATATATGCGTGAATCTCCTGCGCCTGCTCTGCAGTAGCTGTCTCGCCTGTACCGATAGCCCAAACTGGCTCGTAAGCGATTACGAGGTTTGCGAACTGCTCCTCAGTAAGGTTGTAAACTACCTCCTCAATCTGAGCCTTGCAAACTGCGAAGTGGTTACCTGCCTTACGCTCCTCGAGGCTCTCACCAACGCAGTAGATAGGTGTAAGACCGTTAGCGTAAGCCTGAGCCATCTTCTTGTTAAGAGTCTCAGAGGTCTCACCGTAGTACTGACGACGCTCAGAGTGACCGAGGATAACATACTTGCAACCGAGAGCTGCGATCATTGAAGCTGCGATCTCACCAGTGTAAGCACCCTTAGCCTCAGTAGCGCAATCCTGTGCACCTACAGCGATATCAGAACCCTTAACAGCCTCGATAACCTGTGAGAGGTGTGTAAATGGAGGGCAAACGATAAAGTTTACACAGCTGCAAACCTCACCGCGACCAGCTACAACGTTCTTAGCGAGCTCAACGCCCTCTGCAGGCAGGGTATTCATTTTCCAGTTACCTGCAACAATCTTCTTTCTTGCCATAGTTTTAATATTTAATTTGAGTTTAACAATAATTTTTCATTTCCATCCACCCCGAAATTATTGTTAATCTCAAATTATGCATCTAGCGATGCAAAACGAGATTGCCGAGGCGGGAAAATAAATATTTACATTCCCTCCAAACCTCCCTTTGGCAAAGGGAGGCTTAGTTTGGGATTCCTAATTAATCTTCGGTTAAAAGAACCTATTACTCCTGCTTCTGTGACTCGATCCATGCCTTAATTTCGGCAGTTGGAAGGCCGAGCTTATTCTTCTTATTGAAGCCGCAGAGGTCGTTAAAGAGCTTCATACCGCCACTCTTAGCTGTATTTGCAAAGGCCTCAAGTGTGATGTAGCCCATCTTCTGGATAGTCTCAACCCACTCAGCAGGCACGCCAGCCTCGGTATAAACCTCAGCGCTATCAGCAACGACCTTCTTCTCAGGACGCATAGTCGGGAAGAAGAGCACATCCTGGATAGAGGTCTGGCCTGTCATGAACATTGTCAGACGGTCGATACCCATACCCATACCAGAGCAGTTTGGCATACCGTACTCAAGTGCGCGAACAAAGTCCATATCGATAAACATAGCCTCATCATCACCACGCTCAGAGAGTCGCATCTGCTCCTGGAAACGCTCAAGCTGATCGATTGGATCGTTCAACTCAGAGTATGCATTACAGAGCTCCTTACCAGCTACAAAGAGCTCAAAGCGCTCTGTCAAATCCTCATTGTCGCGGTGGCGCTTACAGAGTGGTGACATCTCGATAGGATAGTCGCAGATGAATGTAGGCTGAACAAGGTCACCCTCACAATACTGACCAAAGATAGCGTCGATAAGCTTACCCTTACCCATTGTATCGTCAACCTCAACATTCAATCGAGCACAAGCCTCACGCAGCTGAGCCTCAGTCTGACCTGTGATATCGTAACCGGTCTTCTCAAGGATAGCATCGGTCATAGTCAGACGGCGGAATGGAGCCTTGAATGAGATGGTCTTGCCATCAATCTCAACATCGGTTGTACCGTTCACTGCAAGAGCGATGCGCTCCAACATATTCTCGGTAAACTCCATCATCCAGCGGTAGTCCTTGTAGGCGATATAGATCTCCATACAGGTAAACTCAGGGTTGTGAGTGCGGTCCATACCCTCGTTACGGAAGTTCTTACCAAACTCGTAAACACCATCAAAACCACCAACGATAAGGCGCTTGAGGTAGAGCTCGGTAGCTATTCGCATATAGAAGTCGATATCGAGCGCATTGTGGTGAGTGATAAACGGACGAGCCGATGCACCACCAGGAATTGGCTGCAGAATAGGGGTCTCAACCTCCAAGCAACCGTGCTCGTTGAAGTACTCACGCATTGTAGCGATAATCTTCGCACGCTTAACAAATACGTCGCGAACCTTAGGGTTTACAACAAGGTCAACATAACGCTGACGGTAACGTACCTCAGGATCTGTCAGAGCATCAAACTGCTGACCGTCCTTCTCCTTAACGATTGGCAGTGGGCGGATAGACTTTGACAGAACGGTAAACTTACGGCAGTGTACAGAGAGCTCACCTGTATTTGTGCGGAAAGCAAAACCCTCAACGCCGATAAAGTCACCAATATCGAGCAACTTCTTGAAGACGGTGTTGTAGAGAGTAGGATCTCCCTCAGGGCAGATATCGTCACGACGAATATAGACCTGAATACGACCTGTATGGTCCTGCAACTCGAAGAATGATGCGCTACCCATGATACGGCGGCTCATCATACGACCGGCAATAGTTACTGCCTGAAACTTCTCGGGCTCAGCATCAAAACCTGCAACGATATCGGCAGCCGATGCGCTCACATCGAAACGCTCTGCCGGATATGGGTTGATACCCGCCTCACGCAGTGCGGCAAGGGACTTACGACGCAACTGCTCCTGTTCACTAAGATGTTCTAACATATCTCTTTCAAATTAATTTCAATAAAAAGCGCGCAAATTTAGCTATTTTTCAGGAGATTATCAAGTTTTCGCCACAAAAGATACATCGCACCGCCAGAAATAGCACCCACAGCAAGGCCGATAACGATATCTTGCGGGAAATGACATGCCAAGTAGATACGCGAATAACTGATTAGCAACACTATAACGGCAATAGTCCAACTATACCACCTTTTGCGCAATGCGAGAGCCGACAGAACGCCCATAGCAGCCGTAGTTGCCGCATGAGCAGAGACTGTTCCGAATGGGCCATGACGATATGAGACAACGTGTGCCAGTTCGCGTACTGTAACGTCAAACATCGGGCGGTGGCGAGCAGGGAAATCTGCCCACAGATTCTTCAACAGACCTGTATGCTTGAACACTCCGCAGAGCATATCTGCAATACCCATCGCAAGCGCCAAACATACCAAAAAGGCGATGAGGCTCTTCCAACCATATTTACGCAAAACCGCCCACGCAATAAAGAGGTAGAGTGGCAGCCACATAACAGCTCCCGAAACGGCACTCATCACTGAGTCCATCACCGCACCACCATCAAAATTGAGCCACAAAAAGAGTCGCTCGTCAAAATTCAGTTCATTCATAATCAACTATTTAAGCGAAAATCCTGCAGCCTTGGAGATAGCCTTTGGAATATCTGTATTGTCGTAGCAGTCGTAGAACAACTCTACCCCTGCACCCTTTACAAAGAGTGGCACCTGCATACCCGTATGGTTCAGGCTTATCCAATCGATATATGCTCGTTTATTGAGAATTCCGACAGCTGTTGACGACATCTTCTCATTATGGCTATACAGGCTCACAACCTCCTCCTGCTTAGCAACAAAGCTCTGCTCAAAGGTCTTACGGAGCTGCTTCTCATCCTTATCGCGGAGGCGTACATGATCCCAAAAACCAAGCTCTCTTCTGAGCAAATCCTGCATCTGCTCCCAGGTAACTTCGCCCTTTTCGCGCATTGCTCGCATCTTGTCGGTAAGCTCCAACATAGAGCACCTCTGCCAAGCCAAACGCTCCATATTCATCTTGTAATTTTTATAACCAAGGCACATACCTCCGGTCTCGTGATCTGCAGTGATAATAATCAGAGTCTGATCCGGATATTTGTTATAAAACTCAAGCGCCATTGACACAGACTCTGAGAGGTCATTAACCTCCTCAAAAGTCGCTACAGCATCGTTATCATGAGCACAATAGTCCAAGTGTCCCGCCTCAACCATAAGCAGAAAACCATCCTTTTTAGCCTCGCGTTCAAGGTACTTTATCGCAGATTCAGTAAAGTCCACAATAGTCCAATCGCCCTCCTTGCAATCCATAGCATACTCCAATGTCTTGCTCTTCGGCTTCTCCGGCACCAGCAGCACTCGCTTCTTGCGCACCTTTGCCGCAGCATCAAGGTCGTGCACAACCTCTATACCTGCCGCCTCAGCCTGTGCGAGGTAGTCCTCATACTTAAGGCCATCCTTCCTTCTGTAAAGAATAGAGGCGCCGGCTGCAAAATCTATATCTGATGCCAAATACTGCTCATAGAGTGCTTTGTATGCACCTCGTGACTCGTGATGCGCAAAAAAGGCACTTGGCGTAGCGTGGTTCATAGCCACATTTGTCACAACACCCACCTGCATACCCCTCTCCGAAGCGATTTCGGCGATATTCTTAACGCTATTTTTGTCGGCATCTACACCCATATAACCATTTACGGTCTTTACGCCAGAGGCAAGGGCCGTAGCTGCTGCCGAGGAGTCGGTAACAAGCGACGATGAGGAGTGGTTGGTCACATACGAGCGAATCGGGAAACGAGTGAAACTCAATTTGCCACCGTTCTCCATCTCCTTATGCACCTCCGCATTATAAAGCTCAGTGCCGTAGATATGGTTGATACCCAAACCATCACCAATAAAATAGAAAATGTACTTTGCCTGTTGTGCGGTTGATGTAGCTACAACAACCAGCAACAGAGCAACAAAGGTCAGCAATCTCTTCATATTTAATCTCTTCTGTTATTAATCAATGCAATATAGTAGAGCAACGACGCTATTGCCGATAGTGCCGCCACAAGATATGTACGAGCAGCCCAACGCAGAGAGAGCTTTGCGCCATCCATCTCATCTGCCCTCAGAGTGCGAGAGCTCTCCAGCCACTCCAATGCCCTATCCGATGCGTTGTACTCCACTGGAAGGGTCACTATTGAGAATAGAGCCGACATAGCAATCATACCCACGCCAATCCAGCAGACAACTGCGCTCCCCGAAACACTCATCATAATGATTCCCAGCAGGATAACCCACTGCGCCATTCTTGCCGAGAAGTTTACAACCGGCACCAATGACGAGCGCAACTGCAACGGTGCATAGCCCTGAGCATGCTGCACAGCATGACCGCACTCATGACACGCAACGGCAGCTGCCGCGATGCTTCTACTCGAATAGACCGACTCCGAGAGGTTTACCGTCAAGGTTGCAGGGTTATAGTGGTCTGTCAGCACACCATTGACCTGCGTAACGCGGACATTGTGGATATTATGGTCGCGCAGCATCTTCTCAGCAATCTCCGCTCCCGTCATCGAGTTAGACAGACCGACATTGGAATACTTCTTGAATACAGAGCGTAGGCGGGCCTGAACAACCATACCGACAAGGCCGATGATTATGATTAAAAAGAAGGCCTCCGAGGTGGTTAAATTGGTGAGTAATGCCGACTGACCATCGTAATTACCAGATTGCAAAAGTGTTGTTATCATATTTTTTATCGTTTATTCCTAAATAATACGCGCAAAGTTATTAAAAATTGTGTAAATTTGCATTATGATTAGTACTATTTTTTCAAAAGAGGACGAAAAGTTCATGCAGCTCGCTATTGATTTATCAATAGATAACGTTGCCAACGGTGGTGGTCCATTCGGTGCGGTTATAGTACGCGATGGTGAGGTCATAGCTACCGGGACAAACAGAGTTACAGATAGTTGCGACCCTACTGCCCATGCCGAGGTGAGCGCAATCAGAGCCGCATGTGCCAAGGTGGGCAACTTCAAGCTCACAGGATGCACTGTTTACTCATCTTGCGAGCCATGCCCTATGTGCCTGAGCGCACTATACTGGGCAGGTGTCGAGCGTATATTTTATGGCAACACAAAGGAGGATGCCAAGGCTATCAACTTCGACGACTCGTTTATCTACGAGCAGATAGCCCTCGACCATCTACAGCGCTCGATTCCTTGCATAAACATCATGCGCACGCAGGCCCTTGCAGGTTTCAAGGCTTGGCAGGATAAAGAGGATAAAGTGCTATACTAAAGAGAGTTACAACGCCCAATAGTTAAATGAATTTACCGTTATTTATAGCCAACAGAACAGCAAAAGCCACCACCTCCACACAGAGTACAATGGTGCGTATCGCCACCTCTGCCGTAGCGGTGAGTATCACCGTTATGCTCGTAACTTTGGCTGTTGTTTTAGGCTTCAAGAAGGAGATTTCGACCACAATATCCGACCTCTCCTCCGACATCACCATAACAGACCTCTCTGCCCTCTACGGAGCCGAGGTCAGACCTATAAAAAAGAGCGAATCTTTAGACAAAGTGCTTTCCCTCACCGAGGGTATTACAGAGGTTAGCGGCTATGCCATGCGAGGAGGAGTCGTTCGTTCAGAAGATGGTGCTATAGGCATAGTAATCAAGGGTATAGCATCCTTCGACAGTTCCTCGACAATCGCTCGCGCCATAACCTCAGGCACGCTACCTCGCACCGAGAAGAGCCGCTACAAGGAGCTACTGTTACCCGCAAAGGTTGCAACCGAGCTTAATGTAGAGGTTGGGCAAAGGGTCGAAATTCTCACAATGGGCAACAACCAGATTCCGGGCAGAGATATATTTAAGGTCTGCGGCATCTACAACGCTATGGGCGATACACCGATAACCATCGCCTTAGCCGATATTCGCAACGTTCAAAAACTCAACGGCTGGGCAAGCGACACATTCTCCGGCTTTGAGATTGACGTTGCCGATGAACTATCTGTAGAGCAGATTGCCGAGCAGCTCAATTGGAACATCTTTGAACACTTTGAAGGGACAGAGAACCTCTCTGCAGTGGCAGCAAGCGAGCTATATGCCAACATATTTGCATGGTTGCAGACGCACGACATAAACGCTGTGGTAATCATCATAATAATGTTTATCGTTGCGCTGTTCAACATGGTTACTGCACTGCTGATACTACTCTTTGAGCGAACACGAATGGTCGGAATCCTCAAGAGTTTAGGCATGAACAACCGCTCGGTGCGCAAGATATTCCTATACCAAGCTGCGCGCATTGTCGGCAAGGGCGTTGTGATAGGTAATTGCGTAGCCATCGCGCTGATAATCCTCCAAAAATATACTGGCGTAATAAAACTTGACGCCTCGGCATACTTTGTCTCTGCTGTACCCGTTAATATAGGGGTAGTGGAGATTTTGATAATAAACACTATCTTTGCAGCAGCAATCCTCTCACTGCTCTTTGTTGCAACGGCAATTGTTGCACGCATAGAGCCGGCTGAGAGTGTAAAATATGAATAACTATGAGTGAAGTAAAACCGCAGACCGAGAAGGTCAAGCAGATGTTTGATGACATCGCACCGACATACGACCGACTAAACCACATCCTCTCCCTCTCGATAGACAAAATATGGCGTCGCAGAGTGGTAAAGGCGCTGCAGAAGTTGGGCGCGAAGAGGATTCTCGACATTGCAACAGGTACAGGCGATTTGGCAATTGCTATGGCTCAGAAGATTGAGGGTAGCACTATCTGCGGAGCAGATCTCTCACCTCAGATGCTTGCCGTTGCTCGCCAGAAGGTGGCAAGTGCAGCCCTTGAGGAGCGCATATCTCTGATGGAGGGAAATGCCGAGAAGTTAGAGTTGGAGTCTGAAAGTTTTGACGCCGTAACTATCGCCTTCGGTATTCGCAACTTCGAGAATAAGGAGCGTTGCCTGACTGAGCTGCATCGCGTACTCTCTGTCGGAGGCCATTTGGTGATTCTCGAGTTCTCAAACCCAAAGAGCAGAGTGATTGGCTGGTTTTATCGCCTATACTCGCACAAGATTCTGCCGTGGATGGGTGGTCTAATCTCCCGCAACCGCTCGGCATATGAGTATCTACCAGCGTCGGTAGATAGTTTTCCCAATCCCGACAAATTCTCACAAATCATTGAGGGTGCGGGCTTTAGTATGGTTAAACGAAGCAGCCAGAGCTTCGGTATTGCACAAATTTACATCGCCCAGAAGTAATGAAACGATTTGTTAAAATAACAATCTTACTCCTCGCCATCTTTGTCGTTAGTTGCTCGCCTCAAAAGAGGATAGAGAGAGTGCAAGAGAAGTTGGCAGTTGAGGCTATCGAGAATATCTCAGGCTCACTCTCCGGCGGTTGGGTGATAACGCTGCGTGTTCGCAACCAAACGGGCTACTCTCCCGTCATAAAAGCGGGTGAGGGCGAGATCTACAGCGACAATGTCCTTACAGCATATGCGGCATTGACAGCACCTGTTACAATCCCTAAAAAGAGCGTATCATCTGTAGATGTACCTCTGAACATCAAGCTCCATAACCCACTGAGAGCCATATCGTTGATATCTAAACTCAACGGCAAAGATTTTGCCGGCATCGAGCTATCTCTCAGCTCCGAAATAGAGGTTATGGGCATCAAGCGACAGATTGAGACCAAGCGCGTCCCTGCAGCCAAAATATTTGAACAACTAGGACTCTCTAAATAAAATGGTATGAAGAAGCTACTTTTCGCTATTTCGCTACTACTCGCCTTTGCCGTTTCGGCTCAGAATCTGCGAACATTCAAGGAGCACCTCGCCGCGCCTGTTCAGGTGGACTCTCTGACCACAATACGCGCCACTGTAGATGTTACAGAGCATGACGATGCGGCGCAAATCACATCGCGCGTGGTGACCAACCGCCCGACAAGCGTCAATGGATACCGCATAATGCTCTTTATGAGCAACTCCCAGTCTGCCCGCACCGAGGCTTTTGCAGCATGCGACAGCCTTGCTCTGCGACTGCCTGAGCTGCCGACATATGTAACATACGACAACCCATACTTCAAGGTCGCTGCAGGCAACTGCACAACACAAGAGGAGGCTCTTATTCTGCTAGAGAGAATCAAGCCATCTTTCCCTAAGGCCTTCATTATGCGCGAGAGCATCCCATTGGAGGAGCTAAAGCGCTAAAATTATGTTTCTGAACAAAAAATTTGTTTTTCTCAAAATTTGGTTTTAATTTTGGGTGAAAATTTCCGTTTAACACTTAAAACTTGAAGACTATGAAGAAGATTCTTTCATTTGTAATGTTGGTTGCAGCTGTAGCAATGGTTAGCTGCTGTGGTAACAATAATAAGAAGGCTCAGGCATGTGATGGCGCTACTTGCGAGCAGTGCGTAGAGGCAGCTGCTGCTCCTTGCCAGGCTGAGTGCAATAAGGAGTGTGGCGACTGCAAGGCAGAGTGCACAAAGGCTGCAGACTGCAAGAAAGAGTGCTGCAAGAAGGCTGAGTGCACAAAGGCTGCAGAGTGCAAGAAGGCAGAGGGTTGTAAGTCTGAGTGCAAGCCTGAGGGTTGCAAGAAGGGCTGCGACAAGAAATAGTACAGCGTTGTTTTTTTACAAAGTCCACCTAAGCGTTAGGTGGACTTTGTTGCTATTGGCTAACAGCTTTTTCAAAGGGATTTCGAGGGCGAGCGTAACGCCGAAATCACCTTGTTAGACAGACTCTATTTTTAGCAGTATAGCTCTATATCACTCTGCGTGATTCGCTCTCCACTCAAAATAATCAACCTCTCGATAACATTTCTCAGTTCGCGGATATTACCGCTCCAACGCATCTTTGAGAGCGCGACAACTGCTTGTGCCTCAATAGCTTTACGGGAAATTTCATACTCAGCGCAGATGTGTGATATAAAGTAGTCAACAAGCATCGGCACATCCCCATGGCGAGCTCTAAGTGGCGGCACGCTGATGACAATAACGCTCAGTCTATGATATAGGTCCTCGCGGAAGTTACCCTTTGCAATCTCATCGCGCAAGTTCTTATTTGTCGCAGCGATAACCCTCACATCCACATCTATATCGCGGTCACTACCCACACGCGATATCTTACGCTCCTGCAGCGCCCTGAGCACCTTCGCTTGCGCCGAGAGTGACATATCGCCAATCTCATCCATAAAGAGGGTACCGCCATCGGCCTGCTCAAACTTACCTTTGCGTTGCTTTACTGCCGAAGTAAAGGCACCTCGCTCATGTCCAAACAGCTCGCTCTCAATAAGTTCTGAAGGTATTGCGGCGCAATTCACCTCCACAAATGGAGCATCAGCGCGAGCCGACTTGGCATGCAACCAGCGAGCAACAAGCTCCTTACCCGTACCATTCTCGCCCGTGATAAGCACGCGCGCCTGAGAGGGGGCAACTTTATCTATAAGGTGTCTGACATGGACTATCTCCTCCGACTCCCCTACTATCGGCTCTATCGTAGGCTCTGCAGCACTCCTCTTTTGGCGATTTGCTCGGCGAGGAGGGCGATTTTGCACCACCTCGCTCTCCTGCAGTCCCACGCAATCGCGAATAGAGGATAGCAGACGGTTCATATCTATCGGCTTTGTGAGAAAATCTACCGCACCGCGCTGCATAGCCTCCACAGCCAACTCAAAGCTCGGCGTTGAAGAGATAATTATAAACGGCACATCAGTCTGCGAAAGTTCTTCCACCCCGTCGGTCACTATCAAATCTATCTGCTCGCGCGCCAAGATAGAGACCGCAGCAGCAGCCGTTTCAACAGCATATGTGGCATATCCCTCAAACTCCAAACGCTCGCAGAGATTGTTTCGCACACTTTTTGAATGTTCAATTATCAAAAGTTTTGTCATTGTGTAAAAGTTTACTATTTTTGCATCAAATTTAAGGCATAAGTTTCGTAATAGGCAACTCCGCCAAATCATTGTCGGAGAGGTATTACGACCAAATTTTAAGATCAAATGGGGCACTATCCACGACCTTATGGAGCATCGGATAACCCTTAACAGTTATGAGACATAATTACAACTACACACGTCGCAAACTCTATTTGCCGGAGTATGGTCGTCACATCCACAAGATGGTCGATTCTCTGCTACTGATCGAAGATCGCGCAGAGCGCACACGTCAGGCAAAGGCTGTAATCGCAGTGATGGGAAACCTCAACCCACTGCTGAGAGATACCGCAGATTTTACCCACAAGCTTTGGGATCACCTCTTCATAATGTCTGACTTTCAGTTAGATGTGGATAGCCCATACCCTCAGCCATCGCGCGAGGATTTGGAGCCTACGCCTCGTCGTCTGGAGTACCCTCAGAGCTACATCCGCTTCAAGCACTACGGCAAGTATGTGGGTCGCATCCTCAAGGCTCTGTCTGAGTGTCCGGAGGGTCAAAGCATAGATACAACAGTTAGCAATATGGCTCGCTACATGCGCGCCAAGAGCTATGAGTACAACCTCGACCACCCGAATAATGAGGTGATTATAAAAGATATAAAGATTCTGACCAACGGTGGCATTGAGATTGACGAGCAGGCTATAAATAATATCCGTAGCGACTACAAACAGAGCTCTTCAGCATATCAGCAGCGCAACAAGGGTCGTAATCAACAGCAGCAGAAGGGCAAAAACAGAGCCACTCAGCAGCAGAAGAACTTCAAAAAGACAGCAACTCGCCACACAAATACACACAACACAGCCAGGTAATAGCGATTTTTGGCACTAATTTGTAGGAGATACCTTGAAATAAAATTCAAAACAGACTCTTTGTTTTAGAAAAAATCACTATCTTTACCCTGTTTTTGAAAGAAATTTTATGAAGAATACCTTTTTCGCACTCTTTTGTGCAATGATACTCTGCTGCAGCTGCAGCAACAAAGATGTTCGCATCTCTGGTAAGTTCTTGGGACTTAACGCACAGAGCGTATATTTGGAGCAGATGACAGCTGCCGGTCAGACAGTTATCGACTCTATCACATTGGCATCTGACGGCTCATACCGCTTCCTTGTCAAGGATGCACCGCAGACTCCGTCAATCTACAACATCATCTACAACAACGAGCGCATTCCGTTGCTGCTCTCTGCAGGTGAGAGTGTAACTGTCGGCTCTCTGGGCTCAGTTCTTGCCAACTACACTGTCAGTGGCTCGAAGGAGTCTGAGTTGCTCCGCGAGTTTAATCGCGAGTATATCGCAGGTATGCAGGAGCTGAACGCAAGCATCGCAGCCTACGCGACAGCCAGCGAGGATGCTCGTCCTGAGATTGCACGCCTCTACAACAGCAAGCAGCGCGAGCTGAAGCGCAATCAGATAACGTTCATCATCAAGAACAAGAGCTCTATTGCCGCTGTATATGCACTCTATCAGCGTCTGCCTGAGGAGCAGTACCTTGTAAACTCTGAGAGCGACCTTATCTACTTCCGCACCGTTGCTGATGCTGTATGCAAGAGCTATCCAACCTCTCCATTTGTAGTCACTCTGCGTAACGACGTGGCTCGCATGGAGGCTCAGGCATCACTGCTCAACACCATTGAGGAGCGCGACTTCCCGGATATTATCGCTGACGATATGTATGGCAACCCTGCAAAGCTCTCTGAGCTGGAGGGTAATGTCATCCTCGTTGACTTCTGGGCTGCAGAGTTGGGTAATAGCAACGCTCTGAATGCCGATTTGAAGCAGATTTACAACAAGTACGAGGATAAGGGTTTCCGCGTATATCAGGTCTCTTTCGACACCTCTAAGGCCACTTGGATTAAGGCTGTACAGGAGCAGAAGCTACCATGGGTATCTGTCTGCGACTTCCGTGGTCAAGCATCACCAATTATGGGTGTTTACAACGTGCGCTCACTGCCGTCAAACTACCTTATCGACCGCAATGGTCATATCGTAGCTAAGAATGTCTATAGCGACGCATTGGAGAGAGAGCTTAAGAAGATTTTGTAACGGCGGTATGGCTACCGCAAACGATAGCCAACAACCAGCAACAATGATATATTTCGCATCAGACATACACCTCGGCAGTGGCGACAAAAAGGCACAGAGAGCTACCGAACAGCGTTTTGTGGAGTGGCTTAGAAGCATTGAGCCCACTGCCGAGGTGCTATTTTTGGTTGGTGACATCTTCGACTTCTGGTTCGAATACAAACGAGTTGTCCCTCAAGGCTTTACACGCACGCTCGGTCAGCTATCACACATGACCGACCGCGGCATCAGAGTCGTCATGCTCACCGGCAACCACGACATGTGGGTCGGCAAATATCTTACAGAGGAGTGCGGCATTGAGCTATACACCACCCCGCAAATCTTTGACCTTGTCGGCAAACGACTCTACATATCGCACGGAGATAATACCAACATCAAGGGTCAGCCGATGCTCCGCCTGATGAACGCCTTTTTCCGTTCTAAGTCGCTGAGAGTTCTCGCCTCATGGCTCATCCACCCCGACCTCTTTCTACGTTTTGGACAGTGGTGGAGTGGCTCATCGCGCAAGGCGCACAAGGCGCAGACCGAGCTAAGGTATCTCGACCCGCTTATCGAGTTTGCAAAGGGGTATAACGACACGACAATAGACCACTTCATCTTTGGACATCTGCACATTGCGCACCAAACAGATAACATCACCTTCTTAGGCAACTGGGCAGAGAACTGTTCATGGGCAGAGCTTGACAAGGTAGGTAATATAACATTGAAAAACAGATAGTTATGAAACAATATCACGACCTTCTTAACCGAATAATGAGAGAGGGTGCTGTCAAGAGCGACCGCACAGGCACAGGCACAAAGAGCGTCTTTGGCCACCAGATGCGCTTCGATTTGAGCGAAGGATTTCCATTGCTGACCACAAAAAAGGTCTTTCTCAAGGGTATTATCCACGAGTTGTTGTGGTTTCTGAAGGGCGATACAAATATCAAGTATTTGGTCGAAAATGGCGTTCACATTTGGGATAATGACGCCTTCCGCCACTACAACAACCTCTGCATCCGCCATAGTGTGCTACCGGTAGATATGGAGACATTTATCGCGGCGGCAGCTAAGGGCGTGGTCTCTCCTATTGAGGGCTATACTTTTGGTGATTTGAACCGCGTATATGGCTGTCAGTGGCGCAGTTGGGCTACAGCTGACGGCGGTGCGATAGACCAGATTGAGCAGGTTATAAACACGATAAAGAACAACCCTGACTCACGTCGTATGATTGTCTCGGCATGGAATGTTGCCGACATTGAGGGGATGGCTCTTCCCCCTTGCCATGTTCTATTCCAATTCTATGTGGCAGATGGCAAGCTCTCATGTATGCTCTATCAGCGTAGTGCAGACACATTCCTCGGCGTGCCATTCAACATCGCATCGTACGCTCTGCTAACGATGATGATTGCTCAGGTCTGTGGTCTTAAGCCAGGTGAGTTTATCCACACACTAGGCGATACACACCTGTATCTCAACCACTTAGAGCAGGCTGCCGAGCAGCTGTCTCGCACACCTCGCGCCCTGCCAATAATGCACCTCAACCCAGAGGTAAAGTCTATCTTCGATTTTAAGTACGAGGACTTTACACTTGAGGGCTACGACCCATATCCGACCATCAAAGCTCCAATGTCATTCTAAAACTATGATAAGCATTATCGTTGCCGTTGCTAAAAATGGCGTTATCGGAGATAAAAACTCGCTGCTGTGGCACCTGCGTGAGGATATGATTCACTTCCGCACAACCACCTCAGGCCACCCTGTAGTTATGGGTCGCAAGACCTATGACTCTATCGGTCGCCCACTTCCAAAGCGCACAAATGTCGTAATTACTCGCGACACAAACCTTGCAATCGAGGGCTGCTCTGTTGTCCACTCGATTGAGGAGGCTATTGCGATGTTTGAGAGCACAGAGGAGGTCTTTATCATCGGTGGTGCGCAGATTTACCGTCAGGCTCTACCACTTGCCGACCGCATATACCTCACCGTTATCGACAAAGAGTACGAGGGTGATACCTCTTTCCCAGAGATTGACTACAGCATGTGGAGAGAGTGCAGTCGTGAGGATTTTTCGCGTGGCGAGGAGTTTGAATATCCATTTTCGTTCATAACACTCGAAAGAGTCTAATAACTACAACCTATGAAACAGATTTTAATCACCGTAATTCTTTGTGCTACAGCACTTGTGGCACTTCGTATCGCTATGCCAGAGAGAGAAAAACCACAGACTGTTATCGAGGCTATACACGCCCGTCGCAGCATCCGTAAATATAAGGATACAGCTGTTGAGAAGGAGAAACTTGAGCAGGTTGCCCTTGCCGGCATCGCAGCTCCAAATGCAATGAATCGCCAAGCGTGGGCAATCCGCGTTGTAGGTAGCAAGGAGTGGATTAACCGCTGCACAGAGGCCTTTCTTCCGACTATCGAGGGCACACCTATGGCGGCTCACCTGCTGACCCCTGATTTCAAGAATATGTTCCGCAACGCCCCTGCTGTTATCTTTGTTGCAGCAGAGCCGACAATGTTTGCCGGTGTGGATTGCGGTATCCTTGCCCAGAATATGATGCTGGCAGCGCACGAACTCGGTCTGGGAACATGCTGTTTGGGCTCGCCGGTTCCATTTATGAACTCAAAGGAGGGTGCTCCATTCCTCGCATCATTGGGTCTGCCAGAGGGTTATGCGCTCCAGTTTGCCATAGCCGTAGGCTATGCCGATGAGACTCCGGAGGCAAAACCTCGCGATACAAGCAAGATTGTCTTCGTCGAGTAGCGAAGCTACTTTTTTTGGATTTTTGATTAATATAGCGTATCTTTGTCCCTTGATGCTGAAGGGTTTTCAGAGATACGCTATTTTTACGACCTTGCTGGTCGTTTTTGCTGTCGCGCGCGTGCACGCGGAGACGGCAGAACGTGTCGTACTGCTCGACGCAGATACACTCTTTACCGTTGACCCTGTGGCAGTAACCGCCGTAAAGCACGAGCAGAATCTCAAGCAGAGCGCAGTGACAGCAACTGTGGTCGATTTCTCAACAATCGAGCGTCAGGGCATCGGTGGCGTGAAGGATATCATCACCGCCGCACCGAACTTCTTTATGCCCGACTACGGTTCACGTATGACCTCGTCAATCTATGTTCGCGGCCTTGGCACACGAATTGACCAGCCGGTGGTCGGCATGACTGTTGACAATGTGCCTATTGCCGACAAAAACCTCTACGATACAACTCTGCCCGACATCGAGCGCATAGAGGTGCTGCGTGGCGCACAATCGACACTCTACGGCAGAAATACCATGTGTGGCGTGGTCAACATCTATACCCTCTCCCCACTTCGCTATCAGGGAGTCAAGGTCAGAGCCGAGTATGGCTCACGAAATGCACTTCGCGCCGGTGCATCGGCATACTTTAAGCCTAAGACGGGCTTGGGAGCCTCTTTGTCGGCGCAATTCTCTCATAATGACGGCTACTTCCGCAACAGCTACGACAACTCTCTGCTCGATAGCCAGAGCAGTGGCGATATCCGCACAAAATTTCAGTGGCGCAGAAACTTTCTGTCTATTGACAACACCTTAGCCCTCTCCGTTCTTCGTCAGCAGGGCTATCCATACACATATGCCGGCGCAATAGATGCCAATAACGAGCAGCATAAAGAGCTTATCGGCACAATCTGCTACAACGACCCCTCTTCTTACAACCGCATCGGCATTACCGAGGGTGTTACTGCGCGTCATGATTGGGAGAAGATAACCCTTACAAGCATCACCTCCTACCAATATCTCGACGACTGCATGGTGATGGATCAGGACTTTCTGCCACTAAGTTACTTTACCCTCGAGCAGGCAAAGCAGCAGCACGACCTGTCTGAGGATATCATCATCCGTTCACGCGCTCAGTCGCGCTACAAGTGGATGGTTGGAGCCTTTGGCTTCTACAAGCATCAGAATATGCAGGCACCGGTGACATTCCTTGCGGATGGCATCGAGAATCTGATTCTCAAAAATATCAACCAACATAGCGGCTACCCCGGAGAGTATCACTGGGGCAAGGCTGATGGCACAATGGGCGAGAGTCTGCTCTTAGGCAGCGACTTTACAACCTCAACGGCAGGATGGGCGCTCTACCACGAGTCGTCACTTGCAGCTGGGGCTTGGGCATTTACACTCGGTCTGCGTCTTGACAACGAGTATATCTCTATGCGCTACCACAACTTTACCAACAGCTACTACACCGCCTTCCCGAGCGATGAGAGCAAGCCGGCACAACAGGTAGCACTAAACATCAACGAGCGCGGACACCTAAAAAACAGCTTTGTGGAGCTACTGCCAAAGTTCACCGCAAAGTACAGCATCAACAACGACAACACCCTCTACCTCTCGGTTGCCAAAGGATATAAGGCGGGAGGATTTAACACGCAGATGTTCTCGGAGGTGTTGCAGCGCCGAATAAAGCACTACATGGGCATCTATCAGCAGCTCGATGTTATGGATATTATCACCTACGAGCCCGAGGAGAGTTGGAACGCAGAGCTCGGCGGACATTTTTCGACCAAAGAGAGACGATTTACTGCCGATGTTGCGTTATTCTGGATAGAGTGTTTTAACCAGCAGCTCACAGTTTTTCCTGAGGGGCAGACCACGGGCCGTATGATGACCAATGCCGGCAGAACACGCAGCTTTGGCGCTGAGGTTTCGTTTAACGCTCTGCTTGCAGAGGGGCTAACACTCAACGGAGCCTATGGATATACAAATGCCCGTTTCCGCGAGTTTAAGGATGGTGTGAACGACTATGCCGGCAACTACATCCCCTATGCTCCGCAGAATACAGCATCAGCGACACTGAGCTATACGCTGAGCATAAACAGCAGTTGGCTGGACGGCATTACTCTGAGCGCAACGGGTCGCGGAGCCGGTAAAATTTACTGGAACGAACGAAACGACATAAGCCAGCCGTTCTACGCCACACTCGACTCCTCACTCCGCTTTGAGGGCAAGAGGTGGGCTGTAGATTTTTGGGCTAAAAACATAACAAACACCCGCTACGACCTCTTCTACTTTGAGAGCATGGGCAACGCCTTCCTCCAAAGAGCTCGAGGCGCAAGTGTGGGCGTGAGGGTTAACTTGGATATATAACTAATTTATTTATAACTATTTTATTTATGAAAAAAATCCTTTCTATCGCAGCTGCCATACTAATGGTAGCGTGTACCGCAGAGACACAGACCAACACCTGGACAAAGTCTATTGAAGGTAATATGGTTACAGTCAACACACTGACAAGCAGTGAGTATGTTGACAACGCTATTGTGACCGTTGAGATGGCCGATATCACAAAGCCATACTTCGACCTTAAGATTGAGGGTGTCAAGTTTGTGCCGATGATGCCGGATGTAAACTTCCTCATCTCTGCCGTTCCGTTCAAGCTCTATGCCTCTGACGACACAAATGACCCACTCTACGGCTCATGGGTATTCAACGAGAGTGCTGTCGTGCCAACCGTTGGTGGCGTATCTCGCGAGGAGTACACAATGCTTAACTTCAAGGGCTCTATCTCTGACTACGGCTACGTAATAGATTTCGATGTAAACTTCGGTGGTACACTCTACCACGCATCATTCGGCAAGCTCGATGCTGTACAGACTTGGGAGGCATCATTCACAGCTACTGCAACAGTAGTGATGAATCCGGGCGAGAACTCAATGGTTCAGGAGGATGAGTTTACAATCTCATTTGCCCAGGCAAACCTCTCAAAGCAGGTTGTCGATATCACCCTTGCAGGTCTGAAATTTGTAGAGCAGATGCCCGAGATTACCATGGAGTTCAAGAATGTACCATTCAGCTACTCTGAGGATGGCGCACAACGTCTGTTCAATGTAGCGACCATCACCCCGACTGTTGGCGGTGAGGCTGTTGCAGAGTACACAATTTCAGACTTTACCGGTAGCGTATCTAAGAGTTCAGTGATGCTCGACTGCGACATTGCCATGATGAATGCACACGTATCTGTAGCCGGTTCAACAAAGAAGTAGCAACCATAAACATATTCGAATATGAAAGCTGAGTACAAGCCCTATGTAGATGCTCTTATTGAGCTTGCCATTGCTGAGGATTTAGGTGATGGCGACCACACATCACTCTGTTGTATCCCTGCCACTGAGCGCGGACGCATGAAGCTGCTCTGCAAGCAGGATGGAATTATCGCCGGTATCGAGATTGCGCAGATAATCCTCTCTCGCCTTGACCCTGAGGTAAAGGTTGATCTACTTCTCAAGGATGGTGACCGTGTAAAGGTTGGCGACATTGCCTTCTATGTAGAGGGTCGCATGCAGTCACTGCTTCAGGCTGAGCGTATCCTGCTCAACATTATGCAGCGCATGAGTGGCGTAGCTACACAGACCGCTGTCTATGCCGACCGTATCGCACAGTTCCACACTAAGGTGCTTGATACTCGCAAGACCACCCCTGGCATGCGCGTGCTTGACAAGATGGCCGTTAAGATTGGCGGTGGCGAGAACCATCGTATCGGTCTTTTCGACATGATTCTGCTCAAGGACAACCACATCGACTTTGCAGGAGGTGTTCGCAAGGCAGTTTTGGGTGCTAAGGAGTATCTGGCAGCAAAGGGCAAGAATATTCCTATCGAGTGTGAGGTACGTACACTTGAGGATATCGATGAGGTATTTGCAGCCGGCGGTGTTGACCGTATTATGTTCGACAACTTCTCTGTAGAGATGACTGCCGAGGCTGTTAAGAAGGTTGCAGGTCGTTGCCAGACCGAGTCAAGTGGCGGTATTACACTTGAGACTCTGAGCGACTATGCAGCTACAGGTGTCGATTTTATCTCTGTCGGCGCACTGACACACCAGATCAAGTCTCTCGACATGTCACTCAAGGCTTGTGAATAGAGTACTCAACACATATCCTATCATCACTCTGTGGCGCACATTACTGCTTTTTGTGGTAATGATGCTCTGCAGAGTGGTCTTTACACTCTATAATGCAGAGATTTTCGGCAGTTTTGAGTGGAGCGAGATTCCGACGCTACTCTATGGCGGAGTGCGCTTTGACATCATCTCTATCTGCTACGTCTTCTGCGTTTGGATTCTCTTCTCGCTACTTCCACTGCACATTCGCGAAAAGAGATGGTACTGCAACGCACTATATTGGTACTACGTAGTCATAGGCGCCGTATGCGTTGCGATAAATATCTCCGATGCCATCTACTTCCGCTATACGCAGAAGCGATTTACAGCCGAGGAGATACTCTTTGCCGACAACTCAAACTCTGTGCAACTCATATTTAAGTTTGCTGTTGAGAATCTGCACCTTGTGGCTATCGGCTTTGCCCTTATCGCGCTACTTGCATGGGGCTACAGACGCAAAATCGCGCCAAAGTCGATAATCTCCGGATGGAGCTACTACATCCTGAGCACGCTGCTGCTTTTGGGTACACTGACCCTCTCGCTTGCAGGCGTTCGTGGTGGACTGAGTCGCATGGCGCGTCCGACAGCAATCCCATACTCACTAAAGTTCGCCAAGAGTAGCGACAAGGCAAATATAGCGCTCTCAAACCCCTTCTGCATCCTCAGAACAATCGGTGACGGAGAGGTCAGAGCACCTAAATACTTTGAGGCAGAGGAGCTTAGCTCAATCTACTCGCCATACCACTTCCCTGCCGAAAACAGAGAGTTCAAGGCGCGCAATGTCGTAATCTTTGTCACAGAGAGCATATCTGCCGAGAACTCGGCATATCTCTGCCCTGAAATCTACCAAGACAAGGAGCAGAAGGGCTACACTCCGTTCCTTGACTCGCTGATGCAGAACGGTTACGCCTTTCGCAGAATGTATGCAGCCGGCAAACGCTCTATTCAGGCATTGCCATCCGTTTGGGGCTCTATGCCATCTTTGGTAACGCCATTTGTGCTTATGCCACAATCGTTGGGCGAGAGTCGCCCACTGCCGATGCTTCTCAAGGAGCGTGGCTACTCAACAGCCTTCTTCTGCGGCTCGGAGCGAGGCTCAATGGGCTTTGACGCCTATGCCCTATCTGCAGGTTTTGACCGCTGTCTGAGCAAGGAGGATTATGAGAAAGTGCACGGCCACAACGACTTTGATGGCTACTGGGGCATCTGGGATGACAAGTTCCTCTCGTTCATGGGTGAGCAGATTGACACCCTTGCCGAGCCATTTATCGCATCTGTCTTTACAATATCCTCGCACCACCCCTTTGTGCTACCTGACCAGTGGAGGGAGCGCCTTCCGCAGGGTGAGAGCCTAATACAGCCATGCGCCGCATACTTAGACGCCTCTATAGAGCGATTCTTTGCCGAGAATAGCGACAAAGGGTGGTTTGACAACACTGTTTTCGTCTTTGTGGCTGACCATGTATCGAGTGAGCACTACGCAGAGCAGACAACAGTCTCGCCGGGTGATTTCCACATTCTTGGAGCGATATACACACCAAATGGAGAGCTAAAAGGTGAGACATTCGAGCCTGTGTCGCAGATAGATATCATGCCAACCCTACTCGGTATTTTGGGCTACGACGCTCCATACTTCGCCTATGGCCGTGATGTATTCGCACCGTGCGAGGAGCCTGTAACTATTGTCTATGACAATGGTGCATACAAGGCCTTCTCAGAGGAGTATATCTATATATTTACAGATGATGCCATTCGCGAGATATACAGCATAACCGATACCGCTCGCACTGCAAACCTTATCTCTACTCACAACAACCTGAGCATCGAGAGGCGCATAAAGGCATATATTCAGCAATACTATGAACACGCAGAGCGAAAGAGCTACATCGTCCCCGATTCCGTTTCATCGGGTAACTCTCTCAGATAAAATACTCTTTGAGCAGACTGTTCGACAGACAGAGTGCCGTAATTGCGACATGAGTTTTGCCAATATCTACTGCTGGCAAGACCGCTATAACAGCCATGTAGCTCTGTGGAACGGTTTTCTGCTTATCCGCTTTACTACAGATAGAGCAGAGACCGCCTATATGCAGCCCATCGGAAGCGGCTCTGTAGAGGATGTTATAGATGCCCTTGCCGCAGATGCTGCAGCGCTTGGCGAGCCACTTCGCCTTGTTGGACTTAGCAGGGCGTGGCGTGAGGAGATTGACCGTCTCTACCCCGGTCGTTTCGCGCTCAGCCACACAATGGCAAGCAGCGACTATATATACCTATCGGAGGACCTTGCTGCTCTGCCTGGGCGCAAGTATCAGCCCAAGCGAAACTTTATCAACCGCTTTGTCTCGCGCTACAACTACCGTTTTGAGCCTCTGACAGAGAGCAATATCGACCACTGCCGTGCGCTCAACCAACTGTGGTGCGACCAGCGAAAAGAGATTTGCGACCGAAGTGAACAGTGGGCAGTCAATCGCGCCTTGGAGAGCTTCTTCTCCCTATCTCTTGAGGGTTGGATTCTCTACGTAGATGATGCTCCGTGTGCCTTTGCTATCGGCTCGGCAGTCAACCACGACACCTTCTGCATACATATCGAGAAGGTCGATACATCTTTTGATGGTGCCGGGGCGATGATTAACAACCTTGTGGCAACAGAGCTACAACAGCGATTCAAATACATCAACCGCGAGGATGATTTGGGCATTGAGGGTCTGAGACGTGCAAAGCAGAGCTACTACCCCGTTGAGTTGCTCGAGAAGCATACAGCGCTGCAACTATCTGACTCTGAGCAGCAGATGCGCAGCTTGTGGAGCGATATTTTCGGGGATAGTCAGCAAGATATTGACGACTTTTTTGTCCGCATTTACGACCCTGCGCTCGCCTTCACCCACACCGAAGAGGGGCGAGTTGTTGCAATGCTCCACGTAGTTCCTCTGCATAGCGAAGCTCAGAGCATTGCCTACATCTACGGCGTAGCCACACGGGCAGAGTATCGCAATAGGGGCATAGCCTCTGCGCTTCTCACCTCGGCACTACACAACATAGATAGCGGTCGTTACCACCGCACAATTCTTATTCCTTCCGACCAAAATAGTGCCAAATTCTATGAAAAGTTTGGCTTCAAGGCCACCGGAGAGCTCTTCAACAGTGCCGAATTTAGTGTAGATTATGACTTGGGAACAGGAAATCGAGAGCAGGACTTTGTAATGGAGCGAAATATTTACTAACTTTGTAGTATGAAGTTGATAACGAAATATATCCCACAGCGTTGGCAAAACAGAGTCAGCATGCTCATTGGAGTGCTCTCGTTTATTGTTGCCTCTATCTTTGTTGCAGCGGCAATCATCGACTACGGCTTTGCCCTCACACCTATCGAGGCGGGATATATTGAGAGCATTTACCACTCTGTTCAACTCTTCTTTGTCATCCTCTTCTCGCTTAGGCTTATCACCAATTGGCGACATATCTGGCGTAGCAACTTTGTTACGACCATTGTACTTGGCGTGCTGCTATACCTTACAGTTCTGCCCGATATAGTTTCTGTAGCTGCTGTTCCTGCGTGGTTTACAGGCCTATACCACCTATTTGCAGCCAAACTATACATGCTCAGCGTGGTGGGCATATTTGCTGTAATGGAGATTTCGCGCGGCATTATAAGCATCACACGCCGAAGGACAAACCCTGCAATGCTCCTTGCCATAACCTTTCTGGTGATAATCTTCTTCGGCACAACTCTTCTGATGATGCCCCGTTCAACACTCGATGGGGTGAGCATATCGCTTGTCGATGCGCTCTTTACAGCAACAAGTTCTGTCTGCATAACGGGGCTTACAACGGTAAATCTCGCAACAACATTCTCTACTGAAGGTCTGCTGATAATCGCCCTGCTTGTACAGATTGGCGGCTTGGGCGTGATGACCATTACAAGCTTCTTTGCCCTCTTCTTTATGGGCAATACGGGGCTATACGACCAGTTCGCACTCAGAGATATGGTGCAGTCCGACACCTTCACCTCACTTATGTCCACCCTGCTATATATCCTCGGCTTTACGCTCGGCATAGAGGCTATCGGTGCGTTCTTTATCTGGACAACCATTCACGGACAGTTAGGAATGGGGATGGCCGACGAGATTCTCTTCTCGCTATTTCACGCCGTATCTGCATTCTGCAATGCAGGATTCTCTACAATGAGTGGCAATCTGGGCAATCCGATGATTATTCAGGGACATAACAGCCTCTACATTGTAATATCGCTGCTAATCATCCTTGGCGGTATAGGTTTCCCGATACTTGTCAACTTCAAGAATGTTGTATCATACCACATCCGCTACCTCTTTGCAAAGATTATTCGCAGAACCGTCCCTGCAAAATATCCGCACCTGACAAGACTCAACACCAAGATTGCTATCAGCTGGACACTGCTCTTGCTCGTAGTCGGCACGCTCGCCATAGCGCTCATTGAGTGGAACGGGGCCTTTGCCGGCATGAGTTTTACGGACAAACTTGTGCAGAGTTTCTTCAACGCCACAACACCTCGTTCTGGAGGCTTCAGCTCCATTAACCTGTGCAACTTCTCGCTGCTAACACTTATAATCTACATAATCCTGATGTGGATTGGCGGTGCGTCACAGTCAACGGCCGGCGGTATTAAGGTCAATACGATGGGTGTGGCTGTGGCATCATTTATATCTGTTGTGCGCGGAGAGAGTGCGGTAAAGATGTTCAATCGCGAGATTAGCGACTCATCTGTACGACGCGCCTATGCAACAATCTTTGGCTCGGTGATGATGATTATCATCTGCTTTGTCACGCTGATGATTCTCGAGCCACAGTTGGAGCCGTTCGATATATTCTTCGAGACAATATCGGCACTGAGCACCGTTGGTGCATCGCTGGGCATCACACCTGAGTTGAGCATGGCCAGCAGGGTATTTGTCTCGATAATGATGTTTGTCGGCCGTGTAGGCCTTATAACGGTAGCGACGAGCCTATTCTCCCGAAAGGAGCAACCTCACTATCGCCTACCTGAAGAGAGTGTGATAATAAACTAACGATAGAATGAAATATTTAGTTATCGGTTTGGGCAACTTTGGTAAGACCTTGGCTCAGACACTTACAGACAACGGACACGAGGTAATCGGTGTAGATAAGCAGACCCGCGACATCGAGCAGATCAAAGACCGCATAGCCTTCTCCTACATTATGGATACTACAGACCCTTTGGCACTGCGTTCACTGCCTCTTGCCGATATAGATTGCACCATTGTAGCTATCGGTCAGAGCATGGATCAATCTCTGCGCACTGTGGCGGCACTTAAGCAGCTTAAGGTTGAGAATATCTATGCTCGCGCACTCGACACAACGCACCAGAGCATCCTCGAGGCGATGAATATCAGCAAGATATTTATCCCTGAGAGCTACGCAGCAAGGCTCTTTGCTACGAAGTTTGCCGACAATAGCACAGAGGAGCTACTTTGATGAACCCTCTGCGACTGCTCTCTTCACTCAGACAGCTACTCTTTCCGGCCACCTGCCCGATTTGTGGCAGAAGGCTCAAAGAGCAGGATAGCTATCTATGCTTGGACTGCGCGCTAACAGCTCCGATTACAAATCTGTGGCGTAGCCGTGGCAACCCGATTGAGCATCAGTGTTGGGGTCAGATGGCCATTGAACGCGCAGCGGCATTTCTATGGTTTTCGGACAATAGCCCATGGCAACAGCTTATCCACAACTTCAAGTATCACAACCACTGGTACTATGCCGAGAATATGGGCCGTTGGTTTGCCACAGAGCTATCTACGAGCGACTTTCTTGACGGCATAGAGCTTATCGTCCCCGTGCCACTCCACTGGCGTCGCACCCTTTGGCGAGGATATAACCAGTCGGAGCATATCGCCGCAGGCATGAGCCACATATCCTCCATCCCTTACGACTTTTCAGTCGTCCGCCGCATAGTCCATACCCCGCCCCAGGCACGAATGAGATACGCTGATCGCTGGAGCAACATATCTGATATCTTTGCCGTAACGCATCCTGAGCGTCTTGTTGGTCGCCACATACTACTTGTAGATGACGTATTTACATCGGGTGCAACACTCATGGCACTTGCCCGCGCAATATACGAGGCTTGTGATGGTAATGTAAAGATATCTATAGCAACCCTCGCAGCATCACACCATCTGATAGCGCAATAGCTTTGTCTTTTCAAAATTAATAGCTATCTTTGCGCAAATAGCACAACGTTTATGGCAAAGGATTACAGACAATCACAGAAAAATAGAGAGGCATATACCACTCTTGTCCCTGAGGCAGAGCTTGGAGGATTAGTACCACCGCAGGCTGTAGAGCTTGAGGAGGCGGTGCTTGGTGCGCTGATGTTGGAGAGTGACTCGGTGACAACTGTTCAGGAGTATATCTCTGAGGACTCGTTCTACACCGAGGAGCATAAGATTATCTACCACGCCATAAATGAGCTATCGACTGTCGGCAAGCCGGTTGATATCTACACCGTTACAGAGTATCTGAAGGCAAATCGTCAACTGACAAAGGTTGGTGGTGCAACATATCTTGCCAAGCTGACGCAGAAGATTGGTGCAGCGGCAAATGTTGAGTTCCACGCCCGAATCATCGCTCAGAAGCATGTGCAGCGAGAGCTCATTTCGTCAGCCATTGAGATTCAGCGTCGCTCATACGATAGCGCAACAGATGTTACGGAGCTTATCGGTTTTGCAGAGTCGTCTATCCTCCGCGTAACTGAGGGTCACGTAAAGCGTAGCGTTCAGGACTCGGCATCTATTCTCGACAAGGCTATCAAGCAGATTGAGGAGGCGGGCAAGAACGACTCGAAGTATAGCGGTGTCTGCACAGGCTTTAACGATTTGGATAACGTCACCCTCGGATGGCAGCCGTCAGACCTTATTATCGTTGCGGCACGTCCATCAATGGGTAAGACCGCCTTCGTGCTCTCTATGGCGCGAAATATGGCCATCGACTATCAGTGTCCCGTAGCGTTCTTCTCACTTGAGATGTCGGCTATTCAGCTCATGACTCGACTTATCGTAGCCGAGACCGGTCTGGATAGCAAGCTTATCCGTAGCGGCCGCCTCACTCCAGAGGATTGGAACCACCTGATGGTTGCAAGTAAGCCACTGGGCCATGCCAAGCTATTTATTGACGATACTCCGGCGCTGTCAATCTTTGAGTTCCGCTCAAAGGTGCGCCGACTCCATACACACCACGGCATCAAGATTATCATTGTCGATTATCTGCAGCTGATGACTGCCGGCAATGTCGGCGGTGGTGCAAACGGAAACCGTGAGCAGGAGGTGGCATTTATCTCTCGTACACTCAAGGCCATTGCTAAGGAGCTTAATGTACCTGTTATCGCCCTCTCGCAGCTTTCTCGAAATACAGAGTCTCGTGGTGGAACAAAACGTCCACAGCTATCTGACCTTCGTGAGTCGGGTGCAATCGAGCAGGATGCCGACGTTGTAGCATTTATCCACCGTCCTGAGTACTACGGTTTTACAGAGACCGAAGACCACAAGAGCACTGACGGTATTGCAGAGATTATCTTGGCTAAGCACCGTAATGGTGAGGTGACTGATGTACGCATGCGCTTTATCAAGGAGCAGGCTCGTTTTGCCGACTTGGAGATGATTGTTCAGGCACCACAGGCTGAGCAGTATGACACCTATGAGTCACCAGCCCCTGCTGCCGCGTCACCTATCTCGCCTCTGCAGAATATGACCGGAGCAGATGAGTTCTCCATAACCCCTGCAGCACCGAGAATGACCATCGCACCTATTGACGAGGAGGCTCCGTTCTAAAGACGAGTTTATAGCTGTCAAATATGAACTTTGCAGACATCATTCTGCCATTGGCACAACCCTGCTACACCTTTGCGGTGAGCCATATCCCCGATTTAAGGGTTGGGGAAGCGGTGGTTGTGCAATTTGGCAAGAACGCCCTCTATACGGGCATTGTTCTGCATCTACATAACACTCCGCCAAAGAGTGCAAAGGTCAAGCCCGTCCTTAAGCGACTCTACGACTTCCCGATACTTACTCAGACCCAAATCAGTTTCTGGAGTTGGATGGCTCAGTACTACATGTCAACCATCGGCGAAGTTATGCGCGTGGCTCTGCCCTCACTTGTAAAGTCACACGCCACAACAGAGGAGCTATACTACCCCTACAACCTACCACAAGAGCGAGTTCTGCGACTTATTGCCGCACCTAATAGCGAGGATATTGCAAAGCTCGCGCGTCGTGCACCACGTCGTGCCGCCCTTATCTCAGAGCTACAAGCCTCTGGCGGAGAGCTACCACGACAGTCAAGCAGTGCCGATGCCGCTACAATCTCAGCGCTTGTCAAGGCGGGTATTATAGATATTTTCGAACGCGACTCAGCTCCGCAGTTACTACCCATAACGCACTCTGCCCTCCCTACGTTATCAACAGAGCAGAGCAATGCTCTACAGTTGATTAACAACGGTTTAGAGGCTCGCAATGTAGCTCTTCTCCACGGCGTAACCAGCTCTGGCAAGACCGAGATATACACCCACCGCATCGCTCAGTCATTAGAGCGCGGAGAGGATGTTCTTCTCCTTGTACCCGAGATTTCACTCACAGCACAACTTGTCGAACGTATGCGACTGATATTCTCCGACCGAGTTATCGCATACCACTCCAAGCTAACAGCAGCGCGTCGCACACAGATATATATGGATATGCTCCGTGCGCCATCTGGTAACTTTATTGTCGGTGCGCGTTCTGCCCTCTTCTTGCCGTATCGCAAGCTGGGGCTTGTCATTGTCGATGAGGAGCACGACACAAGCTACAAGCAGAACGAGCCCAACCCTCGATATCATGGTCGCGATGCCGCCATTATGCTTGCCAATATCCACGGTGCAAAGACCATCTTAGGCAGTGCCACTCCATCGCTAGAGAGCTTCAACAACGCTATGGCGGGCAAGTATGCCGGTGTAAGTCTGATGACAAGATATGGAGGCTCACTACCTCCGAAGATTATAATCTCCGACACTATGCGTGCCGTAAAGCGCGGTGAGCGCAAGAGCCACTTCAACAAGGAGTTGCTTGACCGCATAGCCGACCGACTTGCTGCTGGAGAGCAGATAATCCTCTTCCAGAATCGTCGCGGATATGCCTCATATGTAGAGTGTCCGCGTTGCGGCTGGAAGGCTCGCTGTCCGTACTGCAACGTAACGCTCTCTCGCCACCTGAAGAGTGGTTCTCTCAACTGCCACTACTGCGGATACTCGATTGCTGACCCGCACTTCTGCCCCGATTGCAAAACCTCGCAACTTGAGGCGATGGGAATGGGTACGGAGAGAATTGAGGAGCAGATTGAGATGTTATTCCCTACTGCGCGCGTTCTAAGGCTCGACAGCGACAGCGCAAAGAGTGACAGCGCCTACAATCGCATCATAAGTGAGTTTGCTGACGGCAATGCCGACATCCTTATAGGAACACAAATCGTAGCAAAAGGTCTTGATTTCAAAGGAGTTACACTCATCGGCGTACTAAATGCCGACAATCTGACAAATGCGCCAGATTTCCGTGCTGTAGAGCGTGCTTGGCAGATGATGTTACAAGTTGCCGGCCGCGCAGGCAGACGTGATAAGGCTGGAGAGGTGGTCATTCAGACCGCAGACCCGACACACCCCGTATTTGCAGCCCTGAGCGAGAAGGGTTATCAGCACTTTGCCACATCGCAACTCAAAGAGCGTCAAATGTTTAACTATCCACCATTCTGCCGTCTAATACGCATCACTATGCGCCATGCGGATGCCTCAAAACTCGCTGCTGCAGCATCTCTGCTGGGTCAGAAGTTGCGTTTCAAGTTTGGTAGCAGGGTTTTAGGCCCCGTAACTCCGCTTATTGACCGCATTCGCGGTGAACTGATTGTAGAGATTATTCTCAAGATAGAGGTCACATCCTCATTCGCTCAGGCGCGTGCAACCCTTGCAGAGCAGGTTGAGGCTCTGCGCAAAGATGACAAGTTTAAGAATGTGACTATTATCTGCAATGTCGATCCGGTATAGCCGACAGCTGCCTACCTCAACTTCTTAAGCTCTCTGAGAAGCAATATTACCGCCAAGGTTGTCGATGCGCAGTCCGCTATCGGCATAGAGATCCATACACCTGTTGCACCGAGGAATCGTGGAATAATCCACAGCAGAGGCAGCAGGAATATCAGCTGACGAGTCATCGAGACAAATATCGCAAGCTTTGCGTGGCCGATATACTGGAAGAACGCTGCCGCGACAATCTGGAATCCGACAATCGGGAAGAGTATCACAATCAGTCGCATACCCTGCGCAGCTGCTGCAATCATCAGCGACTCATCGCCACCGCGTGCAGAGTCAACAAAGGCGTGTGCAATACCCTCCGGGAAGAGCTGACAAGCCAGAAATCCGAGCGTTGAGATGGTCATACCGCAAGCAATGGTCATATAGAGCGCCTTACGCACACGGTCATACTGCTTGGCTCCGTAGTTAAATCCCACAATCGGCTGCATACCCTGATTAAGGCCCTGAATAACCATAATGAGCAGCATCACCACACGGTTTGTAATACCATATGCGCCGACATATATATCGGCAGAGCCGGCTGTTCTGACGACATCGTGCGCACCTGTACCTCCATATTTCAGCAGTGCAGTATTTACAAAGGCTGCGACCATAGATGCGCAGATATTGACCATAAACGGTGCAAGGCCGATAGAGATTATCGCCTTGACAATCTTCCAATCAAAGACAAATGCTGCACGACGGAAGCGGACAAACGAACTCTTTGAGCAGAAGTGGCTGAATGTTATCGTAAAGGCTATGGCCTGCGAGATTACCGTTGCCAATGCAGAGCCCTTGATTCCCAACTCGAACTTAAAGATAAAGAGCGGATTGAGGATAAGGTTCATCGCCACCGCCGTAAGGATTATTCGCATAGACTTCTGCGGATAGCCCGACGCACGAATCTGCTCGTTGAGGCCCAAGTACATATGCTGGGTCATATTTCCGAGCAGGATAATCTTCATAAAGTCACGAGCATAGTCCAACGTCTCTGCCGACGCCTTACCGCCACTAAAGAGCTGCAAAATCGGATCAAGGAACGTGAGCATCGTAGCCATCAGCACCAAGCCGAGGCCGAAGTTGAGCATAACGGCATTTGCAAGGGTCTTCTCTGCCGCCTGCATATTACCCTCACCCAGTCGGATAGACATTCGTGCTGCAGCACCGACTCCGACCATAGCACCAAATGCCGCAGCGATATTCATAATCGGCATGGTGATAGCCATACCTGCGATTGCTGCGCCACCGACACCATGACCGACAAATATCGAGTCTATAATGTGATACAACGACGAAGATGCCATCGCAATAATTGCAGGCGCCGCATAGCGCCAAAGCAACGAGCCGATGTTATCCGTTCCTAATGATAGTGTATTTGCCTGTTTTGCCATAATTTACAATACATAGACGACAATATGCTCTGCCGTCTGCTCAATTTTCATCTCTAACTCTGCTGCGCGGGTGCTCTGCACCGTAACCCGACCCTGCTCGATATCCAGATGCGTAACATGGATATCGTTCAGAATATCTATCGCGCGGTCGCGCATAAACTTATAGTAGCACTCACGAGCGCACCACACTGCCACCTGCAACTGTCCACTCTGTGCTATCTGTTGCTCCCTCTCCGTGAAGAATCGCTCCGCCACACGGCTTACATCTCTATCTCTACGCTCCACATCCACAGCGCATGGAGTCTGCGAGACTACTACCGCAACCATATCGGTCGTATGCGACACACCTATATTTATATTAGAGCCTACAGCTGTCGGAGCACCATCCTTGTAGGCTATATCCACCACTCTACCCAACCACTGATAGAGCACCGCACGCCAAGTGAGAAACTCTCTCTGACGAGTCTGCGAAACGAACTCTAAGGCAGCTGTCCAGTCGGTCTTAGATACCAACTCTCGGCACTGCTCAAGGCTCAGCAGCGGGGATAGAAGCAGTTTGTTAATCATTGTGTGGCAGAATAACCTTTATCTTGTCTATCCTACGACCATCAACTGCCGTCACTGTAAAACGGATGTTATGCGAAGTGAGCTGCTCCCCCTTCTTGAGGAAGTTGCGCTTAATCTCAAGCAGCAAGCCCGCAATGGTCTCTGCCCTGCCCTGCACATCCTCGAAGAGTTCATCATCCAGCTGCAACACACGGAGCATATCTACAATATGGGTCTTGCCCTCGAAGATGTAGGTATATTTATCTATACGCTCAAAGAAGCTCTCGTCAACATCGCTCTCATCCGAAATCTCGCCGACAACCTCCTCCAAAATATCCTCCAGAGTCACCAAACCCTGCGTTGCGCCATACTCATCCACCACAATTGCCATATGCACCTTATCATGGCGGAAGTCCTCCAGCAGGTCGGTTACCTGCTTATGCATCGGCACGATATATGGCTCACGAATAAGGCTCTGCCAACCGAAATCATCTCCACGATTTGCATAGGCAATAAGATCCTTGACAAAGAGCGTTCCCTTGATATTGTCAATACTCTCCGAATAGACCGGCAGGCGCGAGTAACCCGACGATGTGATTGTATCTCTCACCTGACCAAAGGTCATAGTCTGCTCCACACCCACAATATCCATTCGTGGTCGCATAATCTCCTCAACCTCTCTATCGGCAAAGTTGACAATGCCCGAGAGTATCTTCTGCTCCTCTGTAGATGCTGTAGTGGTCATATCTACCGCATCGGCAAGATCCTCGATAGAGATATCGTTACTCTTCTGCACCAAACGCTCCGATGCCACATTGCTCATCTTGACAAGCAGGTAGCTAAGCGGATAGACCAACCATCTGAGCAGTGAGAGTGGCTGTGCAAACCACAGCGCAACACGCAGTGTCGAGCCCTGAGCAAATACCTTTGGAAGTACCTCACCACAGAGCAAGAGCACAAAGGTAACAACAACCGTATGAGCAAGGAAACCGAAACGGTGAAAGACAAACAGACTATTGAGAATCTGCGTTGAGAGCACAACCGTTCCGATATTGACCATATTATTGACAACAAGAATTGTCGCCAGCAACTGATCAGGATTATCAAGCAGTTTTGATGCAGCATCCGTTGCCACTGTGCCTCCACGCTTTATACGCCTCAACTCAGCAGGCGTGAGCGAGAAGTATGCCACCTCAGACGATGACATCATGCCCGATATAAGCAGAAGAATAATATCTCCCACTATCAACGCAAGTACACTGGGATTAAACCCTAAATATTCTACCATCTATATCTCCTCTACGCTTAAAAATCAAGGCTCTGCTGTACTGGATCACTCGGCATCTCCTCTGCCTGGCTCTTTGTGCCATCCATCTTGATGACAACCTTCTTGCCCTTCACCTCATTAATCAGCTCCATGCCGCGACGAGACTTGTATGCCGGAGTCTTGCCATCCAACTTATAATTTGTCGGCAGCACCTGCGGAGGTATCGGACGAATCTCCTGACGCTCAGGTATAGATACTCTCCACGGCTCATCTGGTAGCACCTCCTCTACTGCTACCTGTGGTGTTACCGGCTGCTGTGGCTGCGGCTGTGGCTGTGGAACAACGACAGGCTTTGGTGCAATCGGTTTTGGCGTAACAACTACCGGCTGCGGAGCTACTGGCTCTACGGCTGGTTGTGGTGTAACAACAGTCTTTGGTGTTGTTTGTGTTACCGGTTTTGGTGTTACAACCGCCTGAGGGGTTGTCGGCTTTGATGGCTCAACATCCGCCTTTGGTGTCACTGGAGTAGTTACAACTGTAGGCTGCACTGCCACCGGCTTTACCACTATAGGCTCTGCAGGCTGCTGTGGAGCAACTGCAGGAGTCTGCTCATCGGCAAGGTCAAGACGACCACCGAACGCCTCGCTATAGTATGTGTTGGCATGGAAACCGGTAACGACAATGATTATCTCAATCTTATCCTCCAGCTCAGGCTTGATGCTCGTACCCCAAATGATGTTTACCGGGATTCTATCGCCATTCTCATCCTCACCCGAGGCAATCTCCTGAATGTAGTTCAGCGCCTTATTAACCTCCTTCATCTTCAACTCCGAAGGTGATGAGGTTGCGAAGTTTACAAGCACCTCCTTTGAGCCCTTGATTGGCACATTGCCAAACAGTGGGGAGAGAACTGCAGCCTTGATGGCCTTGACAACTCTATCCTCACCCGACTCAGATGCCATACCCATAACGGCATAGCGGCTATTTCTTACAACCTTGCAGACATCCGAGATATCGACACTCACCAGGTCTGACTGAGTCAGCGCAATCTCGGCAATACCCTTTGAGGCATATGCCACAATGTCATTTGCCATATTGAACGCATCATGCACAGAGCGCTCCTCTGAAAGCTCGATGATAGTCTCGTTCTTGATAACGATAAAGGTATCTACCAGCTCACGCATCGAGCGAATACCCTCCATCGCCTGCTCAAAGCGGTGAATACCCTCATTGATTGGCGGGGTTGTAAGAATTGCTATCACAGGAATATTGAGGGCGTGAATCATCTGGGCAATTACAGGCGTTGCTCCCGTACCCGTACCACCACCCATACCTGCAGTAAGGAAGATAAGGTCAGGGTTACGGCTCTCGACATACTGGCGAATCTCGGCAAGTGACTCCTTAGCCTTATTTCGACCCACTGCCGCATCGTTACCTGCACCCTTACCATCACCCATACATATCTTCTGTGACGGCTCAAGCGGACTCTTATCCAGAGCCTTGCTATCGGTGTTACAAATCATCAGATTCACACCCTTGATGCTGAGCTTGAATATATGATCCACAGTATTACCACCGGCACCACCAACACCAATGACCATAATCTTGGCCGGCACACCGTATGCAGTAATCTTATTACTCTTAAATTCGTCGTAAAGTCCCATAGGGATATATCTTTTATGTTCTCTTAAAAACTCACTTCTATTGGCTACTTTGTCTTATCCTCATTGCCCATCCAGCGAGAGATGTTAATCATTCGCTTAATCTTGGCAAATCGTCCGTGCTCGTGACGCTCAACTATCGGCTCAGCAGGGTCTGTCACATCGCTCTCAGGTGTAACCGTTATATCTGTCGGCTCTGTAGGTGTAACAGTTGTAGGCTTAACCGGCTTTGTTGGCCTCTTTGGCTCTGTAGGGGTTGTAGGTGTTACCGGAACAGTTGGTGCCTGCACAGGCTGTCGCTCCACAACATAAGACGAAGCATATTTTGCCGCGTGCATCATAATCGCCACCGCCGCATGTTGTCCCGGAGTAATCACACAATCCTGCGGTTTTGTGCCGATGCCATAGAGTTGCTCTGCCACACGACATGGGCGGTTGGTCTCACGCTCAAAGAGCTGGTCAATCAACGGCATTGCCGCCGTTCCACCTGTAAGGACATATCCGTGGTCAATCTTTGACTCCATGCCCGAGTCCTTGACAACCTTGACAACAAGCTCGGCAATATCCATCAGGCGCGCCTCGATGACAGTCGCAATATTGCGGTGAATCACCTCCTTGTTATCAATCTGTATCACCTCATTATCGGCAATACCACTGCTCAGCGCCTTGCCATAGAGGTGCTTAACCTTGCTGCAATTTGACGTCTTGGGAAGAATAGACTTCAAATCGGCATTAATCAACTCTGCACCTGCCGAGATGGTTCTAAAGTACTGAACTTTCTTCTCTCGAACCACCGTAACATCTGTAACCTCGCTACCAATATCGACAATTACAACGCCCTCCTCGGCCTCCTTTTCGCTCACGAGCAGCGGGAAGGTAATCATAGGATTGACAAAGACCTTCTGAATCTCCATACCAACCTTATGGTGGAGTTGCTTGAGGGTATTGACCTGGTCGCTTAGTCCGATAGAGAGCAGGTACTCGCCCTTCAGCCAACTGCCCTGCATACCCACGGGGTTGAGTGTTCGCTTGACTCCGTTTACGTAGTATGCCAACGGACAGATCTCAAAGACCTTCTCCGAACAGCTCTCAGTCTTGACCTGACGAAGCAACTGACGCAGGATATTTATATCCTCCTTGCCAATAACGCCAGTCTTTCTATTCTTCACCGGGATAAAGTCCTCGACAACCACACAGCGCGTATCGCTACTACCCAAGCCGAAATATGCCTGCTCAATCTTAATACCCAGAGCGCCCTCCAGTTCCTCCTTGGCATCCCTGATGGCATAGCTAAGGTTGATAACAGCACTTGTAAGGCTGGTACATAGGCGACCCTCCTTTATGCTCTTCTTGCTATCCTGAATTGAGACACCCTCAATATTGAGCAGATCAGACCCCTCACTACGAGAGCCGACAACCATCACCACATTGGCGCTACCAATATCTACTCCGACAAAATATTGTTTCATATTATTCATTCAAACCTACCTTTCTTCCCTATTATATGTGCAGACTATTCGGTCTGCATAGTTCAAATTCACACTCTTATAACTCTCCCAACCACTCGTCACCGCAACACGGTCATAGAATAGTCGCAATCTATGCAGCTTATCCTCAACATTCTCAAGCCACCCGAACTCTATTCGATGCTCTCCGCTACGAGGCACAAGCATCAGGCTCAGGGCGCCATTCGATGTCGTTGTTGCCACAATCTGCACAATCTCGGCTCTAAAAAATCTATCGCGCTGCAATCGCTCCACAAAGGCGATGAGCGACATAAAGTCACTGTATCGCTCCTCTCTGAGCTGCAGACGTGATGTCATAGCATATCGCTTCGCCTCCAGGCGCTTAAACTCGCGATCACAATCACGCAGGTGTCCGCCGATGTAGTCATTCAGGCGCTGACGCTCGCGCTTATCAGTAATCGTGCTGTCACGCACCTCTTTACGACGCTTGAGCCAGTGGCTTTGGCGCTGTGCGACCCTCTCTCGCTCGGCTGACAGCAACTGCAAAGAGTCCGCACCATTTGCCCTTATTCGCTCCAGGACCGTCCTCAAATCGCCCTCAAACTCACTGTTGAACTGTGGTCTGTAGTCGCCCGTTACAACAGGAACATAGAGCGCAGCATGCGCCGGTGAGCGGAACAGATAGCCATCGGCTGTAATGTAACAGTCATATCCATCCACAAGCAGTCGCATCAGTGGCGTACGCTGGCTGATACGGATATGGAGCGTACCGCTATATGAGGCGTAGATATCTACATCATCCACAAAGCCCTCGCTGCGAATCATATCCTTGATAGCCTTGGTATCAACCTTATCGACATTGGTATTGATAGTCGCAATACCATTCTCAAGCAGCATCTCCTTGACCCTCTGCGAGGTGATAAGCTGACCAGAGGATGTAGAGTCGGCAATATCTATCTGCACGCGCTCCACGCTCTGCTCACTTCTATGGCGACGGGTAAGCATTGCACTGCAGACGATATAGGCAGCTATCGCCCCCCATATCACCAACACAAGCAGTACACGACCTATCTTACGCCACATTCTCTCTACCCTTTCATCTTTATAACCTCCGCCACAGCATCACAATAGGCATCTATGTTTCCTGCGCCAAAGGTCACAACAACATCCGTATCCATACCCTTCAGAGACTCTGCCAGCTGCTCTCGCTCCACGATTGTCCACGGAGCAGTTACGCGCTGTGCGATAATCTCTGTCGTAATACCCTCAATAGGCTCCTCGCGTGCCGGATATATCGGCAGCAGCACCACTCTATCCGCCAAGCTCAGTGCCTGAGCAAACTCCTCATACAGGTCGCGTGTGCGAGTGTAGAGGTGCGGCTGAAAGACCGCCGTAAGCTCTCTGCATGGGAACATCTTCTTTACAGATGTTATCGCTGCACTAAGCTCCCTCGGATGGTGGGCATAGTCATCCATATAGACAGCCTTCGGGGTATTGACGTAGAACTCAAAGCGACGCTTAACACCCGAGAATGAGGCGAGCGCTCCACGCAGTGCATCGTAATCGACCTCCTTGTCCTCAGCCTTTGCCGCAAAGATAAAGAGCGCCACTGCCGCCACTGCATTCTCGACATTCACCCAGCCCGGAATACCGAGAGTACAACCCTCGACCACTCCAAACGGAGTAACAACGTCAAACTTATAGTGACCCGTCGCCTGCAACTCCAAATTTGTAGCATAGAAGTCTGTCGGCGTATCAAACGAGTAGCGATAGCACTTAATGCCGCTATTTCTAACCTCTACATCCACGCCCTGCTTGATAACAAGCGCGCCACCCTCATTTATACGGTCAATAAACTGCGAGAAGGCCTCCTTGACCGCCTCATGTGTGCCATAGATATCGAGATGGTCAGCATCCGCAGATGTCACAACAGCCACATCGGGATTAAGCTGTAAAAACGAACGGTCAAACTCATCCGCCTCAACAGCCAAGCGACGACCTTCGCCCAAGACGAGGTTTGAGTCAAAATTCTTCGACACACCACCCAAAAAGGCACTACCCTCACCCGCTGCCGCATGGTTAAGCCAGCTGACAAGTGTCGAGGTTGTGGTCTTGCCGTGTGTTCCCGCAACTGCCATGACAAACTTTCCGACAGATAACTCACCGAGCATCTGCGAGCGCTTGAGCATACGGTAGCCTCCCTCACGGAAGTGACACATCTCACTATGGTCTGCAGGCACAGCCGGAGTATAGACAACAACCGTATCTGCCTCCAAGAACTGCGGAGGGATTGCCGCCACGCTATCCTCATAGTGAATCATCGCACCCTCAGCCTCAAGGCGGGCTGTGAGCGGTGTTGCAGTACGGTCATAACCTGCCACAGCGCAACCCTCATGCATAAAATAGCGCGCCAAGGCACTCATGCCGATGCCTCCAATGCCCAAAAAGTATAACTTACGCCTCTCCATACTCTACTCCTTGCAGTACTTGAGCGCCTCACGTGCCACACGCTCCGCAGAGTCCGCAATGGCAAGTTTTGCAATATTCTTTGACAACATAGTCAGCTCACCCTCATCTGCAACCATACGCAGAGCCGTTGACATAGCACAATCAACAGCCTCAGAGTCGGCAACCATTCGTGCCGCCATCTTATCGACCAGAGCCTGAGCATTCTTCGTCTGATGATCCTCCGAGACATTCGGTGACGGCACAAAGAGCGTAGGCTTACCTGCCAAACAGAGCTCCGAGATTGTACACGCACCACTGCGCGAGATTACCACATCTGAGATTGCATAGGCGTAGTCCATTCTGTCGATAAACGCACTCTGCCAGATATTCTTTGCCGGATAGTGCTCCAAGAACTGCTTCATCTCCGCCTCATAGTAGCGACCCGTCTGCCAGATAACCTGCACCGGAGCCTGACCATCAAGAGTCATCAGCCACGAACGCATCATATTGTTAAGCGTACGAGTACCCAACGAGCCTCCCACGACCATTATCACCGGCAGCGACTCATCAAAACCGAAGTATCGCAGCGCCTCAGCCTTGTCTATATTCTCAACCGAGAAGGCCGCACGCAACGGATTACCTGTCTTTACAATTCTCTCCGCAGGGAAGAATCGCTCCATATTGTCGTAAGAGACGCATACCGACTTGGCGCCACCTGCCACAATCTTATTCACAAGACCCGCATATGAGTTCTGCTCCTGAATCACAGTCGGCACACCCATTCTCTGAGCTGCCCACAGCACCGGAGCCGAGGCATATCCACCAAAGCCCACAACAACATCAGGACGAAAATCCTTTATTATACCTCGTGCCTGACGAACACTTCGCCACACCTTGTATGGCAAAAGCAGATTTTTGAGTGACAACTTGCGCTGCAAACCCGCGATTGGCATACCGACAATACGATAGCCGGCCTTGGGTACTGCCGTCATCTCCATCCTGCCCTCAGCACCGACGAAGAGAATTTCAACACCATCCTCGCCCAAAATACGCTTAAGTGCCTCAGCCACAGCTATTGCCGGATAGATATGACCGCCCGTTCCGCCACCTGTAAGTATAATTTTTTTCATAGTAAAAGCTATTTTTCGGAATATACGCACAAAGATACATATTTTTCATCATCTAGCCCGACAAATAGCGATAAAAAATATAGGCTGTCGAAAAATTTTTCAACAGCCTAACTTTTATAAAGTTAAAATCGCAGTTACTCCTTATCTTTCGCCTTATTCTTCAGTCCGCCACCGAGGACAACACCAAGGCTCAAACCGAAGTGACCCTGACCCTTTACAAGGTCCTTCAACTGCTCGTCTTTGCTACCCGCATGAACCTTATAGTAGAGGGTCGCTCTGAGGTGGTGGAACAACTCAATACCAACACGTGGCATAACCGTCAGCACAGAGGTCTCCTTGACAGTCTTGAAAGCCTCGTACTTATCCTTAAGGCTCTCAGGAATTTCTGGGTTGATTACCTGATTCTCAGCAGCCAACCAACCATAGCCCAAACCGGCACCAACGAAGAATGATATCTGCTTAGCTCTCAGCACATTAAGGTCAGCTACAGCCATCACATTGAGCGATGAAAACTGAGTGTGCAGAAGATCCTCAAGCTCCTCATACTTACGGTTGAAAACATTGCCATCAACACGCAGACCCAAGTCGAGCGGAAGCGCACCAAAGTTACGACGAACCTCGGCCATAGCATTCCATCCTACGGTATTCTTGTCAAACTCCAATTTGCTTGTTGGAGTAATAGCTCCAGCACCAACTTCCAATTCCCATTTACGCACCTGCGCAGATGCGCTGTGTACTCCGGCAACCAACATTGCCAACAGTACAATCACCATAAATTTACTCTTCATAGTATTAATGTTTTGAAATAGTTATCCGTACCAAAATCAGTCTAACTAATCACAAAAGTAATAAAATTTTTGATAAATCCAAAAAAGTATATATCTTTGTGCCCGAATCCTGCGGATATGGTGTAATTGGTAGCCACGTCAGACTTAGGATCTGATGCCGAGAGGCGTGGGGGTTCGAGTCCCTTTATCCGCACAATTTTAATTTTGAGGAGAAATTTTCAGATTTCTCCTCATTTTTATTTTTATAACTGCCTGATACTCTTTGAATTATATCGAGTGCCTGATTGCAGTTGAAGGTTCGATAATTGCCAATTTCTTTATCCCATAAAATTCCGCTTGGAAACAGCAAATTTTGGATTTTCTGGCATAATTCTAATTCTGAATCGCTCCACAAACTGCCTAATTTACAACAAGTTGCAACTACTTCATCAACCGTTGAGGTAAGGTTCGATAAATTTCTTTTTACCTTTGCGATTTCTATCTCGATTTTGGCGAGTTTCTCCTCGATAACCTCCACGGTAGTCGTATAAATATCTTCGTCAATATCGTCCATACCGAACTTCACTTTACACTTTTTCAACTTATTCTCCAACTCGCTCTTCTGCTTCTTCAAAAGTGACAACTGCTCTTTATGCTCGCTGTCCTCCTCGAACTCGGTGCAGAACACCACTACTTCGGTAGCATCAAGGCATTGTGCGACCACTTCGGCAGGGAGCAAATTGGCATCACTTACAAGAGCCTCGCCAACATCGGCATCACGCCAGATAAACCCTATCGCAACAAGTTTTGCACTATCCGCAAGGGAACTTTACTGACCGCCCCGAAGACCGAATTCAAAACAAAATAGTATCTCAATCTGGCAAAGGCTGCAATCGAAAGGTTGCAGCTTTTTATATGCAATGTCCCATGGGGTGTTGTTCGTTTGTGAAAATTTTTCTAATTTTGTGTTTGTAACCAAATAGGTTATAGACATATCGAAAGTGTTTTCGCAGTCCTTCTAAGAAAATGTGGAAGTTTTCAATGCAAGAGGGCATACGAACAGCACTCATTTCTTGTATAGCTATGCGGCTATGCACTTTTGTGCGTACTCCCCATACTATCCAAGTGTGGGGCATTGTATCGTTTATTCTTGCATAGGTCTTTCCACAACCTTCTTAGAAATAAACGAAGTCATCTCCACACTTTCTTTTTGTCATAACAGCTGAAACATTATAGACAAATTTAATACTTACTGTTATGAAGAAACTATTTCTTGCACTTGCAGCGATGGCAATGGTATTGTCAGGCTGTTCAGAAATCAACGACCGTCTTGATGGCCTAGAGTCAACTGTGGATGCAATTCAGAACACACAAATCGCATCTATCACAAAACAAATTACATCCATCAACTCTTCCCTCTCCAAGTTGGAGAAGACCGACACTGAACTGAAAGAGTATATTGTGGCTCTTCAAACTCGTGCAGGAGAGCTTGAAGAGGAGATAAAAACAACGAACAATAAAATCACAGAGTTAAAAACCTCTTTGGAGGGTCAGATTAGTGCAGAATCGGCACGAGTAATCGCTCTCCTGAATGCAGCAAAAAGCGACATACAGTCAGAACTCAAATCTATCAATGCGCTGATTGTCAATCTGCAGAATAAGGACAAAGAGCTTGAAGGCAAGATTGACAACCTCAAATCATATGTAGATACCGAATTATCAGGTACTGAAGATTGGGCAACCGCAACTTTTGCCACATTGGAGAAGTTCAATGAACTTGCTGCAGCTGTGGCTGCTATTGGCATTGATGCTCAGACCGTCAATACTCTGCTCAAGGAGCTTGAGGAGCGTGTTGATGCTAAGTTGGCAGAGGCCATCAATGGTGTTAAGGGTGAACTGGCAAATGCTGTGGCAGACATCACCAAAGGCTATACTGATGCTATCGCTGCCGCAAACAAAGATATTACAGATGCATACACCAGCGCAATAAAAAGTGCCGTTGATGCAGCCGAAGCCTCTATCAAGGAGTGGGTAAGTACCCAGCTTGCTGGTTACTACACCATCGCCGAGGCTGATGCTAAATTGGAGGCCTTAAAGGTTGCTCTGGAGAGTAAAATTACCGCATCAGAGAACTCTATCAAAGAGGGCATTTCAGAGCTTGAAAACGAAATCAATGCCAAAATTGGCGAAAACAGCAAACTTATCTCAGCTCTTGAGAACGACCTCACATCACTTGCTGCTGAGGCTGCAAAAAATGCTAACGACATTATCACTAACGCCAACGCTATTGAGACCAATGCTGAGAGTATCCGCAAAAATGCCCAGGCGATTTTGGACAACGATGCAGACATTGAGGCTAATGCCGAACTGTTTGCAGCTAACAAATCGCTTATCGCTGCCAATAATGCTCTTATCAACCAAAACCAGGCGGCTATCACCCAGCTTCAAGACCAGGTAAACGCCAACGAACAAGCTATCGTTGCCAACGCAACCACCATCGCCAAGAATGCTGCCGACATTAGTGCTAACGCAGCGCAGATTGCCAACAATGCCGCAGCTATCGCAGACAACCTGGCTGCAATCACTGCCAATACTGCTAACATTACAGCCCTGCAGGAAGAGCTGGTTGAAACCACTAAGGAGATTACCACTGCCTACAAAAATGCTATCTCAAACGCTATCACAACCCTCGATGGTGAGCTTCGTGACCATGTTGCATCAGAGGTTGCAGCTATCAACTCAACCATTGAAGCACTGACCGCTCGTGTAACCGACTTGGAGAAGGAGGTTAAGAACATCAAGGTCGCTATCTACAACATCCAGGGCGACATCTCAACCTTGCAGGAGCAGGTTGCAGCTATCTTGGCACGCATCCAATCTATCAGCTTCGTGCCTAAGTACGCCGATGGCAATGCTACCATGTACTACACCAATAGCAATGGCAAAATCACCGCTGGCACTGCAACCCTCGACTTCGAGTTGCAACCCGCATCGACCGCTGCCGAACTCGTTACCGTTTGGCAGAGCGCACTGAGCGCTAAGGCTGTCTATACAATGACCCGTGCTACAGCTGGCGAGTTTGTGGAGCTCACTATCCAGAGCGCAACGGCTAAGGACGGCATCCTGACCGTAGTAATTTCGGGTGCAAACCTCAACGAGGCATTCTTCCGCAGCGAGATTTCGGCAAATGTTCGTCTGCAAGTATCAGACGGCAACAACCAGCGTGCTTCTGAGTATGTAAATATGGTTCCTTGGACTATCGACAACATTGCCTTCACCGATGCCAACTTCAAGGCTGTACTCTTGGAGAACTACGATGCAAATAGCGATGGTGAGATTTCTGCAGAGGAGGCTGCTGCTGTTACCTCACTCGATGTGTCGGGCACCATTCCTCAAATCACCTCGTTGGAGGGTATCGAGTACTTCGTAAACCTCGAAACTCTCGACTGCTCTTACAATAAGATTGCTTCGCTCAACCTCGCAAGCAACACCAAACTCACTACCGTTTCGGCTGCTACCAACTCGTTGGAGTCGGTTATCCTGCCCGCATCGGTTGTGACCCTCGACCTGTCGAACAACAAGCTCTCGACCGTGGATGTGAGCAAGATGAAGAGCCTCACCTCGCTCAATCTATCTATCAACAAGCTCGGCTCGCTCAATGTGTCGCAGAATAAGCAGCTCACCTCGTTGCTCTGCCTCAAAAATGAGCTTGTGTCGCTCGATGTGACCAACCTTTCACTCCTCACCGAGCTGAACTGCTCGAACAACCATATCGAGAGCCTCAACCTCGGCAAGAATACCGAACTCACTACTCTTGATGTGTCGAAGAACGCACTTACCACCCTCGATGTTACCAAGTGCGGCAAGCTGACCGAACTTCTTTGCAACGACAACGCTCTGACCAAGCTCTTCTTGGGCAATCAGCCTTCGCTCTCTACCGTAAATTGCTCAGCCAACAATCTCGCAGAGCTCTCGCTGGCGGGCTGCACTGCACTCACCGACCTCGATTGCTCGAAGAACGCACTCACCGCACTCAACATCATCCCTGCTCAGAAGTTGGAGAACCTCAACTGCTCAACCAACGCCCTCACTGCGCTCGACATCAGCAATAATGCAGCTCTTACAACCCTCGACTGCTCTGGCAATCCTAACCTTGTGAAGCTTTGGGTCAAGGACGAGGCACAACTCGCTGCTGTGGCTGTTACCAAGGACACTACTACCTCAACCTACTTCAACAATGGCGGTCTGAATATCCCTGACGCAGCATTGAAGGCATACCTCGTGAATAACTATGACGATGATGGCGATGGCGAAATCAGCATCGTTGAGTCGGACAATATCACTATGGTAAACTGCTCGGGCAAGGGCGTTGCTGACCTTACAGGCTTGGAGTCTTGTACCAACCTTGTAACCCTTAACTGCTCGAACAACAGCATCAAGAAGATTGAGTTGCCAAACCTCTTGCAACTCAAAACGGTTACTTGTAACGATTGCCCCATCGAGAAACTCAACTTCGACAACTGCCCTTCGTTGCAGTACCTCAACTTGCAGGGTGTTACCACCAATGCAATTGGCGGAACCGCAATTACGATTGACGGTTACTCTCAGGCAGAAACCCTCTATCTTACTACCAAGAACACCGCATTTGACACCTTTACATTCAAGAACGCCTCGGCAATGACAACCCTTGAACTCTATGGTGACTATGCCGATGTTGTGGTTACCGACAACACTGCCCTGACCTCGTTTGTATTCTACGCACCCGTCGTTAATGCAACCATTACGGGCAATAGCGCCTTGGAGGGCATCGATGTGTCGACCTTGTCGCAGCTCGAAACACTCGATGTACAGAAGTGTAAGTTGCAGTCGCTCGATGTTACCAAGAACTTGGCATTGACCTCGCTCGTATGTAACAACAACGAACTTACCTCCCTTGATGTATCGAACAACACCTCGCTCGTGAAGTTCTATTGTAACGATAACAAACTGCCAAAAATCAATGTAACGGCAAACGCCGCATTACAGGAGTTTGATATTGCAGACAACTTGCTCTCGGCATTGAATATACGCAATAATACAGTTCTGACCTATCTTAATGTTAACCGCAATGCAAACCTCTCGATGGTTGATGTGAAATATAATACCGAACTGACAGAATTATATGCATCAGGACTGGCTATTACCGACATTGACCTTTCATCAAACACACAACTCACAATCGTATCTCTCTTGAATGAGCATCTAACTGCCATAACTACAAGCTCTTTGCCAGAACTTAAAGGTATTGTTTATGTCGAGAAAACAGACAGTCAAACAGGAATGATTCTTTCTACTGCACAGACAACAGCATCTTGGAATAGTGCAAAAACTTGGTGCTCGAATTATGGCCAAGGATGGTATCTGCCCTCTTTGAATGAGTTGAGGGTAATTTACAATAACAAGGATAAGATGAACTTCTTATTATCTAATTTGGGTTGTACTACCCTTGGGACAGGTTGGTATTGGTCTTCAAGTGAGTGGTATGAGCACTCATCAAACAGCTACTATACATACAAACTCGATTTCTCAAGTGGAGATTCAGGCAGCACTCGATTCGGTAAGGGTGACAATTTAAATGTATGTGCTATCCTCGCTTTTTAATTAACGATTAACAAAGGTTGGTGGTTTCCCACCACCAACCTTAAAATAAACTTATTATTAACTTAAAAAATATTACTATGACAACAGAAGAACTGATTCAAGCATCGGAGCGGATATTAGAAACATATAAAAGCGTAGTCGAAGATTGTACGCAGAAAATGCGAGAATTATTAATAAAATACAATAACAATGATGTCCTTTATGTGGACACAAATCAAACTATACAATTAGATGAGGCATCTATCGGACAAATGAAAATAATTATCAGTAAGATAATAATGGAAAACAATAAGCAAGTTAGAGCGCAACAACAAAGTCAATATCGAGATATTCAAACCAAGCCGAACAAATATGGACCAGAAAATGAGTATGGGAAAGACGAAATCTAACGAAATCATTATCGAAACGGTAGATGAAAGTTTTAGAAATCCTTTGGATATCTACCGTCAGGAAGTTGGTATAACATCCAATCAGCCCAAAACAATAGAGGATGTTAAAACAAGATTTAATGAATTGTTAAACTCGAAAGTAGAAGATGGTTTTGTAATAGGTGGCAACATAATTTCTGATAACAAATAATTCTTTGACTTCCCCGAATACGAAAAACGGCAGACTCTTGTGTGGGTCTGCCATTTTTTTGAATACGCCCAAAGGTTGAATACACTAACTGAGCTGTCTGACTATCTCATTCACGTTGTATAAAACTTACTCTCCATCCACAAAAAAGCCAATAGACGACAACAAATAGCTAAAAGCTGAGATTTTTTTACTACCTTTGTACTATGGCTCAGAAGATAACTCTAACACTTACGCCAAAACAGGCGTCTGATAGTAAATTCTACACGGCTGCTGTTGCACGACAGATGGGCATAAAGCAGAGCGATATTGCGTTATTGCGCATCGTCAAGCGTTCTGTAGATGCGCGTCGTGGTGCGCTGAAGGTCAACCTGACTATGGAGGCATTTTTGGATTTTGAACCGATGCCCGAGCCGATTCATTTTGATTATCCAAGCGTCGAAAACAAAACTCCGGTAATTATTATCGGTGCAGGTCCTGCGGGTCTTTTTGCTGCGCTGAGGCTCATTGAGCTTGGTCTCAAGCCCCTGATTTTTGAGCGAGGTAAGGATGTTGCGGAGCGAGGCAAAGATATTGCGCAGATTCAGCGTGGAGGTGTTATCAACCCTGACTCCAACTACGCCTTTGGCGAGGGCGGTGCGGGAACATTCTCTGACGGCAAGTTATTCACCCGTTCAAAGAAGCGAGGCGACTACAATCGAGCATTGCAACGCCTTGTATATCACGGCGCTACAGAGGAGATACTCTACGAGGCGCACCCTCACATCGGCTCTGACCGTCTGCCAAGAATTATTGCCGATATGCGTCGCCAGATTGTCGAGTGCGGTGGCGAATTTCACTTCAACTCTCGCGTAACGGGCATCACTATAAAGGATGGTCGTGCAGTAGGCATTGAGGTTGGTACAGAGCGCATCGAGGGCGCTGCAGTAATTGTCGCTACAGGCCACTCGGCACACGATATATATACTATGTTGCACAATAGCGGTGTTCGTCTTGAGGCAAAGCCGTTCGCTATGGGTGTGCGCATAGAGCATCCGCAGTCGCTGATAAACAAGATTCAATACCACAACTCCGACCAGATGGAGTATCTGCCCGCAGCAGCATATTCGCTCGTTGAGCAGGTGGCAGGTCGCGGAGTATATTCATTCTGCATGTGCCCGGGAGGTTTTATCGTTCCGGCGATGACCGACGAGAGCCAAAGCGTTGTAAACGGCATGTCGCCATCACATCGTGGCTCACCATTTGCTAATTCGGGCTTTGTGACCGAGATTCGCGCCGAGGACTTTGCACACCTTGTTGAGGAGCACGGCGAGCTTGCCGGCCTGGAGTTTCAGCGTCAGTTTGAGATGATGGCACGCGCAGAGGCTAATGGCCACCAAACAGCACCCGCACAGCGAGTTGCCGACTTTGTGGCAGGAAGACCATCTGCATCACTACCTCTATGCTCATACGTTCCGGGCATTGTCCCTTCACGACTCGACAAGTGGATGCCGGAGTTTATCGCAGCGCGTCTGCGTGAGGCAATTCGCATTTTTGACAGACGAATGCGCGGCTATCTGACAAATGAGGCAGTGGTCGTGGGCGTAGAGTCTCGAACATCCACCCCGGTGCGTATTCCGCGTGACAAAGAGAGCCTTGCACACCCTCAGATTGCCGCACTCTACCCTGCCGGTGAGGGTGCAGGATATGCCGGTGGCATTATCTCCGCAGCTCTTGACGGTGAGCGCATAGCCGAGGCAATAGCACAAACAGTAAAATAACACAAGCAATCTTCTCTATTGCGCACTACGTTTGATATTAAAAATTCCTAAAGCATAACAGTCACCATGAAACGAATTCTGATTCTTATCTTCCCGCTTATTTTTGTCGCTTGTGGCACACTCAATACCGAGAAACTCCTCAGCGCAGGCGTAAACCTTGCTACATCCTATACCATTACAGATGAGCAAGTTGCAGCAATGTGCACCGAGTATATTGTCTATCAGGATCAGCAGAGCACAATTGCCACTGCAGACTCTCCATACACCGTGCGACTCAATAATTTAGTGAGCAAAATCAAGGGTGCCGAGTCACTAAATCTCAACTTCAAAGTCTATCAGACCGACGAGATTAACGCCTTTGCCTGCGGAGATGGTAGTATTCGCATCTATTCAGGTCTTATGGATGTTATGACCGACGAGGAGGTCTTTGCCGTTATCGGTCATGAGATTGGCCACCTGAAGAATAGTGACACGAAGAATATGATGATCCAGGCATACAAAACAGCGGCAATAAAGGATGCCATTGGCGCAATAAATACAAAACTTGAGAAGTTGACCTCCTCGCAGCTTGCAGCTATCGCAACTGCCTATAGCGAGGCTCAATTCTCACAGACTCAGGAGTTTGCAGCCGACAATATGGCATTCAACATCTGCCTTGAGAGCGGCTTTGGCCCTTATGCCATGTACAACGCCCTGACTAAGCTCGTAGAGCTTGCAGGTGGCGCAGACAGCAACCAGGGCATCGCTGCAAAGGTTGCGCAGATGTTCTCTACCCACCCTGATAGCGCTACACGCGCTGCAAAGATGAAGCAGACCGCTGATAACTATGTTGCAAACAACAGATAATAGACGATATGACAAAGACCAAAGTTAAAGTTATTGTTCCTATATATAAGACAAACTTAGGGGACCGAGAGCTAAGCTCTTTTCTCAATAATGCTCAAAAGTTGAGCCGATATCCTATGGTACTATTAGCTCCGGAAGGGCTAAATATCGACGCCATTACCGCCCTTGCTCCACAAGCCGAGGTGATGCGCGTATCGACCAATTGGCTCGGTCCAAATGGCATTGCCGGATACAACGATATGATGATGTCCAAGAGCTTCTACCAGCTGTTTGACGATTGCGAGTATATACTTATCTGTCAGACAGATGCGTGGATCTTCCGCGACGAGTTGGAGCAGTGGTGTGACGGTGGTTATGACTATATCGGAGCTCCTTGGCCAAAGCGCCGCCGCTACTCAATGCCAATCATTAGTCAATATCTGTGGCTACGCCGCAAGCTCTTCAAGCGCAACGGCAGACTCCTCAGACAAGACTACTTCAAGAAGGTCGGCAACGGAGGCCTGTCACTACGTCGTATAGACTCTTTTATTAAAGCGTGCGACACCTACGCTCAGCGCATCGAGTACTTCAAGAGCCATACCGGCACCCGATATAACGAGGATTGGTTCTGGGCACTGATACCTACAGAGTTCCACTACCCTACATTCGAAAAGGCCCTGGGTTTTTCATTCGATGTAAACCCTAAAACCTGCTATCACCTGAGCAAAAACAGCCTTCCATTCGGCTGCCACGGCTGGTTCAAAAAGCGCAATATCGAGTTCTGGGCTCCAATCATCGAAGGCGATAAGTAGTATAAAGGTCGGCACTGCCGACCTTTATAGTTATTGCTATTGGCTATTGGCTTTTAAGTGGAATTATATTTAGTCCGTCAAGGCGGACAAGCTAAAGGCCAAAGGCTTTTCATAGCTTGCACACCGATAAATCCGTGCACTGTTTTATCGTCAGAGCATAGTAGCTGTGGTATATCATGAAATATCCACGGATGGGCTGTACTAATGCGTACTGCCCTTTGTTGATTTATGGGTTAGCGGAAGTAAATGCGTGCTTTTCACGGCAAATTTGTTGTCAAAACGTGTTAGAGATGGTGCATCGTGCAAAAATTAAGTCGCGGATAGTACTAAAACGTACAGCCGCGACTTAATTTTAAGAGATGTGCCATATATGACACATTTTCACAACAAAATCTAAAGCTTTGTGATGGCTATCTTGAGTGGCACATCATTCACATCACTCCCAACAACATAATCACCCTTAGGCTCTGCTGCGCAGATAACCTCTACGGCGAGGGTCTGCTGACCGATATATGCGCCATGCTCAGAGACTGCATCGTGTACGGTCTCAATATCCTCAACCTCAACGCGAATCTTATCGGTAACCTCAAGACCTGAATCCTTACGGATGTTCTGAATACGGTTGATAAGCTCACGAGCAACGCCCTCCTTCTCCAACTCAGGGGTAAGGGTGATATCGAGTGCTACGGTGAGTTTACCCTCAGATGTTACCAGCCAACCCGGCATATCCTCAGAGGTAATCTCGAAGTCAGCAGCCGACACCTCGATGCTCTCAGCACCCATATCGAGTGTTGTAAGCTCACCACTCTCTACGGCAGCAATCTGCTCCTGAGTAAATGTAGCCACGAGAGCTGCGATAGCCTTCATATACTTACCATACTTAGGGCCCAGAGTCTTGAAGTTAGGCTTGATGCGCTTTGTAATAACGCCCGTAGTATCGTGAATAAGCTCTACCTCCTTAACATTTACCTCGCTTGCGATAAGCGACTTAACTGCCTCAATATGGCGCTCAACCTCAGCATCAAGGACTGGAATAAGGATCTTTGTCAGTGGCTGACGTACCTTGATATTCACCTTACGACGCAGAGCGAGTACCATTGACGATACCTTCTGTGCGATATATGTCATCTGCTCCAAATCGGCATTAATCAGGCTCTTGTCACACACTGGGAATGTTGAGAGGTGTACAGAGCTCTCGGTGCAGTGTCCGCTCACGGCATTCAGGTCGCGGAAGATGCGATCTGAGATAAATGGAGCAAATGGAGCTGCGAGCTTAGCCACAGTCTCAAGACATGTGTAGAGGGTCTGATATGCAGCAAGCTTATCCTCAGTCATGCCACCGCCCCAGAAACGCTTACGGTTAAGGCGAACATACCAGTTACTGAGATTCTCGCATACAAACTCCTGAATAGCACGTGCTGCAGGGGTTGGATCGTAGTTCTCCAACGACTCAGTTACGCGAGCCGTAAGGGTATTGAGCTCAGAGATAATCCAACGGTCAATCTCCGGACGGTTCTCAACAGCAACAACATCCTCCTTGCCGGTAAATCCATCTACATTAGCATAGAGAGCGAAGAATGAGTAGGTGTTGTAGAGAGTTCCGAAGAACTTACGACGCACCTCATCTACACCCTCTGTATCAAACTTGAGGTTATCCCAAGGCTGTGAGTTGGTAATCATATACCAACGAGTAGCATCAGCACCATACTTACCAAGCACCTCGAATGGATCTACTGCATTGCCCAGACGCTTTGACATCTTATTACCATTCTTATCCAGCACAAGACCATTAGAGATGATATTGCGGAATGCCACCTTGTCAAAGAGCATTGTCGCAAGTGCATGGAGTGTATAGAACCAACCACGAGTCTGATCCACACCCTCAGCAACGAAATCGGCAGGGAAGACGGTATCAAACTTATCGGCATTCTCAAATGGATAGTGGAGCTGAGCATATGGCATAGCACCAGAGTCAAACCAAACATCAATCAGATCCTTCTCGCGCTGCATAGGCTCACCCTTAGATGAGAGGAGCACGATACGGTCAACATATGGCTTGTGCAGATCGATACGCTCAACAGAGTAGTTCTCCTTAGACATATCACCCACAACGAAGTCCTTGTATGGATTCTCTGCCATCACTCCCGCAGCAACAGACTTATCAATCTCCGCGATAAGCTCCTCTACAGAACCGATACACTTAATCTCTGAGTAGTCCTCAGTAGCCCAAATAGGCAGCGGAGTACCCCAGAAACGTGAACGAGAGAGGTTCCAGTCTGTAAGACCCTCAAGCCACTTACCAAAACGGCCGCTACCTGTGCTCTCAGGCTGCCACTTAATGGTCTTGTTAAGCTCAACCATTCTCTCACGCAGCTCTGTCACCTTGATAAACCAAGAGTCGAGCGGATAGTAGAGCACCGGCTTATCGGTACGCCAGCAGTGCGGATATGAGTGGGTATGCTTCTCAATCTTGAACGCCTTATTCTGAGCCTTGAGCTCAACACAGATATCAACATCGAGTGTCGGAGTCTCATCTGTAGCCGCGCTGTCGTACGCATTCTTCACATAACGTCCAGCCCACTGGCTGTAGAGCTCAACATTTACATTGTTAGCAACAAACTCTGCATCCAAATCCTCCAGACGGTAGAAACGGCCTGAACGGTCAACCATCGGACAGGTCTTACCCGCAGTATCCACCATAAAGAGCGGAGCTATACCTGCAGCCTTTGCCACACGGTCGTCATCAGCACCAAAAGTAGGAGCGATATGTACGATACCTGTACCGTCTGTAGTGGTCACATAGTCACCAACAATCACACGGAAGCTGTCACCATACTGCGCCATAGGCTTAACCCACGGAATGAGCTGCTCGTAGCGAATACCCTCAAGCTCCTTACCCTTGTAGTGCTCGTCAGTTACGGTAAACTTACCCTCCATCTTCTTGCCAAAGAGTGTCGGAACAAGTTCTGTAGCCATGATAATGGTCTGACGCTCATCTGTATATGGGTTGTTGCACTTAACCTTTACATAGTCAATTGCAGGGCCAACGCAGAGTGCAGTATTTGACGGCAGAGTCCATGGAGTAGTAGTCCAACCTAGGAAGAAGAGCTCACCCTCAACATCTGCAAAGAGGTGCTCAGACTTCTCGTTGCGAACAACGCGGAACTGCGCTGTACAAGTTGTATCTTTAACATCACGATAGCAACCTGGCTGATTAAGCTCGTGTGTTGACAGACCGGTACCTGCAGCAGGTGAATATGGCTGAATAGTGTAACCCTTGTAGAGCAAACCCTTGTCAAACAGACGCTTGAGCAGGTGCCACAAGGTCTCAATATACTTGTTGTCGTATGTGATGTACGGATCCTCAAGGTTCACCCAATAACCCATCTGACGGGTAAGGTCACTCCAAACATCTGTATATTTCATCACATCCTGACGGCAGTGCTGGTTGTACTGCTCAACAGTAATCTTCTTACCGATATCCTCCTTAGTGATACCCAAAGCCTTCTCTACACCCAACTCAACCGGCAGGCCGTGTGTATCCCAACCAGCCTTACGGTGCACTTTGTAACCCTGCTGAGTCTTGTAACGACAGATAATATCCTTAATCGTACGAGCCATTACGTGGTGAATGCCCGGCATACCGTTTGCTGACGGCGGGCCCTCATAAAAGACAAACGCAGGATGACCCTCGCGTGTCGAGATACTCTTACGGAAGGTATCCTCCGCATCCCACAACTGCAACACATCCTGAGCAGTCTGTGGCAAATCGAGATTTTTGTACTCCTGAAACTTCATAACTTTCGTGTCGATATTTTATATTTTACCTATATTCATATATAACAATCGCGCAAAGTTATAAATTTTTCTCAAAAATTACAATACAACCCCTACAGAACGCACCAAAAAGCTCCTGACAAGGAGAGCTGCGCCAATACTAAAAGCCCTAAATTTTGCCTATTTTGACCTAAAACAAGCCTCAAAACTCACGAATTTCGCCCCTAAATAGCGAATTTCGCCCCTAAATAGCGGTTAAAATCCCCTGAGAGGCTCTATAACCACAAAAATTTTCAAATAGTAGAATTTGATATTATCTTCGCATCAGTCAAAGGGAAAATTTGACAAAAAAATTTGAGAAGTTCTCACCAATTAATAGCTCTGTTGATATAATAAAACAGAGATTCTCGCCAGAAATTCCGAGCCTTGGCCAGTGAGGGAGATAGAGCGTTTGGCAATTGCCATCGCTCGGGATGGGCGGCGAAAAGATTGGATTACCACTTCAACGGAGATAATCCGAAGAGGTTATCAATAATTTATAATGTGTGTGTCGTCAACGGGGTCTCAAGCTCCGTTGATTTTTATGCACAAAAAATCGCATTGCCAATGACAATGCGTACCAATACGATGGATAATTAGAGTAACAATCGTTTTATCGTCAAAACGCGGTAGATACTCTGCTCGGCAAAAAATCCCAGCGATGGATAGTACTAAAGCGTACAGCCATTGCTGGGATTTTTTGTTAGCGGAGATAGGTATCCGCGTTTTCACGATAAAACTACAAAGCGCCGATCTCGTAGAGAGCACCATTCACCTTACGAACAGCCTCTGCAGCAGCATCGAACTTAGCCTTCTCCTCCTTAGTGAGCTCAACCTTAACGATCTTCTCAATACCCTTCTTACCGAGTACTACAGGTACGCCGAGGCAGATATCCTCCTGGCCATACTCACCCTCGAGAAGAACTGAGCAAGGAACGATAGCCTTAGTGTCGTTGATAATAGCATCAACAACATAAGCACCAGCTGAACCTGGAGCATACCAAGCTGAAGTACCGAGAAGGCCAGTAAGAGTTGCACCACCAACCATAGTATCAGCAGCAACCTGCTCGAGCTTCTTCTTTGTAAGGAACTGAGAAGCAGGAACACCCTTAATAGTAGCCTTAGATGTGAGCGGCACCATAGTAGTATCACCGTGACCACCGATTACCATACCGTCGATATCCTGAATACCTACGCCAGTTGCCTTAGAGAGGTAGCAACGGAAACGAGAAGAGTCGAGTGCACCACCCATACCGATGATACGGTTCTTCTTAAGACCTGTAGCCTTGAGTGCGAGGTAAGTCATTGTATCCATAGGGTTAGAGATAACAACAACGATAGCCTTTGGAGACCACTTAAGTGCGTTGCCTACTACACCCTTAACGATACCAGCGTTGATACCGATAAGCTCCTCACGAGTCATACCTGGCTTACGTGGGATACCAGAAGTAACAACGATAACATCAGAGTTAGCTGTTGGCTTGTAACCCTCAGCATCTGTAGCTGTAACGCCTACGAGCTTAGTCTTGTAGCCCTGAGTAGCAGCAGCCTGGAACATATCCAGCATCTTACCCTCAGACAGACCGTCCTTAATATCAACGAGAACAACCTCGCTTGCAACGCCACGGCAAGCCAATACGTTTGCGCAAGTTGCACCTACTGCACCTGCACCGATAACTGTAACTTTTGACATAGTTTTGTGTTTAATTTTATTTGATAAAACGTCGATTATTTCGAAATAAGAGCCTCATACTGCTCAGCAGAGAGCAGAGCATCAACCTCTGCAGGGTTGCTCATCTTAACCTTCACCATCCAGCCCTCGCCATAAGGATCGCTATTTACAAGAGCAGGATCTGCGTCGATTGCAGGGTTTACCTCCTCAACAACGCCTGAAACAGGAAGGAAAGCATCAGATACGGTCTTTACAGCCTCGATTGTGCCGAAAACATCACCTGCTGCGAGCTGTTCACCCTCAGTTGGGATGTCAACAAAAACGATATCTCCGAGCTCGCTCTGAGCAAAATCGGTAATGCCCACAAAGGCATAATCACCCTCTACACGACACCACTCATGGTCGTCAGAGTACTTCAATTCAACAGGAATATTAGCCATATTTTTATAGTTTTAGGTATTTGCACAATTTTTATCGTACAAATGTAATATTTTTTTCCTTTATTTACAACAAAAACTCAATTTCTTTGAAAAGATAGCTCTTCTGCTCGCCATTTTCCCACTCGACAATAAGGTCCCCACCCGACTTTACACCTCGGATAATACCCTTAAATCGAGTACCATCGGGCAGTGCGTAGATATGCTGTTCGTCACGACGGTAAAGAGCTGAATGATAGTCACTTTGGAGCTTATCCCACTTACCATTTTTCAGCTGAGAATAGCGCAGAATGAGAGCCTCCTCAAACTGTTTGAGTAGCTGCTCTCTGTCATATTTTTTACCTGTCAAAAGGGCAAGCGAAATCGGATTTGGAATATCTGCCGAAAATTCTGTCTGGTTGACATTAATACCTATGCCAACAATCGTACGCGACAATGCCCCGCCTGAATATGAGTGTTCTATAAGAATACCCACCGCCTTACGATCGCCGACATAGATATCGTTCGTCCACTTTACCTTTGTCTCAACACCCAACTGCGCGAAGAAGTCTCGCAGAGCCAACGCCACCGCCTCAAGGAGCATAAACTGCTCTGCTACAGGCAGAAAACGGGGCTCCAAAACCACCGAGAAGGTCAGGTTTTCACCATCACGGCTCTCCCAAGTATGACCCCTCTGACCACGACCCGCAGTCTGAAAATCTGCCCAAATAATATCCCCGTCGTGATACTTTGCATCACGAGCATCGTCATTTGTCGAGGTGGTTATGGGTATGTGGTAGATCATGCTCCGTTAGCTGATATTAAAGTCGCGAAGAACATCATTGAGCGTTGTCTTCTTATCGGTTGACTCCTTGCGCTTACCGATAATAAGGGCGCATGAAACGTTGTATGTACCCGCAGGGAACTGCTTTGGATATGTGCCCGGAATAACGACAGAGCCAGCCGGCACATAACCCTTATAAGTCTTTGGCTCAGTGCCTGTTACATCAATAATATGAGTAGATCCGGTAATCACCACATTTGAGCCAATCACAGCCTCGCGACAGATGTGCGCGCCCTCGACAATAATGGCACGCGAGCCGATAAAACAGTTATCCTCAACAATCACCGGAGCCGCCTGCACAGGCTCAAGCACACCGCCGATACCTACGCCACCACTCAGATGCACATTCTTACCAATCTGAGCGCACGAGCCAACGGTTGCCCAAGTATCTACCATAGTTCCGCTATCGACATATGCGCCAATATTTACATACGACGGCATCATAACAGCACCTGGAGCGATATATGCACCATAACGCGCAATGCCATGTGGCACAACGCGCACGCCGAGATTGTGAAAATCGCGCTTAAGCTCCATCTTGTCGTACCACTCAAGCTCTCCGGCACGCATTGTTCTCATCTTCTGAATCGGGAAGTAGAGAATAATCGCCTTCTTCACCCACTCATTCACCTGCCACTCACTCTTCTCAAGGTCGATAGGCTCGGCACAGCGCAGCTGACCCTTATCCACAGCCTCAACAACAGTACGAATAGCCTCACGAGTCGCCTCATCCTCAAGCAGCGCACGATTTTCCCACGCCGCCTCTATAATTTTCTGTAAATCTTTCATAACATTAAAAATTTTCCCAAAGATACAAAAAAGTTGCCATTATATATATATCTTGCCAAGAGTTTTTGTATCTTTGTCGCAAATATATATATTTATATGGTAAAGGCCTTGAAAAGTGTAGTAATCGTCTTTGCCGCTATAGCTGTTTGCTATGCGGTAGGGTTTGGTTGCGGAAGATTATTGAAGAGTATGTTTACAAAGAATTTCGAATATCCGCAGACCCCTCGTGAGGGTGTTGTGGACAACTATTTCGGCACTGAGGTTGCCGACCCTTATCGTTGGTTGGAGGATGATAATTCTGAGGCGACAGCCGCTTGGGTAAAGGCTCAGAATGAGATTACTTTTGACTATCTGCACTCACTCCCCTCTCGCGATAAGATTAAGGCACGCCTCGAGCAGCTATGGGACTACCCTACACAGAGCGCCCCATCTAAGCATGGTGATTGGTACTATCTCTCTCGCAACAGCGGATTGCAAAATCAGAGCGTAATCTACCGCAAGCGCAACCTTACAGATACAGAGGAGGAGCTATTCCTCGACCCTAACGCACTGTCTGAGGATGGTACGGTAGCTCTTAACACCGCTACATTTAGCAAGGATGGCAAACTCTTCGCCTACTCTCTGGCCTCTGCAGGCAGCGACTGGGTGGAGATTTTCGTCATGGACGCCGAGAGCAAAACTCTGCTTGCTGACCACATCAAGTGGGTAAAGTTCTCAGGTGCAAGCTGGGCGCCAGATAACAAGGGTTTCTACTACAGCGCTTACGACGCTCCGAAGGAGGGCGAGGCTCTCTACTCGGCTCTGAATACCAATCAGAAGGTCTATTACCACCGCATAGGCACCTCTCAGAGCGAGGATACACTTATCTATGCCGATCCGAGCAACCCTCTTCACTACTTCCACGGTGGTGAGTCTGAGGATGGTCGTTGGCTCTTTATTACAGGTTCTGCAGGCACTTCGGGTAACGAACTGCTCTACAAACGCAAGGGCGAGAGCCGTTTCAAGACTCTCTTTGAGGGCTTTGACTACGACTACATGATTCTCGACTGCTATGAGGATACTCTGCTTGTCCTGACAAACAACGATGCACCAAACTACCGCCTGCTCGCAGTAAATCTCAATACACGAGAGTGCCGCGACATCATTCCGCAGACAGAGCATCCGCTTGAGGGTGTAGGTACAGTTGGCAACTACCTCTTTGCTTTCTACCTGATTGACGCACAGAACAAGGTGGTGCAGTATGACCGTAAGGGCAACTTTGTTCGCCACGTCGAGCTCCCGGCAATCGGCTCTGTAGGTGGCTTTGACGGCAAGCGCGAGGATGACCACGCATACTACTCGGTAGCCAACTACACTACTCCGGGCAATATCTACCACTACGACCTTGAGAGTGGCAAGACGACACTCTTCCACACCTCTGAGGTCAAGTTCGATGCTTCGGACTACATCACCACACAGCTCTTCTTTACCAGCAAAGATGGCACACGCGTACCGATGTTTGTCTCTCACAAGAGGGGTCTGAAGCTCAACGGCAAAAACCCATGCTACCTCTACGGTTATGGCGGTTTCCAGATAAATCTCACCCCGGGATTCAGCACCACAGCCGCAATGTTTATGGAGCAGGGCGGTGTCTATTGCGTAGTAAACCTTCGTGGAGGCTCTGAGTATGGTGAGCAGTGGCACAAGAGCGGCATGTTGGAGAATAAGCAGAACGTCTTTGACGACTTTATCTCTGCTGCCGAGCACCTTATCGCCGAGGGATATACTTCACCCGAGAAGCTCGCCATTGCGGGTGGTTCTAACGGTGGTCTGCTTGTGGGAGCGTGTATGACACAACGCCCAGAGCTCTACGCCGTTGCTCTGCCGGCCGTAGGTGTTATGGATATGCTCCGCTTCCATCTCTTTACAATCGGCCACGGCTGGGTTGTTGAGTACGGAAGTTCTGATAATAAGGAGCAGTTCGAGTACCTCTACAAATACTCTCCGCTCCACAACCTGAAGGAGGGTACAGCCTACCCTGCAACCCTTGTGACAACTGCCGACCACGACGACCGCGTTGTTCCGGCACACTCATTCAAGTTTGCAGCGACCCTTCAGCACTGCCATGCAGGTCAAACCCCTGTGCTTATCCGCATCGACACAAATGCCGGTCACGGTGCAGGTAAACCGACAGCTAAGCGCATTGAGGAGGCGGCAGATACATTCGCATTTATCTTTGAGAATACAAACACAAAATATAGAGAAATCAAATAACAGACAACTCTTATGAAGGTATATAAGTTCGGTGGCGCATCGGTACGCAATGCCGATGGTGTACGCAACCTAAAACATATCATTGACGGTGAGAACGAGCTGTTTATCATCGTTTCAGCTATGGGCAAGACCACAAATGCCCTCGAGGAGGTCTTTGACAGCTACCGCACAGGCGCAGTAGAGGCTGCAGAGAGAAAGATTGACGAGATTGCCGCATACCATCAGGCAATTATCGACGATCTGTTCGGTGAGCACCGCACACTGGGCCAGGTAGAGGCTCTGCTGAGCGAGTTACACCGCTTTGTGGCAACCGTACCTTACGACGCATCACGCGCTGAGGAGCGTTATGACCGCACAGTGGCATTTGGTGAGCTTATCTCGACCACAATCATCTCCGAGTGGCTCAACTTTGCTGGCATTGCCAACCACTGGATAGATATGCGCCGTTGCTTTGTCACTCAGTTCCGCCATAAGGATGCAAATGTGCTTATCGAGGAGTCAACCCCACTGCTTCGTCGTGAGGTTGCTGGCTCTGCTGCTCGCGTATTTGTTGGTCAGGGCTTTATCGGCTCTGCGGCAGATGGCAGCACAACTACTCTCGGCCGTGAGGGCTCAGACTACTCTGCGGCAGTTGTTGCGCACATCCTTGACGCGGAGTCAATGTCGGTTTGGAAGGATGTTGACGGCATTCTCAACGCCGACCCTAAAATCTTCCCGGAGGCCGAGAAGATTGACGCGCTCAACTATGTCGATACCATCGAGCTTGCATATAGCGGTGCGCAGATTATCCATCCTAAGACCATCAAGCCGCTGCAGAATAAGAATATTCCGCTCTACGTTCGCCCATTTGGCAACAAGGAGGCTTCAGGTACACGCATTGATGGCACTGCGGAGGATGTAAAGGTGCCTATCATCATCCTCAAGCGCAACCAGAGCCTGCTTACACTGCGCTCTCGTGACCTGTCATTTGTCCTTGAGGAGAAGTTCCCGATTGTCTTCTCTATCCTTGAGCGTTTCCGCATCAAGACCAACCTGATTCACAACTCGGCGGTAGATCTCAACCTCTGCACCGAGAGCAGTTGGCGTCTGGAGGAGGCTGCAACAGCACTCCGCGCTGAGGGCTTTGACACGACAATCAACGAGCAGGTTGAGTTGCTCACAATCCGCAACCACAACGAGCAGGTGCTCAAGGCACACACCTTCTCAGAGCGTAACATTGTAAAACAGATAGATGCTCGTACTGTACGAGTAATACTTCGCAAAGAGTAATGAGTTCGTATCACACACCCGTATTGCTTGAAGAGGCTATCGAGCTGCTTGACATAAAGCCCGACGGCATATATGCCGACCTGACCTTCGGTGGTGGAGGCCACTCACGACGCATCCTTGAGTCGCTGGGAGCTAACGGCGCTCTATACAGCTTCGACCAGGACTCGGATACTAAGGCCAACGCCCCGAATGACAGCCGATTTAACTACGTAGAGAGCAACTTCCGCTTTCTGCGCTCGGCTCTGCGTCTGCGTGGCGTGACACAGGTTGACGGAATACTGGCCGACCTTGGTGTCTCATCGCACCACTTCGACGCCCTGCCACGTGGATTCTCGTTCCGTGGCGAGGCTCCACTCGATATGCGTATGAACCAGCGCGGTGGCGAGACAGCTGCCGATGTTGTCAATAACCGCACTGAGGAGCAGCTGGCAACCATCCTCTCGCAGTACGGAGAGCTCGATACGACTTGGAAAATCGCCGCCTGCATAGCTCGCGCAAGGGCGGTAAAGCCTATCACGACAACAGCCGAGCTTGTTGCTGCCGTAGCTCCATGCACCCCGAAGAAGGATGAGTCCAAGTTCCTGACAAAGCTCTTCCAGGCACTTCGCATCGAGGTTAATGGCGAGATGGAGGCGCTCAAGATGGCACTCGAGCAGAGCCTTAAGGTTCTCAAGCCCGGAGGTCGCCTTGTTGTGATTTCATACCACTCTTTGGAGGATAGAATTGTCAAAAACTTCATCCGCAGTGGCAACACCGAGGGTAAAATCGAGAAGGATTTCTTCGGTCGTAGCACCACTCCGTGGAGTATAGTTACTCGCAAGGCCGTTGTGCCGAGCGACAGAGAGATTACAGAGAATCCACGCTCTCGTTCTGCAAAGATGAGGGCTGCCGAGAAGTTATGAGTAACACAGATTTAACAGACCAGAGCACCCCTACCACCGCAACCGCCCCTCAGCAGGAGCCGGAGACCGAGCAGGTGGTAATCACCGTACCCGCGAAGCTCAAACGAGCTATAAAGGGTACGATAGAGTTCATGCGCTCTTTTTTCACAGGAGAGATTGTCCTCAACCCCACCATCTCAAAGGGTTATGACTACCTCTTCTATATGGCTGTTCTGTTTCTGATAAGCATTCTGTCGCTCTTCTCATCTCTGCACATGCAGATTCGCGAAAATCGCACCGTAGAGCAGGTGCGCCTGCTTGAGGAGCGTGCACTACGTTCTGAGGAGCAACGCCTCGGAGCCACCACACACTCGGCAATAGTTCGTGCCCTCAAGGCGCGCAACATACCGCTCAAGGACGCTATAGAGCCGGTAACAATTATCAAAGAGGAGAAGAAGAGGTAGATATGGAGGATTTGAAACAGAAGTGGCAAAAGGAGATTGCCTCAAGGCTGTTGGTGATAAAGATTGTCTTGCTAATCTTTGTCGTCAGCATCTTCTGTCGTCTGATATATATACAGTTCTTCGATGAGAATATCGGCAAGATATCACATCAGGTACACAAAAAGCTAATCTCCTCCGAGACCCTCTACGCCACTCGTGGTCAGATTCTATCTCGCAACGGAGAGCCTCTTGCCACATCTATTCTTCGCCAGAGCGTCTTAATCGACTTTGCCAGCCACGGTTTTGACAATGACGAGAAGTTTGCCCGCAATGCCGACTCACTTAGCAAGCTGCTGAGCATCTACTTTGGTGACCACACAGCCCGCTGGTACTACAACCGTATGGATAGCGTGCATCGCAAGGCTACAACCAAGTATCTTACTGGCTACAACACCAAAGAGAGGAAGCAGAGCCCAATCAAAAACCTCTTCCGCGGCAAGCAGTACGATACCGTGCCAACCTACGAAGTCAAACGCCGCCACACCTCAACTCGCCTATTCCGCGATGTTGACAGAAACGAGTGGGAGCAGATTAGCCAATACCCAATTCTGAACGAAAATATGGGCCTTGTCTATCGCCAGACGCTCAAGGATTGCCGCATCTATCCGCATGGCAACCTGGCTATGCGCACCATCGGCAGAACAGATGTGGAGCACCCATACGGCATCGAATATGCCTATCGTGACACCCTCGCCGGCAAGAATGGCAAGGTCTATCTGCAATATATGGCACCGAACTTCAAGGCCAAGATTGAGAATGACACCCTCAAGACTATCCAGCCCGTAAATGGCGCCGATATCGTCACCACGATAGATATCGAGCTGCAGGATGTTGCCGACCGAGCACTCCGAGAGGCACTCAAGGCTCAGAATGGTGTTTGGGGTACAACCGTGGTTATGGAGTGCGCTACGGGCGATATTCTCGCCTTGGTCAACCTCTCCAGAACATCTAATGGAGACTACTTCGAAGGTCCAAACCACGCCATTGCCACACCTATGGAGCCGGGCTCGACACTCAAGCTGGCAACGACGATGATTCTGCTTGACAAGGCAGGTATGTCGCCGTCAAAGAGATATAACTCCGGCTATGGTAAGCGTGTCAAGGTCGGTAAGTACAACTCTGTCGAGGACTCCCACCCTATCGGCACCCGCAAAAAGCCACAAATTGACCTCCAGACCGCCTTTGCAGAGTCGGCAAATGTCTATTTTGTCAAGGCTGTGCTCGACCACTTCGAGAATAGACAGAGCGACTACTACCAAGCTCTGTGCGACCTTCAGCTCGACCACCATATCGCCTTTGAGGAGTTTCAGCCAAAGAGTCCATACCTTCCAAAACCGGGAACAGCAAAGTGGTACGGCTCTACACTTGGCATGCTCGCCTATGGTTACGGCTTGGAGATAACCCCTATGCAGACCCTTACCCTCTACAATGCCGTTGCAAATGGCGGTAAGATGGTTGCTCCGCGCCTTATAACCCAGATGCGCCGAGATGGCAAGGTTATAGCCGACTTCCCAACAAAGGTCGTAAAGGACTCTGTCTGCACAAAAGCAACACTTGCTCTACTGCGCGAATATCTCGAGCTTGCAGCCCTTGAGGGTACAGCTGAGGAGTATTTCGGCATAGATGCCACACCTTTCCGTGTCGGCGCAAAGACCGGAACAGCGACTATCGCCATGGGTAACAAATACTCCGACTCCTACTACCTCGGCTCTATGGTCACATACCTACCGGCCGACAATCCACGCTATACGCTCATAACCGCAATATACAAGAAGAAGGGCACCGGCTCTATCTACGGCGCAAAGCTCGCCGGCCCTGTGCAGCAGCGCGTAGCCTCATACCTCTACAATCGTGAGAGGGAGTGGGCAGAGCGCCTTGTTGTGAGCGATGTAAAGCAACTTCCATCCGATGTCAAGGGCGGAAATATCGAGCATATCGGCTCTGTAGCCAGCCACTTCGACCTGGCCTCAACATACACCTCGCCAACGGGTTGGGGTACAACAAAGACCGGTATTAGCAGCATCTATATCACCTCAACAACTGCCGACAAGAGGGTTGTTCCGGATGTTATGGGTATGGGACTTGCTGATGCTATCTTCCTACTTGAGAATAGGGGGCTTGATGTCTCCTTTACAGGTAATGGCAAGGTGGTTAATCAGAGCATAAAGGCGGGCAGCCCACTGCGTCACGGAGATAAGATTAAGTTACGATTAGAGTAATAACACAATGAATATCAACCATTTACTTAAAAATATTGACCATAACGCCATACATGGTGCTACAGACCGAGAGGTAAGCAACCTTACCTACGACTCGCGTCAGGTAGTCTCTGGCAGCTGTTTCTTTGCCATTGAGGGTGTTGTGGCAGATGGTCATAACTACATCGAGAGCGCAGTTGCCAAGGGTGCGACAGCTGTTGTATGCCGACGCCTTCCTCAGAGTCTGAACACAGAGCAGACCACCTATATCGTCGTTGACGATACCGACAAGGCTATGGCCCTTATGGCGGCCAACTTCTACGGCAATCCGAGCAAAAAGCTCACCGTGGTCGGCGTTACGGGTACCAATGGTAAGACAACCATTGCCACCCTGCTCTACGACCTTGTCCGACTGATGGGTCACAAGGCAGGCCTTATCTCAACCGTTGTATATAAGATTGATAATGAGCAGATTGAGTCAACTCACACAACTCCTGACTCTATCCGTCTCAACGCCATGCTCGCCCAGATGGTTGAGCGCGGATGTGACTACTGCTTTATGGAGTGTTCATCCCATGCCATTGTCCAGCGACGCATCTACGGCATTAACTTCAAAGGGGCACTCTTTACCAACCTGACCCACGACCATTTGGACTACCACAAGACCTTTGCCGAGTATATCCGCGCCAAGAAGATATTCTTTGACGAGCTACAGAAGGGTAGTTTTGCTATTGTCAACGCTGACGACCGTAATGGCGAGGTAATGTTGCAAAACACTGCAGCTAAGCGCCTTACACTATCTCTCCGTCGCGCTGCAGACTTCAACTGCAAGATTATGGAGACAACCGTCGAGGGCACACTTCTGCGCATTGACAATGTCGATTTGTGGGTAGGCTTCTTGGGTCGTTTTAATGCTTACAACCTACTTACAGTCTATGCTGCAGCTGTTGAACTCGGCTTTGAGAGGAGTGAGGTCCTGCGTTGCATCTCTATGCTTAGACCAGTAGATGGCAGATTCGATATTGTCCATGCTACAGACGGCACAACTGCCATTATCGACTATGCTCACACCCCCGATGCCCTTGAAAATATCCTCAAGAGCGTGGCCGAGATTCGCACACCAAAGCAGACGGTAACTGTTGTCTGCGGTTGTGGAGGCGAGCGCGACAAGACTAAGCGCCCGGAGATGGCTCAAATTGCCGTCAAGCACTCCGACCGTGCGATATTTACTGCCGACAACCCTCGTAGCGAGGATCCTGAGCAGATTCTGCGCGACATGGAGCAGGGAATATCAGTTACCGATAACTACATGAAGATTGTCGATCGCGACAACGCCATAAAGACCGCCGTTATGCTCAGCGCACCCGGTGATATTGTCGTCATTGCCGGCAAGGGCCATGAGACCTATCAGATTATCGGCACCGAGAAGCTCCCTTTCAACGACAAGGAGAGGGTAAGTTACTGGTTTACAACTTTCAATAGATAAAACACAATACAGATATGCTATACAACCTTTTTAAGTATCTTGACACTGTCTATGACCTTCCTGGTTCAGGAATGTTTCAGTACATCACATTTCGCTCAACTGCTGCCTTTATTCTGGCACTGCTGATGGTTATCTACATCGGCAAGCCGATTATCCGCAAGTTGCAGAGGCTACAGATTGGCGAGGAGATTCGCGACCTCGGCTTGGAGGGACAGATGGCAAAGAAGGGTACTCCGACCATGGGTGGAATACTCATCCTTATCGCCATTCTCATCCCGTCGCTGCTCTTTGCGCGCCTGGATAACATCTACATCCTACTGATGATTATCTCTACAGTGTGGTGCGGCGCTATCGGCTTTTTGGATGACTACATCAAGGTCTTTCGCCACAACAAGGAGGGCCTGAAGGGTAAATTTAAGATTGTCGGACAGGTCGGTTTGGGAATTATCGTAGGTACAGTGATGTGCTTCTCTGAGGATATTGTTGTTCGCGAAAACACCACTCAGCCCGTTAACGAGGAGCATATTGTTGTCGTAGAGGATGTAAAGACCACACAGACTACCATTCCATTCTTCAAGGAGAATGAGTTTGACTACAGCTGGCTCACCGGAGGTAATCAGACCGTTGCATGGGTGTTCTACATCCTTATGGCGATTCTTATTGTCACCGCCGTATCTAACGCTGCCAACCTTACGGATGGTATAGACGGACTTCTGACGGGCGTCTCGATGCCTATAGTGGTCGTTCTCGGCATATTGGCATACCTCTCGGGACACGTCATCTATGCCGACTACCTCAACATTATGTTTATCCCCGACAGCGGAGAGCTGTTTGTCTTTGCGCTGGCGATGATTGGCGCACTGCTCGGTTTTCTGTGGTACAACTCATATCCGGCACAGATATTTATGGGTGATACAGGCTCACTTGCCATTGGCGGTATTATCGCAGTCTTTGCACTCTGCATCCGCAAGGAGCTGCTGCTGCCAATTATGTGCGGTATATTTGTTGTCGAGGCACTCTCGGTAATTATCCAGCGCAAATACTTCTCATATACAAAGAAAAAGTACGGTGAGGGTCGTCGTGTGTTCCTCATGTCGCCTATACACCACCACTTCCAGAAGAAAAATGTGCACGAGAGCAAGATTACGATGCGTTTTGTCATCATCTCTCTGCTCCTTGCAGCTATTAGTCTTGTAACACTTAAAATCCGATAAAGATGGCAAAAAGAGTAGTTGTTCTCGGTGGAGGTATCAGTGGTTACGGCTCTGCAATCCTTGCAAAGAGGGAGGGCTTTGACGTCTTTTTATCTGATGCCGGCAAGATTAGCGAGCTCTACCGTCAGCGCCTTGAGCAGTGGGGCGTAGAGTATGAGCAGGGTGGACACACCATGGAGAAGATTCTCTCGGCAACAGAGGTTATCAAATCTCCGGGTATTCCGGATAAGGCCCCCGTTGTTGTCGCTATCCGCGAAAAAGGAATCCCCGTAATCTCAGAGATGGAGTTTGCTGCGCGTTATATGGGTGGTGCAAAGACCATCTGTATCACCGGCAGTAACGGCAAGACCACAACCACCTCACTTATATATAAAATACTCTCTGATGCCGGCTTTAATGTCGCTTTGGGTGGTAATATCGGTGAGTCATTCGCATATAGCGTGGCAACCGAGCAGTTCGATTGGTATGTACTGGAGCTGAGCAGCTTCCAGCTCGACGGCATGTTCGATTTCAGGGCAAATGTCGCTGTGCTGATGAACATCACCCCCGACCATCTTGACAGATACGACTACTGTTTCCAAAACTATATCGACTCTAAAATGCGTATCACACGCAACCAAAAGAGCAACGACTGCTTTATCTACTCTGCTGATGACCAAGTCATTATGCAGGAGCTTGAGAAGCACCCGGTCCGTTCTCGCGAGCTGCCATTTATGGCGCGTACAGCCATGGCAAGTGGCGCGGGTGACGCCTCTTTGGTAGGTAGTCTGTTTACCGCCCGCGTTGGCAAAAGCGAGGTCGAGATAGATACCGAGAAGATGCAAATCAAGGGTCTGCACAACGCCTACGACGCTATGGCTGCGGCACTTGCAGCACTTGCAGCAGGTGTTGAGCCTGAGCAGGTCAAAAGCTCAATCTACGACTTCTCGCCCGTTGAGCACCGCCTTGAGCCGGTAGCTGAGGTTGATGGCGTGCTCTATATCAACGACTCAAAGGCCACAAATGTAGATTCTGTGTGGTATGCCCTTGAGAGCATGACCCGCCCAACAGTGTGGATTGCCGGCGGAACAGACAAGGGAAATGACTACACTCCTCTGCTAAACTTCGCCCGCGAGAAGGTACATACCCTCATCTGTATGGGATTGGATAACAGCAAGTTGGAGAGCTCGTTCAAGGATATTGTCCCCAATATAATCTCGACCAACTCACTGGATAGCGCAATGCGAGCAGCGGTCGCAGCAGCGGGCAGCGGAGATGCTGTTCTGCTCTCGCCGGCATGCGCAAGTTTTGACCTTTTCAAGAACTACTGCCAGCGCGGAGAGCTCTTCAAGCAGTGGGTAGCGGAGAATGTAAAATAGCGAATATTATGCAGGAAAACGGCAACGGCAGTGTACCGTCGATACTCTCAAAAGTGAGTCTGTTCAAGGGTGATAAGGTGTTGGGAGTCATCATCCCAATTCTACTTGTCATCTCCACCCTTGTGGTCTATTCGTCTGTAGCAAAGATGGGCTATGCACATATGGGCACACAGACAAATGCCATCTTTACAAAGCACCTGATAGTCATCTCTATCTCGGTGCTGACAATGGTCGGATTCTACTTTATGCCGGCACGTTTTCTCTATCGAATTGCGCCTATTGCATACGCTGCCTGCTGGTTATTTACTTTGGGTGTTTACTTCTTCGGCGCCAATACAAATGGTGCTGCGCGTTGGTATGATTTCGGCTTCTCTGTTCAGCCGTCAGAGCTGCTGAAAGTGGCGACAATTCTACTCCTCGCCAGAGTCCTCGACCAAACACAGCAAACTATTAATAAACAGCAACTTGTACCATCGCTAAACCCGTGGAAATGGGGTAAAAAACATCGCACAAAACAGCTTGATATTCTACTCAACGGAACGGTAAAAATTCTACTGCCAATACTGGCCTCTGTAGCGGTTATTGTCAAGGCACACAACTCCTCGGCACTGCTTGTTTTCGGCATCGGAACTGTGATGCTCTTTATCGCCCGTGCAAAGATCTGGGAGATATGCAAGTTTGTGCTTCTAATAGCTGCTGTCGGTGCGCTCTACATAGGCATCGGCGGTGGTCGTACAGGCACTGCCAGCAGCCGAATATCCAACTTCGTCAGCTCTTGGACAGCACCCGCTGATACTACAATGACTCGCACCCTATCAGATGCTGACCACGCTATGGTCGCCATCTATGATGGCGGTCTGTTCGGAGTTGGAGCAGGTCAATCGGTTATGAGGGCAAAAATCACCCACCCCGAGAGCGACTATATCTTCTCCTTCTTTGTCGAGGAGTATGGAATCGTCATGGGCATGATTTTGGTCATCCTCTACGCCTGGATTTTCGCCCGTGCGCTGACCATCTTCCGCAACTGTCGTTGGCTCTTCGGAGGGCTTCTTGTGCTCGGTTTGGCGCTTATGATAACCAGTCAGGCGATACTGCACTTTATGGTCTCGACCCATCTCTTTATGGAGACCGGTCAAAACCTTCCACTCATATCACACGGAGGAACATCCATGCTCTGTACCGCTGCTGCGTTGGGTATAATCCTGAGCATCAGCCGACAGGCAAACAACCACACCCTAACCCCTCCAGAGGGCACTGCGGGCATGACTGTAGAGGATAACGAATAGAAAAAATGGAGAGCATTAGATTAGACAAATACCTGTGGGCAGTACGCATCTTCAAGACTCGTAGCGATGCTGCCGATGCCATTCGCAACAACAAAGTGACCGTCAATGGCGCATATGCAAAACCTTCACGCGATGTCAAGGTCGGCGAACGTATTGAGGTTAAGCGCAATATGGTGACCTACTCATACCTCGTCCTTGACCTTATTGCAAACCGCCAACCGGCAAAAAATGTACCGCTCTACTGCCAAAATATCACACCTCAGAGCGAGCTTGACAAGCTCAACGTACCTCGCGAGACCATCTTCGTCTTCCGTGAGCGTGGCACCGGCCGTCCAACCAAAAAGGAGCGCCGCGAGATTGACGCCGTGATGGAGGAGATGTACTTCGATGACGATCTGTTCGACGAGGATGATGAGTAGCTGTTAGCGATTGGGGTTAACTATTAGCTATTGGCTATTAGCTCTTGTTTCTTGCTGGAATTTGTAAATCCAAAAAAAATAGCTAACTTTGCAGTTTGCAGGCGTGTGCACATACGCGCGTGCGACAGAGTATGCTTGAAAAGTTAGCAAAACAGACGGCAATTTACGGTATAAGTACCATCCTGGGCAGATTCTTGAGTTATCTGCTCACCCCTTTCTACACCCGTATCTTCGGCGTGGAGACCTATGGCATTATCACCGACGTCTATGCCCTTATACCTTTTGCGCTCGTGCTCCTCACACTGGGCATGGAGAGCAGCTACTTCCGCTTTGCGGCTAAGGCTGAGGCGGCAGGTGGCGATATTGCTGCTGCCAAGAGGCGCATCTTCACCACAATGTGGGGCATTACAACCCTCGCCGCAGCGCTCTTCTTCGGAGTTGTTGCCCTCTCTGCCAACAGTTGTGCAGAGCTGATGGGAGAGGCTTATGTTGCACATCCTGAGTATGTGATTATCGTTGCAGCTATCGTCTTTTTCGACGTTGCCGGCGCTATTCCATTCTCGGCACTGCGCGAGGCGGGCAAGGCGACAAAGTTTGTCACTCTCAAGCTGGCCAACATCTTCATGCAGGTCGGTTTCGCCTTCCTCTTTTGGGCTATCGGTCTGTTTGAGACACCGTTCGGTGTCGGCTGGGCATTTGTTGCCAATCTGATTGCAAGCATCGTTACGACTCTTGCCGTAACAGTATCGGGCAAGAGCATTCCAAAGATCTACTGGGGTCTGTTAGGTGCGATGTTCGCCTACTCACTCCCACTACTACTCTCCTCTATCGCAGGTACAGCTGGTGAGTTTATCGACCGACAGTTGATAAAGTACCTTGTTCCGGATGGCTCTATGGCGCAACTGGGAATCTATGGTGCAATTGCCAAGATTGCCGTCGTGATGACCCTCTTTACGCAGATGTACCGCTTGGCAGCAGAGCCATTCTTCCTGTCGAACTTCCGCAAGGATGAGTTTGTGGAGATGAATGCGGCGGCTATGAAGTACTACATCATCGCCTCAATGGTCATCTTCCTCGGCATTGCGCTGTTCAAAGATATCTTCGCGCTTATTGTCGGCAGCTCCTTCCGCGAGGGTATATTCATCCTGCCGATAGTCTTGGGCGCCAATGTTCTGAGTGGCGTATGGCTCAACCTCTCATTCTGGTACAAACGCGAGGAGAAGACCGGCTATGCTCTCTGGGTAACACTCTCGGGTCTTGCCGCAAGTGTAGCTGCCGGCATAGTGCTCATCCCACGTGCTGGCTACTACGGTGCTGCATGGAGCAGACTTATTGCCGAGATTGTCATGGTTGCCGTCAGCCTCACCCTCAACCGCATACACTTCCCTACTCCATACAACTTCAAGCGCATTGCCGAGTATGTTGCAGTGGCATTGGCTATCTTCTTCATCACCGAGATGGTCGCTGTGGAGAGTACGATTTTGAAATATACGATAAACACAACAGCCCTCGTCCTCTATCTGTTCTACGTCGTTAAGCGCGAGCAGATTGACGTTACGGGGCTTATAAAGGCGGTATTAAGACGATGAAATTTGCAGATATCATAGGCCAGAGTCAACTCAAGGAGCACCTTGTGCGTAGCGTAGAGAGTGGTCGAATCAGCCACGCTCAGCTCTTCACCGGCCCTGCTGGTGCAGGCACACTTCCCCTTGCCATAGCATATGCACAGTATATCAACTGTCGCAACCGCCAGAATGGTGATAGCTGTGGTCAGTGCCCGTCATGCCGACAGATTGAGCAGCTTGCACACCCCGACCTGCACTTTGTCTTCCCCGTAAACAAGCAGGGCAAGAAGAGTGGCGAGGTTGTCATCAGCACCGCTCGCGAGTTTGTCGAGCTGTGGCGAGAGATGTTTGCAAAGAGCGGAGGCTACTTCTCCCCTCGCCAGTGGTTTGACGCACTTAACTTAGGCAAGACCCTCAAGGGTGTCATCTCGGCAAAGGAGTCTGAGGAGATTATCCGCCGTCTGAGCTTCAAGAGCTTCGAGAGCGACTATAAGACGATGATTATCTGGCTACCTGAGACCATGAACGAGGAGGCAGCAAACCGAATCCTCAAAATTCTGGAGGAGCCGTGGGATAAGACCCTCTTTATCCTTGTCTCTGAGCGCCCCGACCAGCTGCTTAAGACCATCCTCTCTCGTACACAGGAGGTTGCAGTGCCTCGCCTTACTACCGAGGATTTGCTACCAATAGCGCTGCAATCCGAGCCTGATAGTGTAAAGGCTCAAAACGTTGCACGCCTTGCGTGTGGTGACATTCTGGAGCTCAAGCGTCTGCTTGGTCAGAGCGAGGATGAGGTTGCCAATGAGAACTTCGAGGCCTTCTGCGCAGTTATGCGTCTAAGCTATAACGACAAGCACCTGGAGCTGATGAACTGGGCAGATGATGTTGCTCAGCTCTCACGCGAGCGCCAGCGTGGCATGCTTACCGACTTCAGCCGACTGCTCCGCGAGGCATATATGCTCCATGCCGGAGTTGAAAAGGCGAGTTATTTGTGGGGCGAGGAGGCAGCCTTCTGCAAGAAGTTTGCACCGTTTATCGGCAGCCAAAATATCGAGCCTATACTCGCTCAGATAGAGAGCGCTATGCGCCAAATTAACCAAAACGGCAATCCGCGAATTGTCTTTACCCACTTCGCCCTTGCTGTAAGTAAATTTATAAAGCGACTCAAATGACGGACGTAGTAATTTTGGGTGGCGGAAACATCGGCGATGTAAAGCAGAGGCTCGACCAAGCCCAGACCCTTATCGCCGAGCGAATCGGAGAGGTCATCTCGTGCTCTGAGTGGTACACCACCGAGCCGTGGGGCTTTGAGAGTAGCGCTAACTTCACAAACCGCGCGTGGGTTGTGGAGAGCGCACTGAGTGCAACGGATGTTTTGGAGCATCTGCTCGCCATAGAGGTAGAGCTTGGTCGCAACCGCAAGGCCGAGTACTGCGCTAAGGTGCTTAACCAGCAGAGCTATGCCGACCGCATGATAGACCTCGATATACTGCTCTACGGACAACATGTTGTCGTTACTCCGCACCTGCAGGTGCCACATCCGAGGCTGTTGGAGCGCGACTTTGCCATGATTCCGATGTGCGATGCACTGAGAATTAGCAGTGATGAGGGTGTTGAATTAGTAAGAAAAATTGTTGAAGATGAGATATAACATTGCAATACTACTCTTTGTAGCGGCTCTATTTACGGGCTGTTTCAAGAAGACGACAACAGAGACAAATCTGATTATCAAGACTCTGGTGCAGGAGAAGTCTGGTGGCGCAAACCTTGCCACTGCCGACGTGTTTGCCTACGCCTACTATACAGGCACCGACAAGTGGATGGTGGCTAGCTATGACGATGCTCTGAATCGCATTGTCACCGACTCTTTGGGCATTGAGCGAAAGACAATTCCCGATGTTGAGTCCGTTCCGTTCGTTCGCGAGGGGGATGACAATCCATATCTGTCACTGCCACTCAACACCTCTCCGGCATTGGTTGTCCTTGTCTGCCCACAGGTGAGGATGTATGCGACAATATTCAAGTATCTCAATGTCGAGAACCTGCCCGAGACATATATGACCCTGCTGCTTCATACGTGGAAGAAGGATATCTACACCGAGGGTAGCGCAAACAAGGGTGGCGTGTGGAACATCGTGCCTCCGGCACCTCAAACCGAACAGACAACAGCCGAAACAGACAACAAGTAATGAAAAATAGCACTCTGATACTCAAAACAGTCGTGTCACTCCTCTTCTTGGGGGCGTTTCTGACTCGCTGTGCAAGCATTATGTCACCCGATGGAGGTCCAAAGGATACCATTCCTCCGGTGATTACTATCATCAATCCGGGTAACTTCGCAACAAACTTCAAGGAGAAGAAGATCTATATCGAGTTCAACGAGTTTGTCCAGATTAAAGACCAGAATAAGGAGCTGTTCACCTCTCCTGCAATGAAGAAGATGCCTCTTTTAACCACTCGAGGCAAGGGCATTGTCATCACCATCCGCGACACACTCAAGGAGAATACAACCTACGCCATTGACCTTGGTAGTGCCATTCGAGACAACAACGAGGGCAACCCTATCAACGCCATGCGCTACGTATTCTCGACAGGAGATAGTGTCGATTCACTTATCTGCTCGGGATATACCGCCGACTCTTACAAGGCTGACTCTGTGAGCCGTACATTCCTCTGGTTCTACATCCTCGACTCGCTGCCTGACACTCCGGACTACGACTCGACCATCTTCAACCGCAAGCCCGATGTGATTGCTCGTGCGCAGAACAACGGAATCTTCATCGCTCAGAACCTCAAGCCCGTAAAGTATCGCATCTACGCCTTCGGTGACAAGAACGATAATCAGATGTACGAGCCGGGCACCGACCTTGTCGGCATCCTCGACTCAGCATACAATCCAGCCGAGCTGCCACCATTTGCCATCTGGTTTGACTCTCTGCGTCACTACCCATCGGCAGACCCGCAGCTCTACTTCCGTATGTTTACCGACAAGACCTTCAAGGCCCAGCGCCTTGTCGAGACTATCCGTCCTGACCGCAAGAAGATTACACTCTACTTCAACACCGCACTGCCTCAGATTGACTCTCTTCGTCTGGACTCTATCCCATCTGACAAGATTATCTACGACCCTCGTACAAAGGGCAAGGATACGCTCAATCTCTGGCTCAATGTCGCTGCCGAGCAACTCCCTGACACTATCAAGGGTGAAATTACCTACTACAAGCACGACTCTATCCGCCAACTGGTCAAGACCACCGAGCCAATAAAGGTTGCATGGAAGCATGTCGAGACCAAAGAGGAGCAGAAGGAGCGCGAGAAGGAGGAGAAGGAGCGCCAAAAGGCCGAGGAGGAGGGTCGCGAATATACCCCTCCACAGAAGCCTAATCCGTTCAAGTACAAGAGTGGCGCAAGTGGCGAGATTAATCCTGAGAAGGGCTTTGATATCACCCTCGACTTCCCTCTTGTGGCGTTTGACTCTACAGCCGTAAAGCTCTACAAGCTGGAGGGTGACGAGAAGAAACCAACCGAAACCGAGATTGAGAAGCACTTTGTCCGCGATACGCTCAACATCGGCCACTACTTTGTACGTGCTAAGTGGGACAACGCCTCTAAATACCGATTCTACATCCCTAAGGGCTCTATGACCGACGTTATGGGTTATCAAAACGACTCCATCTCATCCTCATTCAGCACCTACGACCCTGAGAAGTTCGCAAAGATTGTCCTTACCGTAAACGGCAAGGAGGGTAAGCAGTATATCATCCAGCAGACCGACTCCTCTAGCAAGACTCAGCAGGAGATTACAGGCGTTACAAGTGGTAAATATACCATCAACTTCGTCTCTCCTGGTGAGATCCGTATCCGCATTATCGAGGACTCTAACGGCAATGGTCAGTGGGATGCCGGCGATGTTATCAAACGTCTGCAACCGGAGCGTTCAGAGATGTTTATCAACGAGAAGGGTGAGGATCTGTTCGCCACAAAGGCCAACTGGGATATCGAGATTGACATCGACATGAACAAGGTCTTCAAGCCTCTGACTATGGAGAATCTTATCCAAATCCTCGAAGAGAAGGAGGCTGCACGCATCAAGAAGCTCTCTGAGGAGTGGGAGAAGAAGCGCCTTGAGAACCAAAATCAGAATAACCAAAACGGCACATCCGGCATGGGTGGCATGATGGGCGGCATGGGCGGCATGATGGGAGGTCTTGGCGGACTGACCGGCAGCGGCAGCAGTGGCAGCTCGGGACGACTTTTCTAAATACAAGTGACTATGAAACGACTTTTAACAATATTTTCATTTACCCTCTGCCTCCTGATGCTCTGTGGCTACAGAGCCAAGGCGCAGAGTGTATTTGCCGTAACCGGAGGAGCCGGCATGGCAACCTCCCGCCTCTACCCATCGCAGGAGACACAACCTATATGGGGAACAGGTCAGGCGGGCCTTTCGTGGCGATACTACTCACTGCCTCGCTTTGTGGGTGGTATTGGTGTCGATTTGGAGTGGTTGCAGAGTGGCTTTTCGTATGCTCCTTACGCCTCAATCTACGAGGATAAGAAGGACTATAAGTACTATCGCCGTAACGTCAACACGCTGATGGTGCCTATCGTATGGCAGCCCCACTTCTACATACTGAAAAATAGCGTCAGAATATACCTTGACGCGGCTGTGACCTTCAGCTACTACTTCAGCTCGACATTCGAAAACCGCGAGATATACACCTTTGGCTCCATGATTGGTCAGGGTCTTGAGGTGATTGAGGGCAAGTACAATATGCGCACCGAGCGCGATAACCGTTTCGGATATGGCCTTGCCGGTGGCGTGGGTATCGACTTTCTGATAAAGCAGGTCGAGATAGGTATTCGCGGACGCTACTACTTCGGTTTCTCGGACATTCTCAAAAACCGAAACAAGTACTACGACAACGGACTCGACCAGACCCTCTACCCTGGAGAGAATCCATTCTGGTACTCGCCTCTGCGCTCGCCTCTTGACAATATCGCCATCAGTCTGCGCGTAGGTTTCCGCCTCAACAAAAAGGGCTTTGACGAGTGGTTCTACGTGCCACCAAAGCGCGACAAGGAGGTTATAAAATTCGCATTATAAAACATTTACAGCTATGATAGAAAACACAAACACCAGACAGCAAAAGATTGCTAAACAGATTCAGCGAGATATCGCCGAGATTATCCAGCGTGAGTACTCTGCCCTCCTCAGAGGCGTACTTGTAACCGTGACCACTGTTCGCGTATCGGTTGACCTGGCCTATGCAAAGATCTACGTCAGCGTATTCCCATTTGACAAGGCTCAATCTACGCTCGACCTTCTGACAGAGCATAACCGCGCTATCCGTGGTGCTCTGGGCAACCGCATGCGTAATCAGGTTAAGTCTATTCCAGAGCTGCAGTTCTTTATTGACGACTCGCTGGAGTATATCGAGAATATCGACAACCTTTTGGCTAAATAGCAGACAGTCAGCACTATGCAGTGGTTCTTTGCTCGCAGATACCTCTTCTCGCGCTCCTCTCACTCGGTGATAAACATCATCGCGGGTGTGAGCCTTGTATCTGTGACCATACCCGTCGCTGCAATGGTGATACTGCTCTCGGTATTCAACGGTTTCGAGTCGCTGATAAAGCGAATGTACGCCACAACCGATGCCGACATAGAGATTAGCCGCATCGAAGAGCCTTCGCCGTCCCTCAGACAGACAATTCTTGCCACTGATGGTGTCAAGGATGCAACTTTTGTCATCGAGGGTCAGGCTCTGCTCCGCACAGATAAGCGCGAGACGGCGACTACCGTCCGAGGCGTTGATGAGCACTACCTCTCCGTTCTGCCTATAGACGAGCGAACTGTCAGGGGAAGTACTGAGCTGTTGGTGGGCGAGAGTGGCAAGGCACTACTCACTAAAGATTTAGCGCAGCTGCTCGCCATCTATACCGCAGCGGGCTCTAATATATCCCTGCACGCTATCTCTGGCGGAGAGATCGGCTCACTGCTACCGATACACGGTGTTAAGAGCTGCAAGATAGATGTCGGTGGCATTGTACTGGGTTCTCAACAGTTCAAGAGCATGGCTATCATCCCGCTGCAGGCCGCGCAAAACCTATTTGGTAAGAACAAGACCAAGATTTTCGTTCGCTGCACAGAGAGCCCCGAGCGTGTTAAGGAGACACTGCAAAAGACTCTGCCTCAGGGTGTTACAATAACTACCCGAAACGAAAAAAACTCTGCATTTTACCAAATCATGCGATACGAGAAGTGGGCAATCTTTTTCGTGGCACTGCTTGTTCTTCTTATCGCCTCGCTCTCGATTATCGGCACTGTAATTATGCTCATTGTCGAGAAGCGCGACCAGCAACAGACCCTGCTCTCAATCGGTGCAGACAGCTCCTTTATCCGAGGTATATTTGTCCGCGAGGGGTTGCTCATTTCGGGCATTGGCGGAGCTGCGGGTCTAATTATCGGCATTGTGGTGGTGCTTGTGCAGCAACACTTCGGCATAATCACACTGCCATCGGCCAACTTCTTGGTTGAGAGTTACCCTGTTCAGTTACAGATAACCGATATAGTTACAGTATTTATAACCTTTGTCGCCATTGCGTGGGGTGTTTCACAAATCGCGGCAAATACAATGATAAAAAGGCAATGAAACGACTACTGATTTGCACTTTGGTTGCACTCTCCATTTTGGGATGTGCTCGTCGCAAGGAGATTGATGACAAGACCCTTGCCCTTATCTTCCGCGACGCATATCTTACCAATGCATACTTGGGCATAAATTACCTCAACTTAGACTCTATCCTCATCTACGAGCCTATCCTTGACCGTTATGGCTATAGCGCCGAGGACTTCCGTTATACCATCGGAAACTTCTCTCGCCGCAAGAGCGCCCAGCTCGGTCGTGTGCTCAGAGATGCCGAAAATCAGATTGCCGATATCGCATCCATCTACGAAAAGAAGGTCGTTGTCCTTGATACTATCAAGAATGTCGCTGTGCGCAGCTTCAAGCGCACCATTCGCCAAGACTCGCTCATCGAGATTAAAAAGAGAGCCGACACCACTAAGCTCAACCTTGAGATAGAGCCTCTGCAGCCGGGAACATACTCTGTGCGCTACAAGTACACATATGAGAAGGAGGAGGTCAAAAAGAAGAAAAAGAAGAAGAGAGGCAGCAGCTACGATGACGAACTTGTCCTTCGTGGTGCTATGTATGTCGAGACAAGCAGCGGTAGCCATCGCAACAACTATTCTTACAACCTGCGTAAAGAGGAGAGCATCCGCCGTACAATTACAACCGACACCACAGCGCGCAAGCTCGTTATCACCTTCGCCAAGCCATCGGATGCCCGCCACAAGATAGGCAAACCAAAGATCTCTATTACCGATTTGGAGATTCTCTACACTCCGGATGCAGATTTGGCTATAGATTCACTCTTCAAGCGCTATATTGACCTAAAGATTTTCGACGATGTCTTCTTCACACATCCGCAAGATAGCCTCGCACTACCTGCTGACACCACAAGGGTTCTATAGCCACCCCTTGCTGACCGTTGATGCGCAGAGTGGCAAGATTCTTCAGCTCGAGAGCTTTGGTAGCAACTTAGACTCCACCCCACAGGTCGAGTTCTACTCAGGCATTCTCTGCCACGGCTTTGTCAATGCACACTGCCACAGCGAGTTATCATACCTCTTGGGTGCCATTCCCGAGGGGGAGGGATATGCCGCCTTTGCTGCATCTATGGCTCAGGTCAGAGGCCAATTCTCAGTCGAAGAGCGCGCCGAGGCACTGCAGAGGGCTGACGAGATGATGTGGAACGAGGGCATCAACATTGTCGCCGACATTGTCAATGATAGCAGCTCTTTTGCCACAAAGCTGAATAGTCCAATAAAATACCACTCCTTTGCAGAAGTTTTCGGTCTTAAACAGAGCAACATCGAGCAGTGTAAAGCGCTGATTACCAATCCAAATACGATGCTCACACCCCACTCTATCTACTCTGTACAGAGCAATGATTTTACAGAGGTGTGCCACAACGCTACCGCCCCGCTATCTATCCACTTCAAGGAGTCCGAGGCCGAACAGCTCCTCTTTGAGGGCAAGGGCTCACTTCACGAGTGGTACACAGCCGTTGGATTCAAGTGCGATTTCCTTCACCACGGCTCACCCGCACAGCGCATCGTAGGCTCTATCCCTGCCGACAAATCGGTGATTTTGGTCCATAACTGCTACATCACTCAGCAAGATATTGACCTGATTATGAACCACTTCACCGCGCCGGTCTATTGGGTACTATGCCCTCGCTCAAACCGCTATATCTCAGTCTCTGTTCCTGCAGCAGTAGAGCTGCTCCGCAAAAATGGACTCAACATATGCATCGGCACCGACTCTTTGGCGTCAAACCACTCGCTATCTATCCTCGAGGAGCTGAAGTGCTTTACTGACGTTCCGCTTGAGGAGTTACTTGGCTGGGCAGTCTATAACGGAGCAGATGCACTCGGCGAAAAACCGCGTGGACTAATCAACATCTGCGGAGTGGACTTAGAGACGATGTGTTTGACCCCAAACTCGACAATCAAACGACTCCTATAAATGAAATTTATAGCCTGTAACACTCCAAAAATGTTTTTAAGCACAAAATATTCACAAAAAACGCCACTATTTTCGTTTTTTATGTTGTGATTTCAAAAATATGTGTTACTTTTGCCAACAGAATAACTTTATTAATTAACATTATAGTAAAACTATGAAGAAATTTTTGACTTTGACAGTTGTGTTGGCTACTGCCCTCACTATGTCGAGCTGCGATTGCTTTAAGAAGATGGCTAAGAACCCAGACGGCATCCAGGTATCTTGTACTCCTGAGGTTCTTGTTCTCAACAACGGCAAGATCGCTGCTGATCTCTCTGCAACTATTCCAGCTGCTTACTTCAACAAGAACGCTGCTCTTAAGGTAACTCCAGTTATCTTCTTCGAGGGTGGTGCAGTTGCTGGTGAGACTATCCTGCTTCAGGGTGAGAAGGTTGCTGCTAACGGTTTGGTTGTAGCAAGCAAGGAGGCTATGACTCTCAACCGCCACATCGAGTTTGACTACCAGCCAGCTATGGACGCTTGCGAGCTCAAGCTTTTGGTAGAGGTTAAGTGCAAGAGCGGTAAGTGTAAGGAGTACACCCTTATCAACGCTAACACTGGCGCTATCCTCACAGCTGCACAGCTCGAGACTGTTGCTAAGAACGACGAGGCTGCTTATGCTCTTAAGAGCGAGTGCGGTCGCAAGGTTGCAACTGGTCTTAACATCCTCCAGAAGGATATCGACTTCGCTGTAGCTATGGCTCCAGAGCAGAACAACTACAAGAACGTAAACACTACCGTTGTTACTGCTGACTTGGTTTACAAGATCAACTCATCTGTTCTCTCAAAGAAGGCTGCACAGACTGAGGAGGTTCAGGCACTCAAGAGCTCTGTAGAGGGTTACCTCGGCAACGATCGCGCTGCACAGAGCGTATATGTTAAGGGTTATGCATCTCCAGATGGTCCTGAGAAGTTCAACGACAAGCTCTCTGACAAGCGTAGCCAGAGCGGTCTTAAGGCTGTTCAGAAGCTTTTGAAGGATACTGGTCTTAACATCGACGCTGCAGCTTACGGTGAGGACTGGGAGGGCTTCAAGCAGGCTGTTGCTGCTTCAGACATCAAGGATAAGGATCTTATCCTCCAGGTACTTAGCATGTACTCTTCTTCAGCAGAGCGTGAGAAGGAGATTAAGAATCTCGCATCTGTATTCAGCGACCTTAAGACTGAGGTTCTTCCACAGCTCCGTCGTGCACAGATCGTAAATACTATCGACATCACTGGTAAGACTGACGCTGAGATGGTAGCTCTCATCAACCAGGGCCGCACAGCAGAGCTCAACCTTGAGGAGCTTCTCCACATCGCTGAGACTCAGCCTGCAGTTGCAGAGGTAGCACTTAAGGCTGCTGCTGAGAACTACAACGATGCTCGCGCATACAACAACCTCGGTGTTGTTCTTGCAAAGCAGGGTGACTATGACGGTGCACTCAAGGCTCTCGACAAGGCAGCTAAGGCTGGTAGCAAGTCAGAGGAGCTCAACGACAACTACGCACTCGTTTACCTTGCAATGGGTGAGACTAACAAGGCTGCAGTTTACGCTCAGGGCGCAACTTCAGAGGTTCAGGCACTCGCTGCTGCTGCAAATGGTGAGTACGCTGCTGCAAGCAAGAACCTTGAGGGTTACAACGCTGCTATCGTACAGGTTCAGGAGGGTAACCTCACAGCTGCAAAGAGCAGCTTGGCTGAGGACGAGAGCGCTAAGGCTGACTACCTCCGTGCTGTAATCGCTGCTAAGGAGGGTAACAACGAGGTAGCTAAGGCTGCACTCCAGAGCGCAATCGCTAAGGATCCTTCACTTGCGAAGAAGGCTGCTAAGGACGTAAACCTTGCATCACTCCGCTAATCGGATACCTTATATAATATTAAGGGGCTTGCAATACGCAAGTCCCTTTTTTTTGCTATTATAGTTGCCAATACCGCACACTATCCGTGGAACACCGCTAAAATGTTAATGACTATTTGGACTGTTGTACTTGTTAGACACATTCCACGGCTACCAGAATTGCAACGTCTGCAGCCTCGCCATCCTGGGGCGCCGCTGACATTTGCAGGTGATGTTGATGGCTACAATAACCAGCAAGACACATATTTGCACCAAATAAGCAAGTCGGAGGCCAAGCGGTCTT
>JAZORI010000042.1:0-32291 GCA_045656505.1 Alistipes sp. | reverse complement strand
TTCAATACATTTGAGGTTTCTTACGATGAGAACAGCGCAAATATCGTTAAGCTTACCAGCACAACCACCAGTGGTGACTTCGTAATGGAGCTTTCAACTGAGAATGGTGACATTACAGAGGGTGCATACAATGCTATGTATGGTACACTTTCAGGTTACTACTTCGATGGTCTTGACGCTCAGGAGTATGTATTCCAGGATGGTCAGATCTCATTTGAGAAGGTAGAGGGTGTTGAGAATGGTTATATGCTCAATATCAGTTCACGCGCAGGTGACTGGGTACTTGGTGACAAGTATAAGGTTGTTATCCCTGAGGAGGGTTACTACACTGTAACTATCAACTTCCCAGCACCAGAGGAGCCAGAGGTATCAGAACCATCAGTTAATCTTGCGCTCATAGGTTCTTTCACAGACTGGGCTGCAGAGCTTCCAATGGAGTACAGCAACGGCATCTACTTTGTAAAGGGTTTTGACCTTGATGCTTATGCTACATTTAAGATTAAGACTGTTGGTACATGGGATGTAAACGTTGGTGCATCTACAGTGAACTACTTGAATCCAGGTAACCACATTGCAGTTGTAAATGACAGCAACAGCGGTGATATTGCTATCACTGAGGCTGGCACATATGATATCTATTTCGATCTTGCAAATCTTAAGCTCTATGTAGTTGCTGCAGACGCAGATTATACATCAGCTCCACTTCAGACAGAGAATGGTCCAGAGCCTCCAGTAGTAGAGCCTGAGGTAACAGATAATTACCTTTACCTTCAGCCAAATAGCAACTGGAAGGTAGATGGCGCTCGTTTTGCTGCATACTTCTTCGGTAATGGCGAGACATGGGTAAGCGCAACTGATAATGATGGTGATGGTATCTATGAGATTGCTATTCCAGCAACAGCTTATCCTAACGTTATCTTCTGCCGTATGAATCCAGGTACATCAGCTAACAACTGGAATAACAAGTGGAATCAGACTGCTGACCTTGTAGTCCCTACAGATGACAAGAACCTCTACACAGTAGCAGATGGTGCTTGGGATAAGGGTAATGGTGCTTGGAGCGTAAAGTAATCCATCCCTTATAATAAACAGAAGCCACTGAGAAATCAGTGGCTTTTTTGTTGCTATTAGTTGTTGGGTGTGAAAGTTGTTTCGATAGAAATTTTCTTGTCGTTGGATAAAAAATAGGCGAGCCGTAGTGGCCCGCCTAAATTGTGTAGCGTCAGCGCTTATTCCACTGCAAATGGAGCAGGACGAGTAATTGTCTGAGTATAAGTTTGACCGGCAGGGGTGGTGAAGGTGATAGTAACTGAGCTATCGGCCTTTGATGCCTTTGCGCGGAACATACTTGCCGCGAGTGCAAGGCGGTTATCCTTTTTGCTCTCCTTAGTCTTCTTCAGGATAGACGGCTTTGCATAGACAACCTTTGCAGCGAGAGGGTCTGAGTGTGTAACCTTCTCAACAGCAAGGTTATTGCCATCCTCAGTTATAGTAATGGTAGAGCCATCCTCCCAACTCCAGCAGTTTACATAGATGTAGTTCTCGAACTGTGGAGCGTTGTAGTTAATTTGGTTGCGCTGCAGCTTGCAGAGGTAGTTGAGAGTTTCGCTCTCGGCGTAGATTTTTGCAACGGTATTCATGTCGTACGCGCGGAAAGGATACTCGCTGCCCTTGACTGCGCTATACCACTCCTTTGTGAGCTTGTCGCCCTCAAAAGAGCAGAGGTAGAAGCCTGCATCTGCACCATCCTCGCCGATATTCAGACCGCAGATATTAGGACTATTCCACAACTCGCCACCAACGGATGTGATGTTATACTCCTTGATATTCGGGTACTGCGGGTGTGTGAATGACATTGTGCGGTGAGAGTGGCCTGAGAAGAAGGTAACCTTCTCAAAATCCTTCACCAGATCAAGCAGCGGTTCACTCTTGCCCTCAGCAAAGCTATAGACCTGCTCGCCCTCTACATTATAGGTGAACAGCGGCGCGTGCATACAGACAACGAGCGGAGTGCTCTTCTCTACAGCAGCCAAATCCTTAGCCAACCAAGCAAGCTGCGCGTCATCGACATAGAGGTCGTAGTTGCGGCTGCCGACAACACCCTTAGCCATCTTCTGACCCTCCTTAACCTCGTTTTTATAGACGATATTGTCGAGCATTACGAAGTGGATGCCGCCCTTGTCCATTGAGTAGAATGTCGGGCCAAAAGTGTTGCAAAAACGCTGAATAGCAGTGGTGTTAGGGTTCTCTGTAGAGGCAATAGATGGGTCGTAGTCGTGGTTTCCATGCACGCAGTAGAACGGAACAGGGAAGTTGTGGTCAGCAAGGTGCTGAGGCACGCACTCGATATCCGTTCCGGTGGCATACCAGAAGCGATCCCATGTGATGTCGCCCAAACAGATAGAGAACTTATAGCCATCCGCATCGCTTGCAGCCTTGTTAATTGACGGCATAATCAGCTCGCGGAAGTGGGTGAAGTCGTTGCGCTTAGGGTCGTTGCAGAAGTGGGTGTCGGAGAACATGATGACAGATAACTTGCTGTCATTCACCTTCTTGAGTTTGAAGTCGTGACGCTCGAGAGTCGTAGCATCTGCAGAGGTACGCGCCCAAAATGCCTGACGCACGCTATCCATCGCTACCGGCTCATAGCCCGACGGGGTAGTGATATAGACAACGCCATACGGCTTTGTCGAGTTGATGTTATAGACGCCATTCTCGTCTGTAAGGACAATCTGTTCGCCATCGGTCACTGCAACGCCAGCAATAGCCCTGCAGCCACACTTTACGACGCCCGTAAGGGTAGTGCCCTCTGGAGAATTAATCTTATTACATGCTGAGCTGAGTGAGATAACTATCACAGCTACAAGCAGTTGGGTTAGTAGTCGTTTCATTATGCGAAGTATTTATAGAATAGAGGTATAGATTTAAGTCCCAAGTCGAACTGATCTAGTCCGTAGCTCTCGTTAGGGGAGTGGATTGCGTCTTTTGACAGACCAAAGCCCATGAGGATTGACTTGATGCCCAATACCTGCTCAAAGCAGCTGATAACACCGATTGAGCCACCTGAATAGACAGGAACCGGCTTCTTGCCAAAGACCTCACCGATAGCCTTCTCGGCAGCCTTATATGCCGCCATGTCGGTAGGAGATACATATGGAACGCCGCCGTGCATAGGATTTACCTCGACCTTTACACCCTTTGGAGCAAGGCTCCTGAAGTAATCTTTGAAGAGCTTTGTAATCTTGTCAGGGGTCTGATAAGGAACAAGTCGCATGGTAATCTTCGCGCTTGCAACGGCAGGGATAATGGTCTTGCTGCCCTCGCCAGTGTAGCCGCTCCACATGCCGTTAATCTCAAATGTAGGACGCACGCCGACACGCTCAAGAGTTGTATAACCCTCCTCGCCATAGGTTGCTCCTACGCTAAGAGAAGCCTTGTATTTGCGACTGCAGAATGGTACACGGTTGAGTGCCTTACGCTCCTCTGCGCTTAGCTCACGAACGTCATCATAGAAGCCAGGGATGGTGATATGACCCTCAGCGTCAACTACTTGTGATAGCATCTTTGACAGTACCATAGCAGGATTATATACCGCGCCACCGTAGATTCCTGAGTGTAGGTCTGCTGCTCCATTTGCTACAGATACCTCCACACCGGCAAGGCCACGCAGACCGCAAGTGATAGACGGCGTGTCAAGACCGAGCATAGAGGTGTCAGAGACGAGGATAATGTCCGCCTTGAGCATCTTCTTATGGGTGGCGCAGAACTTGCTAATCTGTGTAGAACCACTTTCCTCCTCGCCCTCGAGTAGGAATTTGACGTTGCATGGCAGTGAGTCTGTTGCGCACATCGCCTCAAATGCTTTGATGTGCATAAATGACTGACCCTTGTCGTCATCAGCACCACGACCGTAGATTCTGCCATCCTTGATTACCGGCTCAAATGGCTCTGTAGTCCACTCGTTCAGTGGCTCTGGTGGCATGACGTCGTAGTGACCATAAACCATCACTGTCTTTGCCTTAGGGGAGATAATCTTCTCACCATATACAATAGGTGCACCCTCTGTTGCAATAACCTCTGCGCTATCGGCGCCAGCCTTTACGAGTGCTGCTGCAAGGTGCTCAGCACAACGCTGGCGAGCCTCTGCATACTCAGTTACGGCGCTAATAGAAGGGATGCGAAGTAGCTCAAAAAGTTCCTCCAAAAAACGCTCTTTATTGGCGTCAATATACTCTCTTACTTTGTCCATTTTTGTTATTTTTTTATAGGTTGCAAATCTCGCTAATTTCTGCAATAAATCGCTCGGCCAAAGCGTCCGCCTCAGCTGCCGATTTTGCCTCTGTGTAGATGCGAATGATAGGCTCTGTGTTTGACTTACGCAGGTGTACCCAACTCTCGGCAAAGTCGATTTTAACTCCGTCTATATCATTCACATTTTCAGATGCATAACGGCTCTTCATCTCAAGCAGTACTTTATCAACGTCAATTGCCGGAGTAAGCTCGATTTTATTCTTCGATGCGGCATACTGCGGATATGAGGCTTTTAGCTCTGTCATTGTCATATTTTTGCCCGCAAAATAGGTCAAAAATAGGGCAGTTCCAACAAGAGCATCACGACCGTAGTGCAACTCAGGATAGATAACTCCGCCATTGCCCTCGCCGCCGATAATCGCACCTGTTTTCTTCATCATCTCTACAACATTCACCTCGCCTACAGCTGATGCTGAGTAGCTGCCTCCGTGAGCCTCTGTAACATCACGCAGAGCACGCGAAGAACTGAGGTTTGAGACTGTATTTCCGCACTGCTTTGAGAGAATGTAGTCGGCAACTGCTACAAGTGTGTACTCCTCGACAAACATCGTTCCATCCTCATTGACAAAGGCAAGACGGTCAACATCAGGGTCAACCACAATACCCAAATCTGCGCCCTCGCGTACAACAACCTCTGAAATCTCAGTCAAGTTCTGTGGCAGTGGCTCTGGATTGTGCGCAAAATGGCCAGTAGGCTCGCAGTTCAGCTCTACAACCTCACAGCCCAACTCGCGCAATAATTTTGGCATTACAACACCACCGACAGAGTTTACAGCATCTACCACAACTTTGAATTTGCGGGCGCGAACAGCCTCTACATCAACAAGCGGTAGTGCAAGCACCTGTGCGATGTGTGTATCATTGAAATCTTCGCTTGAGATAACCTTTCCAAGATTGTCAACATCAGGGAATAAGAAGTTGTCATCATCAGCAAGCTCTAATACTCTCTTGCCCTCAGAATCATTCAAAAATTCACCCTTCTCGTTGAGTAATTTCAGTGCATTCCACTGCTTAGGGTTGTGAGATGCAGTGATGATAATTCCACCATCGGCCTTGTGTGTAATGACCGCCATCTCTGTGCCAGGGGTGGTGCAAAGACCGACGTTGATAACATCTGCGCCACAACCAAGCAGTGTGCCTTCGATGATGTCATTAACCATAGCTCCCGAGATGCGAGCATCGCGACCAACGACTATTTTTAACTTTTTACCTCCGTTCTTCTCGCTCATAAAACGAGTATAAGCGGTTGTAAATTTTACGATGTCAATAGGTGTGAGATTGTTACCGGGCTCCGCTCCAATCGTTCCACGGATACCCGAAATAGACTTAATTAGTGTCATTTTTTTTATTTTAATAAAAAAGTTCTAAAAATCTTTTGAAATACGATGTAAATATATTACTTTTATGCCAATTATACAACTAAAAATGGATATAAAATAGACAGCTATGACAGATAAAAGAACAATCCCGGCTTCGGAACTCATTATTAATGAGGATGGTACAATATTTCACCTGCATCTGCTCCCTGAGCAAATTGCAGATATTGTAATGCTTGTAGGTGACCCTGGACGAGTAGAGATGGTGGCATCTTTCTTTGAGACTCGTGAGTGTGAGGTGTCAAATCGCGAATTTAAGACTATTACAGGAACTTATAAGGGCAAGCGCATGACTGTGCTCTCAACGGGTATCGGTATTGGTAATATTGATATTACTGTTACTGAGTTGGACGCTTTGGCAAATATTGACTTTGAGACTCGTCAGTTGAAGGATACTTTCCGTCAGCTGACCCTTGTGCGTCTTGGTACATCAGGCGCTTTGCAGTCTGATATCAAGGTGGGTGAGGCGATCTTCTCTGCCACATCTGTAGGTTTTGATGGTCTGCTTAACTACTATGCTGGTAGAAATGAGGTTTGTGACCTTGAGATTGAGAAGGCATTTATTGAGCATACCGGTTGGAATGAGCTGCTGCCAAAGCCATATTTTATTGACGCAGACCCTTCACTTGCCGAGCTGTTCAAGGATGTTACTCGCATGGGTATCACCATTGCAGCTCCAGGATTTTATGCTCCACAGGGTCGTTGGGTGCGTCTGCAGCCGCAGGATCTTAAATTGAATGAGAAGATTGAATCATTCGATTTTGGTGGTCGCAAGATTACTAACTTCGAGATGGAGAGCTCTGCTCTTGCCGGCATGGCTGCATTGATGGGGCATAAGGCTGCAACAATATGCACAATTATCGCGCAGCGTATTGCGTTAGATGCATGTACAGACTATAAGCCATTTGTGCGACAGATGATTGCAAATGCACTCGACAAACTCGCAACACTTTAGAAATTTAGAATTATAAACATAAAACAGAAAAAAGATGAAATTTACAGTATCAAGTTCAGCACTGTTGTCAGTCCTTTCTATTACAGGTAAGGTTATCAACAACAAAAGTTCACTTCCAATTCTTGAGCACTTCCTCATGGAACTTAAGGATGGCGTTTTGCGTGTAACTGCATCAGACTCAGAGACTACACTTATCGGTACTCTGGAGGTTGAGAATGTGGAGCAGGAGGGTATGGTTGCAGCACCTGCAAAGGTATTGCTCGACGTGCTTAAGGAGTGCTCGGAGATGCCTCTTACATTTGATGTGAATGAGAATACTTGGGAGATTAAGATTACATGGTTCAGCGGTGGCTCATCAGTGCCAGGCGCAAACCCTGTAAGCTACCCTACAAACAAGACTCTTTCAGAGGATAAGACTGAGGTTACTATGGATGTTGACACTCTGGTAAATGGTATCAACAAGACCATCTTTGCAACTGCAGATGATGATTTCAAGCCGATGATGAATGGTGTATTCTTCAATATCGAGCAGAATGGCATGACCTATGTTGCTACAGATGGCCATAAGCTCGTTAAGTTTACAACTGAGTACAGCGGTGAGAATGCTGCATCATTTATCCTTCCAAAGAAGCCTGCAAACCTTCTTAAGACCATGCTGCTCAAGGAAGAGGAGGACGTAACTGTAAGCTTTGATAAGAGCAATGCGGTATTTACCCTGAAGAACTACATTCTTATCTGCCGCCTTATCGAGGGTGATTATCCAAACTACAACGCTGTAATCCCTGCAGGTAACCCTAATAAGATTCTTATCGACCGTATCGAGCTGCTCAATGGTATCAAGCGTGTGGCTGTTTGTGCTAACTCTGCTACAAACTTGATTCGTCTTGATGTTGCAGATAACAAGTTGACTCTTACAGCTCAGGATGTTAACTTCTATGTATCAGCAAATGAGTCACTCAACTGCTCGTACGACGGCACACCAATCTCTATCGGCTTTAAGTCTATCTTCCTTGTGGAGATTCTTGCAAATATCGAGACTCCAACAGTCCTCATTGAGCTTGCAGACTCTACTCGCGCCGGTGTATTCAAGCCAGTTTATGACGATGTGCAGGGTACATCTACGCTGATGCTGCTTATGCCAATGATTATTAGTGCTTAATTGATGAAATTGAATCTAAAAAGACCGATGATCTTCTTCGATTTGGAGACCACCGGTACAGATACCTCTCGTGATAGAATTGTTGAGATTTCGATGGTCAAAATCGCCCCTGATGGCGAGAAGACCATCAAAACTCGACGAATCAATCCTGAGATGCCAATTCCGGCAGAGGCTTCGGAAATACATCACATTACTGATGAGGATGTGAAGGATTGTCCGACCTTCAAGCAGATTGCCAAGTCGCTCAAGGCCTTTATGGAGGGTTGTGACTTTGGTGGCTTTAATTCGAATCGTTTCGATTTGCCGCTATTGGTTGAAGAGTTTTTGCGTGCAGGGGTAGATGTCGATTTTAGAAATAGACGTTATGTCGATGTCCAAAATATCTTCCATAAGAAGGAGGAGCGTACACTTGTAGCTGCCTACCGATTCTATTGTGGCAAGGAGCTGGGTGATGCTGCACACGGAGCAGAGGCCGATACTCTGGCAACGTACGAGGTGCTGCTCGGTCAGTTGGAGCGATATGATGATTTGCAGAATGATGTAGAGTTTCTTGCAGCATACTCTTCAAGGGGTGAAACTGCCGATTTTGCAGGTCGTATTGCCTACAATGACAATGGGGAGGAGATATTTACATTTGGCAAATATAAGGGACAGGTTGTCTCTGAGGTATTTACCACTGAACCAACATACTACGATTGGATGATGAAGGGTGATTTTCCGCAATATACAAAGAAGATTATCACCGAGATAAAACTGAGAAACAGAAAGTTTTAAGTATCTGAATGAATAGACGAATAGGAATTGCAGCTCTAGCAGCACTCTTTTGCTGTGGAGTAGCCTCGGCGCAGAGTGAGCAGATTGTATATATAGACGGTGCTAAATATACTGTCTATACAGTTGCTCAAGGGGATACTTTGTACTCTTTGTCAAAGCGCTATGGTGTGACTACTGAGCAGATAAATGGAGCCAATCCCGTGCTTGTGGATGGGCTTAAGACGGGTCAGGTTATAAAGATTCCGCACAGCGTTTCCGTAAATGCAAAGCAGAAGGCAGTTAAGCGCTCAAAAAAGCAGTTTAAGAGCCATGTTGTGCGAAAAGGGGATACATTCTACTCGATAGCTCGACTTTACGAAATATCTGTGGCAACTCTGATGGAGGATAATGCAGATGTTGACCCTGCACACCTTGCAATAGGGCAGACTCTCTATATTCGTCGCAGTCTGATTGGTGCTACAACAGAGGATGAGGCTCGTAGTGAGATGGAGGAGCAGAAGCAGGTTTTGAACAGCGTAGCAACCTCTGAGCAGTATAGTTATCATCTCGTGCATCGCGGAGAGACGGCAGATGTAATCGCGTCAAAGTTTGATACGACAGTAGATAAACTGTTGTCACTCAACGGCTTTAGCTCTGAAGATAAAATCCATGAAGGTCTGATAATCAAGGTTCCAAAGCCTGTTGTCGGTGTTGCTGATTCTGCAGAGGATGTGGTAAATGATGCAACAGAACAGCAAGAGCAGCAAAAAGATAGTGTGACTTTCGGCACTCTGCCATATGGTGCTCGTGCAGAGGTTGCACTGATGCTTCCAATGTCTGTTAACGGCAAAGTCTCTCAGAATTATCTCGATTTTTACCAAGGATTTCTGTTGGGTGCGGACCATCTAAGAATGGAGGGCTATCAGTCGCATATAAATCTGTTCAATACTGCACATAGCAATGAAAAGGTTGTACAGATTATTGAGAACAACACTCTTGAGAACGCAAATCTGATTGTCGGCCCGGTCTATGAGGATACCCTTATACCGGTTGCTAACTATGCAGAACAGCGCTCAATTCCTGTTGTTTCTCCATTGGCAACACTTACGCAGAATTTTAGTTCAAATGTATTCCAGATGTCACCTCGCGCTGAGACTAAGTATGAGAAGGTGAAGAACCTCTTTGACGGTAGTCGTAGGGTGGTTGTGATTACTTCAGATACTGCAGATGCAGACTTTGAGGCAGAGGTGAAGGCTATGTTGGGTGAAACAGAGTATGTTACTCATAAATATATCTACGAGCATCCGTCAATTATCGAGAAACGAATAAAGGAGCTGAAGGAGGGCGAAGAGTTGCAGCCATCTCCGAGCGACCTCTCGCCACTGCTTGAGAGTGAGCAGCAGAGCCTATTTGTCATCACTGCAGGTACAGAGGTGGAGGTTGATCGTATTCTGGCAGCACTCGCCTCGGCAAATATCTCACTCAGAGCTCGCTCTATCAGCGCTGCTCCATATGTGGTATTTGGAAATAATAAATGGAATAGATATCGCAATATAGATCGCTCGTTATTCTTCTCAAATAATGTGGTGATGCTCTCTACATACCATATCGACCGCAGTAGTCCTCAGATTCAGGAGTTTAGTGCACAGTATGTAAAGGCTTTCGATATGTTGCCATCGCTCTACGCGTATAGAGGTTATGATGCAGCGTTGATATTTATCCGTTCACTCTATGACAAGATGGAGAGTGCATTGGAGAACTCTCGTTTTTCGCCACTGCAAACGCCATATACATTTACTAAGGACTCCATCTCGAATGTACGCATAAACGAGGAGTGGGTTCGAGTAAATTATAATAGCAATTTTACCATTACAGCTGAATAATATGTCCAATATACCGACAAATATACCAGAAAAGACAATCGAGCGACTGAGTGAATACCGTCGAACACTGATTAAGTATCATCGTCAGGGTGTTACACACATCTTTTCGCATGTGCTTGCTGGTATTCATGGTATTACTGCGGTGCAGGTGCGTCGAGACCTTATGCTTATCGGTTTTTCAAGCGATACAAAGAAGGGTTACGATGTGGAGGTGCTTATTGAGTTTATCAACAACATTCTCTATGGTGAGAATACAATGAATATCGCCATTGTCGGCATGGGTCACCTCGGACAGGCGATAACCAAGTATTTTAATAGCAAGCAGTTAAAACTAAAAATCACAGCGGCATTTGATATTGATCCGGATAAGGTCGGTAAGACTATTGATGATATTCCGTGCTATGCAATGAGCGAGTTTGAGGAGGTTATGGGAAATAACGATATAAGCATTGTCGTACTCTCTCTGCCAGCCAAGGCTGCAACGGAGCTCGTGGTGCCGATTATCAATGCCGGTATTAAGGGCGTGCTGAATTTTACCTCAGCACCGCTGAACTTCCCTCAGGGGATCTTTGTTGAAAACTACGATATTACAACCATTCTCGAAAAGGTTGCATACTTTGTAAAGGCAACCGAGGAGAGTGAAAATAACTAATCGCAATGGAGATAATCTTCGGCTTTGATAATATCCCACTTATCGCCCATCCTGTAGTTACTGTAGGCTCATACGATGGTGTGCATAAGGGTCATCAAGTCTTGATTAATCAAACTATTTCACGAGCAAAGAGCATTGGTGGCCAAAGTGTTGTATTGACCTTTGAGCCACATCCACGCATCACTCTCAAACAAGATGAGGGGCTTAAATTGCTAACGACTATAGAGGAAAAGGCTCTGCTATTAGAGCGTTGTGGTGTGGATTTTCTGCTTGTAATTCCATTTGATACGGCATTTAGCAGACTCTCTAACGAGGAGTTTGTAAACGATTATCTTATAGGTAAATTGCACGCAGAGGAGATGGTTATTGGTTATAATCACCACTTCGGACATAATAAATCTGGTGACTACAACTATCTTTCCACGCGCCAACCACAACTTAGAGTGACCCAAATCGAGCAGCAGAGGGTTGAAAGTTCGAAAGTCAGTTCGACTGTCCTCAGAAGTGTGATTGCTGATGGCGATATGCTCTCGGCAGCTACATTGGCGGGGCATACATATATTATAATAGGGGAGAGCGACGACAATGGGCTGGTAAAGGTTGATAAGTACAAGCTTCTGCCCCCTGATGGTAGCTATAAGGCACTAGTTAATGGCGTCAATACCTCAGTAAACCTCTGCAATAATGCGATTCAAACCGATGTAAAATCTAAAAAAGTGGTTATAGAGTTATGATTACGCACGATACACAAATCCGCGTATTATATCGCGATACTGACAAAATGGGTGTGGTATATCACGCCAACTACATAGTCTTTTATGAAGCTGCTCGCAATGAGATGTTCAGGGCAATCGGCTTGCCATATACACTACTTGAGCAACAAGGTATCGTAATGCCAATTGTCGAGGTCGAGTCGAAGTATAAAGCTCCCGCATACTATGATGATCTGCTGACAGTACGCGCAACGGTAAAGGAGTTGCCAGTTGTGCGTGCCGTTGTTGAGTATGAGGTATTTAATCAGGCTGGCCAGTTACTCAATACCGGAAAGACTGTTCTTGGATATGTAAATACAGAGCGTATGCGTCCTTGCCGCGCTCCTCAAGAGTTTATCGATGAATTGCAGAAGTATTTTGAATAACCGTAGCATCTCGCTGCTATTTGTATTTGCCGCTGCGCTCTATTTTTGTCGCGGAGCGTTTGGCTGTGAATCGCAACTGTGGTTAGATGCGACAAAGGCTCTGCCAGTGATGCTGCTTGGTGTAACTACTTGGTTATATGGAGGTAGTAAACTGTTACCTATAGCAATGCTTTTATCTGCAGTGGGTGATATCGCAGGAGAGCATCGTGCTTTTCTATGGCAGGTGGGATTCTTCGCTGCAGCGCACATCTCTTTTATCGCATATTTTGCAAACAAGGCGAGCTATAAGAGAGAGAGGTTGTGGCAACTTGCAGTGTGGGTAGTTGTCATGTTGCTATTTGGTGGATTTATCATCTCAAATATTGAGAGCATCGCTTTTCGCATAGCTTGCTCTGCCTACATACTTATTATTGGCTCTATGGCGGCTGTAACACTCTTTATCAACTCGCCAAAGAGGTGGTGGTACACAGCTGCTGCACTTATATTTGTCTTCTCTGATAGCTGTATAGCGTGGAATAAGTTTATTGACAAATTTGCACATGCAGGCTTAGTCATTATGGTTACTTACTTCCTTGCGCAGCTAATTTTTGCCAATCTTTATATCAAAGAGGAGTAATATTGTCATATCTCTGCCAAAGTGGCAGATGATTTATTGTGGCATAGCGTTTGAGTAGATATTATCTCAAATTGCAAACATAAAAAACGACAATATTATGATTAAAAATGGCACTATTGGGGTAACTACTGAGAATATATTCCCCGTAATTAAGAAGTTCCTCTACTCTGATCACGAGATTTTCTTGCGCGAGCTTGTCTCTAACGCTGTAGATGCAACACAGAAGTTGCGTACACTTGCCACATCTGGTATATTTAATGGCGAGCTTGGCAATGTGGATATCCACGTTGCGGTAGATAGCGACAAGAGGTGTCTGACTATTACAGATCGCGGTATCGGTATGACTGCCGAGGAGGTTGATAAGTACATCAACCAGATTGCATTCTCTGGCGCAGGCGAGTTCTTGGAGAAGTATCAGAATCAGGCTATTATCGGCCACTTTGGATTGGGTTTCTACTCTGCATTTATGGTCTCTGACAAGGTTGAGATTTTCAGCCAGTCTTATAAGGAGGGCGCAAAGGCTGTGCATTGGAGCTGCAACGGCTCACCAGAGTTTGAGTTGGAGGAGCTTGAGCAGAGTTGCGATAGAGGCACAAAGATTGTGCTCCACCTCTCTGAGGATTGCGCAGAGTATGCCTCAGAGTCAAAGATTAACGAACTGCTGAAGAAGTATTGCCACTTCTTGCCTGTACCTATTGTATTCGGTAAGGTCAAAGAGTGGAAGGATGGCAAGTATGTAGATACAGCCAACGATAATATTATCAATAATATATCACCACTGTGGACACTCAAGCCAACAGAGATTACAGAGCAGCAGTACAAGGATTTTTACCAGGAGCTCTATCCGATGTCAGATGAGCCGCTGTTCTATATTCACCTAAATATAGACTATCCATTTAATCTGACCGGTATCCTCTACTTCCCGAAGATTCACAATAACTTCGAGATTCAGAAGAACAAGATTCAGCTCTACTGCAATCAGGTATTTGTGACAGATCAGGTGGATGGCATCGTGCCGGAGTATCTAACACTGCTGCACGGAGTTATTGACTCTCCGGATATTCCGCTTAACGTGTCACGCTCTTACTTGCAGTCAGATAGCAATGTGAAGAAGATTTCGAGCTATATCACCCGTAAGGTTGCTGACCGTCTTGCAGAGCTATTTAACACTATGCGCGAGGAGTATGAGCAGAAGTGGGATGATTTGAAGATATTTATCCAGTACGGAACACTCACCGACGAGAAGTTTGCTGAGAAATCTCCATCTTTCATGCTCTGGAAGACTATTGAGGGTAAATATTTTACACCAACAGAGTTTACAGAGGCTGTTAAGGATAACCAGACTGATAAGAATGATACGCTCATCTTGCTATATACAGACGATATCGAGGGTAAACACTCTTTTATCGAGGGCGCAAAGGCGAAGGGTTATCAGGTGCTCGAGATGGGTGGTCAGCTCGATAGTCACTACATCAATTGGTACGAAAGCAAGAACGAGAAGGTACGCTTTGTGCGCGTAGATAGCGATATTATCGACCGTCTGATACAGAAGAAGGAGGCGATGAAAATCTCCCTCTCTGAGAATCAGCAGTCTATTCTGCGCCCTGTATTCGATAGTCAGCTTCCGACTGATGAGAAGATTCACTACAACATCACCTTTGAGGCGATGGATCAGAATGAACAGCCGGTTGTAATCACTCAGGATGAGTTTATGCGCCGTATGAAGGAGATGGCAGCAACCAGCGGTGGTAGTATGAGCCAGTTCTATGCACAGATGCCTGACAACTTCACAATTGCAGTCAATGGTAACCATCCGATTGTTCACTCAATTTTGGAGGATGTCGAGAAGGCGTATGGCGATAAACTGAAGAGCATTACAAAGAAGATTGACGCCGCAACAGCCGAGGAGAGCCGCTTTGAGGAGCTTATCAAAGATAAGAAGGAGGAGGAGCTGAGCGCAGAGGAGAAGGCAATGCGTACCGAGCTCTCGGAGAAGGTCGTTCGCCTGACTGATGAGCGCAACACCCGCCTACAGGAGATTGGCAAACAGAACAACCTCGTTCGCCAAATCATCGACCTCGCCCTGCTCTCAAACGGTATGCTGAAGGGCAAAAACTTGACAGACTTCATCCAGCGCTCAATCTCGCTGATTGAGAAATAGGGTAGAGCAAACCCCGCTAAACACCTCTTGCACACCGCAAGGGGTGTTTTTGTTTTACCTATATTGCTTTTTGCAAAAGATTTCGTAACTTTGTAATAATTATCCAAAATAGCACTATTTTTCCAATAAAAACAATCATATTTCGTTAATCTTCAACAAATTACAAATTTAACAAACCAACCAAATATGAAAAAACTTTTCCTTTTATTGACTTTGGTCGGAATAATTTTCACCGCTTGCGAGAGCGGAGGCGAAGTCGAAGAAGAAGTCGGTGATGAGCAGACTCTTAAACTCGAACTGTCCTGTAGTGATTTATATGTCAATTATGAGACTAACATTTACACCGTGTCGGTTACTTCGACCTGCCCGTGGACAGCTACAAGCAATTGTAAGTGGATTGTTATAGATAACGAAAGCGGCGATGCGGGAACAAAAGAGTTGTCGTTCAAGGTTGAGAGCAATAGCGAGGAAGATGATCGCATGGGTAAGATTATTGTAAAAAATAGTGACTATAACCTCGCGGCAGATTTGTTTATTTTCCAAACAGCATATAAGCCTACAATTATCGCAGAGCCTAAAGCGTTGCATTTTACAGCAGATGGTGGAACGGAAGAGGTAGCTATTAAAGCTAATTGCGAGTATCAGATTATTAGAGTTGATGAGTGGATAAAATTAACTAAAACGGATAATGGCATTATTATAGAAGTCCCTGCTAATATTGAGACCGAGGAGCGTTTTGGCCTTATAGTGATGAATAATAAAGAATATAGCATCGATTTAACAATCGAAGTAATGCAAGATGGCTCTGCCCCTCAGATTGACATTGAGACTGAAACTATAAACTTTGCAGGACAAGGCGGAACGCAGGCAGTTGCCATAAACTCAAACTTCAAATATGATGTATCTACAACTGTTGATTGGTTATCCTACGCCAGAACAGAGAGTGGCATAGAGATAATCGCATCTAACAATTTTAATATTGACGGACGTAGTGGCGAAATTACTATTTCGAGCGAAAAATATAACCTCTCTAAAACCATAAAAGTTACGCAAGACGGACTAACCGAAGAGGAGTATGCAAAACACCTTATAACTTATACCTCGACAGATGGTGCAGTAATTGACGCGGCGAACTATTATCGCTTTGGAGCAAACATTATATCTAACACCTATGAAAACGGTATAGGCATAATTAGGTTTGACGCACCGGTTGCTTTGATTGGAGAGAAGGCATTTTGGAATTGCGATAATTTGGAAAGTATAACGATTCCAAATAGCGCTACATCGATTGGTAAGAATGCATTTATTAATTGCAGTGGTTTGAAAAATATAACAATCGGAGATAATGTTACTTCGATTGGGCTTGGTGCATTCTCTGGTTGCATTAGTCTGACTGGCATAACAATTGGTGATAATGTTACTGAAATTGGAGAACGTGCATTCTTTAATTGCTCTAGTTTGGAAAGTGTAACAATGGGAAATAATGTTACCGAAATTGGAGTGAGTGCATTTGAAAATTGTACAAGTTTGACCAGTATAACCATTCCAGATGGTGTTACTACTATGAGAGAGAGGGTACTTAAGTCCTGCAGTAGCTTGACAAGTGTAATAATAGGTAAGGGCGTTACTACAATTGGAGATGCCGCATTCGGTGCTTGTGTCAGTTTAACAAGTCTAGAAATTCCCGATAACGTTACCTTGATTGAAGAGTTTGCATTCTATAGTTGTATTGGGTTGATAAGTATTACTCTACCAAATAGTATTACCGAGATTAAGAAAAACACATTCAATGGATGCGAGAATCTTATATCGGTAACAATTCCTGATAGCGTTACTATAATTAGAGAGCGAGCGTTTGATAGTTGCGGTTTGGTAAGTATAACAATCGGAAATAACGTTACTACGATTGAAAATTGTGCATTTACATGGTGTCGCAGCTTGAAAAATGTAACTATTTCCGAGAGTGTTACTTTAATTGGAGAGTTTGCATTCTATGCGTGTACCAGTTTGGCTGCTGTATATTGCAAGCCTACAACTCCACCAACTGGAAGTTCTAATATGTTTAATGGCAATGATCCAGATCGCAAGATTTATGTACCTACCAATTCGGTAAATGCATATAAGCGTGGGATGTATTGGATGAACTACCATCAGTATATCGTCGGCTACGATTTTTAGCGCGGTATTGTGAGTTTATTATAGGCGTACATTTCTGTACGCCTATTTTTGTATTGCGGGCAGGTTTGAGATTTCTGTTTATTTTGCTAACTTTGTCTAAAATTTAGGAGTATGGAGAACCAGAGAGTTATTTTTCTTGATTATTTGCGCGTGGTGGCCTGTTTTATGGTGATTTTGGTGCACTGTTGCGAGCCATTCTATTTGGGTGGTTTGGGTACGTATATTGCCAATAGCTACGATGCCTTTTGGGTTACGATTATCGACTCGGCGCTGCGCTGTGCAGTTCCGCTGTTTATAATGACGTCGAGCTATCTGCTCTTCCCACTCAAGACGGACAGTGCGACCTTCTTCCGACGTCGTGCGGTGCGCGTACTTATTCCGCTGGCGGTTTGGAGCCTGCTCTACGCAGTTGTTCCGATGTGGGGATGTAGCGAGGGCTTTGACTGGAAGCAGAACATTGCAAATCTCGTTCTCAACTTCAATATGCACTCGGGCCACCTATGGTTTGTATATATGTTAATTGGCGTATATATCGCCATGCCGTTACTCTCGCCGTGGATTGAGCGCGTAACAAAGCGTGGTGAGCAGATATTTATCGCTGCATGGGGCGTTACGACCCTTGTTCCGTTTTTGCATCAGGCGGCTCTCGCACTCTTTGGACGTGCAGAGATCTATGGAGAGGCTAATTGGAATGAGTTTGGTGCGCTATACTACATCAGTGGCTTTGTCGGCTATGTTGTTCTTGCCCACTACATCCGCACATATGTGGACTGGAGTTGGAAAAAGACCCTTGCAGTAGCCCTTCCGATGTGGGCGGTGGGTTATGCAATTGCAGCACTCTGGTTTTGGTCGCAGATTCCAACACAATATCCTGTAAATGAGCCTATTGACCTTGCCGTACTTATGGAGCAGAGCTGGCGTTTCTGCTCGGTAGGTGTTGCAATGACCGCCGTGTCGCTCTTCCTAATTTTTAAGAAGATAAACTGCTCAGGTGCGCTCTACAAAGTAGTTGCTCCCGTGTCGAAGGCGAGCTATGGCATCTATTTGATGCATATGTTTGTGCTTATGGCAACATTTTCAGTAGTATCGGGTTGGGGCCTTGCAACTCCGTGGACAATACTGCTCTCGGCGGGCATCACATTTGTAGTATGCTCTGTTGTAGCTGTAGCAATTTCAAAACTTCCTGGCGGAAAATATATTATAGGCTAATGAAACGTCTATTTTTATCGCTCATACTTCTTTTTACGCTCTCTGTTGCACGGGGTGAGGATTGGCGCGCAGGAGGCGAGATAACGGCAGAGGAGATTGCAAAATATGGCATTGATAACCTCTTTGTCGCAGAACCGATATCTGATGCTGTTTTTGCGCGTATGCAGGGCAAAAGCTACAAAGAGAACTGCGCAATTCCCCGTAGTGAGCTCAGATATATTAAGGCACTGCATATTACATTAGATGGGGTGATAAAGAGGGGAGAGATGGTGGTAAATCGCGCTATTAGCGATGATATTGTCAAGATTCTCCGCGCACTGTTTGATGCGGGATATCCAATTGAGAGAATGGTGCTTGTAGATGAATACAATGCCGATGATGAGGCATCTATGGCGGCAAATAACTCTTCGGCATTTAACTATCGTACAACCCCAGGCGGAACACGCCTATCTGCACACAGTAGGGGTATGGCAGTCGATATCAATCCGCTTTACAACCCCTATGTAAAGGTGCTCAGCGATAGGACTATAGTCGCGCCAAAGGCTGCTACGGAGTTTGTTGAGCGTAGCGGCGCTTTCCCGTACAAGATAGATAGGGATGATGTGTGTTGTCGCCTATTCCTTGAGCACGGATTTGAGTGGGGCGGAGATTATAAGAGCATAAAGGATTATCAACACTTCGAAAAATAGAAAAATTATGTTAAAGATTGGAGATAAAATGCCTCATTTTGAGGTCGTGGATCAGAATGACAATATTGTAACATCTGAGAGCCTTTTGGGTCGCAAGACTATCATCTACTTCTACCCAAAAGATAATACAAGTGGCTGTACAGCAGAGGCTTGCAACCTGCGCGATAATCACGAGGCGCTGATTGCAAAAGGGTATAATGTTATCGGTGTGAGCAAGGATAGCGCAGCCTCACATCGCAAATTTATTGACAAGTATGAGCTGCCGTTTACTCTGCTTGCTGACACAACTACCCAGATGCAGCAGACCTTCGGCGTCTGGGCCGAAAAGAGCCTCTATGGTCGCAAGTATATGGGCACGCTCCGTCAGACATTTATCTTTGACGAGCAGGGAATTCTGACCGAAATAATCGAAAAGGTCAACACCAAAGACCACGCAGCACAGATATTGAAGTAGAAAAATAAAAACTTGGCAACGGCCGATAGCTCTCCTTTTATCTTAACGGAGTGATTAAAAGCGAAGCTCGAAAATTAAATCTGATAAAGATACGGAGATACTTATAGAAACGAAAAACGAGGATGTACGCACATCCTCGTTTTTCGTTCTCACAATGTAAATACCCTATTTAAAGTCGTAGGCTACGATGTGATCGGCATATTCGTTCCAATACTCTGCTGCTTTGTATGCATTCACAGACTCGCGAGGTACGTAGAACTTGCGGCTGGTTGCATTGTTGTAAAAGACATATGAGTCGCTGAGTGTTGGAGGTGTAGTAGGCCTACAATATACCTCTCTAAGGCTGCTGCAACCATAGAATGCAGCAGTTCCAATAGAAGTTACGCTATCAGGGATAGTAACACTTGTAAGGCTGCTGCAATAAATGAATGCACACTCTCCAATCGAAGTTACGCCATCAGGGATAGTAACACTTGTAAGGCTGCTGCAATCAAAGAATGCATAATTTCCAATCGAAGTTACACTATCAGGAATAGTGTATTCTGTCAAGCCTGCTGGAGCAAATGAGTGAAGTACGCCATCTAATACCAAACAATGCTTATCTTCAGATGCAAATTTACTATTAAATTCAGCAAGACTGCTGCAACCTTCGAATGCAGAGCTTCCAATCGAAGTTAATCCAGTCCCAATTGTTACACTAGCAAGGTTGTTGCAATAACCGAATGCATAATTTCCAATCGAAGTAACGCTATCAGGGATAGTGACACTTGTAAGACTGTTGCAACCAGAGAATGCATAATCTCCAATCGAAGTCACGCTATTGCCAATAGTGACACTTGTAAGGCTGCTGCAATGATAGAATGCTTGATTTCCAATAGAAGTTACACCATCAGGAATAGTGTATTCTGTCAAGCCTGCTGGAGCAAATAAGTGAAGTACGCCATCTATAACCAAACAGCGCTTATCTGCTGAGGCATATTTGCCATTAAATTCGGCAAGATTGCTGCAACCATAGAATGCATTCCAATCAATCGAAGTTACGCTATCAGGGATAGTTACACTCGTCAGACTTTTGTAACCAGAGAATGTGCAACTCTTTATCTTAGTAATATCAGATGGAATGGTCAGTTCTGTAACCTTTGTGTTATTCAGATACAATTTTGCTCCATAACAAAGTGGATTTGCCCCGTCAAAACCAAAGTCTATCTTGCACCAAGCCGATAAATCGCTGATATAGACACCTTTTAGGCTGCTGCAATTACCGAATGTATTATATCCAATCAAAGTGACGCCATTGCCAATTGCTACATTTGTTAGGCTGGTACAATCATAGAATGCATAGTCATCAATAAAGGTTACGCTATTTGGTATAGTTATGTTTGTAAGGCTGCTGCAAGCAGCGAATGTAGCGTGCCCAATCGAAGTTACGCTATCAGGGATAGTGATACTAGTAAGACTCCTGCAACAATCGAATGCATGATTTCCAATCGAAGTTACGCTATCCCCGATTGTTACTTTGGTAAACTCTGATTCATAAAATGCGCCATCAATATTTGATGAAGCACTTGGAATACTACAATTCACTATTAACTCTCCCATACATCCGTAAAATGCAGAACGTCCAATTGAGGTTACACCATTACCAATTGTTACACTAGCAATACCGATGCAACCTTCGAATGCAGAGCTTCCAATCGAAGTTACGTTATTAGGGATTGTTACACTAGCAAGGCTACTGCAATTATAGAATGCTGACTTTCCAATCGAGATTACGCTATCAGAGATTGTTACACTTGTAAGTTTTTTACATTTATAGAATGCATAATCTCCAATCGAAGTAATATCATTATCAAATGCAATTGTGCCATAACCCTTTTCTGTATCATAGACATTAGAAATACAATTAGCACCAAAAACATCTGTATTATATGGTGTTACAATTTTACCATCACTTGAGGTGTATATAATTACTCGATTTGAATCAAGTTCGCCCTCAAACTTTACAGACTCCATTGGCTGTATGGTATTGCGCTCGATAGTGATTGGATTTGTGGTAGATTTTTTCATAGTCGCGCCATCTTTGGCGAAAATCTCAACAGCCACACCCTTCTCGAAGGTTTGTGGAGGTAGAGCGATGTAGAAAGTTGTAGGCTCTGAGCTGAGAGTTACACCATCTCCGCAGTCCAAAGTAACCTCGGTAAAGATATCATTTGGCTCAATAAGAGTTCCGTCCAAATCTCCCGAGCCATCGCCATATGCGCCATTCATTTCAGTGGCAAGCATGCAAGTGGCATCATCAGAATTAATAAAGAGTGTGCCAGCAACTTGTTCGCCATTGTTACCTTTGAGTGTAATATATTTGACTACCTCATTGCCGGTAAGTTGCAGTTTGAGCCAACCACAGACGTTCTTCATATAGATGTTATTAGTGCGGCTCGAAGATATCATAATTGACGAGCCAATGCCATAACTATCTTGTGCATAATTCTGTGTAGCAGGCAGATACGACTGAATATTGCCGGTCAATGCTTCGATAAGATTGTTGTAAGTGTACGGATATACAACTACTACCTTGTCAAAGCCGATGGTAGGACTATTTCCTGAACTTACGCGCTTAAGTGTGCCGTAAGTGTCACCCGTTTCGCCCTGAAACTCCCACTTCTGATTTGCGTTTGAACGATAGAAAACCGACACTTGGTCGCCAGCGGTCCAAACGGTTTTGTCGTTTTGGAGCTGCACGCGAGAGCTCTCCTCGAAAGAGACGGTCAGCGTTTCGGGAACTGCAACGGCAACATCTTCCGTTACATCATTTGCGCAGGCTGCAAAGCCAAGCATTGCAACGACTGCAAGAAAAAGTTTTTTCATAGTATAGGTTTTGTTTGAATATATTCTTAGCTAACAAAGTTATAGAATGTTTTCCAAATAAACAACACCTTATGGAGCATTGCAGTGCAATAAAACAAAATTAAGCCGACTAAAAAAATTAGTCAGCTTAATTATAACGGTTATTTCTGTATGCCAAATTTGGCGTCAAAAGGTGTTAGAGCCTCCGCTCGGCAAAAAAATCCCAGCGATGGATAGTACTAAAGCGTACAGCCATTGCTGGGATTTTTTTGTTGGCGGAGATATATATCCGCGTTATCACGATAAAACTAAAGGAGGGCGTCAATCTTAGCCTGCAAATCATTCTTCGAAATAGCGCCTACGTGCTTGTCAACAACCTGACCATCCTTGATAAATACAAGGGTAGGGATGTTGCGAACGCGGTAGAGTGCAACTACATCGTCAGAGCTATCAACATCGCACTTGCCGATGTTAACGCGGTCTGCATACTCCTCTGCCAACTCCTCTACAATTGGAGCAATAGTGCGGCAAGGACCACACCACTCAGCCCAAAAATCAATAACCAAAGGCTTAGCCTCAGCTGCCAAAGCCTCGTAATTCTCATTTGTAATGTTTAATGCCATAATTGTTTATGTTTTAGGTGTTTATAATAATTATACCAACGTATATTTTATCTCGTTTTTCTCCAAGAAACGTCTCAGTTCATCGGTGAATGCCACACGACGCTTCTTTGCATGCATATTCACACCAACACCCTCTGTCGGGTCAAAGATAGAGAAGTGTATTGTGGTGTTACCCTTAGAGTGCTTAACAACCTCTGTAAGTTGGTCAACAAACTCCATTGTAAGCGAGTTTACGTCAATCCAAAGAGTAATCTGCTTCAAACCCTCTACCACCTCAGCAAGCTGAGTCATGGATGTAATGTTGAAGTAGTTACGCACAATAGGATTCTGCTGTTGCACATCATCCTTAGCATAGGTGGTAAACTGCTTAACTTCGCCACGAACAAGTAGATAGTAGTCCGGATGCAGGAAGTTTCTGAAGCGCTCGAAGTCTTTGCGACGCAACCAGAAATCGTACTTGTCGCTATAGTCCTCTACCCCCAAAATTCCATATTGAGACTTACCATCGGCTGTTGTGCGCTCCTCGCCAGAGACAGTCACGCACGCAATAACCAGCTCCTGACCAACGTAGTTCTCAAGATTATTCAAACTTGTAAGCGATGCGTTGCACAATCTGTCAATTATAGGCTTATAGTCATCCAACGGGTGCGATGAGAGGTAGAGGCCTACAACCTCACGCTCCTTGCCCAGTCGTCTGAGTGTGCTCCACTCCTCGCATACAGGCGGATTTGGACGCTGAATTACGCCAGCACCACCGCCACCAAACATACCAAACAGACTCTGCTGAGCATTCTGCTTCTCCTCAATTTGACGCTGACCATACTTTACCAACAGCTCAAGGAAGGTCGTTGACGAATCCTTGCTCTCAGGTGCAAAGAACTTACAACGAGAGAATGAGGCAATCGAATCAAAGCCACCTGCGTATGCCATGCTCTCAAGACACTTGCGATTGACTACAGAGTAGTTTACGCGCTCAAAGAAGTCGTAGATATCCTTGTAAGGGCCATTTTTCTCGCGCTCCGAAATGATAGACATAGCCGCAGCTTCACCAACGCCCTTAATTGCACCAAGACCAAATCGGATATCACCATCTCGGTTTGAAGAGAAGTTGAGCATGGACTCATTTACATCAGGGCTAAGCACCTTGATGCCCATCTGATGACACTCACTCATGTACTCGGTAAGGGTAGTGATATCATTTAGATTACTGCTGAGCAATGCTGCCATATATTCAGACGGATAGTTTGCCTTCAGATATGCAGTCTGATATGCCACCCAAGAGTAGCATGTCGCGTGGGATTTGTTGAACGCATATGATGCAAACTTCTCCCAGTCTGCCCAAATCTTTTCGAGCACATCCTTGTCGTGGCCATTCTTAATACCGCCCTTGATAAACTTTGGCTTGAGTGCATCCAGTTTATCCTTGAGCTTCTTACCCATCGCCTTACGCAATGTATCGGACTCACCTCGTGTAAAGTCGGCAAGCAGACGCGACAGAAGCATCACCTGCTCCTGATATACCGTAATACCGTAAGTATCCTTCAGATACTTCTCCATTATCGGAATATCATAGACAATCGGCTTACGACCGTGCTTACGGTCAATAAAGTCCGGAATGTAGTCCATCGGGCCCGGACGATAGAGGGCATTCATCGCAATCAGATCCTCAAATACGCTCGGTTGAAGCTCTCGGAGGTATTTTTGCATACCAGGGGACTCAAACTGGAATGTACCTACAGTTCGACCCTCACAGTATAGGCGATATGTTGCCGGATCATCAATCGGAATGGTGTCAACATCGACATCCACACCCTTGATACGACGGATATTCTCGACAGCAGCCTTCATGATAGTGAGGTTCTTCAGACCGAGGAAGTCCATCTTAATCAGACCGGTATCCTCGATTACAGAACCCTCATACTGAGTTACCAGCATCTTCTCTCCAGTCTCCTTATCATCGGCTGTAGATACGGGAACCCAATCTGTAATATCATCGCGGCAAATGATTGTACCACAAGCATGTACGCCCGTGCCACGGACGTTACCTTCCAACTTGCGCGCGTACTTTATAGTATCTCTAAGAATCGGATTATCAGAGTTTTCTGCCTGCTGCAATTCGGCTACATAGGCAATCGAATTGGCAAGATTTACCTTGAGCTGCTTGTCCTTATTTTTCGGGTCAGGAATACGCGCAGGAATCAATTTACAAAGACGATCTGCCTCTGCAAGTGGTAACTGCTGCACGCGGGCAACATCCTTCAGTGCCATCTTGGTTGCCATAGTACCATATGTGATAATATGGGCGACCTTCTCTTTGCCATACTTATTGGTAACCCACTCAAGCACTCGTCCTCGACCTTCATCATCAAAGTCGATATCGATATCGGGCAGTGAGATACGATCCGGATTGAGGAATCGCTCAAACAGCAGGTCATACTTGATAGGGTCAATCTGTGTAATGCCAAGGCAGTATGCTACGGCAGAACCCGCAGCAGATCCTCGGCCAGGACCAACCCATACGTCTAACTTTGTGCGTGCTGCGGCGATAAAGTCCTGTACGATAAGGAAGTAGCCTGGGAAACCCATCGTCTTCATGATGTGCAACTCGAACTTCAGTCGCTCTGCAGTCTCGTCATCCAGCGGATCCCCATATCGTTTTTTGGCACCAATCATCGTAAGATGTGCCAAGTAGTCTGCCTCAAACTTTATGCGGTAAAGTCGGTCGTATCCGCCCAACTTTTTAATCTTCTTCTCAGCCTCTTCGCGAGAGACAACCTCGTTGCCATTCTCGTCACGAGTAAACTCGTTAAACAGATCCTCCTCTGTCAGACGCTGTCGATACTCCTCCTCTGTACCAAACTCGGCAGGGATATCAAACATCGGCATGATAGGGTCGTGGTCGATAGAGTAGCACTCAACCTTGTCGCAAATCTCGACTGTATTGGCTAGCGACTGAGGAACATCTGCGAAGATATTACCCATCTCAGCACGGGTCTTCATCCACTCCTGCTTAGAGTAGAGCATACGGTCAGGGCTATCAAAGTCGTGACGCGAGTTGATGGTGATAAGTCGGTCGTGTGCCTCTGCATCATCCTCATCTACGAAGTGAACATCGTTTGTAGCAACCAACTTGACATTGTGCTTTTGAGCGAGCTCGATAAGCTGCTCATTTACACGACACTGCAACTGATAGGTCTCATGATTTGCTCGCTCTACAGTAGCCTTGTGGCGCTGTAACTCGAGATAGTAATCCTCACCAAAGAGCTCTTTGTGCCACAAAATAGCTCGCTCAGCCTCCTCAATTCGGCCGGCAAGAATCAGTTTAGGAATCTCTCCTCCGATACATGCTGAACAGCAGATAAGACCCTCATGATACCTCTCCAAATCCTTATGGTCTGTACGTGGGCGGTTGTAGAAGCCGTCAGTCCACGCACGAGAGACTATCTTGATAAGGTTTTTATATCCCTGAAGATTCTTAGCAAGCAAAATAAGGTGCCAGCCACCTATATCGCTCTTAACCTCCTTACGCTTAAGCTCCATAGCCTCACGAGCCACATAGACCTCACAGCCGATAATTGGCTTGAAATCAGGTACTGCAGATAGCGCAGCCAATCGCTCGTCGGCTCTCTCTATGCTGTAGCCAAACTCCTTGTCCATCGACTCCACTTTTGAGAGTTGTGCCTTGAGTTTAAGTAGAGCCTCGTTATCCTCCATTGAATAGACTGTGCTCGAATCTATCTGAGCCTGTTTCTGGGCGATATCATCCTTGAGTTTTGTTAGATAAGCCTCAATGTCAGAATGTTGCTCAAGCAGAGCAGCCAAATCATCGCGCAGCTTGGTAAGACTCTTCAGAGTATCACGTTTCTGTCCATTCTTCTTCTTTACATAGTTCCAAAACTCCTTGATACCAAACATATTGCCGTGATCAGTCACAGCAATGCCTGGCATACCATCTTTGATAGCCTTATCTACAAGACGAGGAATGCTTGCCTGGCCATCAAGAAGCGAGTATTGAGTATGTACGTGAAGGTGTACGAAATTATGCATAGTTAGTTATATCGTAATTATCTATCTCTCAGTCCATTAGTTTTATAGCGTCGAGATCTCTCATATTCGTTACAAATATAGGACTTTTTTTGAGGAAAGTGAAAAATTTTTCGGCAAGAATATTGCAACTTCTCAACAAAATCTCTAATTTTGATAAACGAACCTTAAAAACTTACCACTATGCAGACACAAGAGTTAGTTGTTATCGCAGAATTTGGCTCTTATCTGGAGGCTGAATTGGCAAAGAGTGTTGTAGCAAGTGCTGGCATCTATGCTGAAATTAGAAATGAGTATATGTCAACAGCCTATGCCGTTGCCATACCGCCACAACTCCTTGTTCCGTATGATGATGTAGAGCAGGCTAAGATTCTGCTAAGATTACATCCATAGCCCCCTCTACCTATTCCAAATCTCCCAAGACGCCTCTGCCTGACGACGAAACATTTCGCCGCCACCGATGACTGTTGCGCCCAACATCTCTCCACGGGCAAGAAAGAGCGTCTTTTCTGGATTATATATAAGGTCGAAGAGGATGTGGTTAGGTGTCAATAGGTCATAGGGTATCTCAGGAGCCTCGTCAATATGTGGAGACATACCGACCGGTGTTGCATTGACTATCAGAGTTGTAGATGAAACTACATCGGGTGTGATTTCACTATATGTTATCCTATCCTCTCCTGCTGTGCGAGATACAGATACAACCTCCATGCCCAACTGCTTTAGCACAAATAGTACAGCAGCTGCCGCACCACCCGTTCCCAAGATTAGCGCTTTGCGACCCTTCAAATCGTATGGCGATAGGGTAGCTCTAATACCTACAACGTCAGTATTATAGCCATGCATATTACCATCGCTGTCAAGTTTAACGCAATTTACAGCTCCAACCTCTGCCGCTTCATCGCTAATTGTGGTCAAATAGGGGATTATCTGCTTTTTGTAAGGTATAGTGACATTGAATCCAGAAAGCTTGTGGCGCAATGGCTCAACTTGCTCAATAGATTGAAGTTCGTATAGAGAGTACTGAGCATCAATAGCTTGCGCTGTAAACTTCTCTGTAAAATACTTTGCAGAGGCAGAGTGTCCAAGTGGACGACCTATAAGACCATAATGTTTCATATGACAAAGATAATAAAAAGTGCGATACGAACAACCGCATCGCACCTACTCAAGATAAAGTTACTCCTCGAAGAACTCAGGCTTATTCTCCTTAATAAAGTCGATAACCTCACTTAGACCCGCCGTAAACTTTGCAAAATCCTCTTTGTAAAGGAAGATTTTGTGGCGATCAAAGCTCTGAGAACCATCGGCATGGTTGACCTTTCGCGACTCGGTAATAGTCAGGAAGTAGTCACCACCTCTGGTAGCCTTCACGTCGAAGAAGTATGTTCGGCGACCCGCTTTAATAGACTTGGAGAGAATCTGGTCACCGTACTCATCCCCTTCAAGCTGGTGTGTTAATAATGCCATTTGATAAGTTATATAATGTGTGTGTTATCTGCTATGCTATATGCTCAACAATCTTATCAATGCTTACCGTAGTCTGTGTGCCTGCAGACATATCTTTGAGCGTCACAACACCCTGCTCAAGCTCATTGCTACCAATAATGGCAACATATGGTATAGCTCGGCGATTTGCAAACTCCATCTGTTTCTTCATCTTGGCTGCATCAGGATATATCTCGGCAGATACACCGACACTACGCAATCTATTCACAGCGCAGAGTGAAGCCATAGCTTCAGCCTCGCCAAGATTTACGAAGAGAACCTTTGTAGAGCAACCAATCTCTGCAGGGAAGAGATCCAAACCAACCATAACGTCGTAGATGCGGTCTGCGCCAAATGAGATACCTACACCCGACACATCCGGCATACCGAAGATACCGGTCAAGTTGTCGTAGCGACCACCACCACAAATAGAGCCGATAGCAAAGTCATTTGCCTTCACCTCGAAGATAGCACCTGTATAGTAGTTCAAACCACGGGCAAGAGAGAGATCAAGCTCAACGTTAAGGGTGTAACCCACCTTAGCAACGCAGTCAAAGACTGTACGCATCTCCTCTACACCGAGCAATCCGGTAGGGGAGTCAGCGAGAATTGCAGCCAAAGTATCAAGTTTCTCAGCAGTAGTTCCACTCAGCTCAAGAATAGGCTGCAATTTAGCAATCGCCTCAGCCTCAATGCCTCGCTCAGCAAGCTCTGCCTTGACATTGTCAAGACCAATCTTCTCGAGCTTGTCAATTGCTACAGTGATGTCAATCATCTTATCAGCATGACCCATAACCTCAGCGATACCGAAGAGAATCTTTCGGTTGTTCATCTTGAGAGTCACGTTGATGCCGAGCTTCTCAAATACATTCTGAACAATACCCACAAGCTCTACCTCATTGAGTAGAGACTTTGAACCGATAACATCAACGTCACACTGATAGAACTCGCGATAGCGACCCTTCTGAGGACGGTCAGCACGCCATACAGGCTGAATCTGATAGCGCTTGAATGGGAAGGTAATGTCATTCTGGTGCTGAACTACAAAACGAGCAAAAGGTACTGTCAAATCATATCGCAGACCCTTCTCGCAAATCTTTGAGGCCTCAGTAAGCTCTGCAGGCTGCAACTTTGCAGCATAATCTCCTGAATTAAGAATCTTAAAGAGCAACTTATCACCCTCATCGCCATACTTACCCAGTAATGTTGATAGGTTCTCCATAGCTGGAGTCTCAATAGGTGAATAGCCATTGAGGCGGAATACCGAGCGGATAGTATTGAAAATATAGTCACGACGCATCATCTCAACAGGTGAGAAGTCGCGTGTGCCCTTTGGAATAGATGGTTTCTGTGCCATTGTTTTTGCTATTTTATATTACGAGGTCACTTCTTAGACCACATTTTGAATTTTAGGAGTGGCTTTACAATGCTTGGCAAAATTGTCTGCGATGGGATGTACTAGGCGTACTACCCATTGCAAGCAACTTTTGTTATCGGAAGTAAAAACCTCATAAAAGACAAAATTACTGGTTTTCTGTCAATTTTCTGTACTTAACACGCTTTGGAGCAGTATCAAGACCCTGAGCCTTCTTCCACTCCTCATACTCTGAGTAAGAGCCCTCGTAGAAGACAACCTTAGAGTCGCCCTCAAATGAGAGGATGTGTGTCGCTACACGGTCAAGGAACCAACGGTCGTGAGAGATAACTACCGCACAACCTGCAAAGTTCTCAAGACCCTCCTCCAGTGCACGGAGTGTATTAACGTCGATATCATTGGTAGGCTCATCGAGCAAGATTACGTTACCCTCCTCCTTAAGTGCAAGGGCAAGGTGCAGACGGTTACGCTCACCACCTGAGAGTACACCACACTTCTTCTCCTGGTCAGCACCGGTGAAGTTGAAGCGAGCTACATATGCACGTGCATTTACCTGACGGTTGCCAAGTGTAATAAGGTCGCTATTCTGTGAGATAACCTCATATACAGTCTTCTCAGGGTCGATAGAGGCGTGCTGCTGATCTACATAAGCGAGCTTTACGGTCTGACCGACTGTAAATGTACCGCTTGTAGGCTGCTCAAGACCCATAATCATACGGAAGAGGGTAGTCTTACCTGTTCCGTTAGGGCCGATAACACCGACAATACCTGCTGGTGGCAACTTGAAGTCAAGACCCTCATAGAGTACACGGTCGCCAAATGCCTTAGATACTCCATTTGCCTCAATAACAACATCACCCAAACGTGGGCCGTTAGGGATGTAGATCTCCAGCTTCTCCTCCTTCTGCTTAGTATCCTCGTTGAGCATCTTATCATATGCAGACAGACGAGCCTTGCTCTTTGCACGACGACCGGCTGGAGCCATATTTACCCACTCCAACTCGCGCTCCAGAGTCTTGCGACGCTTGCTCTCCTGCTTCTCCTCAAGAGCCATACGCTTAGTCTTCTGATCCAACCAACCTGAGTAGTTGCCCTTCCAAGGAATACCCTCACCACGGTCAAGCTCAAGAATCCAGCCCGCTACATTGTCAAGGAAGTAACGGTCGTGGGTTACAGCGATAACTGTACCCTTATACTGCTGCAGGTGCTGCTCCAACCAGTCAATAGACTCAGCATCGAGGTGGTTGGTAGGCTCATCGAGGAGCAGTACATCAGGCTGCTGCAAAAGCAGACGACACAGAGCAACACGACGGCGCTCACCTCCAGAGAGTACAGCAACGCTCTGCTCAGGATCCGGACAACGAAGAGCGTCCATTGCACGCTCAAGAACGCTATCAAGCTCCCAACCATTTACCAAGTCAATCTTCTCGTAAACCACGCCCTGACGCTCGATAAGCGCATTCATCTCATCGTCAGACATAGGCTCACAGAGCTTCATGTTAATCTCCTCGTACTCCTTGAGAAGCGCTACAGTCTCAGCGCAACCCTCCTCGACAACCTCGCGAACAGTCTTTGAGTTGTCAAGCTGAGGCTCCTGCTCAAGATAGCCAACTGAATAACCTGGTGCCCATACTACTTCACCCTGATATCCCTTCTCGATACCTGCGATGATCTTCATCAAAGTAGACTTACCCGAACCGTTAAGACCCACGATACCGATCTTGGCTCCATAAAAGAATGACAGGTAGATATCCTTAAGAATCACCCTGTTGTTATGAGGCAGAATCTTACCCACCCCATTCATAGAAAAAATAATCTTCTCGTCAGCCATATCTGTAAATATTTTTATATTCTTATCTGTTATCCGGCTGCAAAGATAAGTTATTTTTTCGGCTTTAGAATCTTTGCTCTCTCTTTACGACACCATTCGCTTGGGGTCTCGTCCATGAAAAGTCTGAATGCCATAGTATATGAGACCACTGTATTGAAGCCGCTCTTTTCTGCAAGTTCCGCAACCTTGAACTCGAGATTTTCACGGAAAAGGGCCATTGAATACATTATCCTGTAATAGTTGACGAACTGTCTGAAATTGCGGCCTGTATAATGGCAAATGGCTCTGGAGATATATACTTTGTTGGAATATACGACCTTCACTATATCGTTTATGGTAAGATCACCGTCAAGGTACGGTTTGGACATCTCGAAATACAGGACGATACGGTCATAAAGTTCCTTGTACGGATCGTTGCCATGCCCGTCTGATGCAGCAGAGACATCCATATGTGACAGTTTCATAGACTCGACAATTATTCTTTCATGATCATGCATTACCGCGAAAGCAGAAGAATAGGATACTCTTACAGCAATAGCGACCACCTTAAGA
>JAZORI010000041.1:0-41467 GCA_045656505.1 Alistipes sp. | reverse complement strand
TGATTTTGCGCTTTTTTACCATGAAAAATAGAGATTAGTAGAAACCGGTTTCTACTAATCTCTAAAATATCGCTGTAATTTCCAAATTTATAGGCAATTACATTTTTAGTCAAGCGCCACTTTTGGCATCATTACCATTTTTTACGCTCTTCAGATTACTTCTGTGGCTTCTCGTAGCCCTTAATCTTTACGAATGGGATATTCTTCTCAGCCCACTCAGCAACCTCGAAGAAACGGTCGCAGCACATAGCATCGCAACCGAGCGCAGCGCCGAGGAAGAAGTCCTCCTTGTTGTTACCTGGCCAAAGAGATACAATCATACCGAGTTTGTGACCCAAACGGATTGTGCTACGGTGTGTACCGTCCATCTTACAACCTACGCGCATAATACCCATATTGTAAGCCTCCATCAGAATCTCTGGAGATGCTGGCTTGCTCTTGAGGAGCATCATCTCAGCCTCTGGGTGCAGGCGCTTCATAATCTTGAGTGCGCGAGTATCAAATGAGGTGAACAGATAGAGTGAAGACTCTGGCTTCTGAGTCATTGTCATATTCCACAACTTCTCACAAAGTTCCTCGAGCTTAGCCTCTGTATAGAGCTCAGGGATGGTCTTAATCTCCCACTCAATATACATATTAGGCTTGTCAGCAAGGAAATCTGCAAACTCCTGGCAGAGTGCAAGGTCATTACCAGACTTTGTCTTAATCTTAAGGCACTCCTTAGTTGTCAAATCCTCAGTTTGAACATCTACGCCACAAGTGCGGTAGAGTGACTCGTCATGGCTAAGGATAAGGTCGCCAGAACCGGTCATACGAACATCGGTCTCAAAACCACGAGCACCGCGAGCATATGCCTCACGGAATGCGAGCATTGTGTTCTCGTCATACTCGAAACGGCTGCCTCGGTGTGCAAAGAACTGAACGGTAGGGTAGTCCTCAATCTTGCTCTGTGCAGTAGCAAAATCTGTTGAGCACAACAGTGCAGCAGCAAAGGCTGCAATCTTTACAAATCTTTTCATCTTGGTCTGTTTATAAAAGGTTAAAAATAGTTTCTTCTGCCAAAGGTACAAATTTTTGTTCTATTTACGAAATTGAGATTTAACTTTTCTTCTTTTTAGAACTCTTAATAGTGAAACTTTATTATCTTTGTTCTATGAAAAGATTATTTACCCTATCTATTGCGCTGCTATTTGCAGCCACCGCCTTTGCTCAGCTCTCGGCAGTCTCTGGACAGCCAATGCCTAAAAAGGGGGCAGAACCTATCGTTGATGCACTTGTTACCTTCACCTCAGAGTGGGATAAGGATCTGAAATATCAGCGTAAAACAGATGCTGACGGTTTCCGTGTCGTTCTGCCACAGGGTGGCTATCTTCTGACCATTGAGGCAGCGGGTTACGAGATGTATAGACTCGAAATCGAGGTCGATGAGCCAAATATCAACCTCGATGTAATCACAATGCTTACAGTTGAGCAGGCTGCGGAGCGAGATGCAAAGCGTAAGAAGCGAGCTGCACGCTACTAAATCTGCCTAACAAGGCTCTAAAATCTGTATAACAAGGTGATTTCTACGTTACGCTCGTCCTCAAAATGCTCACATACGCTTTAGTATGCTCTGCTTTTTCGGACTTCGCAAGCCTTGAAATCCCTCTTGTTATACAGATTTTTACACGGTGCGTATATCTAACAAGGTGATTTCGGCGTTACAATAGCCTTTGGCCTTTAGCTATTAGCCTTTAAGAGGAATTATATTTAGTCCGCCATAGGCGGACAAAACCAATAGCTTAACATCAAAGGGTGTCCACACGGACACCCTTTGATGTTAGTTTATCGTTATAATCGAGCCGTTGTACTGCACATCTGGATACCATGTTGAGGAGAGGGTGAGTGTTGCGGTGCCCGAGGAGGAGTATATGTCGAGCGAGAAGTTGTAATCAGTTGCTGAGAATAGGGATGAACTGAACGATACATTCCAGCCATCGTGGGTCTGCTCGGTGATATATTTTGATACGGACGGCAGTGTGTAGTTGAGCAGTACGAAGTAATAAGGTGGCGTTACACCTTTTATATAAGGCAGGCAGACGTCAACCTCTGTGCCCCATACGGCAAGCTCGTAATTTGGGTTATTGAGCAGTCGTGTAGGGCCTGCGGGCTCTTGTTGCACGCTTGAGGGGATGAACTTGAAGTTGCGCGCCAAGACTATAGAGTCTATAAATCGTTCGTAGGCGGCAAGTCGTTCGGCACGGCGCTGCTCACGCTCCTTGTGGCGCTGCTCGCGGGTGTCGTTAATCGGTTTTTGTGAGGCAGCTGCTGCCTGATGTGCTGTTTTGCTTGATTGAGAGTGTACGACCGTCACAATAGCAACGGCGGCAACAAGTAGTACTAAAAGTGTGAAGATTTTTCGTTTCATAGCTTTACATTTTTGATTACAATAGTGTCGTAGCAAATTTGAAACCAAATCTTATCAAACTATATTTGCTATTTCTCGTACTTATTCCTATATTTGCATAAATTTCTAATCTATGAAGAGAATTAAACTTATTGGTCTATTACTGGGCGTTATTTTGGCAATTTCAGCCGTTGATGCTTATGCTCAGAATGTGCAGTTGCATTACGATTTTGGTCGCAAGAGTGCGACAACAACCGTAGAGATGTTCCGACCTGATGGCGGCGGAAGTACCTTCTTTTTTGTAGATATGGACTATTCACCAAAGGTGAGTGGAGCATATTGGGAGATTGCTCGTGAGTTCTGCTTTTGGCAAAATAGTAAGATGAATTGGCTCTCTGTGCATGTTGAGTACAATGGCGGTCTTAATACTGCAGCACTTTCGTTTAATAACTGCTTCTTGGGTGGTTTGACATACTCAGGTCACTCAAAGGATTGGAGCAAAACTTGGTCAGTAACAGCCTCTTATAAGGCTATCCCTGGTACAGTCGGTCTGAATGGAGAGAAGCAGGTGCACAACTTCCAGATTACAGGTGTGTGGAATCTCGACTTCTTCAAGCACTGGCTCTCATTCAATGGTTTTGCTGACTTCTGGCGTGAGGCAAGAGCTTGGCAGGGTACAAAGTTTATCTTTCTTGCTGAGCCTCAGTTGTGGTTGAACCTCAAGAATATCAAGGGTTGGGATAAGGTTAATCTCAGCGTAGGTACAGAGGTTGAGCTCTCTTGCAACTTTGTGAAAAAGGGCTTCGATGTGATGCCTACACTCGCTCTTAAATGGAATTTTTAACATACTAATCCAATAACAATGCTTAACAAACTTTTCGGTTTTGACCCAAGTCAAACCACAATCAGAAAGGAGATTTTTGCAGGAATTACCACATTCCTTACAATGTCGTACATTCTTGCCGTAAACCCATCTATGTTTAGCCAGCTTGAGGGCATGTCAAGTGGTGCTGTATTTACCGCTACAGCACTTGCTGCTATTGTAGGTAGCCTTGCAATGGCATTCTGGGGTAAACTTCCATTCGGTCTTGCTCCGGGTATGGGTCTTAATGCCTTCTTTGTCTATAGCGTCTGTATGGGTATGGGCTACTCTTGGCAGTTTGCCCTTACAGCAGTGCTTATTGAGGGTCTGATTTTTATTGTTCTTACCATTACAAATGTTCGTGAAGCAATTGTTGAGGCTATTCCGCTGAGCCTTCGTAGAGCGATTGGTGTAGGTATCGGACTCTTCATTACCTTTATTGGTTTTAATAGCGCAGGTGTTATCGTAAATAACGATGCAACTCTTGTTGGTCTTGGTGATATCACCTCGGGTTCTGCACTGCTTGCCCTTATCGGTCTGATTATTACAGGACTCTTGTATATGCGAGGTATCCCTGGTTCAATACTTATCGGTATCCTTATTACAATGCTTATCGGTATTCCGATGGGCGTTACCGAGTTTAAGGGTCTTGTCTCTCATCCGGAGTCTATCAGCTCAATCTGTTGTAAGTTTGAGTGGGATCACATCTTCTCTATTGATATGTTGATAATCGTCTTTACCTTCTTCTTTATCGATATGTTTGATACCGTTGGTACACTTATTGGTGTGTGTACAAAGTCACATATGGTTGATGAGAATGGTAATATCCGCCGCCTCAAGCAGGCGTTTATGGCAGATGCGATTGCAACTACAGTAGGTGCAATTCTTGGTACATCTACCACTACAACATACGTTGAGAGTGCTGCCGGTGTTGCGCAGGGTGGTCGTTCAGGCCTTACTGCATTTTCGATTGCGTGCTGTTTTGCAGTGGCGCTCTTCTTCTCGCCACTCTTCCTCTCTATCCCTGCAGCAGCAACTGCTCCTGCACTGATTATCGTGGGTCTTTTGATGATGACTCCGATTACACAGATTCCGTTTGATGACTTTTCGGAGGCTGTTCCTGCATTCGTTTGTATCGTTATGATGCCATTCTCATACTCTATCTCAAACGGTATTCTTCTTGGTATGATTTCATACGTGCTGATGAATATGATTTGCGGTAAGTTTAAGAAGCTGACCCCTGCAATGTATATCTTGGCAGTATTGTTTATCCTCAAGTATATCTTCATCTAATAGGTTGAGATTATGAAATTCAGAGTTGGTCACGGATATGATGTTCATGCGCTGGGCGAGGGACTTCGTTTAGTTCTGGGAGGCGTGGATGTGCCCCACACAAAGGGTTGTATCGCCCACTCTGATGGAGATGTGCTGTTGCACGCTATTTGTGATGCACTGCTTGGAGCGGCGGCGCTTGGCGATATCGGAAAGCACTTTCCCGATACCTCAGCAGAGTTCAAGGGTATAGACTCTCGCAAGTTGCTTGTAAGGGTTGTTGAGCTGCTTGCTCAGTCTGGTTATAAGGTCGGCAATATCGACTCTACAATAGCCATGCAGCGGCCAAAGCTCCGCCCGTATATTGATGCGATGCGTGAACAGATTGCCCAAGCCGTTGGTATTGATGTAGATTGTGTCTCTGTGAAGGCAACAACCACCGAGCGCCTCGGTTTTGAGGGCGAGGAGAAGGGCGTTTCAGCAACGGCGGTAGTGTTAATTTATAAAGAGTAAATGTTATGACTATTAAGGATTTGCAACCAAAGCTTATTTGGAATATTTTTGACGAAATTACAGCTGTCCCTCGTCCGTCAAAGCACGAGGAGAAGATTATAGAGTATCTGCTCGCCTTTGCTGCAAAGCACTCACTGGAGTGTGAGCGTGATGAGATTGGCAATGTGGTTATCCGCAAGGGTGCTACTCCGGGATATGAGTCACTGCCAACCGTTATTCTGCAGTCACATATGGATATGGTCTGTGAGAAGAACTCGGATACTGTTCACAACTTCGATACCGACCCTATTCGCACAAAGATTGTTGATGGTTGGGTTAAGGCTGAGGGTACAACACTCGGTGCCGATTGCGGTATCGGTATGGCGGCAGCATTGGCTGTGCTTGTTGACCCTGAGGTTGAGCACGGAGCTATCGAGGCGCTCTTTACAGTTGATGAGGAGACTGGTCTTACCGGTGCCTTTAACCTCGGTAAGGGTATGCTTACGGGTAAGTATCTGATTAACCTCGATTCGGAGGATGAGGGTGAGGTATTTATCGGCTGTGCTGGTGGCGTAGATACATTGGCGCATTTTGACTATACTACTCAGACTCTTGAGGGCGGCTATGACCTCTATCGTATCAATGTTTCAGGTCTTAAGGGTGGCCACTCGGGCGATGATATTGATAAGGGCTTGGGTAATGCTAATAAGATTTTGGCTAATTTCCTATATGATGCACAGCGCTATGGCATCCGTTTGGGTATGTTCGATGGCGGTAATCTGAGAAATGCTATTCCGCGTGAGGCGTATGCCGTTGTTGCGGTACCTGAGCAGACTGCACTCCTCTTTGAGACTGCGCTTGCAACGTATATCTCAGCTGTTAAGGCTCTCTATGCTCCAACTGAGCCAAATCTGAAGATTACCGTTGGCGAGGCGGCCCTTCAGCCTGTTATTGACGAGGATACACAGTCAGCTCTGCTCGCTGCGCTTGTTGGCCTTCCAAATGGCGTGCTTGCTATGTCGCAGACTATGAAGGGGCTTGTTGAGACCTCGACAAACCTTGCATCTGTAAAGTTTGTCGGCGATAAGATTGTCGTAACAACCTCGCAGCGTTCATCTGTTGAGCGTGCAAAGCGCGATGCAATGCACAGCATCGAGGCTGTTCTTGAGCTGGCAGGTGCAGAGGTTGAGCACTCTGATGGCTATCCTGGTTGGACTCCTGACCCATCATCAGCACTGCTTGCAACAACAGTTGAGTCATATAAGCGCCTCTTTGGTGTAGAGCCAAAGGTGCGAGCTATCCACGCAGGTCTTGAGTGCGGACTCTTCCTTGAGAAGTACCCACACCTTGAGATGGTCTCTTTCGGCCCAACTCTCCGTGGTGTACACTCTCCGGACGAGCGTCTTGAGATTGCGACAGTTGATAAATTCTGGGCATTGCTGCTCGACGTACTTAAGAGTTGCAAGTAGAATAGAACAGATATAGTTTATGAGGTTGTCCAATTGCGTGATTGGTCAGCCTCAATAAAATTTTCAAACATTAATATCCATACTCACTAGAATACGATTATGAAAAGGTCATTGTTGGTAGCCCTTGTAATATTACTCTTCTCCTCCTGCATAACCGAAGTTGTGGAGGTGTTTGATATGCCAACACCCGAAACTTTGTCCGTTTCGTTTGAGGGAGACTCTCGTATTGAGTTGGATGAGAATGTGCAAACAGTATGGAATAAGGGTGACCTTCTCTCTGTTTTCTACTATTCAAATGCTAATCAGCAGTGGAAATTTCAAGGCGAAACAGGTGATCGAACAGGAACACTTAAAAAGATAAGGCAGCCAAAAGCAACACGCGAACTCGCTGATGTTGTCGCTGTATATCCCTACAACAGAGAGTATTATATAAACTCTCAGACCTGTAATATAGAGGTGTTTATGCCTGCCACACAGACCTATAAAGCTAATAGCTATGGTAGTGATGGTAATATTATGGTAAGTGTGGGCGATGATGAAAATATCTTTTTGCGAAGCGTAGTTGGTTGGGTAGAGCTTAAGTTGACCGGAAAGCTCAATGTTCTGAAGAGAATTGTCCTTCGAGGCAATGATAACGAGCAGGTGGCTGGCTTGGTGCTGATTGACCCTTATACCGCAAAAACTACACTTAGTTCAGGTGAAAGTACTCTTGGCGATGATAATACAGTAGGCGGTACTCTGATAATAGGTAATCAGATTATTAGAGAGGTGAGCTTGCTATGTAGTAAGGGTGTTATTTTGGACTCGAAACCCACATCTTTCTATATTGCACTGCCTCCGCAAGAGTTCAGTAAGGGTATGACAATCGATCTGTACTATAGTGATGGCTCGAAGATAACCAAATCAACTGAGCAACCGATTACTATTGAGCGAAATACTATCCAACCGTTCTGCTCTATTATAGACGAAGCGGCAACCGGAGTGGTCTTTGCAGAGAATAGCATTAAGGTTGTCTCTGAAACAACCGGTAAATACACCTTGATGTATGAGGGAAAGGATTATACTCCTCTGACCGACTATGCAGCTATCTGTACGCTTACGGTCGATGAACTTGCCTATTATGAGGATTTTATAGGTGACAATACAGCGCCATCTCAGGCTAAGGCTATTGGAATATACGACTCTAACAACAAGCGTCAGGGCACAATTAGCCTATCCCTGCTTAGACCAAATAAACCACAAGAGCCGCTATATACATTTGGTCTGCTGTCAGATTTGCATATAGGTCGCCTAAATTCCTATGCAGAAGCAGACTTTAAGAGAGCCTTAAAGTTTCTTAACGAAAAAAATGTATCACTAACTTGTATTTGTGGAGATATTACAGAAAACGGAATAGAGGCAGAGTTGATAGGATATAATGAGATTGCCTCTCTTTCGGAAATACCGGTTTATACTACTTCTGGTAATCATGATGGTGCATCTAATGGTGTAGATATTGACCTTTGGAAAAAATATACAGGAGAGGAACTGGTGTTCGAAAAGACGATGAGGAGAGGTGGCAAGGTTGACCATTTCCTATTTCTCGGTATGCGTATTTGGAGTTATGATTCAGGATATTTTAATAAACATATTACTTGGTTAGAACAAAAGTTGGAAGAGTATGAAGGTGAAAGATGCTTTATCATTACCCACCTCTTCTTCCCTGATAGAGCAGGTAATCTAAATGGTATCTATCCATCTCAGAATTGGTTGAGAGGGGAGCAGCTGGATAAACTGCAAGCGCTATGTGATAAATATACCAATACGATATGGTTCAGCGGTCACTCTCACTGGGAGTGGCAGTTGCAGAAGTATCAGGATAGGGCAAATATCTACAGACGATATGAGGGTACTGAGCCGGCATCAGGTTGGTGTGTTCATGTCTCATCTTGTGGCTTGCCAAGCACCTCTGACGGTAGTTCAAGGGTTGGTAATCTATCTGGTTCTGAGGGCGCTATTGTGGAGGTGTACGAGAATTATGTAAATATTCTCGGTATAGACTTTATTAGTGGTAAATACCTTCCTATAGCCACATATAAACTCACCACACCGTAATTCATGATCTGCAACTAAGTTTGGTTGATTCTGCTTAGTTGCAGATTCTATTTTATTCCTATATCGCTGCTATATCTTGGTAGTAGGGCTATGGTGTTTAGTTCGCCGTAGATATTTGAGTGCCATGTGACAATGCCCGTGAGGGTGATTTCGCCTGACGGAAGTGGTCTGCCGGCACCTGCGCTGTATGGATCAATATAGATGTATGTGTGGTCGCCATAGCGGTTGCAGAAGCGGTGGAAACCTCCAGCGATATTGGTATCAAGGAGATCGGTCGGGGTGTGGGTCATCCCTTCAAGTTGAACAAGCTCTCCACAGAGCAGCGATGATAGCTCTGATGGCTGTACTGCGCGTGGGGTGAGAGTCTGTATCGTACTCTCTCGCGAGATATATCTATCCAATAGCACCTCAGAGGCGATACCTCTGATCTCTAAGGGATTGTCGTTATCCTTCATACCTATCAGTAGCTGATAGTCGCTCTCTATCAGTGCAAGACCTTTGAGCTGAACAGCTATAGTTGAGCCTTCGGGATAGATTGATGATGTTTGGCTCATATTGATGCATATTTTAGCTGCAGCGGTGCCGTCATATATGTATATCCCACGACTAATATAACTTTGGCTGTCAGACGAGATAACTGTGCCGCGAATGGATATATCTACTTGAGGTATTAGAATGTCGCGACCGCACATGTTGTACAGCTCGGCAATAGTTACCGTGGCGCTCTGCTTGTTGTCGCTCAGCTCTGGTGTGCTATGGCTGTCGTAGCAGGCGGTAAGTAGGATTATTGACGATAATATGGCTGATAAAAGGGCTTTCATACTACAAAATTAATAACAATTTGCTATCTTTGCGTCTATGAAAAGGAATTTTATTGCAAAGATATATATACTCTCTCTTCTGCTTACTCTGCCGATGTTTGTCTCGGCTGCAGCTAAGGGTGGAATTACAGATAGCGTGAAGAGAGATATCTCTCAAACCTTGACACGCATAGTCCAGCGCGAGATTAAGGGTGTGCCGGTAAATGTAAACTCAATCTCGCAGAGGGGTAGCAAGGTGGTGATATACACCTCTGTCGGTATGTCTTACTATCCGGTGAGGGAGGATAATCTGCAGGCAATATATGACTCTGTACGATACTGCTTGCCGGCAAATTTGGCCGCTAAGAGCATCGAAATCATCTCCGAGGAGCATCCACTCAGCTACTATATTCCACTCTATACCCGTAGCTCCCAGAAGGGGGTTAAGACCTTTGTTAATGATGGTGACGGTGGGCAGTTGGTGCGTGCAGAGCGACCATTTACTGTAACTAAGGGCCTTAATGGTCGCCATATTGCGATGTGGCAGAGCCATGGTCGTTACTTTAACGAGAAGGTTAATGACTGGACGTGGCAGCGTTCGCTGCTTTGGCAGACGGTTGAGGATTTATATACTCAGAGCTATGTGTTGCCATATCTTGTGCCGATGTTGGAGAGTGCAGGAGCTACAGTGCTGTTGCCACGCGAGCGTGATTTCCAGAGAGAGGAGATTATTGTCGATAATGATGGCGCTCTCTACTCTGAGAGCGAGGGAAAATATAGCTGGCAGAGCGTAGATGCGGGCTTTGCTCACCTAAAGAAGGAGTATCTTTCGGGCGAGAACCCATTCAAGGACGGTACATGCCGTGTGACAAAGAGTGTATCGGCTACAGATGAGTGTAGTGAGGCAACGTGGAGTGCGAGCTTCACAAAGAGCGATGAGTATGCCGTCTATGTAAGCTATCAGTCGTTCCCAAATAGTGCAGAGGATGTGGTATATACAGTTCACCACGCAGGTGGCAAGAGCCGTTACCATGTCAATCAGCGCATCGGTGGAGGAACGTGGATATATCTGGGAACACACCGCTTTGCGCAGGGAGCAGAGAGGGTAGTGGTGACTCTCTCAAACAGACAGCAGAGAGCAGGTGGAGTTGTTAGTGCAGATGCAGTAAAGATTGGTGGAGGAATGGGAAATATAGCCCGTACGGTTTGCGACTCTCTGCAGGTTGCGGGTGGTGATTATACGCCGATAACAAGTGGCATGCCACGCTACTGCGAGGGCGCGAGGTATTGGCTGCAGTGGGCGGGCTTTGATGAGAAAGTCTATAATCTGCAGAGCAATACCAACGACTATAAGGATGACTATATGTGTCGCGGAGAGTGGGTCAATGCCCTTATGGGTGGCAGTGACCGCCTGAAGAAGGTTGATGGACTCGGAATCCCGGTAGATTTGTCATTTGCCTTCCATACAGATGCAGGTATAACAGATGACGATGCGACAATAGGTACTTTGGGTATCTTCTACACCAAGTTCAATAAGGGTAAGTTTGAGGGTGGCGCAAAGCGTTACCTCTCGAGAGATTTGACAGACCTTGTTATGTCGCAGATATCGGATGATCTGCGTCGCAGCTATGAACCGGAGTGGCGTCGTAGAGGTATGTGGAATAGATCATACTATGAGGCGCGTGTGCCATCTACGCCGACTATGCTTTTGGAGCTGCTTTCGCACCAAAATCTTGCAGATATGCGTTTGGGTCATGACCCTAACTTTAAGTTTACCGTGGCGCGTGCAATATATAAGGCGATGCTGCGTCATCTGTCGGCTCAGTATGGCGTGGAGTATTGCGTAGCTCCATTGCCTGTCAATAGCTTCTCTACATCGCCAGTAGATGGTGACGGAGTGAAACTCAGTTGGTCTGCTACGGTGGACTCGCTTGAGAGTACAGCCAAGCCTACGGCCTATGTAGTCTATACTCGTGAGGGTGATGGCGGTTTTGATGGCGGACAGGTTGTTACTGATACACAATTGGTTGTAAGACAGCGAGATAATGTCATCTATAGCTATCGCGTAACTGCAATTAATGCCGGTGGAGAGAGCTTTCCGAGTGAGACACTTGCTGTATGCCAAACAAGTGATGCTGTAGCAACCGCTATGGTAGTAAATGGCTTTGACCGACTCTCTGCTCCAGAGTGCCGCGAGGATGGTTTCCATAATGAGTTTGATAGCGGTGTGGCATATATCCGTGATGTCGCATTTATTGGTGAGCAGCGTGTGCATGACCTCTCAAAACGTCGAGAGAAGGTCGAGAGCCGAGCTTTGGGCCACTCGTTTAGTGACTATCAGGGTGGCATTGTCGGAGGAAATACGTTTGACTATCCATACCTGCATGGCAAGAGCCTTGTGGCTGCAGGCTGTTCGTTCTACTCGTCAAGTGTAGCTGCAGTGGAGCGCCGAGAGGTTGATCTCTCTTGCTACAATATGGTCGATATTGTGATGGGCAAGCAGCGCACAATAACAGTCGGCCGTGGCGTTGTGGCAGACCGATATGAGTGCTTTTCGGAGGCTCTGCAGAGCGTTGTGACAGACTATTTGAATACAAAGGGTGCGCTGTTTATCTCGGGCGCATATGTAGGAACAGATCTGTGTGATGGTGCACAATCTACAGATGCTGACAGAGAGTTTGCAAAGCGTATGTTGCACCTCTCGTATATCGGTAATAATGTTACGCGCAAGGATATTGTAACTACGGCCAGCCGTCAGCCGAGCGAGTTTACGGCTAAGGAGTACCGTTTCTGTAGAGAGTATCGCCCGGACTACTATACGGTCAACTCGACAGATGGCTTTAGTGCTGTAGATGGCGCTCAGTGCTTGATGTACTACCCTGATAGCCGAATTGCTGCGGCTGTGGGATATAAGGGTGAGAGTTGCTCTACAATTGTTATGGGTTTGCCATTTGAGTCAGTCATGGGTGAGGCTGAACGAAATTTTTTGATGAGAGAAATTGTTAAATACCTAATAGATAAATAACCTATGAAACGAATTTTACTATTTATCGTAGCAGTAGTTTGCGCAACGGCTCTCTATGCTGCCGACTATGCAAATGTCATTGTGCCCCGTCCACTATCTTGTCAGGCAGTGGCTGGTGAGTTTGTTGTAACTCCAAAGGTTGTGGTGCGTGCTGAGAATGAGGCTCTTGTTGCTGCCGGAACAATCTTTGCTCAGAATCTGTCGGCTGTTCTCGATGCAACACTTGCAGTGAAGAAGTTATCACCAAAGAGTGGAGCTATAAACCTGCAGTTGGATAAAACTCTGCTTACAGAGGAGTATAAACTCAAGATTGCAGCGGACGGCGTATGGATTGCCGGTGGTAGTGAGCGCGCTGTATTCTATGGCTTGCAGAGTCTGCTTCAGATTGCAGCTGCAGCAGATGAGGTAAAGGGTGGTGTTAAACTTTGCGGTGTAGAGATTGCGGATAAACCACACTTTGAGTACCGTGGAGGTATGCTTGATGTCTGCCGTCACATCTTTACTGTTGAGGATGTGAAGAGATATATCGACATCCTTGCGCTGCATAAGATTAATAAGTTCCACTGGCACCTTACAGAGGATCAGGGCTGGCGTATAGAGATTAAACGCTATCCTGAGCTCTCAGAGGTTGGTGCATATCGTAATCAGACTATTGTCGGAAGAAATCGCACCTCTAAGACATATGACAATACCCGCTACGGTGGTATTTTTACTCAGGATCAGGTGCGCGAGATTGTAGCTTATGCCGCAGACAGATATATCGATGTTATTCCGGAGATTGAGATGCCAGGCCATGCTATCGCTGCGCTGACAACCTATCCGGAGTTGGGCTGTACCGGTGGCCCTTATGAGGTGTGGACTCGTTGGGGAATTAGCAAGGATATCTACTGCGCAGGTAAGGAGAGTACATTTGAGTTTATCGAGAATGTACTTTCAGAGGTTCTTGAGCTCTTCCCATATAAGTATATCCATATTGGTGGTGATGAGGCTCCGCGTGATGCGTGGAAAAAGTGCCCACACTGCCAAAAGCGTATTAAGGAGGAGGGTCTGAAGAATGAGCACCAGCTGCAGAGCTACTTCATGGAGCGCGTGGAGCGTTGGTTGGCTGAGCGTGGTCGCTCGATTATCGGCTGGGATGAGATTCTGCAGGGCGGTATCTCAAAGAGCGCTACAGTTATGTCATGGCGAGGTTCAAAGGGAGGTATTGCGGCTGCAAAGCTAGGTAATAATGTGATTATGACGCCAAATACCCACTGCTATATCGACTACTACCAGACCTCTGACCACAAGGCAAATGGTGAGCCTCTTGGTAATGGCCGATTCCCAGTGACACTGCGTAAGACCTATGAGTTGGATCCTTATGCAGAGCTTAATGCCGAGCAGCAGAAGTTTATTAAGGGTGTGCAGGTCAATCTGTGGACTGAGTATATCGCCACATTTGACCATGTGCAGCATATGCTCCTGCCTCGTATCGCAGCCCTTGCTGAGACAGGTTGGTCTTATGGCAATAAGGACTATGATGACTTTGCTCGCCGTATGCATATTCTGCGTAAGCTCTATGATAAGCAGGGCTTTGTATATGCACCTTACTTCTTTAACGGAATAGAGTAGTGAAAGGGCTATCGTCACATACAATGCGCACCGTCTCCATGCCACTTGGTATGGTTGTCGGTGCTCTGTTGTGCCGTCCGATTGTGGCTATTGACGCATGGAGCTCAGGCTGGATTACACCTCTGCTTATATTTGTAATGCTCTTCTTTACATATTGTCGTGTCGATATCACAAAGATGCGTGTGACGATGATGCACTTTTGGCTCTTTGCTGCGCAGATTGTAGGCTCAATGGTCATATATAGCATCTGCCAACCACTCGGAACGGTAGTGGCTCAGGGTGCAATGATTTGTGCCCTTGCGCCTATTGCTATGGCTGCGGTGGTGATTGGTGGTATGCTCGGTGCAAATATCGAGAATATGACAACATATAGCCTGCTCTGTAATATAGCAACAGCCTTTGTCGCTCCATTTCTCCTCTCGTGGGTGGGAAATGGAGAGTGTACACTGATGCAGATTCTCAGCAAGGTCGCACCGCTGCTTGTAGCACCGTTTGTTGCAGGTCAGTTTTGTCGATTTATTACACCTAAGTTTGCAGGTTGGGTCGCTGACCATAGCAGATATTCGTTCTATATATGGCTTGTGTCGTTGATGATTGTCGTTGGTCGTACCACGGCATTTGTTATTGACCATAGCGCAACCGATGCCAAGACAGAGATTGTCTTGGCTGCTATATCGGCTGTTATATGTCTGCTACAATTTGCATTGGGTCGCAAGATTGGTGCAAAATATGGCGATAGAGTGGCTGGAGGACAGTCGTTGGGTCAGAAGAATACGATTCTTGCCGTGTGGATGGCGCAGTCGTTTCTCAGCCCATTATCAGCCGTAGCACCTACAGCATATATCGTTTGGCAAAATATCGTAAACTCATACCAAATCTATAAAAAGAGGGATTAATGAAGATTGGAGATGTTCAACTGCGCGACCAGGCGCTCTTTTTAGCTCCTATGGAGGATGTTACTGACCCGTCGTTTCGCTATATGTGTAAACGATTCGGTGCAGATATGGTGACCACAGAGTTTATCTCCTCTGACGGCCTTATCCGTGATGCCCGTAAGTCACTTGCGAAACTCAATATTACAGACTTTGAACGCCCCGTAGGTATCCAAATATATGGAAACCAAATCGAGCCTATGGTTGAGGCTGCACGAATAGCTGAGGGTGCAAATCCGGATGTTATTGATATCAACTTCGGTTGTCCGATGAAGAAGATTGCCGGTCGTGGTGCCGGCTCTGGTATGATGCGTGACGTGCCACTGATGGTCGAGATGACCCGCCAGATTGTAAATGCCGTTAAAAAGCCGGTCACCGTCAAGACTCGCCTTGGTTGGGATGATGATAGTAAGAATATCGAGGAGATTGCTCACCGCCTGCAGGATGTAGGTATTGCAGCTCTTACAATCCACGGCCGTACCCGTTGCCAACTCTATACTGGCGAGGCAGATTGGACTCTTATCGGCAAGATAAAGAATGACCCTACAATCCATATCCCGATTATCGGAAATGGTGATGTGGACTCCGCAGAGAAGGCTAAGCAGATGTTTGACCGATATGGCGTGGATGGCGTGATGATTGGCCGTGCAACCTATGGCCGCCCGTGGATATTCCGCGAGGTGAGACACTATCTCGAAACAGGCGAGATTCTGCCGCAGCCATCAGTCCTTGAGCGTATCGCTATAGCCAAAGAACACCTGGCAAAGTCCGTAGAGGTTAAGGGCGATAAGGTTGGCGTCTTTGAGATGCGCCGCCACCTCTCTAACTACTTCAAAGGCCTGCCCGACTTCAAACAGACCCGCATGAAACTCGTCACCCTCACCGATGTGGAAGAGTTGCAAGATACCATCTCCTCCATCGCTGAGCGTTGGGGTGATTATGAGTTTGGGGAGGTGGTGCCGCCGCCGTTGTCACATGACATTTAATTTTCATTTGTCGTGATATTTGTCGTGAAAATGTGTCATATATGGCACATCCCTTAAAAAACAACGGCGGCTGTACGTTTTGAGTACTATCCGCCGTTGCTTTTTTTGCACGATGCACCATCTCTGACACATTTTGACAACAAATTTGTTGTGAAAATACGGCATTAGCTGCACATCCCTAAAAGCCCGACAATGGCTGTACGTTTTAGTACTATCCATCGTCGGGCTTTTTACGTAGCAATAAATATACATCCGCGCAGCGGATACCTCTTAAAGGTTAATAGCCAACAGCTAATACCCTGCGAGAAGGGAGTACCGGCATAGCCGAGCCAATAGCCTACACTCGGCTCTCCTCAGCGAAGATGGTATCGAAGATTGTTCGGAGTTGAGTTTTGTCTTCGGCGATGGCTTGAAGTTCGGCTAATCGTGCGGCGTTGTTTGATTCGGCAATCCACAGCTTCAGGTATCCATTTTTGCCATACTTCTCGTCAAGGTGGTTGCAGCAGCGGTCGAAGTGTCCTTCGACAGATAGGGTAGGGTAGTGTTTGAGCGAAAACTGTATGGTGCGACGTATTACGGTCATTGGGTCGATACACCTATCAGCTTCGGCAACGATGCGTCCATAGATTGTTCTCGGCTCGCTCTTGGCAGAGGCGCGGTGATCCTCTACAGCATCGCGCATGGTGGCAATCTGTTCTGCGGAGAAGAACTCTTTGAGAACGGGATCGGCGCAGAGAATCTTTCCCGACTCTATGTGGTGATATTCGCGACCTACAGTAAGGCCTGTATCGTGATAGGCGGCAATGGTATAGACCATATTGATATCCACATCATAGTGTTTTGCCAGCGCAAGGCTCTGCTCTATGACAGTTGCTACATGGTCTGTGTTATGTGCCCTATCAAAAGAGATATAGAGCGGGATAATCTCCTGCTCTATATACTCCTTAAGTCTGTTATTTATAGTCATAAACAAGTTCAAAATCGTCTAACCACATAATCGATTGTGCACTTCCTACAAAGTAATCGCCGTAGCTTGAACCGGTTGCCACGATTATCATATGTGTAGGCTCTCGGTCTAGGTCTCGATACTCAAGTGGTATCTCAAATTCGTACCAGTCGCACGACTCGTTGAATATCAACTCTCCGTAGGCGATAATTCCACTATTTGAGGAGTTGAAGAATGTTGACTCATCGCGGGTATCGACAACCACTGGCGACTCCGGATTACCACCATATACATTGTAGTCCCAGTCACCCAGTGCGATGAATATGCTACCGCGGTCAGGCGAGCCAATGCCCGGAATCTTAGGGTTTGTGCCATTTGGACAGTTGTCGATTGTACCCTGATTATACTTCACCCATCCGCGCAGAGCTGTAGGGCGTAGGTTGAACTTGCGACCAAATGCCACAAGACCGTGTGTGCCGACAATGCGGTCAAATGCACCGGTAAAGAGGTTTCCGGCAGCAAACTTACCGATACCCATTACAGATGCCTTCTGTGACCAAAGCTGAGCACATGTGCCACTCTTACCCGGAGCAAGGTTCTCTTTGCAAGGTGTTGTAAGGTTAATGCCTGCAATCTTTGATCCAGGGTTTCCTGTGCCCCACCATGCACTCTCAAGGTTGAGATATGGGAAATATACGCTATCCTCCTTAGTCCACTGCTCGAAGTCTCCATTTGGCAATGCAAGGCTGTTTGTTGTGGTTGCTGAGAATATGTTTGAGCACTGCTCAGAGCCCTCTGATGTTGCATAACAGATAACCTCGTACTCAGTTTCAGGCTTGAGGTGACGCAGTGCAGCCTCGATAGTTCCACCCTGAGAGGTGTACCAGCTACTCTCGGCCTCAATCCACGCCTCGCTGCCCTTTTCGCGGTAGCGGAAACCTGTCTGAGCGCCATCGATACCCATAGCCTTAACCCAAAGCACCTGAGCACCGGATACGATGCGGGTGATGTCGATAGCCACCTCCTTAGGCTCAACGATGAGTCGCCAAATCTCGCGACGACCATACGAGTCAACAATGGCAGTCTGGGTATGCTCTGCATTGCTGAAGTTTCTCAGGGTCGAAGCATCTGGATAGTCATACTCCGGTTTTGGACCAAATCGGAGCTGAGTGACTGTTACAGTATCAAGTCCGTAGTCAGAACGGCGATATACTTTGGCGATATTTCGAGGTATATCCCACTCTGTCTCGCCAATCTGACCATAGACGGTAAATCGTCTGTCGATCTTCTGCGAGGCGGTAATTACCCACTCGTAGCTCTGGTAGAGCGATAGGGTAACGTATTGCGGAGAGCGCATATCAAACGAGCCAATCATATTACGAGAAGCGGTTGCACCCTCGCTGTATGTAATTGATGTGATATCGATGTGGCGAATATCTACATTCTCGGCCAGCTCGACAGTAATAGAGCGGTTTGTGCGGTTGATAACAGGCTCACCAACGGCACCCTCGATCTCAATATCGAGAATCTCAAGCCCTACGACAGGGTATGGAATATCGTTCTTAATACAAGAACTCAGTGCCAATACTGCAGCTATGATAGTTATAAAATATCTCATTACTTATCCTGTTTCTTACTCCACAAGTGGACATTTACGCCAATGTTAATCTCTGCCAAATTAAGACCGAACTGCAACTTAGAGAAGTCTCTCTTTCCGGTAAAGTTGCCCTGACCATCCATTTGACGGATATGGTTGTACTGCAGACCGCCCAAACCAAACGAGAGGCTTGCGCAGACATTCGGGAAGATATATACTGCAACTCCAGGTGCGAAGTTGAGACTGACGCGATAGTTGTCGGCAACTGCAGAAACGCTGTCGCCAGATGCATCACCACTCTTTGAGCGAGTCATCTTACCTCCAAGCTCCCACTCGGCAAAAAGTCCAAAGCGACCCTTCTTGTCGATAGGCATATATGAGCGGTGATAGACAGCAGCCGAGAAACCACGGCTTGTATAACCGACATTGCCAAGAGAGAGGCTTATATCGGCAGCATCGCCCAAGTTGAGTCCTGCACTATCCAAAGCACCGCTAAGATAGCTGTAACCCAAACGGACACCTACCGCATTATTATCGCGATAGAAGAAACCGTAGTGAGGCTTTACAGTGAACATCTGTCCACTGAGCTTGAGCTGGTCTAAAAGTAAGCCAATATTGCTATCCTCGCTACTAACCGACCCATAAGAGACGGTAAGACCTGCCATATGCTCACCCTTGAGAACAAAGAGGTTTTTGTTTATCTCTCTGTCAATCAGAGGTCTTGTGAGCTTTGTGCGCTCAACTTTCTGCTTGACCGGAGTCACATAAGTGATAAGTGGAACATAATCCTCGCTTGTCTCTGGTACTTCATACGCCCAACTATAACCGATGGCGCAGAGTAGTAGTATGCTTGCTAAAAATCTCTTCATTGTGCCAACTGTTATATGTAAAATGCGACACCTAATCCGATGGATAGGATGTTGATGTTAAAATTCATCAGGCTTGATGATGTATCGCCAGTAGCTACCTGATTGTGTATCTGGCGTGTGTGTGAGTATCCCAAACCGAGTATGCCGACGTTGAGTTCAAGTGCAATATTGTTTGTCATCCATGCCACAACGCCCGGATTTACGCCTAAGGCGATGTTGAAGCCCGTTGCATATGTTCCGCGAATAGGCGAGCCCTCGGCAAACTTTGCCTGAGAACCACCTGCAGAGAGCTGGAACTCGGCAAAAAGACCGATGCGCTTATTCATTCCAAGCGGAATGTATTGACGCCAAATTGCAGCCACATCATACGAATGTTTGAGCATGTAGTAGAAATCTACATTCACACCAAGCGCGCCGTCACCCTCACCTAAACTTACAGAGGCAGAGTCTAAGTTCAGATAACCTCTGCTATAGACGCCCCTTACTCCGATAATGGAGTTTGGTGTAAGTGAATAACCGACCAGCGGGCTAACCTTTACTGTGTAGCCTTTAGAGTCGATACCATCGACGATAAGTAGCGAATAGTCGCTATTTGTATGTGTTGAGTAGGTCAACGAGCCTCCAAATACCCACTGCCCTTTGGGAACAATGTTGTTCTTAAGGTTCGATAGACCTCTGTCGTTGCGCATCTGACTACGGCTCACAACAGCCTCAGTAGAGGTGTTGTCAGTGGCCAGAGTATCACTACTCTGAGCTGTCGCCGAGATAGCCAGCAGCGCGGTTGCGGCAAGTGCCGTTATAAATTTGCTCAATTGCATCCGTAATTTGTGTTAAGCAAGCCCTCCCCTTGTGAGGGAGAGCTTGATAATATTAGTAAACGAACTCTACGTCATCAACGTACATCTCACTATCCTCAGATCCGGTGAAGTAGTCACCATAACCTGAGCAGGTGAATGTCAGTACGAGATGTGTAGGCTTTGTTGTTACGCCCTCCTTGTACACGATAGGGAGCTCGTATGTATTCCACTCTGGGTGAGACTCAGTGCTCTCCCAGTATGCAGTAGCCATTACTCCAGTGTGGTCATTTGACGGAACAAAGAGTGTCTCTGGGACATATGTGCGGCACTCATACTTGCGATCTGTAAAGCAACAGTAAATCTTTGCAATATCGTACTCGCCAGCGCCTTCGTAGCTGCCTGCATTGATCTTACCCTGAGTGTGCTTCATCTTGAAACGAATTGCCTTAGGACGGGCGTTGAAAGTGTACTCACGACCGAACTCGACAATACCATGAGTTGTCTGCTCGGTACCTACAAATCTACCAACGAAGAGGTTACCAGCTGCGAACTTAGTCATAACAACAGCGTTAACGAGCTTAGACTTTAGATATGCACTCTTAGTACCTGTAGAAGATGCTGGAACATCACTTGACTCAACTGTAAGGTTACCCATTCCGTAAGATGCAACTGCATGGTTACCTGTATCCCAGAAGAGATTGGCTGGATTTGCTGCAGGGCAAACCGCCTTACCAAGAGTTGACCAATTCTCAAAATCACTCTCTGGAATTTGATTGCCAGCAACAGTGGTTACGTTACGAGACAGACCTATCTGAACACCATTTATAAAGAGAGCATACTCGTAAGTTGCGCTTGCAGAGAATGTTGTTGTAGCAGCGGTGCTATACACATTTTCATTACCTGTAGTAGGGAGTGTAACGTATGTCCACTCGTCACCAACCTTGCGGTAACCTACAGAGAGGTTATCACCATTGTAGCTGTATGCAGAGAAGTTTACAGTACCCCACCAGAGATCATATGAGCCGATAGGAAGAATACCTGTAGTATAGCAAGAGCACTCCTGGTAACCATTACCATTCTCAGAGTCCTTAACACGGAATACAAATGTATTCAAACCACCTGTAAATCCAGCGAAGAACTGCTCAGAGAGGGTTACAGTGTAGTTCTTCTTATTTATCATCTCTACAGCAACTCCTGCAATTGCAGTCTCGCCCAAAAGGTCGAGAGTCTCCTCGCCACGAGTGATTGTAAGGGTCTTAATATCACCAAGAGCAGCTACAGTGTACTGGTAGTTACCACCATTGTAGTAGATTGGATTCTCGATGTTGAAACCAACAGCCTTAACGGTTGGGTCTGGGCTGAATGGAACCTTGTCCTCACGAATGTCAACAGTGTAGTCGATCTTTGCAGTGATAACCAGACCACCAGGAGCATCCTTTGAGTACTTGAAGCTCAGAGTGTAGTACTTGTCCGCTTCAATACCCTTGATAGCGCTCTGACGTACAGTCTCGTCTGTGCCATTGCTACCATAGAAGTACCAGCAAAGGTCGGTTGTGCCATCAGGAAGGATGAAGAAACCGGTCTTGCTCTCTGTATATTTGAGGGTAGGAACCTCACCACTCTCAGCATCTGCGATGTTGAAAGAGTTTGTAGCACATACATAGGTGTAGAAATCAGCAGTAAAGTGCTTAGCTACAGTCTCGTCATAGTTTACTCTTACAGGGATGTTGTAGAGCTTACAGTCAACATTTACAGCATTCTCCTCCTGAGGAACGATTGCAAAGTCCTCAGAGCCGAAGTAGTACTGCTTATCGAAAGACGCAAGCTCCTTCTCGCCAACCTTCACCTGAGCTACATAGTAATCCTCAAGCAACCAGATATACTGAGGAACATCCTGATAATTTGTGTACTTACGAACAAGCTCCTTCTCGCTCTTATCAGCTGTTGTATAGCGATAAATCTTGAGCTCAAATGGCATTGTTGCAGGGTCGAACTCGGCACGTGTAGATGCAAAGTTGATGTTAAGGGTAAGAACACCCTCGCCGGCACCCATCTCAATCTCCTCTACCTGATTACAAGCGGCAGAGAGTAGCGCAAAAGTAGCGCAAATGATAATATTAAATATCTTTTTCATAACAGATTCTTATTACAACGATTTGAGCATAAGAGATTTAACGGTAGTATTACCCTCATTGTCAGTAACAGTCATCTCAAAGTCATGCTCTCCTGTAAGACCACTCAAAAGAGAGAGGAAAGTACTAGAAATTTGCAATGGTACAGATGTCTGATTCTTAACATTATCCTCAATTGGGAAGCCGAGATTAGCAATCTGTGTACCCATGTTCGATGAATCGAAATTAGGGTTTGTAGAGCTATAAGATGCTGTCGGAGTGACAAGATTCATAACATCACAAAGACCCAAATTAGTCAATGAAGATGGCTGAAGATCATTGTGAGTAGATTTGATTGTAACCACAAAGTCCTTAACGCCTGAAGGTGCGGTCACTATAATCTCTACAACCAAGTCGCTGCTAATCTCATATCTCTGATCAATATTGTAACCCTTCCATACGATAGATGGGCCAGCCTGCTCACCCTCAACAGTGATTGTAAGGGTCTTAACGGTCTTGCCACCCTTCTCATCGGTAACAGTTGCCTGGAATGAGTGTGTACCAACGTACTCCATAAGCAGTGGCATTACACCAGTGAGGTTGAATGATGCACTCTGCTGACCGAGAACCTGAGCGTTGCAAGGCAACTTGAGCATATTTCTAAGGATAATCTCAGCATTCTTGCTCATGTTACACAAGTCGAATGACTCAGAGAGGTTGTATGCTGAAAGTGATGCAATCATCTCAGAATTTGTAGATGTGATATCTACGAGCAGTGAAGCGATTGCGCTCTTTGTTGTAACGTCAACAACCAAGCTCTTGAGGTAGTTACCATTCTCATCAAAGTCAGCCGCAGCGAGCACTACCGGATTGTCGATGTCACCATCAACGATAGAGATAACTGGCTTGTCTGTGTCATCAACCAATGTATCCTCTGTAATGAGCTGCGACAAGTCAAAAACCGTTGACTCGTCAACTACCCAACCGTCAATAGTTACGCTGATAGAGATATTACCCTCGCCAGACTCCTGGATAAAGAGGAAAATCTTGCTCCACTGACCAGCCTTTACATCCTTGATAGTTGTTGTAAACTCGAACTCAGATGCGGTAGTCTTGCCCTCTGGAGTATATTTACCCTTGAGAGCAACGTCGATGTTGTTCAGTGGGTTTACAGCCTTGAAGTAACCAGAACGAGTCTCATCCATCACAAACTCAAGTGCAGCCTCACCAACAGAGAGTGTAGCAACTGTATCGTCGCTAAGAGCTGCACGAAGTGGAGCATCGTAGCTGATAGATGCCTGGATGTTCTGCAGTGTACAAACTAGGTTCTTAAGCTCGGTAGTCTGCTTACGAACGATTGTAAAGACCTCAGTAACGCCATATACAGGCTGCTCGAATGCTGCTGGAGCAATCTCGCTTGAAATCATCTTGAAGATATACTTGCCAGCCTCAAGCTCAATGTCGCCCTCTGGACGATCACCATACTTGAACTGCTTGATAACATTCTGACCATTCTCATCATATACGTAGCAGTCGAATGTCGCAAGGAACTCATCATCGTTACGGGTAGCAACACGAGTAACCTCGTTGCTGTTCTCCTTCTGATCTGCAACAAGCTCAACGCTCAGATCAGAGAGGTGGAGGTAACCCTTATTCTCTGTAGGGTCAACCTGATTTGTTGGCAGTGGCTCCTGACAGCTGATGGTCATAATGGCAGCCAATGCGCATAAAAGTGTACTTCTAAGTTTCATATCTTATTCTGTTTTATGCGTTAGGATTGAGCTCTGTGTTAGTATCAACCGGAGTAGAGTTAAGAATGCTGTCGTTAAGGGTAATAACGACATTGATACCACCGGCAGTAGAGAGATCATATTTAATAATGTAACGAGTTGCAGCCTTCGCAGTTGCAATTGTCTGTGTAGCGAGAGTCTCGGTCTTGCCTGTTGCGAGGTTTGACTGACGAACACACGTACAATCAACCTTTACGCCGTTCTGAGGAGCGATAACAAGGTGCTCAGTAGCATCTTTGTCAACGGTGATAGTGTTTGTAGCAGTTGTCACGGTAAACTCGCTCTGAGGGAAGTACTTGTCAAATGCCTCAGTAGTCTGAACGAGTACGATTGCGTTTGCAACAGTGGCAACGAGCTCTACATTAGTTGTGCGGTTACGATTCAGAACCTCAATGCTCTGACTTGCAGTAAAGCAAGGAGAGTAGTAACCCTCAACTGTAGCGTCACCGTTAGAGATTGCTACGTTGTAGTAGCCAGCCAAATATCGCTCATCATCTGTGCGATAGTTGCTAAGACTTGTCCAACTCTTCTCGAAAGACTCGGTTACAGTACCAGCCTGACCTGTAATCTTCAAAGAGAAGTCTGCAAGAGCTGGAGCTGGGATGTCGATACCTGACTCTGCTCTTGTTGCTACCTCGCCTGATGCAGACGCGGTAATTGCAATGCGACCCTCGCCCGATGCGTTGAGCTCGGAGTTGTTCTCCTGACATGACGCAAACATAAGGGCTGCCATTGCACAAAGTAATACTTTTTTCATAGCTTTGAAATTTATGTTTGTTAATTAATTATTTATTTTGCAATCGAAACTCTGATATTGTCGATGTAAACATTACACTCTGCGTTGCTAGCCATACCACTCTCTACAGAATTTATTGTAGGGTAGAAACAGAGACGTGTAGCTTGTGTAGCAGTAGAAACATCGGCTGTATGTGTAGGGAATGTGCTACCAAAGGCGTTTTCTCCAAAGTTGCTTCCAAGATCTTTTGATTGGTAATAAGATGTTCCAAAATCGGCAACTGTAGTGTCATAATTACTACCAAGACCTTTCGCTCCTGTTGGAATACCATTAATTGCACTTGCAGCATTCGTATGGGTTGCCAATGAAATGTGCATACTATTTACAGTAGCCGAACTGCTTTTGTGTTTGTATGCTCCTGCGTCAAATTGTACCTTAAGTTTTACATTAGCACCACTCTTCAAACCCTTTAATGGAGGTGTATCCAATCGACCGTGGTGTGATGAAGAGAAGGCTACAAATACTTTTACAGTTTGAACTCTGGTATTAATACGGACGCAGGTTCCAGGCTTTGCCCAATAACGTGCAGCATTCCAGCCATCTGGATCCATAATTGAGTCCAAACTCTCTCCAGTTTGGCTAGTATCACTTGAGGCATAATTGTTGTCACCATCTTTTGCTTTTTCTGTAAATATGCCAGAGAAGTCTTCGAACAAGAGGTATGGTACCTTTGAAGTGTAGTTATTTGTCTTGTATGCAGTAAAGTTATTGAAAACTACCTTATCCTCAACAATTGCGTGCTCGCTCTCATAGCGGAATGTGAAGGTTTGATCTTTGTAATCAGCTTCATTGATATCTCCATTTATAACCAATTTGTACTGGTTGTCCGGTGATGGGATGAATGAGCCTACTGTATTGCCGTTTTTATCAAGTATGGTAAGGGTATTAAACTCCTCTCCCAAGTTGTTCTCTGTGATATCAATGATGATTGTAGTGAAACGATTTGGCTCAGGCATCGGCAGATCCATAGGCGAGATATGTGAAGGCTTCGCCTCTTTAGTTAGAGAGATAACCTTAAACTTGGATGCAACATCGCCAGAGAAGACACGATATGTAATATCGCCTGAGAGTGCAGTCGGGTGAATCATAGCCCAGAGATAATCACCACCTTCGTAGTCTGCAGGGACATTGATATTGAGTGTCTTAGAACCATTCAAGAGGGTTGTGCCAGCATCCGGGTCCGAAATATTGACCATAACATCACCAACAACATTTGTCGAGAATGTTATCTCGATTTTGGTGATAGGCAGACCATCTATCGTGTTTTCAGGCAGAACAATTCTCATGGCATGCATCTTGTGAATAAAGCGCATGTCGAGTTCGGTTACAACACCCTCGGCAAGGGCTGATGCGTAGAAAGGTGTTGCGACCATGATGTCGCGAACGCCCATAGCATTTGAACCATCCTGAACGGCTGGCAATGAGAATGTCGCAGTAGTGCCTGAAACAGAGTTCGGTACCGGGTAGGTAGCGTAATATGTGTAGTTGCTACCGGTAAGAGGTGTGATAAAACCAGTAAAGACAGCGTTATCCCACTGCTCTGAGAAGTGCATGAGCGTGAAAGTCTCACCATTCATCTCAAAGTTGCCAGAGTCATCCACAGCCCAAAGAGCGAGCTGGTCACCCTTGCTCCAACGAGCAGAGTAACCATCCTCCGCAATGGTTGTGCGGCTCTTGATTTTTACTGTTTGTCCGATGCTGACCTCGATTTTGTCATCCTCTCTCACAGAGTCTATAGGCTCGGTGGTACAAGATGCGGCAAAAAGCGTCAGTAAAAAGTAGGTAAATATTTTCTTCATGTTCATAGCAATTGCGCAGCAAAAATAGGGAATTACTACATATATATAAAATAATTTCAACGAATCCCCACTTTTTACCCATGAATAGACAAAAAATAGGCACCACCCGTATATTGGTAGTGCCTATTTTGCGGTCAATAAATCGTAAATGTCTACTTTAGATATTTATCTAACCAACCGAAGAACTCGCGATTCCAGACGAGTGAGTTCTGTGGTTTGAATACCTGATGCGCCTCATTTTCGAACGATACGAGTCGGGCATCTATGCCACGCATACGAGCAGCTGTAAATGCCTGCAGTGACTGCGTGTAAGGGATGCGGTAGTCATACTCACCGGTGATGATAAGAATTGGCGTATCCCACTTATCTACAGCCTTGTGCGGAGAGTTTGCATATGAACGCATCGCAGTCTTATTTGTCTTGTCCCAGTATGAGCCACCGTAGTCGTTGTTGAGGAAGAAGAGCTCCTCAGTCTCGCCATACATAGACTCGAAGTTGAAGATTCCGCAGTGAGAGATAAATGCCTTAAATCGCTTGTTGTGGTGGCCGGCAAGGTAGTAAACCGAGTAGCCTCCGTATGATGCACCCACGCAGCCCAAACGCTCTTTGTCGCACCAACTCTCTTTAGCTACATCGTCGATAGCTGAGAGGTAGTCGCGGATGTTCTGACCTGAATAGTCGCCCGAAATCTGATCTAACCACTCCTGACCGAATGATGGCAGACCGCGACGGTTAGGCGCAACGACAACATAGCCCTGAGCAGCCATCAACTGGAAATTCCAACGATAGCTCCAGAACTGAGAGACAACGCTCTGAGGGCCTCCCTGACAGTAGAGCAGGGTAGGATACTTCTTAAGTGGGTTGAAGTCTGGTGGCAGAATAACCCATACGAGCATCTGCTTGCCGTCAGTTGTCTTTACCCAACGCTTCTGAACCTTACCCATCTTGATATTGTCGTAGATAGGCTTATTTACCTGAGAGATTTGAGTCATCTTTCCGCTCTTGAGGTTGATATCAAAGAGCTCGGTTGCCATAGATATGCTCTGAACTGTCGCTACGCAACGGCCGGCACTGAGGGTAAATGAGGTGATGTCGTGGTCACCGGATGTGATAACCTTTACATCATTTCCTGCAGTTGTAACGCGACAAATTTGGTGGGTAGCCTCAATTGGCGCAATGAAGTAGAGGGTGTTCTCATCTGCCCATACGACATTTGTTGCATGATAGTCGAAGTTTGCTGTCAGCTCCTGCATCTTGCCGTTGATGACATTGTAGATAAAGAGTCGCTCCTTATCTGCCTCATTGCCTGCACGACGCTGTGAACGGAAGGCAATCTTTGAGCCGCTTGGTGACCAAACAGGATACTTGTCATAGCCGACAAATGGCTCGGTGGTGCGCTCGCCGTTGAACTTCATTCTGTTAGCCATATCCTTGCAGATGTTGATACTCTTGCCACTCTTGGTAGAGTAGATAAAGATATCTGAGTCTGTAGATACGGCATACTCCTTGCCTGTAAGAGGCTTGCAGGTGTATGCAATGTTTATTCCGTGAGGATTCCATGCAATCTCGCCACCATCAAAGAATGGTGCAAGAGGTGCATCCCATGCAGCATTGTCTCCAATAATGTCGCACGCCTCTCCCATCTTGCCATCAGCAAGCGGCGCTACGAAGATGTGACGATAGCTACCATCATCCCAGTAGTCCCAGTGGCGTACCATCAAATCGTCATAGATTCGTGCCTTAGATTTGTCCATGTCAGCGTAAACATCGGCAGAGTTTACATCCTTTACATGCACAGCCTTTACGTAGTGCAGTGTTGAACAATCTTTGTTTACACCAAAGTCCTCAACGCCACCCTCTACATTGCTAATTTGTACTGACTTAGAGCCATCTGCAGCCATCTTCCATACCTGCATATCGCCACTGCGGTTAGAGAGGAACCAGATGTTACCATCGCCACCCCAACGAGCTGCGGTGTTGTTAGATGAGGTGTCTGTAAGCTCCGATGTGGTGCCTGTTACAAGATTGAGTGTGTAGATGCGTGTAATGCCGCGATTTTCAGCCATTGAGTAGTCGGTAACGGTGTAGAGAACAGTCGTTCCGTCTGCAGAGAGCTCTGCGCTGCCAATACGGCGCATCTTCCACATAACTTCAGGGGTGAGCTTTGCCGCTGCAATCTCCTCTGAGGTCAGAGTGTTGTCGATTGTAAGTGGCTGAGCTGGCTCCGAACAGCTTACAAGAGCCATCGCCAAAGTTGCCATAATTAAAATACTTTTTTTCATATCAATAATTCTAAAATTCGGTCAGATTCTAAAATTTTACTAAATTTGCATTATGGTAGTCTATTTTACAGATTGTGCTCTACGCTTTGTTCCAACCGACACTAAGGTCGGTGTGGGCGAGAACTCTATATCCGAAAGAGAGCTAACAAGGGCGAAAGTAATCAATTTTTTCCAATCTTGCAACTCGCTCACTGTACTTTGTGACGATTGCAAGGCGGCTTTTGAGCGTTTTGCATCGGAGTTTGAGTATGTTGAGGCTGCGGGAGGTGTTGTGGCAGATGATGCGCAGAATGTGTTGATGATCTACCGCCGTGATCGTTGGGATCTGCCGAAGGGACATATTGATGCAGGTGAGGATGCCTTGAGTGCTGCAGTAAGAGAGATTGCTGAGGAGACCGGTGTTTCGGGTTTGAAATTTGTAACAGAGTTGTGCAATACTCTGCACGCATACAACGTTTATGGTAAGTGGGAGTTGAAACGTACATATTGGTTCGGTTTTGAGACTCTGCAAACGGCGACTCAACCACAGACTGAGGAGGATATACAGACCGCTCAGTGGTGTAGCGCAGTGGAGGTAGATGAGAATTTGAAAAAGAGTTATCCAACAATTAGAGAGGTTATATATGAATACAGGCGTACAGGCAAAAATATTATGGGTTGATGATGAGATTGAGCTGCTTAAACCTCATATCTTGACGTTGCAAAATCGTGGTTGTCAGGTAGATACCTGTAATAACGGTTATGATGCGATAGATATGGTTACAGAGCAACCATATGATATGATTATCCTTGATGAGATGATGCCGGGTATGACCGGTCTGGAGACGCTTCCGCTCATTAAGGATATTCGCCCAACTACGCCCGTTATTATGGTGACAAAGTCTGAGGAGGAGGATATTATGGATAAGGCTATCGGTAGTAAAATTGCCGACTATATTATCAAGCCTGTCAATCCGAGTCAGATACTACTTCTCGTAAAGAAACATATCCATTCTCAACAGCTTGTAACAGAGCAGACTACGGCTGATTATCGTGCCGAGTTCGGTCGTATTTCTCAGATGGTTGATAGCGCCTCGACCTTTAGCCAGTGGGCTGGAATCTACCGTAAATTGGTTGGTTGGGAGATTGAGCTGTCGCAGTCGTCCGATGAGAGTATTCGCGAGGTGTTGCAGTATCAGAAAAATGAGGCAAATCAGGCATTTTGCCGCTTTGTCTGCCGCAACTATCAGGGTTGGATAAACTCGCGCGATGAGAATACGCCGACTATGTCGCATACGCTGATGCGTTCGAAGATTTTGCCCGTTGTGGACTCAAACAGCAAGACTACGCTGCTAATTATCGACAACTTTAGATATGACCAGTGGCGTGTTATCAGTCCGATGTTGCACAGCCTCTACAATGTGGTTACAGATGAGAACTACTGCTCTATCTTGCCGACAGCGACTCAGTATGCCCGCAATGCCATCTTTGCAGGACTTATGCCGCTTGCCATTGATAAACTGATGCCAAATAAGTGGCTAAATGACAATGAGGAGGGTGGTAAGAATATGTATGAGGAGGACTTTCTGCGTCGTCAGCTGCAGCAGTGTGGAAAGGAGTATCGCCTCAGCTTTGATAAACTTGTGCGACCTGAGGCAGGACGTAAGCTGATAGATAATATCCGTCGTGTATATGATGCCGATTTCTCGGTTATTGTCTATAACTTCCTCGATATCTTGTCGCACGCCCGCACAGAGACTGAGATTATTCGCCAACTGACAGAGGATGATGCCTCATTCCGTTCGCTGACTCGCTCGTGGTTTGAGCACTCAGAGCTCTTTGTGCTGCTTAAGATGCTTGCCGAGCGAGGTCATACAGTTATCATCACCTCAGATCATGGTACCGTGCGTGTAGATAACCCAATCCGCGTGCAGGGCGATAAGGAGACAAGTGCTAACTTGCGCTACAAGACAGGCCGTAACCTCGCCTATAATTATAAGGAGGTCTATGAGATAACCAAGCCCGAGCAGATTCAGCTCCCTCAGTCTAACCTCTCATCAAGCTACATCTTTGCATATAACCACGACTTCTTTGTCTATAATAACGATGCCAATCGCCATATCCGTTACTACCGTGATACCTTCCAGCATGGTGGTATTTCGATGGAGGAGATGATTGTGCCGTTCATTGTCCTCAAACCCAAGGTTTTATCGTGATAGCGGGGCATCTGTCTCCGCTAATATATAAAATCAGCAAAGGGCTGTACTTGTGCGTACAGTCCTTCGCTGTTTTATATGCCGAGCGGAGTATCTGCCCCACTCTGACGATAAAACCGTGCTCAGAATAATCGGAGGACAAACTCTGATAAAAAATCCCGGCGAAGGATAGTACAAAACGTACAGCCTTTGCCGGGACTTTTTTGTTAGCGGAAGTAGGTATCCGCATTATAACGATAAAACTACCACTCGAGAATCTTAGCGAAGTCGTAAGCCTCAGGATTAGCTACATAAGCCTTAGCAGCCTCGTAATCCGCAGGAGTGATATAGTGCATTACGTTGTTGATAATCTGCTGAATCTTGTCAGAGTTGATGTCAACCAAACGTGGTGGAATCTTACCCTCTGCATTCTGAAGATCCTTCAGGTAGAGTGGAGATACGTAACCGTCCTGGCTGATGTAAACCATGCAACCGGTCTTACCCTCGCTGAAGAGCTTGTAAACACCCATACCGAGCTGTGAGCAGTAAACAAGGTCGTAAGCGATTGGAGTCTGGCAACGAACCTCGTAACCGATCTCTACCGGACGAGACTTAACCTTCAGACCGAGCTCCTTGAGCTTGTTCTCGAGCATCTCGTTGAAGATGTGAGCCTTAGATACCTTACCGAGCTCTGGGTGACCGTGGTCGTCATATGAGAAGTGTACGCCTGACTTAGCAATCTCCTCATCAGAGAGTGAGTGGAATACACCCTCAGAGATCATTGCAACACCGTACTCGATACCCATAATCTTGCGCTTGATGATAGATGAAACAACGAGGTTTACAATCTTCTCAACTGTAATCTCAGTCTTGTTGAACATCTCAGGGAAAACGATCATAGGGTAGTGGCAAGCAGAACCAATACCGAATGCAAGGTGACCTGCGCTACGACCCATAGCTGCAACTACAAACCAGTTAGCAGATGTGCGAGCGTCGTTATATACAGCGCGACCGATAACGGTACCACCCTCCTTTGCGCTCTGGTAACCGAATGTTGGAGAGCCAGCTGGGAGTGGAAGGTCGTTGTCGATAGTCTTTGGAACGTGGATGTTAGAGATAGGGTACTGCTTAGCCTCAAGGAACTTAGCGATGCGGTTTGCGGTAGAAGCAGTATCATCACCACCTACAGTTACGAGCAACTTGATGTTGTTCTCTGTAAAGAAGTTGAGGTTGAAGTTGTTCTCAAAGTCTGAATCCTTCGGCTTGAAGCGGCTCATTGTAAGGTAAGAACCACCCTGGTTGAAGATAAAGTCAGCCTTGAAAAAGTCGAGATCCTCATAACGTGGAGTTGGATTGAAAAGGCCTGAGTAACCATAGTGCAGACCAATTACGCGATAACCTTTAGCAAGGAATGTCTTAGCCACGCTACCTACAACGGTATTCATACCTGGTGCAGGGCCACCACCTGTGAGAATTGCAATAGCTTCTTTCATAGTTTTTTCTATTTAATTGTTAAAAATGTTCAAAAATCGTCCAAAGATAACACTTTTTTCGATAGGTTGTAACACAAATTAGCCGAAAAATTCTATTTGCACCCCGTCAGCGTATATATTTACTATCTTTAGGCACTTTTTTATGGCTCGCATCACCGTATAACCCGTTCCGCTACGGCGCTTGCCGGAGTAGTAACAAATCAGAGCCTCGGCATTATCTACAAGGTAGTCGTTGCGGACAAAATATGCACGTTCGTGGTAGGCGTCAGCAAGGGTTACTACCTCGTCTGCCGCTGCACAAACGGCCTGATATCTCGCACGATTTTTTGCTCCGACCTTGGCGATATGTCCTTCAAATGGGATTACGCATCGGAGGCGAATATCCTCCAACTCCTCTTTCAACTCAAGTACAACCTCTGCTGCCAAAAGGTCAAACCCCTCAGCCATGCCACTCATGAAGGTTCTGTAACCCTCTGAGTACAATTGTCTTATGGCAAGTCGCAACTTGTCAGTATCAATGCTCAAAATCTCTCTATGTCCCGAAAAAGCTGCTATCATAGTACAAAAATAGCAAAAAAGAATTTGTCTGACAAGACTATTTTTAGCTTTTTGCTATTAGCTAAAGGCCAACGATCAACAGCAAAAAGAATCCGTCCAACAAAGCGTTGTTAGACGGACTCCTCTGAGAGTGTGAATTTTATCACTATTTGTTTTGCAGAGCCTCAGAGATATTGATGATATAGTCACCCATGCGCTCTATCTCTGACACGATGTCGAGATAATATACGCTGCTCTGGTACTCAGCACCCTCCTGCTCAAGGCGGAGAATCTCCTCCTCGCGGAGCATATTGCGCATGTCGTTAATCTCAATCTCGCAATCTATCGCACGGCGCAACTCTTCCTGTCCATTGTCTGCGCTCTCGAGGTTGGAGATCATAATGCCGTATGCCTTATCTACAAGCGAGATCATGGTATCAACCTTCTCAATCTGCTTTGCTGTAAAGCTCTTGTTGTGGATGTTTCGACGAGAGAGGATGCGGCTGATTGACTCGCCGGCATCACCAAGGCTCTCCAACTCGCCGATAATCTTATACATAGACTTTACCTGATGGCGAGCATCCTCGCTGATATTCTCCTCAGGAAGGGCGTTGAGGAAAGATGCAATCTCATACTCAATACGGTCGGCAATCTCCTCATACTTAACGAGTTTCTTGCGGAAGAACTCGAACCTCTCCTCATCCTCTGCGTGTACTGCAGAGTGGATATAACCAAGACCATTGCGGCAGATTTGGGCAAAGTGTGTGGTCTCCTTGCGGGCCTCGGTAAGTGCTAGCTCAGCTGTGCCGATAGGGCCGGCATTGATAAACTTAAGGCGGATAGTCTGCTCCTCATCCTCAGGCTTATTCTTGATAGCCCAAGTTACAAAGCGGACAATCATAGGGATAAACCAGATAAGGATGCAGGTGTTGATTGTATTGAAAAGTGTGTGGAGCATAGATACGCCATAGAGCGCAGCTGTTGACTCTACAGAGCCCGCCGCAATGCCTGCTGAGTAGTCGATAAGTGTTGGATTTGGATAGCCCAACCAGGTGATAATCACGCCAATAAGCGATAGGAATGGGCGGAAAAGAATGAGGGCCCAAATGACACCAAACACATTGAAGAATGTGTGGGCGAGAGCTGCACGGCGAGCATTCGGATTACCTACCGCAGCGGCAATATTTGCTGTAATGGTTGTTCCGATATTCTCTCCAAGTACCATCGCTGCCGCCATATCGAACGGAATCCAACCGAGACTCATCATAATCAGCGTCAGAGCCATAGTTGCACTTGAGGATTGGAGTACGAGGGTCAGAATAGTACCAAATACAAGGAAGATGACTACAGAACCAAAACCGTAACCTGTCCACTGCTGGATAAATGAGAGAATCTCAGGTGTCTCACGCAGATCAGGCACTGAGTTCTTCATCAGTGACAGACCGAGGAAGAGCAGTGCAAAGCCGATGATAAACTCGCTGATATTCTTGTACTTCTCTTTCTTTGCAATGCTCATTACAAAGCCAATTGCCATAAGTGGCACTGCGAGAATAGAGATGTCGGTCTTAAATCCGAGCAGCGAGATGAGCCATGCAGTGACTGTAGTACCGATATTTGCACCCATAATCACGCCAATAGCTTGGTTGAGTGTCAGCAGTGCGGCATTTACAAAACCAACGACCATAACGGTTGTTGCACTTGATGACTGGATGACAGATGTGATACCCAGACCTGTCACAACGCCCTTAAATGGGCTTGAAGTCATCGCTGAAAGAAAGCTACGCAGGCGATTTCCTGCTGCTTTCTGAAGTCCCGAGCTCATCATGTTCATTCCATAGAGGAACATTCCGAGAGCTCCGAGTAGTGTGAAAATTTGTAATAACATAGTTTATAAAGTTTGAGTTGATATCAAGTAAATATTGTATGCGACAAAGGCTGCTAACATTATAGCACCTTCAACACGCGAAATCTTCTTGTTCAGCGCACATATAAAGAGCAATACCGCTGCGCCAATCATTACTGTATAATCGATAAAGGTTATGCCTCCGCCGGCAAGTGTGTTAATCTGCGAACTTACGCCGAGGATAAACGATAGATTGAATATATTCGAGCCGACAATATTACCCAAAGCGAGGTCTGTATTGCGCTTTACAGCTGCGGCAGCTGATGCGGCAAACTCTGGCATAGATGTTCCACAAGCAATAAGGGTGATAGAGATAAATGCCTCATTTACACCCCATTCGGTAGCGATGGCAACTGCTGAATCGACAAAATATTCGCAACCGACAATCAGTACACCCAGTCCGCCGAATGTGCGCAGAAGTGATAGCCAGATATTCTGCGGTTTCTCCTCCTCGGTTGCAGCAGTGGCTACGCCATTTTTACGGTCGCGCATAAAGCTGATGTAGATAAATAGCGCGAAGATGATAAGCAGAATGATGCCGTCAATGCTGTCAATTGTAACGGGGTTGCCGTTGAAGAAGTTGAAGGCGAGCAGGATTGTAAGGATTGAGATTGCGATGCAGAATGGTAGCTCGAATCTCATATTTTCGCGCTTGACAATCACCGGATGTATCAGCGCAGTTAGACCCAGAATGCCCAGGACGTTGAAGATGTTTGAACCTACGACATTGCCAATAGCTACATCTACATTGCCCTTGAATGCACCTATTGAACTTACGATAAGCTCAGGAAAAGATGTTCCGATGCCGACAATGATGGCACCTATGACAAAATCCGAAATGCCAAATCGCTTGGCAATAGCAGCAGAGCCTACAACAAGGTTGTCTGCGCCCAAAACCACTGCAACAAGTGCAGCGGCAAGAGTTATATATTCCATTTTTGCGAAAATTAAGTGACTGATTTAGTTGAGTATAGATATGTGTGGATATACAAACTCTATATCCTTATCTGGTGCCACTTAAATACAGCCGACAGCTTTGTTGGCAGAGATAGTAGTGCCTCATTTGACAGCGAGGATAGAATATTCTCGCAAATGGCACTGCCAATGTTGTGTGCTAGATAGATCTTCGCAAGGCTTGAAAGCGCCCTTCTTGATGCAGAAGGGACACGGGTTTGACTGCCTGAACTTAGTGAAATAGGAGTTGCAGAGTGGTCGTAGTCCAACTCTGCAGAAATCTCCTCGCTATGTGTGCTCATTTCGGGAATATCAAGCATGCCCCCATCTAACAATTGAGATGTAAGAAGGGTAGCTATAGAGATAAATATTGCCAAAAATCGCCTCATATCCGCGACAAAGATAGCAAAAAATGTGAATATCTATTAACGAAACGGAGTTAATTTTTCGTTAAGGTGGGTTGCTTATTATATTTTTTTATCGCTGTTTGCTGTAAATATTTTGCAATTTGAATAGCTTTTGCTACCTTTGTATGATAAGAAATTTTCTGCAATAAGTTATGAGAGATAAAATTCAAAATTTTGGTCGTGCACTTAGTGCAATGGTGATGCCAAATATTGGCGCATTTATCGCGTGGGGACTCATTACAGCGATGTTTATTCCAACAGGCTGGTTCCCAAATGAGCATCTTACAAAGCTCGTAGGCCCGATGCTTACCTATATGCTGCCACTGCTGATTGGTTACACTGCAGGTCACAATGTGGCGGGCGTTCGAGGTGGTGTTATCGGCGCGATAGCTACTGCGGGTGTTATTGTTGGTACAGATGTTCCGATGTTTATCGGTGCTATGATTATGGGCCCGCTTGCAGCGTGGGTTATCAAGAAGTTTGATACAGCTGTTGAGGGTAAGATTCGTGCCGGATTTGAGATGCTTGTCAATAACTTCTCTCTCGGTATTATCGGTATGTTGCTCGCAATTGTCGGCTATCTGAGCGTAGGTGGTGCAATTTCGTGGATTACAGAGCTCTTTGAGTCGGGTGTTGTCTATCTGAAGGACCACAATATGTTGCCACTTGTCTCGATTTTTATCGAGCCGGCAAAGGTTATGTTCCTCAATAATGCAATTAACCATGGTATCCTCACTCCACTTGGATCTGTGCAGGTGCAGGAGTTTGGAGAGTCGATTATCTTCTTCCTTGAGTCAAATCCGGGCCCTGGTTTTGGCCTGCTGATGGCATATTGGATCTTTGGTAAGGGTACGGCAAAGAGTTCAGCTCCGGGTGCTGTGCTTATTCAGTTTATCGGTGGTATTCATGAGATATACTACCCATATGTGCTCTCGCGTCCGTTGCTTATTCTGCCGATGATTCTCGGCGCATCATCAAGCATCCTCTTTATGACTATTGCGCACGCTGGTCTTATCGGCCCAATCTCTCCGGGAAGTATTATCTCGGTGATTATCATGTCGGCATCGGGCAAGATGCTTATAAATGTTGCCGCTGTGCTTATCGCTGCTGTAGTTACATTCCTTACCTCGGCACTTATCCTGCGCCGAACATCAAAGGTGGATGATACACTGCCTGAAAATAGATTCAAACCAAAGTATAAGGTCGATGCAGAGCGTGCCGCTGCAGCGTCAAAGATTGCGCATATTGTCTTTGCGTGCGATGCAGGTATGGGTAGTAGCGCACTTGGCGCAACTCGCTTCCGTAAGCGCATTGAGTCGTTAGGCCTTGGTTTGAAGGTCGATAACTCATCTGTAAACTCTATCCCTGCAGATGCAGATGTGGTGGTTTGTCAGGAGGGTCTTGCGTCACGAGCTAAGGGTAATGCCCCTACGGTGCGCATTGTGGCAATTAAGAACTTCCTTGAGGATCCGGCACTCGATGCTCTCTATGAGGAGTTGGCATCGCGTAAGGATGTTGTCGCTGTCGTAGCTCCGCTTGAGAGCGAGGAGGATAAGTCAAATTCAGGAGTGCTTGCCCTGACCTCAATCAAGGTTGGTGCTGTGGCTACAGATAAGTGGGAGGCTATCGCAGAGTCGGGAGCACTACTTGTTAAGGGTGGCTATGTGAAGATGGACTATGTAGATGCTATGATGGAGCGTGAGAAGGTCGCAACAACCTATCTTGGTATGGGTATCGCTATTCCGCACGGTACTCAGAATGCCAAGCGCGAGGTTATACGTACAGGTATCAGCGTAGTGCAGTACCCTGATGGCGTAGATTTCGACGGCGAGAAGGCATATCTTGTTATCGGTATCGCTGGCGTGGGTGATGAGCACCTTGAGCTGCTTGCAAAGGTTAGCGAGGCGCTGGATGACGAGCAGGTGCTCGAGCGTCTGAAGACAACCTCAAATCCTGAGGATATATACGAAGTGTTGAATGCTTAAAAAGTAGATATAATGGTTACAAAGAGAGTTATTTTGACCGCACCAAATGGTATGCACGCTCGCCCTGCAGGTGAGCTCGTAAAGCTCGCTAAGGGCCTTGATGGAAAGGTGACACTTGCCACTGCTGTAAAGAGTGTTAGTGCTGCAAGTATGTTGGGTATCCTCTCGCTCGGCCTTAAGTCGGGTGCTGAGATTACAGTTACTGCCGAGGGTGGTAGCGAGGAGGCTAATTTGGCTGCTGTTGTAGATTTTATCACTGCAATTACTGAGTAATGAGATTACTTGAGACATCTGTTAAGGCCTCGGATGGTATAGCTATCGGTAGGGCATTTGTTGTCAACAGATGCTCTGCTTCGCTCGCTTACGACAAGGGGACACCAGAGGTGGAGCACGACCGTTTCGCCGCTGCGTTGGAGCTGAGCCGAAGTCAGATTGAAGAGCTTGCTGCAGATAGTGATATCTTTGCAGCCCATCTGGAGATTATTGATGATCCGATGCTGGCAGAGAGTGTTGCTCCGCACATTGATAGCGGACTGAGCGCACCGGAGGCTGTTGCCGAGGCATCTGTAGAGCTGGTGGCGATGTTTGAGGCTATAGATGACGAGTATCTTGCAGCCCGAGCTGCCGATATAAAGGATATCTTTGCACGTATTGCTGCAAACCTTACCGGAGGTTTCAAAAATCCATTTGAAGGGGTTTCTGAGGGTGATATTATCGTAGATAAAGAGCTACTGCCGTCCGACATGGCACTGCTCGATTTTGCAAAGATTCGTGGTTTTGTCACTGCTGAAGGCAGTGCGACAAGCCATGTGTGTATCATTGCTCGAAATCTCTCAGTTCCGGCCGTTGTCGGACTGGGTGATGCTCTAAGTGGGGTAGTGAGCGGTCAGCAACTGATTGTCGATGGCTCATCTGGTAGGGTAGTTGTTGAGCCTGATATCGCAACGCTCGATGAGTATAAGGTGCGTATGCTAAACTATAGTGCTTTGGTGCAGGAGCAGCAACAGTCAGCTATGGCAGAGTTGTATAATGGCGATGAGAGACTCTTTGTCTTTGCCAATGCGGGCTCTGTTGAGGATGTTGAGCGAGCAATTGCTGCGGGTGCTGACGGTATAGGTCTGTTCCGTAGCGAGTTTCTGTATATGCAGAGCTCCTCAGAGCCTACCGAGCAGCAGCAGTATGAGGCATATGCATCAGCTGCGCGTGCTTGTAATGGTAAACCACTCGTTATCCGTACGCTTGACATTGGTGGTGATAAGGCTGTGCCATATTTGGGCTTTGCGCATGAGGATAATCCGTTCCTCGGTTGGCGAGCTATCCGTGTGTCACTCGAGTGTCGAGAGATGTTCTGCCGACAGCTCAGAGCAATACTCAGAGCCAGTGCTGAGGGCGATGTGAGGGTGATGTTCCCGATGGTTGTAACCCTTGAGGAGCTACAGGAGGCAAAGCAGCTCCTTGAGCAGTGTAAAGAGGAGTTGAAGAGCCAAAGCATTGCCTATAATTATAATATAAAGGTAGGTGTGATGATTGAGACCCCTGCGGCGGTGTTGATTGCCGATTCTCTTGCTGAGCATTGCGACTTCTTTAGCATCGGCACCAACGACCTTGTGCAGTATGTCATGGCTGCAGATAGAGCAAATGCTAAGGTTTCAAATCTCTACAATCCATACTCTACAGCCGTCCTGCGAGCTATAAAGATGGTTATTTCCGCCGCAGACGAGGCAGGTATAGAGTGCGGCATGTGTGGAGAGCTTGCGTCAGATAGTCAGGCAACAGAGATGCTGCTCGGTATGCACTTGCGCGAGTTCAGTGTCAATATAGGCTCAATATCGAAGATAAAATATAACCTAAATAAACTCATAAACTAACTACTAAGATGAAGAATAGAGTATCCCAAAAATTCGTAGAGATATATGGCGAAGGTGCCACTCTCTTTACCTCTCCGGGTCGCATCAACCTTATTGGTGAGCACACTGACTACAATGGCGGCTTTGTCTTCCCTGGCGCAGTAGATAAGGGTATTGTTGCAGCTATTCGCCTCAATGGAACTGATAAGGTGCGTGCATTTGCCCTCGATTTGAATGAGTCGGCAGAGTTCGGCCTTGCCGAGGAGGATAAACCGACACAGAGCTGGGCTTGCTACATCTTCGGTGTGTGCCGTGAGATTCAGAAGCGTGGCGGCGTTATCGGAGGTTTTGATACAGTCTTTGCCGGTGATGTGCCACTTGGCGCAGGTATGAGCTCTTCTGCAGCCCTTGAGAGTACCTTTGCCTTTGCTCTGGATCACCTATACAATCTTGGCATCGAGAAGTTTGAGTTGGCTCGTATCGGCCAAAGCACCGAGCATAACTACTGCGGTGTGAAGTGCGGTATCATGGATCAATTTGCATCTGTGCACGGCAAGGTCGGTCACCTTATGCGTCTTGATTGCCGCTCTATGGAGTTCTCTTACTTCCCATTTGACCCAACTAAGCACGGCTATCGCCTGATGCTCGTAAACTCTTGCGTAAAGCATGAGCTTGTCGGCTCTCCATATAATGACCGTCGTGCCTCTTGTGAGCGCGTAGCGGCTGTTCTGGGTCAGGAGTTCCTTCGTGGTGCTACCATGGAGCAGCTTGAGGCTATCAAGGATCAGATTTCAGAGGAGGACTATATGCGCGCTCGCTATGTAATTGGTGAGGAGCAGCGTGTTCTCGATGTTTGCCAGGCCCTTGAGCGTGATGACTATGAAACCGTTGGTAAGCGTATGTATGAGACCCACTGGGGCATGTCACGCGATTATGAGGTGAGTTGTGAGGAGCTCGATTTCCTTGCTACTGTTGCTCAGGAGTGCGGTGTGACCGGTTCTCGTATCATGGGCGGTGGTTTTGGTGGCTGCACCATCAACCTTGTTAAGGAGGAGCTCTACGATAACTTCGTAAATACCGTCGTTGAGCGTTTCGAGCAGAAGTATGGACATAAACCGGAGGTATATCCTGTGGTTATATCTGATGGCTCCCGCATTTTGTTGTAAAAATACAGCATTAGCTGCACATCCCTTAAAATCCAACTATGGCTGTACGTTTTAGTACTATCCATAGTTGGATTTTTTCACGATG
>JAZORI010000040.1:0-9178 GCA_045656505.1 Alistipes sp. | reverse complement strand
CACCTGATTTTGCGCTTTTTTACCATGAAAAATAGAGATTAGTAGAAACCGGTTTCTACTAATCTCTAAAATATCGCTGTAATTTCCAAATTTATAGGCAATTACATTTTTAGTCAAGCGCCACTTTTGGCATCATTACCCTTTTTGTTTAGTTAATTTTCTCCCAGTAGAGGCTCTTGGAGAATGGACCGAGGTAGCCACGTACGCGGAGCGTTGTGTCGCTCTTAAAGTCGAGAACTACGCGATATACATCGCCCTTTGTGGGATCGTAAATCTTTCCATTCTCCCAAACTCCATCCTCACTATTGTAGCTTACGCTCTCGATAAGGACAATTTGGTTTGATGGGGTGTTTCGTTTTGCAGGGTCCGGGTTCTTCATGTCTGTGCGGATTCTGCCATCGGGGTGACAGTCATTCTCAAGCCAAAAGACCTGAGCCTTGTAGGCGTTATCACCGATTTTGGAGATACGAACCTTCGACACTGCACCATCCTTCACTGCTTTGTACTCTCCCAAAATGCGGTCGCCATCGTTAGCAGCCGCGCTTGCAACGGTTGAGGATAAAGCAAAAACTCCTGCAACCACAAGCATCAATAATCTTTTCATAAGAACGAATTGTTTAGTTTGACATTGCAAATATAGCAATTCATTCTTAATCTCAAAAATCGTGCACTATCTGAAGATGCTTTTATCTCTATCGAAAATCTCGCTCTCTACACCCAAAAAGTCCAACACACTGTGGAATGTGTGGTAGTGACCAACCTCCTTCAGCTCCTTTACGCAATCTGTTCCCTCGCTGCTCCAGACGATAAATGGAATCTCAACCTGCTCCTTTGGAGCAAGAGCCATCGGCACACCGTGCATGTAGAGGTTATTCTCGCCAAGTGACTCGCCGTGGTCAGAGACAAAGAGCATTGCTGAGCGTCTGGTAGTAACGCTTTTGAGGGTCTGAATGACAGAGTGTATCAGGTAGTCTGTATAGAGAATCGTATTGTCATAGGCATTCATCAACTCCGTAGCATCAGCGCTCGCCATCTCAACAGTGGTGCAGACTGGCGTAAATCGTTCAAACTCGGCAGGATACTTCGAGTAGTATGTCGGGCCATGGCTGGTTGAAGTGTGTAGAACGATAAAGAGTTTGTCAGACGGACTGCTTTCGATAACCTCTTTTAGTCCTGATGTAAGAATACCATCGTATCTCTCATCTGCCTGAGGGTAGAGCGCCTTCAGGTCGGCAACCTTCTGATACTTCTCAATATGCACGGGCGGTTCTCCCCAGTTGTTTGTGCGCCAAATAACATCTACACCTGTGCGGTATAGGTAATTTGGCAGAATCTCGTAGAGTTTATCGCTCGGTTTGTGGTCGAGGATTGCCTTGACGCCCGCGGTGGTGTATGTTGCGGATGATTTTGCCATCAGCGCAACAATATCCTCGCCCTCCAATAGCGGGTTTGTCTGTTTGTGATAGCCGTATAGCGAAAAGTTCTCGCGACGAGCCGACTCTCCGATAATCAGCACCACAACATCCTTGCTCGCGGTGGTGATTTTTGCATCAGGGAGGAGGATCTCCTTCTGATTACGTTTTTTCTCGGCGCTAAAGTAGCGGAAGGTGTTGACCGTATAAGACCATGGCATGAGCAGACTACCGAGCTGTGTGGCGTTGCGGTCTATCCATGTGAAGTTGTTGATATTTATCACCACCATAGCCACCATAGCTGCAAAAGCGATGCCTATGCGCTTGAAAAATCGCTTAGAGTCCTGATAGTCCACCTTGCAAGAGATGACAAATATGCAAGGCAGAATTCCCAAAAACAGAACGTATAGTATAGCAATCCACGAGAAGAATCCCGACGCCTCTGAGTAGCGAGTGTTAAATACATTGCCCATCATAGAGTCGGTGACAAGCACGTCATAAGTGTTGATGAAGTAGAGCGTTACAGCATCAGCAATAAACGAAAGACCGATAATCCACTTGCCAACACCTCTGAGCAGATATAGAAATAGGTAGCTGAACAAGAAGTTTGTCGCAAGCATCAGCACGACAAGTCCACCAGTGATGATAACACCATTTATACCGCCCTCGATATTAGATACAACCAGTTTGAAGAGAGGGTAGTGGTAGGCAATAAGTGTATAGATTGAGATTATTGCGCACAGAACTGTCGCGTTAATCTGTCGTGAAGTCAACTTTACCATGTTTTGATAATTTTGTAGATTAGGGTTACAACTCCCAGGAAGAGAGCCAAAATCATAAGGTTGAATAGTATTGTGAGTGGTACATTTACGCTGTAGTTTGTGCTAAATGGACTACTTGCGCTATCAGCATCGTAGCGGGCAAATGGGTTTGAGTATATCACCTCGCCATCTGCGAAATAGGCAGTGAAGCGGCCATATGGGTCATCTGCACCCATTGTGTAGCTCAGGGAGTCGCTTGCACAGACCTTGGCAAGGGTAGTGTGATTTGCTCCCGTAACCTTTATGCTATCAGCAGCCTCGGAGAGGGCGATGTAGATTGCATTATCTGATGTAAGACCGATATTTTTGATATAAGGGATGCTCTTGTTGCGCTCAACCTTGACACTCCAGTCGCCATCTCCGTAGTCGGGTGTGCGCATAGAGTAGTAGCAACCGTCAAGAAGTACACGCCTAATATCCTCGTAATGGCTAGTTGCGGTGTTGAGCATATTGCTACGAATAGCGATTGCTTTGGTGCGGTTAGGGTAGTGCAGATCGTCGTTCGCAATGGCAAAGGAGTATCTGCCGGCACTCAGTGCTGCGTCCCAATACTCATTCTCAGTACTGCGACCACTGTCGAGCTCGATTATCTTGTAACCACTAAGCATGCTTAGCGCCTTGATATCCATTGTATGTGTGCGCAGAGGGTGGTTCAGCACTACTATATCGCTCTGCTTTGAGAGAATGTCAATCTGAAACTGCTTCTGAAATGCGAATATCGGCAGCAGATTGTCAAAACGCCACACCTTGTCGGCACCAAAGACGAGCTTGTGGAACTTGGCAATGTTGTAACCATGCTCATAGACCTTGCCCTGGTTGTATGGATGTGGTGTTATGGCGTTGTGGTTAGATAGTGTAACGATATCATAATCCAAGCGGTCGTAGAACTCCAATGTCTGCTCAGGTGTATATTCGCACTCGTTCAGAAGACCCTCTACACGGGTGTGGGTGTGGAAGTTGCCTCGCTGCCAACCTTTTGAGCTGTCAAAGTTGCGATATGGATTGAATATCTCCTCGCCGCAGAATGGCTCTGGCTCGGCAAAGTTATAGACAAGCGAAACACTTGTCACAACTACAGCCAACACCACCACTAAAAGTAGTGAGACAAACCACTTGGAAATCTTTAACAATATCTTCATATTGCAAAAATAACTCTAAATATTGAGATTTTGATAAAATATCACTAAATTTGTAGTGTTATGAAAAAACTCATTGTATATATGTCACTATTATCTACACTTTTTGGTTGCTGTAAGAAGAGTGCAATCACCTATCCACAGGATAGTGTTACAGCCGCAGATGGCTCGCAGATTACATTTACATTCTACGCTCACGCCTCATTTGCAATCGAGTGGAATGGCCTACATCTATATATCGACCCCGTAGGAGAGTTTGATTGGGATAACCAGCCAAAGGCTGACGCTGTTCTTGTCTCGCATTCGCACTATGACCACCTCGAGATTGCCACCATTGAGCGCCTGCAGAAAGAGACAACCGTCATCCTTTGCGATAAAACATCTGCCGAGGCGTTCGAGCATGACTGCATCACAATGCTCCCAGGTGCAACCGCAGAGCCACTCGAGGGCGTTACTGTCAAGGCTACACATGCCTATAATATCTCCGATGGCCATACCGATTTCCACCCCGCATCGCGCGAAGATTGTGGCTACCTGATTACTCTCGGCGGTACAACCATCTACGTTGCAGGTGATACCGAGGATAATAAGGATGTGCTTGCTCTGCAGGGTGTAGATATCGCCTTCCTGCCTGTCAATCAGCCATATACCATGACAGTTGAGCAGGCTGCCCGCGTAGTTAAAACCCTCAAACCAAAATTATTTTATCCATATCACTACGGTCAGGTAGAGGAGAAGACTGACCTTGAGGCTCTTAAAGCAGGAGTTGCGGATTGTACCGAACTTCGCCTCTTTCCTATGGAATGATTTATTGTGAAAACGTGTCATATATGGCACATCCCTCAAAATTTAGTCTCGGCTGTACGTTTTGTGTACTATCCGAGACTAAATTTTTTCACGATGCACACCTACTACCGCATTTTGACAACAAATGAGTGCGTATAGGTGGTGTGCAAATATGGAAATAAAAAAATATCCGCCAGCGGCGGATACTTCTATAATGCCAATAGCCAACAGCCCTACTAATATCCTCCAGTTCCGGCGATATTTACCGGTAGGGTATAGGATACATTTACAGGTTTGCCGTCCTCTATGCCTGGAGACCACTGTGGCGAGCGATAGATTGCATTCTTTACTATGCGCGCAGCTTGAGGATTGTTCTGTTCAATAATATCTACGCATACGACCTTACCAGAACGACCAACTACAAACATTGCGAGAATACTGGTATCCTCAGCCTGGATATACTTTTGGAGATCTTCTCTGGTATATGACATAAACCACTTTCTAAACTCCATAAAAGAACCACCGTTGAATGACGGCATATATCTTACCTCTATATCTTTTTTAGGCTTCTTTGTCAGAGAGATATACATTTCGCGCTGCTCGGTAAGGGTAAATGTGTAGTCCTCATACTTTGGAGAGGTGATGATTGCATCGCTGCCCTCCTTGGCACTGAACTCTAAATCTCCAGCCTTGTCCGCCCTGCCTCGTCTGATGTAGATTGCTGCGCCCTCAATAGGTTTTCCATCCTTATCGACCACAACGACAGTATAGACCATCTTGTTTTTCGGGGTATTAAGAGTAATCTCCTCCTTTGTAGTTACCATTACCACTCCGCGCTTAGTGACATCAATACTCTCAATATCTGTATCTTTGAATATCTCCTTTGTCACTTTGTTCCACTTCTTTGTTGTGGTTATCTCTGCTATCTGATCGTCAGTGTAGTTGTATGGTTTGAATGTGGATATATATTTTCCGTTTACAACATAGATTGGGTATTCAAATTCTGTTTTGAGCGACTCGGGATGTTCTAACACACTCTTCTTGCCAGAGAGCGAAATTGGTATCACTCGCTGTACGGGGTCTGCCTTGAGGATAAGACCTGTGCGGCTGTAACCATATGCCTCAATAAGCAGATTTCTGTTGAACTTGGCGTTTATTTTGAAACAACCATTTTCGTCGGTCTTGCCGATTTTAACAAAAACGTTGGCACTCTTGATGATGTTTCCGTTTTCGTCCCTTAGGTGGCAACAGTAGTCAACACTCTGCGCGTAGATTGCGTGGCAGAGTATAGATAGTGCGAAAAGTAGAGTAAATCGTCTCATATCTTTGAAATTTTCTCAAAGATAGTCAAAAATTCCCCCCCCCACCAAATTTTTTAGTATAATTTCTGCTCTACAGCGTCTGCAGCAAGACAAAGAGGGCTGCTACAGCAATAGAGGCGAGCAGGGCGATTATAAATGGACGGTTGTTGATAGAGAACTCTGTCTGAGCCTCGCAATTAAATGGAACAGCTGAGTATAGCGGGCTGCGGACAAGCTTGATGTTTGTGATAAGTCTAACCACAAAGGTTACTGCGAGCAGTATCGAGAGACCCAAACCGAAGGCAGATGTCACATCTGTACTGATGTTAAGTATATACTTTGTGACAAAGAGTGAGAATGTCCTACCCGAAAGGATAACTCCAAAGACAGTCTGAGCAATAAGCCACTTTGTGAGATTTGATGATATTGCGTTGCGGTTATTGTTGATAAGGGCGATGTAGCTATAGAGTAGGGCTACTGTTAGTAGTGTGTTTACCACAATATTCGTTACAATCCATAGTGTGCTATGGTTGTTGCCCTCTGGAAGGTCAAACAGATGTGAGATAAATGACTGCACAGCCAAGACAGCAGCAAGTAGTTTTGCAGATTTGTTGCCGGCAAGGTGCATCAGTAGCAGATATCCGCAGCCACAAAGTATAGATGAGATGATAATCGATATCTCAGGGTGTATTGCAAGTGAACCTCCGTCACAGATAGCAGTTCCGAATTCGAGAAAGAATAAAGAGTAGATTAATAGCAGGGCAATCACCTGCTTTACCTTTGTGGCTTTTGTTGTTGTAATTGTGGTCATGCTATTGGTTGTTTGTTATACCTATATTTATATATAAGGGGTTACAAATCTTTCAGCGCCTCTGCTGCATATCGAGACCCCTTGTCTGCAGCCTTTTGATACCAGTATTTAGCTTTTTTAATATCTTTTTTGCAACCCGTACCATTCATATAGCACTCTGCTAAGTAGAATGAAGCATCCCGATGTCCCTTTTCGGCTGCTATGGTATAGTACTCAACAGCCTTTACCAAATCTTGCTCCACACCATTGCCTATGGCGTAAAGAACTCCTAAACGGTAGTTGGCTTTGGTGTTGCCTTGCTTTGCCGATAGGGCATATAACTCTGCCGCGCGAACCAAATCACGCTCTACGCCGCGACCTTTGTCGTACATCCACGCCAAATTGCACTGCGCCACATCGTATCCCTTCTCAGCAGCCTTAGTGTACCACGCTACAGCCTCCTCAAGGCTCTTCTCAACACCTCTTCCGTGTTCGTAACAGATGCCGAGCATATTCTCGCCGCGCACATATCCCTTTTGGGCAGAGGCTAGGAAGTATTCAAAGGCTTTGTCGTAGTCTATCTCAACGCCTTTGCCATAGTAGTACATATTTCCAATATTGTTTATAGCAATTCTATCGCCTTGCTCGGCAGACTTTATAAACCACTTCATCGCCTCGGCATAGTCTTGCTCTACTCCGTGGCCACGCTTGTAGCATAAACCCAGATAGTTTTGCGCGTTGTGCTCACCCTCTTCAGATGCCTGACGGAAGAGCTCTATGGCGCGGGTGTAATCTTTTTCGGTGCCCAATCCGAGATAGTATAGGCGTCCGAGGTTGTATATTCCTACAATGTACCCCTGCTCGGCAGCCTTCGCATACCATCTTAGCGCCTCTGTGTAGTTTTGTTCTGTACCAATGCCCTCCGCATAGCAGAAACCAAGCATATTTTGCCCCTGCTTATATCCCAACTTAGCAGAGCGACGGAAGTATTCGACAGCTGTGCTGTAGTTCTGCTCCACGCCCTTGCCGTAGTAGTATAGGTTGCCGATGTTGTATAGTGCTACATTGTCATGTGCATCTGCGGCAGCGGTGTACCAACTGATAGCCGTCTGGTAGTCACGCTCTACACCTCTGCCCGTTTCGTAGCAAAGACCTAGGTTGACCATCGCCCCCACATGGCCTTGAGCGATAGCCTTGTTGTACAACTCTATAGCCCTTTTGTAGTTCTGCTCCACTCCACGTCCATAATAGTACAGAAGTCCTAGCTGGTTGCATGCATTTTTCCAACCCTGTTGGGCCGATTTGTCATACCACATAGCAGCCAAGGCGTAGTTCTTCTCTACACCGCGCCCCAATCGGTAGCAATCTCCCATATTGCATTGGGCTTGTCGGTTGCCACGCTCGGCAGAGGCAGAGAACCATCGCACAGCACTTTGGTAGTCGCGCTCGCCCAATCGGCCGTTGTAATATATGAGTCCGAGATTGTTTAGGGCACTTGCGTGACCTTGTACCGCAGCAAGGGTGTAGTATGTTGCTGCCTCCTTCCAATCTCTATCTACATGGGTGCCGGTGGCATAAAACTGTCCTACCTTATACTGTGCATCGACCAGTCCATTGTCGGCAGCTTGTCGTAGGTACTTAAAGCCTAACGAGGTATTTTGTTTAACCTCTTTGCCGTCGATGTAGAGCATTCCCATCGTATATTGTGCAGCAGGCAATCCCTGTTTTAGCGCGAGATTGAAATAGTGAATAGCTTTTTGCCTGTTCTCCTTGACTCCTGTGCCTAGGTATAGACAACGTCCGAGAATGTATTGTGACTCGGCATGACCCTGCTTTGCTCCGGCCTTTGCCCAGTAAATGGCTGCGTTGTAGTCTCTCTCTAGTACTATGCCCTCTATATGCGCCATGGCTATATAGGCCTGTGCATCGGCATCGCCTTGCTCTGCTCGCAGGTATATCTGCTCGATTAACTCCTTACTTGGCTTGTCTGTAGAGTCAATGTGGAGCATAGAAGGCAGTATGTCATCAGATATGTGCCTTATATCTGCAAAGACATAGGTGACTGTAAAGAGAAAAAATATGGTTGTTATCCAGCGTCTCATAGTAAGCTCATTCTATAACAAAGGTAGTAAAAATATCTATACCTATATATATTATATAAGGGAAATTTCGCCATAAAACTTTTTTGAGGTGCTAACTTGCTGAATAGTAGGCAAATGATATATATCTATCGAAAAATGTTCTAAAAAAGTTATTAAAAAATTTGCATATCTCATTTTATTGTCGTTATTTTGCACCCGCAATCAGGCCCGAGAGTGGCTCTGGATGCGGAAAATGGTTCTTAAAAATTTTTCAAAACTTTTTTGCAGAAAAGTTTGGCGGTTTCAAAAATATGCTTTATCTTTGCACCCGCTTTCACTTCTGAGGTGAAAACAAACGGTTCTCAAAAAAAAGTTAAAAATTTTTTCAAAAAGATTTGGAAGTTACAAAAAGTTGCCATATCTTTGCACCCGATTTCGGTTCTAAAATTGAAATCGAGGTTCTTGAAAAAATGTTGAAAATTTTTTTCAAAAAGATTTGGAAGTTTGGAAAAGTTGCCGTATCTTTGCAACCGCTTTCCACTTCAAAATCGGAAAGAGAAACAAAGTTATCAAACAGACTTCGGTCTTAAGATACAATTCGTTCTTTGAGGTATTTGAGCAGCTAAATAAGTTTTTTCCACACTCGCAAGAGTGTAATTTCAAAAGAAACAATTACCTTTGAGATTAGAGCTAAGATTTAATTAATTCTTTTTTTTACAATGGAGAGTTTGATCCTGGCTCAGGATGAACGCTAGCGGCAGGCTTAACACATGCAAGTCGAGGGGCAGCATAAAACATTGCTTGCAATGTTTGGTGGCGACCGGCGCACGGGTGCGTAACGCGTATGCAAC
>JAZORI010000039.1:0-74392 GCA_045656505.1 Alistipes sp. | reverse complement strand
TAAGCATTATACAAATTATAAAAATACACTGTATTCCCATCGACTTTGTATGTGCCTGTGTACGGGCCACTACCATCAGTATCCCAAATATTAACATTTTGATTATCTACAAATTCAATATAGCGAGTAAATTCATTTTTTCAAATACGGTTACTTCGTCATCATACGACCACAAAGTACCCTTTAATGGATTGTCGCTACCATTCTCTTTCTCGCACGAAACAAATCCTACCAATGTTGCACATAGCAACATTAATCCGAAAATCTTTTTCATAATACTTTGAATTTAAGTTAAACAATAAGTGTCAAGCCATAGATAACAACCGTTTAACTCAAAAAAAGAGAAGCGTGGATAATGCTTACTTGTCAAGAAGGTACGACCAAGCACCTATACGAACATAAGCACACCCACGCCATAGGGCGTGAGCATTTACTGTGCCTATTGTTTGTTCGTAGTAATAATTTGGTCGTTTTACTTGACAAAAACAATAGCCTAAATGCCATCTAAAGAACTGCGTATTTCGCAATCCATCTACAAAGATACGAAAAATATAAAACAATCGATAATAATATCAGATTTTTCTTATGAAGGCAATCTCAAAACTTACCTTCCATTATCCATTTGCGCTATTTTATCGTCAGAGTGGTGTAATTGCGGGGCATCGTAAAAAAAATTAGCGACGGATAGTACTAAAACGTACAGCCGTCGCTGGTTTTTAAGGGATGTGCCGCAAATGCGCCGCTATCACGATAAAATCAGCTAAAGGTGAAGTGTCTGCCAACCAAATAACTATAAACGGTAGATACGACCGTCGTAATAACCTTAGACGGGGTTGCCCAGATATGGGCGTGTTCGACAAGGAGTTTCATGGAGATATAGTTGATAGCTATAGCGCCGAGGACAGTGAGCAGGTACTTTGCAAACTGCTTATATCCTGCAATGTGTGTTGTGCGGAATGCCACGTGGCGATTGAGCCAAAAGCCCGTGAAGAGTGTTATTGGGAAGACGATTACAAGTGAAAGGATATGTGGAGAGATGACCACAAAGCCCAAATCCACAAACTGCTTGGCCACGACAAAGTGATAGATCAGAAAGTACCATACAGCATCCAGTGCCATATTGATAGCACCACAAGCCCCGTAGCGGAAGATCTGCTTGGGGACAAATCTCTCTACCACGGGGATGTAGAAAAGGTCTATAACCTTAGTTATAAGGGTTGTGAGCGACATTATTTATTGGTAAAGACCCACATCTCGTCAAACAGACCGTCGATATCATGCAGCTGGTCGATAATGGCAGCGCACTGATTACGGCTATTCTTCTCGGCAAGTGCAAGCATATACATTGTATTCTCCTTGTGGTGATAGATTACCGGAGTGACTATATCGCCATACTTGCGAGCAATCATCTGCTTGTACTTCAGAGCGTTCTGCTTCTCAGAGAAGACACCCCACACGGCATAACTTGCACCCGGAGTCATATCCTCAACATCCGGATCCTTAACCACAACCGGTTCTGGCTCGGGCTGAGGCTCTACAACCTCCACAACCGGCTCTACAACAACCGGAGCAGGCTCCTCCTTGCACAAGAAAAGCACTGCAAGAACTGCCAACGCCGCAACCACAACAGCTGCGATAATGTACGGAGTCCAGTTTCTACGAGGCTTAAGAAGCACCGCCTTCATTGCAGGGTTGAGCAGCGCTGTAAGCGCCTTATCCTCAGTAAACTTACGGTTTGCAATAGCACCAACGCCCTCGATAGAGATCGTTTCGCCACTCTTGACCTGCTCGAGCCACTGCTGATATATCTCCTCTGCACGAGCATTATCTACGCCCGCTCTTGAGACAATAAGTTCCACAACTGACTCACCACGCTGCTCACCTGTAAAGGTCACAGTACGGCATGGAGGTGCCATCTTGGTATTACCTGCACGAGAGGCTGCATTGCGACGCACAACAAGCGTTCCCACGCCTGGCATAAACAGATCGCGACCCTGAGCGAGGGTATTGCTAATCAGCTTATTAACTTCAGTTACCATAACTTCTATTTTTTAGATTTTTTAACACTTTTACTACTATCATCCACTGGCGGATGTGTAAGTGCATACCATACACAGAACACACCCAGAGCGATAAATGGAACACTCAGCCACTGGCCCATATTGAGACTCATTCCCTCCTCGAAAGCGACCTGATTTATCTTGACAAACTCAATGAAGAATCGTGTCAGGAAGATACCTATCAGCGCCACACCGAACATCAGTCCACGACGACGCGGAGCCTCTGTCTTGTGGTACATCCACCACAGCAGCAAGAAGGTTGCGATATAACACACCGCCTCATAGAGCTGTGTAGGGTGGCAAGCAGGCACCTGATCCACAGAAAGTCCGCGATGCAGGCGCATAAACTTAAATCCCCACGGCACGTCGGTCTGGTGGCCGATAATCTCCGAGTTAAAGAGATTTCCAAAGCGGATAAGCGCACCACTTATCGGAGCAATAACGCCCAGACGGTCGGTCATCCACATCACCGGCACCCTATTCTTGCGAGAACAGAGCCATATTGCTACAATAATACCGATAGTCGCACCATGACTTGCAAGTCCGCCATTACGAATCTCCGTAATTATAGCCCACGGCTTAAGTAGGTAGTACTCAGGCTCATAGAAGAGGCAGTGACCCACTCTCGCGCCAATCATCGTACCCAATGCGATGTAGAGAAATGCAGAGTCCGCCAAGGCTTGTGGACGGCCCTCCTTTTTGCAGAAGTAGCCGAATATCCACGCACCTACAAAGAGCGCTGCAGCCCACATAAGGCTATAGTAACGGATCTCAAAGCCACCGATTGAGACCAGCACGGGGTTGAAATTCCAGACTATTGAGAGTAAATTAGTCATCGCTACAACTTAACTTTTTTAAGTGTAAATGTAAAGGTGCTACCTACGCCCATCTCGCTGCGTACAGAGACCTTCTCGCCGTGATTCTCAATGATATGCTTCACGATAGCAAGGCCAAGTCCTGTTCCGCCCTGCTCACGGCTACGACCCTTGTCAGTACGATAGAAACGCTCAAAGACGCGTGGCAAATCGCTCTTTGCAATGCCGATACCGTCATCCTCCACCTCGACAAGAATCTTATCGAGCATATCGCGGCAAGTAATCTTAGTCTGTCCGCCATCCTTACCGTAGCGGATAGAGTTAACAATCAGATTCTCAAGCACCTGACCGATATAGAACTTATCAGCCGACACCCAGCAGCTTGACGGAAGGCTATCTGCCCCCTTGACATGCAGAGTGATGTTACGCTTTGCAGCCTCCATCTCGGCCTGGTCTGCAATATCCTTACAGAGAGCAACCATATCAAAGCTCTCAGGGTGCATCTGATTCATATCGCTATCGAGGCGAGAGATGGTGTCAAGGTCACCCAAAATATTGATCATTCGCTCAACACTGCGCTCTGCACGCTCAAGGTACTTGCGGTTAATCACCTCATCCTCAAGTCCGCCATCAAGTAGCGTGCTGATATAACCCTGAATATTGAAAATCGGGGTCTTCAACTCATGTGCGACATTGCCCAAGTACTGCTTACGGAACTTCTCAGCCTCCTTAAGACGTGCAATCTCGCGGTCGTTGTCATCTGCCCACGAATCAAGCTCTGCAGAGATATCATCCACCTTCTTGTCCTTCAACTCGGCAGCCACATCACCTGTATGCACCTCACGAGAGAGAACCATTGAATATATTGGACGTAACTTGTATGCCACATACTTCACGATGAGCCACAGCGCAAAGAGCGACACAGCCACAAAGACCAACAACGAAGCTGCCAACACAAGCCACCAAATAGTACCCGCTACAACCATTGCTACGGCTGTACAGATTCCCGCTACCGCGCCGATTAACCACGACGCACTCTCTTTTGTCTTAATTATCATAGGTTTAGTTTTTAAGAATTATTCTCGCTTTAACTGCATATAGTGCTGAAATGTCGGCTATACGAATCCTCTGAGAATCAAACCTCTGCGAATCATCCGCCTCAAGCCTAACTGTAGGCTCAGCAGAGCTGTACTCCTCACTGCGAACTCGGCGCAGAGTGACATACTGATCTGTCTGAACAACATATTCATTTCCAAAAATCACCGACTTTGGCTCACACTTGCTGAGCATAAGCACCGTACCACTCGGAATTGACGGCATCATATCATCACCGTGATAGATTATCGCAAAATCGGCACTGCTCGCCATCGGCAGAAAGATGTAACTCGCTGGCACCAGATGCTCTATATTCACTATCTGCGACAGATTGCAGTTGTAGAATGGGATATGACCCTTGACCTGCGATGGATCGGCATACTTGTTGCCAAAACCGGTGAGCAACCACGCCTTATTGTATTGAGGATATGCGGCAATAACAGCATCTGCTACCTTATTGGATATGCCAATCTGCCCGCGGCGTATCTGATAGAGCGTCTCACTACGCGACAACCCTATCGCCATTGCAAAGGAGTGTAGCGTAAGCCCTGACTCCTCTACCACTTGCGACAAGCGGCTCCAACAATCTTTTGCAGTAGTACTATTTGCCATATTATATTTTTTTTGCATCTTTGCATCGCGGTTCCGTAGTTCAATGGATAGAATATAAGATTCCGGTTCTTACGATAGCGGTTCGAATCCGCTCGGAATCACCACCGTGAGAATCACTCGTCCCGAGTGATTTTTTTGTTTATAATCGACCCTTTTTGAGCAAGCTCATTGGTCGCTAACAAACAAAAATTTGCTACGCAAAATTCTCACTTCCCGAACAACTCTCACCTGTAGGAGCGGTTACCTCAGTCGTCATACCGCACCGCTTACAGCGACTGCGACACTCCTTCGGTGATGGCTAATGCCATTCGAATCCGCTCGGAATCACCACCGTGAGAATCACTCGTCCCGAGTGATTTTTTTGTTTATAATCGACCTTTTTTGAGCAAGCTCATTGGTCGCTGATAGACATTCTCACCTCTATCCATTAATACAGCACACGCAACATAATTCAAAAAACAAATATAGCAATTTATTTGGAAGTTACAAAATTATCGACCCTTTTCCACTCAAAAAGATGGTCAAACGACCACTTCTGCCCTATTTTACCCTCATTTCACCCACCACAAACAAAAAAGCGAAGCCCGAAAGCTCCGCTATAATCACTAACTTAAATTACTATTTAGAAAGTATAGACAGCACGCACATCTGACATATCAAAGTTCTTATCGTAGGTACTATTGATAAACAATTCATTATTATCTGTACTGAAACCGACGAGGTATGCGTAGTTACTACCATTCTCAGTAGAAGACCACAATACATAATTGAGAGTTTCCATTTTTTGAGTTTCTAATACTGAGTTTACTTTTGAATATTGATTATACATCGCCTTCAATTCATTTAGTGATGGCAAATACCAACCATCCCCCAAGTTTGCACACCATTTAAAAGCCGGATATTTGCTCTCCCAGTCTGAAATGGCTTTGATTTTAGCCATATTTACTGAGCCATCATTTTCATTTGTCGCGGTGGTAGTTACATTTTCTGTGCTCCACGCCGCTTTAGTCTCTGCGACTGACACAATCTTCACTGGTGAGGTTTGAAAGACAATACCCTGAACACCGTTAACAGTTACAAGGTCTCCAATTTGATATCCTGGCTCTGCCACTATCGCATCGGCGTATGTGCTCCAATTTTTTGCACTTTTGTAGGCATCAAGCGATGCTGCCGGAACATATATTTTGCGGTCGGTTGCATTGTGGTCAAAGATTGATGAGCCGCCGAGTGCCGGAGGTGTAGTCGGCTTGCAGTATACACTTGCCAAACTGCTGCAATAGGAGAATGCACTGCTTTCAATCGAAGTAACGCTATCGGGGATTGTTACACTTATCAAATTGCTGCAAGAGAAGAATGCTTCCATTCCAATCTCAGTTACACCACCCGGAATTATATAGTCTGTAACTCCTGCCGGAGCGAATGATTTGAGTACGCCATTAACAATAAGACAACGTTTATCGGCCGATGCAAATTTACCATCAATCTCCGCAAGATTACTACAACAATAAAATGGAGCAATATCAACCTCTGTCACACTTTCAGGGATAGTTATCGATACAAGATTGACACACCTAAAAAATGCAGCACGACCAAGCTGTGTTACGTTCTGAGGAATAGTTACAGATGCAAGTTTATCGCAAGACGCAAAAGCAAAACCGCCAATCGCTGTCACTGCTGCATCAAAAGTAATCACACCATAACCATTCTCGTAAGTATTAGATACTATGTTCGCACCGAAAACATCTGTTCTATCGGGAGTTACGACGCTGCCGTCGGTCGAAGTGTAGTAGATTTTGTTTGTCTCGGAGTTTGAACTACCCGAGCCGCCCTCCGCCACAATCGCATCGGCATACTCGCTCCAGTAGGTAGCAGTCTTGTATGCATCAACAGATGCCGCAGGAACATAGATTTTACGACCAGATGCGTTTTCTTCAAAGTGCAGCGTTCCTGTAAGCGACGGAGGTGTTGCAGCCTTACAGTGAACCTCTGAGAGATTATAACACCTATAGAATGCCGAATCCTCAATTCTTGTAACAGATGCAGGGATTGTGATTTTTCTCAACTGCGGTCGATCATTAAACGCAGACTCGGCAATGGTCTTAACACCATCCGGAATAACATACTCTGACACGCCTGCCGACACAAACGAGCAGAGAACATCGTTAAGAATCAAGCAACAATGGTCGTCGCTTGCCGCCTTACCATAAAATGCGGATAGATTATAGCACGCCAAAAAGGCATCTCGAGCAATCGAAGTAACACTATCCGGGATTGTCACCGTCCTGAGCGCACAAGCATCAAACGCCTGCTTACCAATCGTTTGCACTCCTACGCCCATATCTACCTCCTCCAACGAATAAGAATACGCGAACACAAACTGACCTATCGCTGTAACACTATCAGGCAGCTTAATACTCTTCAGATTGGAGCGTCCCGAAAATGCCTGTGAATCTACCTTTTTCAACTCCCCGTCAAAGACAATCACTCCCTGGCCGTTTTCGTAGGTATTTGACACTATATTCACGCCGAAAACATCTGTCTTATAAGGCGTTACAATGTTTCCATTACTCGAAGTGTAGATAATTTTGTGAGTATCAGGAACCTCTGGGTCAGGGGTTGGTTCCGGATCAGGGGTTGACGAGCCACTATCCGAGCCCTCACGGACACAACGCACTGAGCAGCCGCTGCCACGAAGGTTGCTGATCGCGGGGTAGACATCGCCATTGTAGAAGTACAAGAAGTACGCGCCGTGGCTATTATTGCTCGGATTAGGAGAAGCCGACCAATAATAGCCGACCGAGCCGACATAGCTCAACGCCCCACTGTAGTTGTGGCGATAACCGACAGCGGGGTACCACGCTGTTGTTCCGTCAGCAAGAGTCCAATTGATGCCTTTGTTTGTACTATCCCATGAGGTTGTAGTCTCCGAAGTCTTCCACAAACCATCACTTCCACCCTTTGGTACGCGGTAACCCACCGGACATGGGTCGTACGCTGTCTTCTCAGTATCTTTCCAACGCAAGTCCCCTGTATTCGTACCGGAGCCATCGCCCGTACACCAATCATAATTACCGCAAATAAATGTTGTTGGATTCTGAACAGCTGATTCGACTGTATGCTGATATGAAACGGTTGTCCAATTGCCAGTAGATACAGCTATACTATTTGCCGAGATAAAGCTTGATCCTAAGAACGGATCTTTACGCCCCCATTGGTACATAAGTCCGAAAGCACCAACACTACCAGGAGTTGCCGAAGTTGCACCAAGATTACGATCCATCATCGCACCTGCATTATTGGCATAGATATCGTCCTCCCAGCCCTCTGCAGAGCACCAAATATGCCATGACCAAAGGATTGTGTTATTTGCATCATGCACCGCAATAGATGCGTTACCATTAGCAAAAGTCGATGGCGTTGAGAAATAGACATAACCATCTTGATAGCCCGCATTTGTCACCAAATCACCAACATTCGGTTTTACATCTGTTCCGAATGTCTCCCACAGCACACTCGCGCTCTGAGCATCGCCAACAGATGCATCCGAATTACCCTTAACAGCCTTAAACTTATATTTACCAGAGCTCTTAATGAGGTAGCAGTTCGCTGTCCCCTCAGCCGAGAGATCGGCGTACCTGGTGAGATCTATTACAGCAGAGACAAGCAACAGCTGATAAGTTACTGAGTAGTTATCATTATCAGTAACGGTTATGATGAAGTCGTGTTCGCCACCGCCCAATGAGTTAATAATGGCAATAAATGAAGTGAGGGATATTTCTACCTCATTCTTACCTTTAATCTGATCTTCAGTTATAAAGCCTAACTCCTGCAGAACTTTACCCACTCCCGATGCATCGAAAGATGGGTTAACACTCGAAGTTGAAGCCAATGGATTGACAAAATCGAGTTTATCGCACAGGCCAACGCTCTGCAATGCCTCAGGCGTAAGGGTATCTGAAACAATCTCAATAGTAAGACCCTTAAGACCCATATCAGCAGATAAGGCTACCGTAAGTGTCATATTCTCCTCGATTGTGCGTCGCACGCCCGATTCACAGCCTGTAACGGCAACCGATGGACCAAGAGCAAAAATCGACTCCTTATAGAGATCCCAGTAACCGGCTGACTTATAAGCATTAAGCGATGCGGCAGGAACAAAGATTTTGCGGTCTGCAGCGTTACCATCAAAGACAACAGGGCCGAGAGTTGGAGGAGTGGTTGGTTTGCAATAGACTTTTGTAAGTTTAATACAGTCATTAAACGCACCCTCTTCCATCGAAGTCACACCGACACCGATATTGACCGTTGTAAGGGCGCCGCAGAAGCCGAAAGCCCAACGACCAATGTGAGTGACAGAGTCCGGAATGGTGAAAGATGTAAGTTTTGTACAGTAGCCGAACGACCACGCCGCAATATCAGTCACACTGCTCGGAATAGTGACATCAACAAGCGCTCTACACATATGGAAAGAATAATCACCAACCTTCGTAACTTCCTGAGGGATAACGCACTCTGTCAAACCTGCAGGTGCAAAGGCAATGAGCTCATTATCGACAACCAAGAATCGCTTATCCGCAGTTGCAAATCTGCAATCAAACTCCCTCAAAGCATCACATTTATTAAACACTCCATAGCCTATAGAGTTGACATTATCAGGGATTACCACCGACTCAAGACTACTACAACCAAAAAGTGCAAAGATTGCAATTGAGGTCAGGCCATTATTCATATTCACCTCCACAAGGCTACTACAGTCGCAGAAAGCGAATTCGCCAATAGAGCGAACTCTCTCAGGCAGAGAAATACTCTCCAAAGAGTGGCAATAGCCGAAAGCGTAGCTACCAAGTGCTGTCACACTGCTCGGCAACTGAATAGACGCAAGTGTTTTACATTTACGGAATGCAGAGTCTCCAATCTCAGTCACTGTTCCATCAAAGGTTATCTCACCCTGGCCGTTATTGTAGGTATTTGAGACAATTTTCGCGCCGAAAGCCTCAGGATTGAATGGCGTTACAGCCTTGTTATCGGTTGTGGTGTACCAGATTTGGTTGCTCGACATTGTATGCGCAACAACCTCAATATTATCGAGATAGAAACGGTGCTGACCAGACACGCCATTACGATTACCACCGATAGCAATACGCGAGCCCGGCTGGACATTCGGAATGGTAAATGTATAGCGAGTCCACTCCTTAGCAACGTCAAAAGTAGCGACAGTTTTGCGCTCTGTTGGGCGAACAAAACTATTTTCTGCATTAGAAAGCTGAGTACAACCCGTTAAAACCTCAACAAGAGCCGTTCCCGGATCATCCTCATAGAGAGCAGCGTCAAACGATAGTTCGATATTTACCGGAGTGGTCAAACAATTCAGCTCAGGTGTAACAAGCCACGCGCACTTTGCGGATGCACCCAACTTGACATGGCCCGCACGTGCGCAGATAGCACCCTTAGTATCATCTTCCGACATCATTCCCCAAGAAGCGAGGCGAGTGTTGGCGATATATTTCTTTATTGTATTAAACATACCCACCTCAGTGGATGGATCAACAAGGTAGCAACCACGAGAGTCAACATCGTTAGCAATTGGATCATCACCTTTAGCAACCCAATCAGCAGAGTCCATTAAATTTCGCATATCATACGAATAGTTCGCTGCACCACGTGAGAGATCTCCCGTAATAAATAGCTCCGAGAAGTCCTCATATAGGATAACATCACCACTTGTCACACTCTCAGGCATAGTTACAACCCTAGAGTGCCCAGTAGCAAAGCGCAGTGGCTCTGCAAGTTCTACGCCAGAGGAGACATCCCTCACTTGTAGATTATACTCCGTATTCGCCTCTAGACCCGTAAAGATAAAACGGCAACCGTAGCGAGCATAATTACTCCAAATATGCGCATCTGCAGGGATATTCCAACGCACAACCAGTTCATTACCCTTTTTCAGCGTCAGAGAATAGGCATGGCTAAAGTCCTCGCTATAATTCTCCCACTCCGTAACAGACCAGCCGACAATGGCACTTGAGGCATCTCTATAGACAATCTCTGCAGAGATAGGTATCGGCTCCAGCTCCTCAAATGGCAACTCTGGAGGGTTCTTTTCTGTACCATAGAGATCGTAAAATGTCTCGCAGCCCGTAGCAAGCATAAACGAAAACAGAAGCGTGGCAACAACTATAGATAGCCGACTTATATACTTAAACATAAAGAGTTGTGATTTTTGCAATTTCTGACAAATGTACAAAAGTTTGAACAGAATTACAATTACTATCGGTTTTTTATTAACTTTGCAGAAAAATAGAACAAACTCTTAAAAATGTCGGAGATTAGAAATATAAGGCGTTCAGAGTCAGATAGCGAGTTTGAGAACCGTATTCGTCCGCAGGAACTTGAGGCGTTTTCGGGTCAGGAGAAGACTGTGGATAACCTCAAAGTCTTTATCAAGGCGGCTCTGATGCGTGGAGATTCACTCGACCACGTGCTTCTGCATGGCCCTCCGGGTCTAGGTAAGACCACCCTGGCAAATATTATCGCCAACGAGATGGGTGCGCAGATGAAGGTCACATCTGGCCCGGTACTTGACAAACCTGGCGATTTAGCAGGCCTGCTGACAAATCTGTCGGAGGGCGATGTACTGTTTATTGACGAGATTCACCGCCTCTCCCCTATTGTTGAGGAGTATCTCTACTCAGCAATGGAGGATTTCAAGATTGACATCGTACTCGACAAGGGTCCATCGGCTCGCTCGATACAGATTGAGCTTGCGCCGTTCACACTTATCGGTGCTACAACCCGTAGCGGACTGCTCACCTCGCCACTGCGCGCACGATTTGGCATCACTTGCCACCTTGAGTATTATGATGCACCTGTACTGAACCGCATCGTAAAGCGCTCGGCTGCGATTCTCGGCATATCTATTGACGATGATGCAGCTACAGAGCTCGCGCTCCGTTCTCGTGGCACACCTCGTATTGCCAACGCACTGCTGCGTCGCGTAAGGGACTTTGCCATGGTTAAGGGTGAGGGACATATCGACTTGGAGATTACCCGCATAGCGCTCAACGCTCTGAATATCGACTCACGCGGCTTGGACGAGATGGATAACAAGATTTTGGCTACAATCATTGCCAAGTTTGGTGGTGGCCCTGTCGGTCTGAATACTATAGCTACAGCTGTAAGTGAGGAGGCGGGCACACTTGAGGAGGTGTATGAGCCATTCCTTATCAAGGAGGGTTTCTTGAAACGTACACCACGTGGTCGTGAGGTTACCGAGCTGGCATATAAACACCTCGGGCTTATGCCACAGACAAAAGACGGGGAGTTGTTTTAATCTGAGATATCCTAAAAAGGGGTAAAAGTTGTGTAGATTGAAAATCTTTTCTATCTTTGTCACCCCCAAATAGAGGAAAGGTGCAGGAGTGGTTGAACTGGCCCGCCTGGAAAGCGAGTAAACGTCAAAAGCGTTTCAGGGGTTCGAATCCCCTCCTTTCCGCAAGTTGTAAGCGATAACGACAGAGTGTCTCTCTGTCGTTATTTTTGTATTATTGCTCTCCGTGTGCAAGCCCACAAGAGCATATAATACAAAAAACAATACCCGACAAGTCGGGATATCGCTTACTTTGTGACAGAGGGGAAGAGTTGCTTGGGGTTACCTCGGTCGTATGATCCCGCACCGCATAAATGCGACTGCGGCACTCCCTCGGTGATGACGCGCAGATAAACTGCGCGACATTCGAATCCCCTCCTTTCCGCCATTGGCTATTGGCTCGGCTACGCCGACCCTTCCTCCTCGCAGTTCGGCATAGTCTGCAAGCAGCCTCTGCCCTCACGAGCAGCGTCGGTTGGCTTTTAAGTGGGATTATATTTAGTCCGCCACGGGCGGACAAAGCCAAAGGCTAAAGGCTTTTCTGATTTACACACTGATAAATCCGCGTACTGTTTTATCGTCAGAGCATAGTAGCTGTGGTATATCGTGAAATATCCACGGATGGGCTGTACTAAGCGTACTGCTCATTCGTGGATATGAGGGATGTGCCATATATGGCACGTTTTCACGGCAAATTTGTTGTCAAAATGCGGTAGTAGGCGTACATCGCGCAAAAAGCCCAGCGAAGGATAGTACTAAAACGTACAGCCTTTGCTGGGATTTTAGAGATGTGCGGCTAATGCCGTATTTTCACAACAAATTACTTTTTGGCGATGTAGTAGGTCATAACTGAGCTGACGATATACAGGGCAGCCATAACCCAGACGATACCCGAGTAACCGATTGGCTCTTTGAGGAGTTTTACGAGGAGAGGGCCAATAAAGGTTGCAAGACCCGCACCGAGGTTAAGAACTGATACGGCAGCACCCTTATCCTTCTCAACGAGTGATGGCACAAGTGCGCTCAGAGGTACATATCCTGCGAGCATCACGCACCAAAAGCCTCCACAGGCGAGGATAAACCAGAAGTTATTCCAAATCTCCGGAGCGTAGTAGAAGAGCAGCACACCGAGAGCGCAACCAACACCACCAAACCAGATGATTGTACGAGCCCAGCCAAGGCGGTCACCGACAATACCGAAGACGAGGTTAAAGATGATGTTGAACATAAATACCGAGCCCCAAATAAGACCCCACTCAATCTCTGTCATGCCATAGCTTGCGAAGTAAAGCGGCATAAATACCACAAAGGCGAATTGCGATATGGAGTTAATAATCCGTACAATACCACCCATCAGCACCTTTGGCTCGCGCTTCATGATGCCCAAGCCATGGATAAGCTCCTTGAACTTACTTTGGTTACTCTTCTGGCTATTATCTGCAAAGAGGTTTGTATCAGGGCACTTATTTACAACAAGGGCAAGAATAGCACCGACTGTAACAAAGATGAGCGATGTCCACAGAGTAGGAACAACACCAAGAGCCTCCTTTGTATATGCGCCATAGTATGCGCCCAAAACATTAAGTCCACCGGTAAATACAAACCAGAACCAGCCCTGTGCAGAACTTAGACTCTGCTTGCCCACGCGATAGGTAATCCATACGATAAATGTATAGGCAAAGAGCGGATATGCAAAGCCCTTAACGGCATATGTTGCAAGCAGTGTCGGATAATGAAGGCCTGTCATACCAAGACCTGCGAAGCCCGCCATACCGACAAGATAGACAGCAAAGCCCAGCCACATAGTCTTGCGTACACCAATGGTCTCAGCAATTACACCTGAGAGCCAAGATGAGATTGCGATAGAGATACCATAAACGGTAAACAACAGCTCATGGTCAAGACCTTGTGACTCGATATACTTACTGAGCCATGTCTGCTCAATACCGTCGCCCATCATAAAGATAAGCACACCCAAAAACGCCCAAAATAGGCTCTTTGGGAGTCCTGTTTTCTCAAAAAAATTCATACGGTTTCTATTTAGGTTATTACTTTACGGCATATAAAAGGGGCGAGGCGCTACTTGAACATCTCCTCAAGCGAGGCGATTGTCATACCCTCAAAAGATGGGAAGATATGCTGCAGACCATCCAAAGCCAAATCCTCAGGTGCGGCGGTTGTTGAGAGCGCCACGACCTTACAGCCTGCATTAAAGCCCGCCTTTAAGCCTGAAAGGGCATCCTCAAAGACGACACACTCCTCCGGCTGAAGACCCATAGCCTCGCAAGCACGCAAGAAGATCTCTGGATGTGGTTTGCAATTAGTAACATCATCTCCACAAATATAGCCTTCAAGCTTATCTCCAAGATTAGCCTCATTCCAAATCATCTCAGCATTGATACGCGGAGCTGCAGAGCCAATATAACACTTTACTCCCTTAGCCTTTGCATCAGCCAACAACTCCTCCAAGCCATCAGTCAAACGCACATTACCCGAATAGAGTTCGCGATAGATGGCCTCCTTCTCGTCAGATAGATATTGATGGCCATACTTCTCAATAACCCACGGCTCAACGACATTGTCAAAAATCTCGTCATTATGGCGACCATAGAACTTATTAGACACAGGCTGCACATACTCAAAACCGCAACGCTCAGCCAAAGTCTTAAAAGCACGCATGTGGAACGGCATATTCTGAATAAGCGTACCATCCAAATCAAAAATCAAACCTTTTATCATATTCCTATTGTTAAATAATTCTTCTATATCCTCGAAAGATAGTCGGATATCCTCCACTGCACCGATAGCTATCGGAAGGATAATATGCAGGCTATCTCCATCGCGTTTTTTATCCTTGCGGATAGCCTTAAGCAGTTTTGACATCTGCTCCGGCAGCTCCGTAGGAAGGTTATAGCGGCTACAAAGCGCCTTGATGCGTCGTTGCTCGGCAGTTGTGAGCTTTCCCATCTTCGCCGCCACCTCTGCCACGCAACAGATGCCTATTGCCACAGCCTCGCCGTGGTTATAGTTCCTTGTGCTCTTCTCAATAGCGTGGGCAATGGTGTGGCCGAGATTAAGCACACGGCGCAGACCCTTCTCCCTCTCATCCGCAGCGACAACATCGATTTTGACCTTAAGAGCCGCCTCGACGACATCTGAGAGCAACTGACTATCCGAGCGCAATGACGCAAAATCGCTACCCTCAAGCAGCGCAAAGAGATTAGAATCTGCAATAATTGCTGCCTTGATAATCTCAGCAATGCCGGCAGCAAACTCTCTGTCGGAGAGTGAGGCTATTTTGGTAGTATCACAAATCACAAAGTTTGGTTGGCAGAATGTACCGACCATATTCTTAAAGCCACCTACATTAACGCCATTTTTACCACCCACAGAGGCATCAACCTGCGAAAGAAGCGTTGTTGGGATAAATGCAAAATCGACACCTCGCATATACGTAGCACCAACAAAACCTGTAATATCTGTAACAATACCGCCACCTATACCAAGCAGGAATGTAGAGCGATCTGCACCCATCTCCATAAGTTGAGTATAGACCTTTTCAAGCGTAGTAAGATTCTTTGCCTGCTCACCCAGACCTATGATAATATGCTCATAAGATGAGATAAGTGCCGGGTAACAGCGGTCGATATTACTGTCAGTAATTACGATAACGCGACGCTTCGGCAGCAAGTCTGAGAGCAACTGCTCTACCCTACCGATATACACATTGCTATTTGCGATTCTATTCATAATGCACATAAAAGTATCACAAAAATAATAATTTTTTCAGATAAAATCGTTAACTTTGCGCGTTAAATAATCTTTTTTATGCAGAAACTGAGAAATATCGCAATCATCGCCCACGTTGACCACGGAAAGACAACACTTGTTGACAAGATGATTATGGCAGGCAACCTGCTCCGTGAGGCATCAAAGAGTGGCGAACTCGTATTGGACAATAACGACCTGGAGCGAGAGCGAGGAATTACCATCCTCTCGAAGAATGTATCGGTAATATACAAGGATTACAAAATCAACATCATCGACACCCCGGGCCACGCCGACTTCGGTGGCGAGGTGGAGCGAGTGCTCAACATGTGCGACGGAGTACTGTTGCTCGTTGATGCCTTTGAGGGTACAATGCCACAGACCCGTTTTGTGCTTCAGAAGGCACTCTCGCTGGGCAAAAAGCCGATAGTTGTTGTGAATAAGGTCGATAAGCCAAACTGTCGCCCTGAGGTTGTGAACGAGCAGGTATTTGACCTGATGTTTACCCTTGATGCAACCGAGGAGCAGCTCGACTACAAGACTATTTATGGTTCGGCAAAGCAGGGCTGGATGTCTCATAAGTGGAACGAGCCAACAGACTCTATCCAACCACTGCTCGACGCTATTATTGACGAGATTCCCGAGCCTGAAGTAAGCGAGGGTACACCACAGATGCTCATCACCTCACTTGAGTACTCTTCATATATCGGCCGTATTGCAGTCGGCAAGCTCACTCGAGGCTCTCTCACATCTGGTCAGACCGTAACACTCGCTAAGCGTGACGGAGTGACTAAGGTTAAGACCAAAATCAAGGATTTGATGGTCTTTGACGGCCTTGGCAAGAAGAAGGTTGAGAAGGTTGAGTGTGGCGAGATTTGCGCACTTGTCGGCATTGACGGCTTTGAAATTGGTGATACTATCTGTGATGCAGAGAATCCGGAGCCACTGCCACCAATTAAGATTGACGAGCCGACAATGTCTATGCTCTTTACAATCAACAACTCTCCATTCTTCGGCAAGGATGGCAAATATGTAACCTCTCGTCACATCAAGGAGCGCCTTGACCATGAGTTGGAGAAGAATTTGGCACTGCGCGTAGAGCCAGGTCAGAATGCAGATTCGTTTATCGTCTATGGTCGTGGTGTATTGCACCTCTCTGTGCTTGTGGAGACTATGCGTCGTGAGGGCTATGAGCTGCAGGTTGGTCAGCCCAAAGTTATTATCAAGGAGATTGACGGTGTTAAGTGCGAGCCAGTTGAGGAGATGACAATCGACTGCCCAGATGAGGTTGCAGGAACAGTTATTGAGCTCTCGACCCGTCGCAAGGGCGTGTTGACAAATATGGAGTCGAACAATGGTCGTACCCGTCTTGAGTTTGATATCCCATCACGCGGCATTATCGGTCTTCGTTCAAATATGCTCACAGCCACTGCCGGCGAGGCAATTATGTCGCACCGCTTGAAGGGCTTTGAGCCATATATGGGCGAGATTGAGATGCGTACAAACGGCTCTATCATCGCATCTGAGACCGGTACTGCATACGCCTACTCAATTGACAAGTTGCAGGATCGCGGTCGCTTCTTCATCTCTCCAATGGAGGATGTGTATATGGGTCAGGTGATTGGTGAGCACACTCGTGGTAACGATATTACAGTAAATGTCACCAAGGCTAAGCAGCTTACAAATATGCGCGCCTCAGGCTCTGACGACAAGGCATCTATCGCTCCGCCAAAGATCTTCTCACTGGAGGAGGCTCTGGAGTATATCAAGGAGGATGAGTATGTAGAGGTGACACCAAAGGCTATGCGTCTGCGCAAGATACTTCTCAATGAGGTGGATCGCAAGCGAGCTTCAAAGTAAAAACGGAAACCTAAAAACTATACCAAAATGAGAAGAATATTTATCGCGTTAGTTGCATCTTTTGCTGTAACAGCTCTCGCTACAGCACAGAATGTTACCGGCACTATCCGCACAACAGACGGCACCCCTATCGAGGGTATCGTTGTAACAGATGGCCACACCGTAATTACAACAGATGCTGAGGGTCGCTATGCTTTCGATCGTCACGAGGAGGCTGCCTATGTATATTACTCGCTCCCTGCAGAGTATCGCGTGCCACTTCGTCAGGGTCACCCTTGTTTCTACAAGAAGCTCACTGATGACAAGGTCTATGATTTCGTTCTTCAGCCTCTTAAGGGTGGTAAGGAGGATAAGTTCCGCCTTGTAATGGTAGCAGACCCGCAGTGTCAGAATCTGCGTCACGTCTATCGTTTCCACTCTGAGACTGCTCCCGATTTGAAGAAGACCGCAAAGAAGACTAAGACCCCTTGCTATGCAATCTCACTGGGTGACATCGTCTATTCTGAGGGTCCACGCAACGCAAACTACCTCATGCCTATGATTCGTGAGGAGATGCGCGCTGAGAATATCGGCATGCCAATGTTCCAGACAATCGGCAACCACGACTGCGACTATGAGCCGGTAGCAATCGGCAAGCGCAACTCAACCCCAACTGTACGTATGCAGCGTATGTTCGAGGCGACATTCGGCCCGATTGACTACTCTTGGAATCGCGGTGACGTGCATATCGTCTCAATGAATGATATTGTCTATGACGATATTACAAACTTCAAGAAGTACCACGGCGACTTTACCGACAAGCAGGTTGAGTGGTTGCGCAAAGATTTGAGCTATGTATCAAAGGACAAAATGGTCATCCTCTGCGTACACATTCCTCTCGAGCATATGCGTAAGAGCAGCAATGTACAGGCTGTACTTGCAATGCTTGGCGAGTTTGCTGAGGCTAAGATTATGTCAGGCCACACCCACTACTCTCGTCGTTTCGACCATAAGAATGGCATCCATGAGTATATCTTCGGAGCTGCATCAGGCTGCTGGTGGTGGAGCAATAACAATGGTGACGGCTGCCCTAACGGCTATGGTTTGATTGATATTGCAGGCAACAAGGTTGTTGACCACCGCTACAAGAGCACAGGTTTTGATATCGACTACCAGTTGCGAGTATATCGCGGTAATGCCCAGTTTGGCGGTAAGCACGAGCAGCCTACCCTGCCATTTGGCGCCGACAAGATTCTTGCAAATGTATGGTTTGCACACAAAGATTGGAAGATTGAGGTCTATGAAGATGGCAAACTTGCCGGAAATATGGAGCTTATGAAGGCTTCTCCTTATCGCGGTGACGAGCACCCATCACTCACCTCAAGCAAAGACTGGTGGGCTATCGGCTACAACACCGGCGTAGTTGGTCGCGGTCACAAGAAGGGTAGCACCCGCAAGAACTACTGCTCTCCTTGCCACCACATGTACATCTACACCCTCAAAAATCCTAACGCAAAGGTTAAGGTTGTAGCGACAGATGACAAGGGTCGAGAGTATGTATGCGACCACGTTATCGAGGGACCGGAGTATGAGTTGGCTGCACCTCCTGTATATAACGTTACTGAGGTTTGGTAAACCATTCTATTAATATAGGTATGCCGAGTGTTTATGACATTCGGCATATTTTTTTTGCATTTCAACGTAAAAAAGTTGAGAAAACATTTGGAAATTCGGAGAACTCTGTTGTATCTTTGTGATATCAAAATGATATCATTCAAACAACGAATGAATAACAGAATAAACAAACCTTTAATACTTTACTATTATGAACAACAAAAATTTCACTTATTCAGGTTGGAAACTCAATGGTTTCCTGGCACTTCTTCTCAATCTTGCTCTTGCAGGCGTTGCTATATGGCTCTTTGTTGAGCTAATGAATGCAGATTCAAATTTCGGTCTGCTCTTTGCAGGCGTTTGGGTAGCTGTTATCGCTGCGATTATCATGGCATGCGGATACAAGATGCTCGAGCCAAACGAGGCACGCGTGCTTCTCTTCTTCGGCAACTATCGCGGAACATTCTACGAGACAGGTTTCTGGTGGATTAACCCATTCATGAGCGCAAAGAAGCTCTCTCTGCGTGCTCGTAACCTCAATGTTAACCCTATCAAGGTGAATGACAAGGCTGGTAATCCAATTCTTATCGGACTTGTACTTGTTTGGAAGATTAAGAACGAGGGTGCATACAAGGCTGTATTCGAGATTGATGCTCCATCAGAGGTTGGTGCTGTAACCACATCTACAACCCGCATGAACATTCTCGAGAACTTCGTTGCCGTACAGTCAGACTCAGCACTGCGCCAGGTTGCAGGCATGTATGCTTACGATGAGAACTCAAACAATGGCGAGGGCGAGATTACCCTTCGTTCAGGTGGTGACGAGATTAACGAGCGACTCACTGACGAGCTTAACGAGCGCCTTGCAATGGCAGGTATCGAGGTTATGGAGGCACGACTTAACTACCTTGCTTATGCTCCGGAGATTGCCGCAGCTATGCTCCGCCGTCAGCAGGCCGATGCTATCATCTCAGCACGCGAGAAGATTGTAGAGGGTGCTGTATCTATGGTAAAGATTGCTCTTGAGCGTCTTTCGACTGAGGAGGTTGTCGAGCTTGACGAGGAGCGCAAAGCGGCTATGGTGAGCAATCTGCTGGTAGTACTCTGCGCTGATGAGGCAGCACAGCCAGTTGTAAACACAGGTACATTGCATAACTAAAACAGTTCACCACTGCTTAGCTATGGCTACAAAGGAGAATAATACTCGCAGTTTTGTGCTACGCATCGACGCCGAGACGATGGATGCCATCGAGAAGTGGGCGGAGGATGAGTTCCGTAGCACCAACGGACAGCTGCAGTGGATAATTGCCGAGGCTCTGCGCAAAGCTGGGCGCAAGCCTCGCGCAAAAAAGAGTAAAACCAATACCGAAGAGTAGTTATGAAGAACCGTTTTAGCATTGGAAAATTCTCCGTCGGCAAGTCTTATAACGCAAAAAAGACAAATGACTCCGACGTAAAGTTTGCACTTTATGAGATATTGGCATTCTGTTCGATGGCTACCCTATTCCTTGCCATCTTCATTCCGCACAAGCTAACATCAACCGTTCTCACGATTGCTACCCTGGTACTCTTCTTCGTGGCGGCTGTACTCAACTTTGCGCAGCAATCCCCTATTGTTCGTTGGCTGCAGTCTGTCTGCATGACATTCGTTATTGCGGCAGGTTGGACCGGATATACACTTATTCGTTACTTTAGTGAGGGCGATATGTTGATGCTCAAGATTGCCGCGGGTTCTATTATTATGTGGGCACTCTTTGCCTTCTGCCTCTACAAGTGGAGTCAGATTCGCAACGAAGCTCAAACCGATAGTCCAAAGCGCAAAGGTACAACCATCTTCTACGGTTGGGGCAATAAGGGTCGCAAGCTCTTTATTCCAGACGCCGAGAACGGCAAGTTGGATTGGGCAGACTTTACCCTATTCCTTGCAATAACCCTGCTATCAAGTTATGAGAAGTTGACTTTTATCCCTGAATTTCCATTTAAGCAGGAGATTATCTACTCCTCGGCAATACTCTTGGTACTGATTAGCTACTACCGTTACTACCACTCCCTCTGCCCTATCTCGCGCTGGCACCGCTCCAGCTGGGCTACCGGAATGACTGCCCTTGCTTGGACATTCGTGCCACTTATCGTCTATATCACAGGACTGAGTGACAATTGGGAGAAGATGTGGCAGATAAGCATATGGTCTATTGCCATGTGGGTAGTATTTGCCTTCTGCCGTTTCAAACTCTGGCAAGTCCGCAAACGAACTCGCGCAGAGGTCGCAATGATTGAGTGGCGTAGTCGCAACAAAAAACGAATTGAGTAATGCTTCACACTATTGAATTTTGACAAAAGTCGGCTTCTTGGCCGACTTTTGTCATCCTCAGAGTTGCCGACATCTTTTTATTTAACATGCTGAAATTTTGTCGCCCTTAAAACAACACTTTGAGATATTTTCACTAACTTTGTGATACTTCCGAGTTGGAGTTGTAGCTATTGGGAAGGAACATTATTACTCTTGGTTACAATGATTATAGCACTAACAATCGGTTAAAACCAGATAAGAAATAAAAAACAGCCAAAAACGCCTCGTAAAACAGTGAAGAAAGCCCTATATATATTCGAAGCAACGCTATTTGTTGCGATTATATGTTTTAACATATATTGTCGCAACTTTGCCTACAACGAAAATTATCTACAGCTTGCGAAGGAGGCTAGTACGCCAAACATGAACTTTTTGTTTGCAAGGAATGCTTCGTTGATAGGGCGCATCTATATGACATTTTCGGGCAAGGAGTTCAAACCCTGCATCAACACCGCAACGGCCTTCTTCAACAAGTACGACACTTGTTCCAACTGCGAGGATTTCGAAAAGAATCCTGCGAGGTGGAGGTTTCAAAAGGTTGATACACCGCAGGTGGGCGACATGATTATACAACACAACTCTAAAACTGGTCGAGCATACCATGCTGCAATTATTGTTGACATAAAGGATGGCAAATACTACATCAACCACGCAGTACGAACAAAATACATCAAAAATGCGGAACTGAAAAACGGCTCAAATTTGACCTTTTACAGATTTATGCCCAATTGAATATTGCAAGTGGGACAGTGCCCGCCACCACTTTGGGGCAAGGGAGATAAAACAAAAACGACTGATTTTCATCAGTCGTTTTGTTGATTTTGGCGGAGAGAGAGAGAGAGGGATTCTGGCCAAATTTGGCATAATTATCACCCCTTTTTATATGTGCTTTTTACATAGAATAATACATATTCACAATGAGATATTGGGATAAATTATCTACCCTTTCAACTTCTCTATTACCGTCTTCTTTTTCTCCTGTCGGTTGCCACCACCGAAGCGGGACATTGCAGGGAGTATCTTGTCAATATCGGTTCCCGTTGTGCGTATCACTCCATCACGGAAAGCATTCGCCATAAACTTGTCGGTCTCGTCCGCTTTCAGGTTCTCACTTGCGATAATATCATTCAGGTCGTCCTGCTTACGCTGCTTCACATATGCCTCCCATTAGAGCAAAAAATTGGAATTTACTTACTTGTTAACCATTCCATCTTTGTTAGGCAAGTAATGTGTTCCGTCCGCAACTCACCAACCAATTGTGATGACACGTTGCATTTCGTGAACATATACTTAAAACCGCATTTTTCTTGCACACGTTTTGACTTCTCGTTGCCATCGAAGTAACCAGCCCACATTTTCTGCATTCCCAGGACCTCAAAGGCTCGATGTTGCAACTCACGAACAGCCTCGGGTATCAGCCCCTGTCCCCAATAGGGCACGCCAATCCAGTAGCCCACCTCGCATTCATTGTCGGGTAGTCCAATATTACTTTGCCTGCCTACCATCAATCCGATGCTGCCAACAGGTTTGCATGTTTGCTTCAATACCACAGCGTAAGTCTCTACTGCGGAGAGAACTGTGCGGATTATTTCTCTGCTATTCTCAACGCTTGTATGTACTGGCCATCCTGCAGCTGGCCCCACTTGTAGGTCTTTGGCATACTTGTAAAGTTCGTCAGCATCATCCTCTTGCCAAGGTCTCAGCAACAATCTTTGGGTTTTTAATTCCATATCTATTAGATTCCGATTTATGGATGTAAAGATATATAAATCATTTGAATATTTCAATATACGAAGATTTTTCCCCACCTTGGTAATTGTGTCTCTTCGCTTTCTTATTCTATGCAATAATGATTTTGATGTTATTGTAAAAATCGTAATCAACGAGAATAGTAATTATTTTTTCGTCGCACAAAAACAGCCACCATTTCAGAAATAGTGGCTGCATATGAAGATAGTTATATGTATTGAAAGGTGGTTATTCCTCTTCTTCTGGTTCTACTCCTCGTTCGTGCTCATCAATGAATGAGTGGTTGTAATCCTCCCTCACATTTCGTGCTGTCAGGCGGAATGAGAAAGTGGGATATAATGTATGGGATATGTGCAATTTAAAAAACGCCTGTAGAAGTGCGTAGAAATGGGGTCGGTGCATTTTCGGTGCAACTTTTTTATTAAAAAAACGCACCAAAAACACCTATATTTGCACCTGTGTAAACCATTGATAAACAATAAAATAATTATTATTTGCCAGATACGCATTTCCCCACTTGAACGCTTCTTCTCAATTTCTCAATATTGAGACTGGATATGAGGTATATCATTCAAATTTATAGGTTTATTCACAGTTTGTATCATAGACAAAATTATTCGATTTATGTTTGTGTTGCTCTCTATAAGTTGTAGGGGATACGCCAACAATTCTACAAAAGTATTTGCCAAAGCAGGACTGGGATGGGAAATTAAGTCGGTAAGCAATCTCCTTAACGCTGATATTTGACGATAATAGTTGGGAGATAGCATCTAATATAACCTGTTTCTCTATCCACCCCATTGCACTTTTGCCACTTGTTTCTTTAACTACTCTTGATAGGTGTTTGGCTGTGATATTTAGTTGCTGTGCATAAAAACTCAACTCTCGATGTTTGGCATACTTCTGCTCAACTAATTTGATAAAGGCTGTTGTCAGTTCTTCATTTCGAGATAAAGCATTCTGATTTGACCCGTGCAAGAAATATCCTAAACCGAGAAAAAAGGCTTTTGTTAGCAGTTGCAAAATTTCTACACGATTCGGGTTGCTCTCAATTGGTATAAGGTTGCGACACATAGATAGGTAACTTTCGAATGCCTCTATTGCTCTCTCTTGCAGAACTATATTGGGAGATGAAGCGACTACATTGCTCAACGAAAAAGTATTACCTATACTTAAACTCTCAGTAAATTGCTCCGACATAATGATATATGTTGCCTGAAAATCGTCACTCAAATCCATCATCTCTGTTATCTGTTCAGGCAATATAATCATCAAGTTGTGGCATTTCATATTATAGATTTTGGTATTTACTCGACCTTTGCCACTTCCCGATGTGCAATATACCGCAACTACCAAAGGATTACGATATGGGTAATTGGGAAGTATTGAGAATGATGGATTGTCTATAATGGCAAAGTGCTCATCAATAACATATGAAGAAGTGCTATTGTCGCTATTGATGAAATGTTGTAATAGTTCTGATAGTATTGTCATAATTTTCGCATTTATTGGAATAATGAGACATTTGCTCAACGAAGATATGTCAAATAGATGTATTTATCAATACTAATGCGAATATCACTCCAATTACTGCGTGTTTTCTCCCTTTATTAACCTTAAACTCTGCAATACCTTTGCAGTGTAGAAATATGTAAAACAATCAAATTTTATTTTATGACAAAGAAAATTACGAAAGCAACCGTTAAGGGTTATGCAGCAATTGAGAATGGAGTAGTTAATGCTTATAATACTATCGAGGAAATCACAGTTAATAGTTTCAAAACTATAGAGAATGGTGTTGTAGGTGCATACAAAAAGATTGAATCATCAGCCGTAAATTTTGGTAATAGTTTGATTGAAGAGTATGATAAGTTAAAGCAGAAATAAAAGTTTTCAAGTTTATACCGTTTGCCACCTTCAATGGCAATCGCTTTCAATTCTTTATGTGACGATATGTTTGTATTGAAAGGAGGTTATTCCTCTTCTTATGGTTCTTGGTTTCGTTCGTGCTCATCAATGAATGAGTGGTTGTAATCCTCTCTCACATTTCGTGCTGTCAGGTAGAATGAGAAAATGGGATAGGAAGTATGGGATATGTGCAATTTGAAAAACGCCCGTAGAAGTGTGTAGAAACGGGGTCGGTGCATTTTTGGTGCAACTTTTTGGGCATAAAAAAAGTCTACAAGGTTGAAAATCAACTCATTGTAGACTATTCAGAGCGGAGAGAGAGGGATTGGCTCCATGCGGTCACCGATCCCTTTACTCCTTAATTTGCAAGAGATTTTTCCTATATGTGGTTTACCACACTTTTATTACGACAAGTGGGCACTTGCAAATTTATTTGCAGATACCCACTTGACGCAATAAAAAAGGTTGTGATTTTCATCACAACCTCGGAAAAATCTCTTGTGGCGGAGAGAGAGGGATTCGAACCCCCGGAGCCTCGCAGCTCAACGGTTTTCAAGACCGCCGCAATCGACCACTCTGCCATCTCTCCAGGCACAAAAGTACGCACTTTTTTTTTATCTGCAAACTTTTTTTACATTTTTTTTCGAACTTTTTTCAGGCAAAATCGTAAATATACTTATAAGGTTCTAAATATCAACAAATTAAGCAGAGTAAAAAATCTTAAAAATTTTTCAAGAAATTTTAATTACAGAGGCTGATCAAACTCCATTTTGGACTATTCGAGCTCTATCTTCAGTCCATCGTAAGCAAAATAGACATTCTCTGGAAGTTGGTTTTGAGCCAAAGAATGTAGCCCAATCTCGTGCGACATATGAGTTAGGTAGGCACGCTGAGGTGCGAGCTTCTCGATAATCGCCAAAGCCTCAGCAACCGAGAGGTGCGAATCGTGCGGAGCAAATCTCAGCGCGTTTATCACCAGCACCTTGACGCCACGCAGCTTCTGCAGTTCGCTATCATCAATCTCCTTAAAGTCGGTCATATAGGCAACATTCCCAAATCGGTAGCCAGTAACCTCAAAATGGGCGTGACGGCCCCTAATTGGTACAATCTCCACCCCTTCAATAGTAAAGGACTGTTCTGGGTCTATCGTGTGAAGTGCGATTTCTGGAGTACCGCGATAACGCACCGTAAAGAAGGCGTAGTCATAATCCTTACGCACACAGTCGAGCGTCTCTGCCGTACCATATATATTAACAGTATGAATCTGCGGATAATCGACAAAATTGAGCGCGCGCACATCATCTATACCACCAATATGGTCTTTATGTTTATGCGTGAGCAATATTGCCGAGATATGGCTCACACCTTCGCGCAACATCTGCACACGGAAATCGGGACCTGCATCTATGATAAATCTACTCTCCCCTACCTCAACCATTGCCGAGGTGCGCAGACGATTGTCGCGCGGGTCAGTCGAAGAGCAGACATCACAAGTACAACCTATCACCGGAACGCCCTGCGAAGTACCGGTGCCAAGAAAGGTCAATTTGATATTTTTCGCCATAATTTCTGCAGTTTTAGACTATAAAGGTACTTTTTTTGCACTCAACACGATTACAAAGATACATTTTTTTGGATAATTCACATTAAAGTCTTATTTTTGCAGAACATTTTATAACAATACGTATTATTATGGCTTACAAAATTTCAGATTCTTGCGTTGCATGTGGTACATGTATCGACGAGTGTCCTGTTGAAGCAATTTCAGCAGGTGACATCTATGTAATCGACCCTGACAAGTGCATCGAGTGCGGTGCTTGCGCAGGCGTATGTCCTTCAGAGGCTATCTCACTTGAGTAACCTACCTGCTAAAAGGATAAAACGAGCGACCTTCGGGCCGCTCGTTCTGTTTTTTTGTACACAGAACAACCATGTGTCACAAATTGTCAAAATACAATGGCAATTTTGCAACAGAAATAGAGATTAGACGTAATTATGATTGTTTGGACACAGCAAAAAATCGAGTTTTGGGAGGAATTAAATAGCAATGGTGTTGCATATTGTACTAACGATAGTTGGCAGTACAAAGAGTTTCAATTTGCTTATGATTGGCTTACAGAACAGATGAGTAGCCGCATCTCTCCGCCACCAACAGCGGAGATTAAACATCCATTATGGTGCTGGACTCAATACAGCAATTACAAGAGTCGTAAACCAAAATTCTCACCCCAAGACGACAATTTCCAAGCTCAAGTCTTTATAGAGGCAGACATCCCTGACGAGATGTTATTACATAGCAACTTTATGCTTTGGGGTTGCTGTTGTCTGAACGGATATCCAATAGCAGAGAAATGTATTGACAAAGACATGGACACATTTAGAGCCGCCCACAATATCAAAGAGCACAATTTCAATTTATATCCCGATGATATTAAAGAGCGTATTATGAAAAGTTGGGAAGTCATCTTCGATCTTGACTACCGTAATCGCAGATACGAAACTCACCCTCGCAGGAATAAATCCATACAAGCAACATTTTGGCTACTGCGTAAAGAGTGGGTAAAAAGTGTAAGATTTTTTATTCCCAAATAGCAATTACTCCTTATAGAGCAGATATTTGCGGCGGAGGAGTTTATAATCTTCAAGGTCTTGCTGCCAGCGGGAGCGTATTTCGGCGGCAGTACTGCCTGAAATAATCATTGGGCGGATATAGTCAACCCCGACGAGCTTTTCAAAGAAGGCTGTAAAGAACTTCGCCCCGAGGTTTGTGCGGTTATAGGCATCTATAACATATTCAAGGTTAAAGCCTGCAGCGATAATCTGCTCATCATCAACATCTCTCAGATCCACACCATAGCAGAGTTGGTCCTTAAGTGGCGGATTTTTCGCACCCGTAACCGAGCGCGGGGTGAAAGAGTAGCTACAGCCCGTCATAGTCGGGTGGCCATACATCTCAAACGGAGCATCTGTTCCACGGCCGAGCGAGCAAGCAGTACCCTCAAAGAGGCAGGTTGACGGATAGAGGTAAATTGCGTGTTGACTCTTAAGATTTGGTGATGGGGCGATAGGTAGAGTATATCGACTCTGATGTGTGTAGTTTTTGCATGTAACAACCTCAACATCTGCAGCCTTGCACCAACCCTCGCCGATAGCCATCAGAGCTATTTCGCCCATAGTAAGTCCATGCACAACAGGTATTGGTAGTGCGCCCACGCCCGACTTAAAGCGCATATCGAGCAGCGGACCATCGACATACATACCATTAGGATTTGGTCGGTCTAGGATAATAACCTTACGCAAGAAATCAGCACAGCGACCGATAACATCGAGCATTGTGATATAATAGGTATAGAACCTCAGGCCCACATCTTGCATATCGACCACCATAACGTCGAAAGCCGCCATCTGTTCGTCTGTAAGGTTGCGCCCCTTTGCCGAGTATAGCGACCAAATCGGCACCCCCGTACGACTATCAACTGACGAATTCACCTTCTCTCCCGCATCTGCAGTACCGCGAAAACCGTGCTCAGGCGAAACTATACCGACAAGATTAACACCCTCTGCCACAAGCATATCGACAAGGTGACTCTCGCCAGCCATTGCCGTATGATTTGCAAGCACCGCCACACGTTTACCCTCAAGCTGTGGCAAGTATCTATCAGTCTGCTCCGCTCCGACAACAATACGCGCATTGGCACTACTGCATGAGCAGAAAAGTATAGCGATAAGGGTTAAAATCAGGGTCTTCATAACAATACAATTTTGACAATATAGTATCGTGTGCAAGTTCAAGGCTTGCGAAGCACGAGAAAGCGGAGTTTACTCAAACGTAAATGAGCATTTCGAGCGCAAGCTTAACGTAGAACTTGCGCACGAGAGGCTATTGTCCGCCGAACTCCATAAGGTAAGCCTTGATAAATGCATCAAGGTCGCCATCCATCACAGCATCCACATTTGAGGTCTGATGACCCGTGCGGTGGTCTTTCACGCGACGGTCATCGAAGACATATGAGCGAATCTGCGAGCCCCACTCAATCTTCTTCTTTGCCGCCTCGATAGCCTGACTCTTCGCCATACGCTTATCGAGCAGATACTGATAGAGTTTTGAGCGGAGGATACGCATAGCATTCTCCTTATTCATAAGCTGCGAGCGTGTCTCCTGATTCTCAATCACATATGACACCTCCTCACCACTATCTTCATCCTTAAAATGGTAACGCAGACGGGCAGCAGTCTCAACCTTATTGACATTCTGTCCACCCGCACCGCTTGAACGGAAGGTCTCCCAAACAACATTTGCAGGATTTACAACAACCTCGATACTATCATCTACGGCTGGCGTAACGGCAACCGAAGCAAAGGTTGTCTGGCGCTTATTGTTAGCATTAAATGGCGAGAGGCGCACCATACGATGCACTCCATTCTCACTCTTGAGATATCCATAGGCAAACTCGCCCTCTACCTCCATAGTGCAGGACTTTACGCCGACCTCATCACCCGCCTGATAGTCGAGCATCTTGATTTTATAGCCATGCGACTCACACCAGCGGGTGTACATACGGAGCAACATATCCGCCCAATCGAGCGCCTCAGTACCACCTGCACCGGCATTGATATCGACAATCGCACCCATTCTATCCTCCTCACCTCGGAGCATATTGCGCAACTCAAGAGCCTCAAGAGCCTCAACAGTTGTCTGATAGAGTGCATCAAGCTCCTGCTCAGAGGCAATGCCCTCTGCAATAAAGTCGGGCATCATCTGCAGCTCCTCAACCTGTGCTGCTACAGAATCAAAATCGGTAAGCCAGCTCTTTATGCCGGCAACCTTTTGAAGTTGCTTCTGTGCAGCATCGGGATTATCCCAGAAATTTGGTTCGAGGGTCTTCTCCTCCTCATTTTGTAGATCTATTCTTCGACTATCGATGTCAAAGACACCTCCTCAGCGTATCCAGACGCTTTACAACCTCTCTAATGGTTTCTGACTGTATCATAACTATCTGTTAACTATCTATTTATAAACTTTTCAAAGAATCTCCAGAGCACAACGCCACCGCAGACAGAGACATTGATAGAGTGCTTAGTTCCGACTTGTGGAACCTCAATCGCACCATCACAGATATCAACCACCGCCTGATCGACACCCATCACCTCATTACCAAAGACAAGTGCGTACTTTTTTGTTGGCTCCACCTCAAGTTTATCGAGCATAACTGCCCCCTCAACCTGCTCTATGGCAAGGACGGTATATCCCTCAGCCTTAAGCTGCAAAACTGCATCTACAGTTGACGGATTATGCTCCCAGGCAACGGTAAACTCTGCACCGAGCGAGCTCTTGTGTATCTCACGCGAAGGCGGAGTGGCTGTAATACCGCACAAAACGACCTTCTCCACAGCAAAGGCGTCGCCTGTACGGAAAAATGCGCCCACATTCTGTGCCGAGCGAACGTTATCCAACACAACGGCAACCGCCATCTTATCCATTGTCGCAAACTCCTCTACAGAGGGTCTGCCAAGCTCTTGATTTGTAATTTTTCTCATAATTGCTGCAAAAATAAAAAATTTTATCTATTTTTGACAGATATTTGGGACATTATCTGAATTTAGTACAAAAATGGGCAGAAAATTGGTCATACTCATGCTGACTTTGGTCGCTTTTTGCAACATCTCAGCACAAGAGCTCTTCTTAGATACAGAGCTCTCAACCCATTTTGATAATACCGAATATACCGGCAGTGGCATTGGCGATTCAAGAACAGTCTTTGCTGTACGACTAATGCCTACAGTTGGTTATCGCTTTGACAGCCACCACTCCGTAGTTGTTGGTGCAGAGCTACTTAAAGATTTTGGTTCGCACCGATTTATGGACGATACTAACTTTGTGGCATACTACCAGTTTGAAAACTCTCGCTACGGAGCTAATGCAGGTATTTTCCAGCGCAACAAACTTGTAGGCAGCTACTCAAGGGCATTTTTCAGCGACGCCTACCACATCTACAACCCACTTGTGCAGGGAATTGCTATGCGCCACACGGGTAGCAAAGGCTTTGCTGAGCTTGTAGTGGACTGGGATGGTCTCTACTCACCTGAGGTACGTGAGAAGTTCCGCATCCTTGTAAGTGGTGGCGGTGAGTTCGCCAAGATTTGTTACGCCGGTGCATCTTTCTCGATGCAGCACTTTGCCAACAAATCAACTTTCCAGGGCAATGTAGTGGACAATCTGCTACTCAACCCATATATCGGGGTGAAGTTCAACGCCTTTCTTGACTTCAACATTCGCCTTGGCGGACTTATCTCTGCGCAGCGCGACCGCAAGACAGACGAGGGTTGGATACTCCCTGTAGGTGGAGAGTTCTACTTCAAGATGAGCCGTTGGGGTCTATATATTGACAATAATCTATACGTAGGAGAAGGTCTTACACCGTTCTACCACACCATTGGTAAGGATGGAGAGCCATATGCAGAGAATCTCTACACGCTCGACCCATTCTACGGCACGCAGCACAAGATATACAACCGCACGGGCATAGGTTACTGTCGCTCTTTTGCCTCTGACCGCGTAGAGGTCAAGGCGGAGATGGCGCTACAATATGATGGCAAGAAGATGTACTGCCAGCAGTTAGTAGGAATTTCGGCAACCATTTGCCCAACACTATATGACAAGAGAAACCATAAAAGATAGAAATTATGACAACTGAAACAATTGAAATCAAGGAGAAGGAGCGTTTGAACTTCATTGAGGAGATTATCGAGCAGAATATTGCTAACGGAGAGACTCGTGTTCAGACCCGATTCCCACCAGAGCCAAACGGTTATCTGCACATTGGCCACGCAAAGGCTATCTGCTTAGACTTTGGTGTAGCTGCTCGCTATGGTGGTGTTTGTAACCTTCGTTTCGATGATACCAATCCAACAAAGGAGGATGTAGAGTATGTAGAGGCCATTAAGGAGGATATTCAGTGGCTCGGTTTCCAGTGGGGAGCAGAGTACTACGCATCTGACTACTTCCAGCAGCTGTGGGATTTTGCTATTCAGCTCATCAAGGAGGGTAAGGCTTATATCGACGAGCAGACCTCTGAGCAGATTGCAGAGCAGAAAGGTACCCCTACTCAGGCAGGAACTGAGAGCCCATACCGCAACCGCCCTATCGAGGAGAGCCTTGAGCTGTTCGAGAAGATGAATCGCGGCGAGATCGAGGAGGGCAAGATGGTGCTTCGTGCCAAGATTGACATGACCAGCTCAGATATGCACTTCCGCGATCCGATTATCTATCGTGTAGTCAAGCACCCACACCACCGCACAGGTAATACATGGAATGCATATCCGATGTATGACTTCGCACACGGTCAGAGCGACTACTTTGAGGGTGTAACACACTCGCTGTGTACCCTTGAGTTTGTGCCTCACCGTCCACTCTACGACCTATTTGTAGATTGGGTGAAGGGTGGCAAGGATTTGGAGCACAACCGCCCACGCCAGTATGAGTTCAACAAGCTCAACCTCAACTATACACTTATGAGCAAGCGTAACCTGCTCATCCTTGTTAAGGAGGGTCTGGTTAATGGTTGGGATGACCCACGTATGCCGACACTCTGCGGTTTCCGTCGTCGCGGTTACTCTCCTGAGTCTATTCGCAACTTCGTAGATAAGATTGGCTACACCACATACGATGCACTCAACGACTTCGCTCTGCTTGAGAGTGCTGTGCGTGATGATCTGAACAAGCGCGCAACCCGCGTAAGTGCAGTGCTTGACCCAGTAAAGCTCGTTATTACCAACTATCCTGAGGGTCAGGTAGAGGCTATGGAGGCTATCAACAACCCTGAGGACGAGAACTCAGGCACACACACCATTGAGTTCAGCCGCGAGCTTTGGATTGAGCGCGATGACTTTATGGAGGATGCTCCAAAGAAGTACTTCCGCATGACTCCGGGAAATGAGGTGCGACTCAAGAACGCATATATCGTAAAGTGCACCGGCTGCGAGAAGGATGAGAATGGCAACATCACTACCGTTTACGCAGAGTACGACCCTGAGACAAAGACCGGTCTGCCTGGCAGCAATCGCAAGGTGAAGGGTACTATTCACTGGGTGAGCTGCGACCACTGCTTGAAGGCTGAGGTACGCCTCTACGACCGTCTGTGGATGGCAGAGAACCCTCGTGATGAGATGGCTGCAATCCGCAAGGAGAAGGGCTGCGAGGCTCTTGAGGCTATGAAGGAGATGATGAATCCTAACTCACTCACAGTACTGAGCGAGTGCTACGTCGAGAAGTTCCTTGCAGATGCCAAACCTCTTGACTACCTGCAGTTCCAGCGCATCGGCTACTTCAATGTAGATAAGGACTCAACACCTGAGCACCTTGTATTCAACCGCACTGTGACACTTAAGGACTCTTGGGCTAAGATTAACAAGTAGTCTTTACCATACACAACAAAAGGATGACAGTAATGGGTCATCCTTTTTCGGCGGTGAATTATTTTTACCGCCGAATTTGTTTATACACAAGATATTATTCTTTTGTATTGTGAAACGACTTTGCTTGTAAAATCGTTTGAACTCTAATTTATTTTTGGCGTGTAGTCTTCTATGTAGTCTAAAATAGGACCCAATACAAGTGCGACATATAATATTGCCTATTTTTAATTTTCTGCTGAAAATATTTCATTTTTCTCTTGACTCGTCCCTAAGGGCATATATTAACTTTGCACTCGCTAACAAATGAATCGTACGATTATGAGTAAATTAACAAAGTTAAAAATCGGAGAGTTCTCAAAGATGATGCAAGTAACAGTTAAGACTCTGCGCCACTACGAACAAAAAGGGTTGCTATTTCCCTGCGAAGTAGACGAGTGGACAGGCTATCGTTATTACAACGTCGAGCAAATGCAGCGGTTGGGCACAATTCGTGGACTCCAACGGCAAGGTTTCACGCTTGAAGAGATCAAAGAACTATTAGAGGATGGTGCGCAGATGCCAAGCATTGACCAACTGACTCAAAAGATAGAGGAGACAGAGCGACAATTGCAACTGCTGATGGAGCGCCGTAGTCAATTGCTTAAATGGGTGGACTCTCAAAAACAGATCAAAAAAATGGAAAAATTTAGTATTCAAGCCTTGCCCAAGATTATTGTGGCAAGTCATCGTGAAATCATCTCGGATTACAGCGCATTGGGACCTCTGTGTGTAAATAAGATTGGTCCAGAGATGCCACGCCTCGGTTGCCAATGTCCGCCTCCAGGATATTGCTTTACCATTGAGCACAACAAAGAGTATCGCCCCACTGACATTGACATCGAGTATTGCGAACAGGTGGAAGATATGGGCACAGACAACGATATCATACAATTCAAGCGTTTTGCGGCTGTGCCCAAGGCGCTATGTATGAAACATATTGGTCCTTATGAACGCTTCCACGAGTCATTCACCGAAGCTTTTGCTTATATGGAAGAGCAAGGCTACAAACTTGCTGGGCCTCTTCGTACCTCCTACATTGACGGAGTATGGAATCAGGAAGACCCAGAACAATGGTTGTCGATAATTCAGATTCCAATTGAGGCATAAATTGAGTGGCGTATGTAGTGAACATTGTAGTTCGCTCATACGCCACCTTAGTTTATTCACAATACATCTCTGGAAGATGCTTAATTTCAGTGCTTTACTTTCAAAAGTTTTATATGCCTTTGCATTTGTAGTTTTTTGGCTTAATTACGACAGCTATGTAGTCTTCTATGTAGGATTTCGCAATTTTCGTAAAACCCAATACTGAAAATCAATTAGTTAAAAATTAAAAAACCTCTCCTTCGGGTTGTCATCCTTTTTTGTTTGCCATATTGAGGATTATAGAAGTTCCTTGCCAAATACCCAACGAGCCTTGTGTTGTTCCTTCTCAAAAGGCTTCCACATGGCATGTATCTTATCGTTATTCTCTAGCATAGCGTTTGTTTCGGCAAACTGAAAGCCCATTTCGCGGAAACGCTCGGCAAGGTCGAGAATTATCAGCGAGTTTACACCACAATTCTGGTAGTCAGGACGCACGCCAATAAGTAGCAACTCGAGCGTCTTAGGTCGTTTAATAAACATAGCCTTGAGCAGATGCCACCAACCAAATGGGAATATCTCGCCACGGCACTTTTGCAACGCAACAGAGAGCGAAGGAATCGCTGCCGCTGCACCAATAAGCTCGCCCTTGTCATTCTCGACAAAGGTTATCATTCGGGTATCAATCAGACTCAAATAGAGTCCTACGTAGCTATCAATCTGCTTTGGAGTGAGCAGCGAGAATCCGTAAAGGTTGCAGTATGTCTGATTTATCAGTTCGAAAAACTTATGACCATATCCCTGCTTGAGAATCTCGCGGCGCGAAAGCTTGAGAATCTTGAGATTATAACGCTCTTTAACAACCTCGGCAAGGTTGTAGTATCTCTCGGAAACTTTTTCCGGAATGGTTATGCGGTACTCTAACCAACCTGTCTCCTTACCAAAGCCGAGTTTCTTGAGATGCTCGGGATAGTAAGGGTGGTTGTATATCAGCGCCATAGTACTCAGACGGTCAAAGCCCTCAACGAGCATTCCCTCAGGGTCGAAGTCCGTAAAACCTAACGGACCGACAATCTGCTCCATTCCGTGAGCCTTACCAAAGGCTGACACCGCATCAAGAAGGGCTGACGAAACCTCAATATCGTCAATAAAATCTATCCAGCCGAAACGCACCTGCTTCACCTTCCAACGCTCATTTGCCTTGTGGTTGATTATAGCAGCAACACGGCCGACAGCCTTGCCATCTTTGTACGCGAGGTATAGCTCCGCCTCGCAAAACTCAAAGGCGCCATTCTTCTTTTTGTCAAATGTGGATAGCTCGTCAAAGACTATCGCAGGGACGTAGTAGTTGTTCCCCTTGTATAGATTGTTTGCAAAGCGGACAAACTTCTTCAGTTCAGCCTTACTCTGAACAACCTTTATAGTAATAGAAGACATACTTTTCTTATATTTGGGTTAGTGTGCAGTAAACAAAGATACAAAAATTTTGTAAATCCGTGCGCAAATATCAATAAAAATTGCTACATTTTGTAGGAATATTGATTCTAACTACATAAGTTCTTATAAAGCGAATATTATTGACTATTGTTTGTCTTTCTATTGTAATTATTGCAAACGGACAAGATAGAATGGTGTTAAAAAATGCCGATGAACTAAGTGTCAAGGTCGTAAATATTTCTCCTGAAACTATAACCTATAAGAAATGGGATAATCTTGAAGGTCCGACATATATGGTTAACAAGTCGGAAGTGTTGTTTATCTCATATCAGAATGGAACTAAAGAGTCATTTGTAAAAATAAAATCTGTAAATAAAACAAATCAAACCCAAAAGCCGTTGGTTAAATTTCAAGGTTATGGAAATCTCGGTTTGATATTCAACCCCTCTGTATTAGATGCAGGCCCTACAGTTGATGCGGGTATTGGAATTTTAGTTTCTGATTATTTTTATACTGGATTTGAAATGGGCTTTCATTGGTTAATATATGATGCACAAGTTAATATAAATCAAGCAAACTATTATGTAACAGTCGATGGTTGTTATATTCCTATATCGCTTAATCTTAAAGGATATATGACAAGAAACAAGATTCGACCATATGTAAACTTGTCTGTGGGTGGTTTTATTGGTGCTGTAACCTTTAAGGACGAAGCAGGATTTTATTGGAAAACTGGTGCCGGAGCGGAGTTTAAGCGTTGGACTTTGGAATGTGGTTATAGTGGACTTCCTTTTTTTATACATAACCTCTACTTTAACGTCGGTTTCCGTTTCGGCGGTACGAAATATTAATAGTAACCATAGGATAAAATAGCAGTGGTGATCAAAATTTTGATCACCACTGCTATTTATGGTGAATTGAGATTGAAAATCGAATAATTATACCTATATTTGTATGATAAACAAAAAAACCTAACAACCTAAAACTATAAAACTATGTATCGTATTGTACTTAACGAGACCTCTTATTTTGGTGCGGGTTGCCGCTCTGTAATTGCTGACGAGGTGGCAAAGCGTGGCTTTAAGAAGGCATTTTTTGTAACAGACAAGGACCTTATCAAGTTTGGTGTTGCTGCACAGATTGAGGCGGTTCTTAATGGCGCAGGTATCCCTTACGAGATCTACAGCGATGTAAAGGCAAACCCTACTATTGGCAACGTTCAGCGTGGTGTTGAGGCTTACAAGGCTTCAGGTGCTGACTTTATCATTGCTCTTGGTGGTGGCTCATCTATCGACACAGCAAAGGCTGTGGGTATTATCGTAAACAACCCTGAGTTTGCAGATGTTCGCTCACTGGAGGGCGTTGCACCTACAAAGCATCGCGCAGTACCTACATTCGCTATCCCGACAACTGCCGGCACTGCTGCAGAGGTTACAATCAACTACGTGATTACCGACGAGGAGGCGAAGAAGAAGATGGTTTGCGTCGATCCTAACGATATTCCTATGTGCTCTATTATCGACTGCGAGCTGATGTACTCTATGCCTAAGGGTCTTACTGCTGCAACAGGTATGGATGCGCTCACTCACGCTATCGAGAGCTTTATCACCCCTGGTGCGTGGACTATGAGCGACATGTTTGAGTATAAGGCTATCGAGCTTATCGCAACTCACCTCAAGAACGCCGTTGATAATGGCAAGGACGAGGTTGCTCGCTCTGGTATGGCTGAGGCTCAGTATATCGCAGGTATGGGATTCTCGAATGTGGGTCTTGGTATCGTTCACTCTATGGCTCACCCACTCGGTGCGTTCTATGACACCCCTCACGGTGTGGCAAATGCGTTGCTGCTGCCATATGTTATGGAGTACAACGCAGACTCTCAGTCTCGCGCAAAATATCTCGATATCGCTAAGGCTATGGGCGTAGATACTACAGGTATGAGCGTTGACGAGGGCGTTAAGGCAGCTATTGACGCTGTTCGTGCGCTGTCTCTGAGCATCGGCATCCCTCAGCACCTCAATGAGATTGGTGTGAAGGAGGAGGATATCCCTGCCCTCGCAGTTGCTGCATTTAATGATGTCTGCACCGGCGGTAATCCACGTCCAACTTCAGTTGAGGATATCGAGAAGCTATATCACATAGCTTATTAATTTAGCTGTTGGCCGTTAGCTATTTACTTTGGGTTGTCGAATCTCGACAACCCTTTTTATTATTACAGAAAGTAATTCGAATATTTTTCGTTCAAATAAAGCACCCATTTTGTTGTCAATATGCGGTAGTAGGTGTGCATCGTGAAAAATTTTAGCCTCTGATAGTACTAAAACGTACAACCTTGGTCGGTTTTTAAGGGTGTACAGCAGAGGCATGCTTTTTACGACAAATGTTTTTTGTTGTCAAAATGCAGTAGTAGGTGTGCATCGCGTAAAAAGCCCTGCGATGGATAGTACAAGTAGTACAGCCATTGCAGGGCTTTTAGAGATGTGCAGCTAATGCTGCCTTTTCACGACAAATATCACGGCAAATACTGCTTTAATGTTTTCACCATCTTATCATGGTCGCGGAAGGAGTTGGTAAGTGCATAGCTACCATCGCGCTTAACGAAGACGTAAGATGGGATGCTGCTGATACCGAATTTGCCGCATATATGATTCATCTGCTCCTTATTCAGGCGATAGTGGATACCCTTAATTGACGGAATCATATCGAGGTAGGTGCCGACTGGCGAGCTCTGGTCGGCGATATATATCCAGACAATATCATCGCTTGCAAGTTCGCCCGACTTATATGGTTCATTCTTCTTAAGTGCATTACAGCAAGGAGTGCACCAAGTATTCCAGAAATCGACCACTACGATTTTCCCCTTATGTGGTGCTACAATGGCGTCAAAGAGTTCAGAGAGTGGCACATCGGGAGTCTTGGCAATCTTGTCGCTATTTGCAGCCATCACAGCCTCGGTGCGCTGCTGCACATCCTCCACTACGCTGGCAAAGAATGGCTCATCCCAACCCTTCATCTCGGCAAGTGTTTGAGCCGAGAGGTTGGCCCCTTCAGCCTGCTCAAAGGCCTCATTGGCAATTTTGAGATACTTTATATTCCCGCACTGCGACATATCGACATCGAGAAACAAGAGGTCACTTGCATACGGACAAATAAGCAGCGCTGGATCGGTCATATCGAGCAACTCCATTGCGCGCTTAAAGTGCTTGTCAGTTATCGGGTCGGGCGAAAATTTACACTCCTCGTTAAATGGAATATTATTGGCGACCATATATGCATATTCGCGATTGGCATCAGCCCAAAGCAGAGCCGAGAGCAGCTCTATATTAACCACCTTCTCTTGATACTTTTTTGCTAATGGGTGCGCAGAATACTCCGTCAGAGTCTGCATTGCCTGCTCATACTCGGCGATAATCTTATCTGTATAGGCGTCGGCACTAAGCGAGCACTCCTCGGGTGCACACTCCCAGACAGATGCCACCCCAATTTTTGCAAGTTCTTTGTCATTCGGCAGGTTATTCAGAGCATCGTAAACGCTACCCTTTGTATAGAGCGGTTTGATATTGAGCTGCGGTTTATCGGTTTTGCGAGTATCGCACAGATGGCTATTGACACAACTCAAATCGTAGTAAACATCGACCACCTCTCCCGGTGCAAAAAAGAGCTCAGTCAGATAGCGGCGATATGGGGTGGCTATCATACAATTTACCGTTCCATACTGCGTAAATGTATGGGTAGCAACGCCCGTCTGAGGGTCGATTTTCAGAGTTGTACGCTGCGGACGAGAGTCGAAAATACCCTTCAGGCAGATGTCTATACTCTTACCAAACCTCTCTCTGTAGCCGAGCAGGTGGATGTTGAGTGTCGTCTCGCCAATATCATAGACAAAACCCGGAAGGGCTGTAGCTCTCTCACTTGTCTGCTTTACACCTCGTGGCAGACCCTTTTTGTATGGGGTTTTAGACTTACCCGTAAGGTCAATACCGAAGATTTGCCAATCGCTGCTATTGTCCGACTCGGAAAAATCAAACTGCTTTGTAGCAAGTGGCAGCGGAGCAAACTTTAGCACAAATAGCGAGTCGCCATCGGCAGGCATATAGAGTTTCTCACCCGGCACAATACCCTCAGTACCAACCATTTGATACTCCTTACCGTCGGCAATAAGGCGCGTTTCTGGGGCTACCTTTATCCAATACTTCGGAAGATGATAACCCCTTATGGCAAGGGTCGTAACTGAGTCGGTAAGCTCAACACGCTCGATAATAATCGAGTTTGTTGTAGCCGCCTCTATAGCGGGAAAAGTTACCGTCTTCGGTTTGGATGTACAGGCCGCAAATAACAGAACAGCAACCGTTAAAAACAGTGATTCCTTTCTCATCTTTTGTGGTTTTGTTTAGATCCTACTGTACAAAGTTACAAAAAAAATCTTTTTGCCCAAATCAGCACTAAAAATTACTCCGCCAAGTAAACTCTGATCGGAACAGCATTATTTACCATCTCCTTGTATGGCGCATCGAGTTTGTCATACAACTTATTGTAAACTCTGCGAGAGAGGCTCTTACGCAACTCATAATATGCCTGTTCAATAGCACCCATAGCCTCGCGCACCGCATCAAAAGAGGCATTTTTATCACTGCTTACCGACACGATGCCATTACTCACCGGACAGCAGACCTTTCTACCGTCAGGCATAGTCAGGCTGGTGGTCGAAAATGTCGAATACTCCTTGTCGTAAGGATTTCCGATATGCAGTCGGCGGGTGTTCATCGCGTAGATATGGTAGTTCTGCACAAAGTGCTTCACCTCGCGCTTCAGCACACTTTTACTACACTCCTTTCCTCGCAGAAGAATTGTGCCGTCGGCAGTAATTGCTACCTGGAGCAGGTTGCGCGCCTCGACCTTTTGGGTCTGCGGTTCAGACTTGATGTGGTTCACCTCCAGAGTGTTGCCACCACTGCGGAGTGCATTTTTCATCTCCATAAACATCTGTTCGGGCACATCCTCGGCTATCGAAAATCCGACTTTGTGCGCCCTTACCTTTGGCAGGGTCTCAAGCAGCAGCTCATACGACATCGGAGCACCGCAGAAGAGGATTGTCTCTCCGCCATCCTTCACCTCGATTGTAATCATCGGGCCGTTGCGACGAGGGGCACTATCAGTCGATTGCTGCTGCACAGCATCGTGTTTGGCGTAGTTTATTCGCACGCCCTCAATACCTCGCAGTGTCTCCTTTATTTCGACAATAGTACCCATAGACACACCCTGCTCCGCATCGATAGTAACGAGCTTATCCTCCGATTGTTTCACAATCTCTGGAAGTTGTTCTAAGGTTACAGGCTCTTTATTTACTAAAATCTGCTCGCCCTCCTTGTTAACCTCAACAACAATCTCAGGTTCGGTCGCAGCGACCTCTGTCGGCTCTGCCTTGGCTACAACAGCACCAAAAGCAAAGATCATAGCCACCACCATCGGAACCGCTGCACAGATTCGTAGCAGCGAGAATCGTCCATTCTTAAAATTAGTCATCATAATAAATCGTTTTTTAGTTAAACTATTATTCAACCCGCAGGTAATATCCGGACTATACCCGAAGAGTTGGTGGAAAATGATTTGTCTATATTCATCAATATCGCAGCCCGCGCCAATCACATCGCTATCAGCCTGCCACTCCTCAACCTGCTGAGCCGAGCGCGCTGCAAGGTGTATAAACGGGTTAAACCACATAACCGAGCGCACCAACTCAAAGAGAAGTCGCTCAAAGGTGTGTAGGTGGACAATATGGCTATACTCGTGCAGCAGTACCTGTTCTCGTTTTTCGTTTGGAGCAACAAATATAGTTCTACAGAAGCTAAACGGCTCTGTAACACAGCTATTTGCAGCAATCATAACCCCACGATAACAACTTAACTCGCTATCCCTACGCAACTTACAAATTCGCACAGCACTCGCCACAAATCGTACTACAAAGAGTAGCGCAACGGCAAAATAGAGCACATTAAGCGCCAATATCCAGTCGAAATTGCGCTCTGTAACAGCATCTGCAACCACAGCATCCGTAGTCACCTCGACAAGCTCTGCGGGGAGCGTAACCACCTCGGTCGCAGTAACCTCTGCGGGCAAAATCGGCAGTTCGAGTAGCGGAATTACAACCGACAGCACCACAGAGAGCAGGAGATATCCTCTCGCTACGTCATGAGCTACCCTACCCTCAAGCAACAGACGGTAGAGTGCATAGAAGAGTGCACTGCATACTATTATCTCTACAACAAACATACTACTCACCCTTTAACATCTTGATAATCTCATCCGCCTCACTGACAGAGATACCCTTCTCGTGCGACAGAAAGCTGACCATATTGCCAACAGAGCCACCAAAGAAGTTATTGAGCACATTGCTCATAAATCCACGAGTATAACTCTGACGATCAACCACAGCATAGTATTCATGGCTCTTGCCAAACGACTTGTGAGCCACAAACCCCTTCTTTTCAAGTATTCGAACAATAGTCGAAACTGTGTTATACGCAGGCTTCGGCTCTGGCATAGCCTCCAAAATATTGTTTACAAAACCGCGCTCGATATTCCACAAAATCTGCATAATCTCAAGCTCTGCTCGTGTAAGTTCTTTCGTCTCCATATTTTTCTAAAGTTAGTATTTACAAATTGTGTTCAAATCATTTTCCGAATACAAAGATATAACTAAATGTTTAGTTATCCAACTAAAGTCTTAGTTATTTTAAGAGTTTATATCATTTTTTGCGAAATTCTGCCCAAAATTGGCATTTTACCATATATTTATATTAACTTTGCTATACTCATAAAAAATCAACATTATGAAACGACTACTACTTTACCTATGTTTCATTGTCATCTCTATGCACTACCTATCAGCTCAGAGCCATGTTGCATCCGCTAAGGATATGGCTAAAAGAGCAAAGAAAGAGGCAAAAAACTTTAAGAAAAATGGCTGGGATATAGCTGTCGGGGATGCGCCAATTGAAAAGCAGTTAGAAAAGTATTTTCAATACGCAACCGCCCTTACTGATGATTGCTATGATAAGTATATGATCAGCACGGCGATAAATAGCTCCAACTCTTACAACTCAGCACTAACGCAAGCGATGCAGTCATGCCGAGCCAATACCTCCATGCGCATAGAGTCAGAGAAGAAGGCTCTACAGATGTCAAACGGCACACATTCCACCCTAAGAGTACCCGATTTAGACAGGCCTATCGTGCTGGTTAAAGTCCACCGCATAAAAAATGGCCTAACCGAAATCATGTTGCAATGCGCCTACCCTTTTGAGTAACGCTGTAAACAATACAAGACAAAGTGTAAAGTAAAGTTTACACGGCAATTTCGACAACCAAGTGCTGTTTTTACGATATTTTCTTGGTCGTTCAGTTTTTTTTACATAACTTTGTATCACTAAACCTTTTAATATCAAAGATTATGAAGAAGTTATTAATCATCGTGCTGGCTGCAGTAATCGGTATGACAGCAGTCGAGGCTCAGCAGCTCTCTAAGCGTGATCTGAAGGCTCAGAAGAAGGCTCTCCAGCAGGAGATTGCAAATTATCAGGCTCAAGGTTGGACTGTTGCCCCTGGCAACCTCTCTATGGCAGAGCAGATTACCCGCTCAAAGACATTTATCAACGCACTCAACGATAATGGCGAGCCTAAGTATGTTACCGGCGAGGCTATCGCAGTTGCTCAGACCTACAAGGCTGCCATGCAGTCTGCTCTGAGTGGTGTTAAGCTCAACGCTGCAAGTCAGATTAACAGCGAGATGAACGCTTTGACCGCTGCCGACTTGGCAAACGTTGAGGAGGCTAACAAGGAGGCCATCTCTATTGACAAGGTTGTTACCGCTGCACGCGACAAGGTTGCTGCAACACTCAGCCGTGGCATCAACTTGGTAACTATGCACCGCGAGCTTAAGAATGGCAACATCGAGTTGCGTTTGGTCTATGCTTATGACTTCGACAGAATGATGGACAACGCCAAGAAGGCTACCCGTCAGGCTCTGCAGGAGGAGATTGACCAGCTCAAGAAGCAGCTATAGTTCAAAACTAAACTAACAAATTTAGCCGCTGGCTACACGCTGTGTGGTCAGCGGTTTCTATTAATCTGCGATATGAAACGCCTTATCCTTACATTTACACTACTTTTAACCGCTTCAACACTCTTCGCTCAGTCAAGCGATGATGATTTCTTCCAGAAGGCACAAAAGGAGTTTGCTCAGTTTAGTCAGCAGAGCAAATCCACCTATAACGATTTTCGCCAGAAGGCAAATGCGAGCTACGCCGAGTTCCTCAAGAGCGCGTGGAAGAAGGCCGGCATGCAGCAACCTACAGAGCCACCAAAGATTGACCCTCCGGTGCAGCCTGTAGCTCCGCAGCCAAAGCCACAACCGAAACCACAGCCAAAGGTTGAGCCTCAGCAGCCGGCAAAGCCTGCTCAGCCCGCTCAGCCTACACGACCGGCACAACCGGCACAACCGGCACAACCTCAGAAACCTGTTCAGCCTGAGCAACCAGCTAAGCCTACTCAGCCTGAGCAGCCACAGCCACAGCCACAGCCAGAGCCTACTCCAGAGCCTACTCCAGAGCCACTGCGCGAGGCTGAGGATACTATCAATCCTAAACCGCTGGTATTTAAGAGCGTAATTCCTATGGATAAGCCGAAGGTTACACCATTCCCACGCTACGAGATTCCGGAGGTAACACCTGAGGATGAGCCATTCATGTTGCCAATGCCGATAGACTACTTCGGCGAGACTTGCACTATTCGTCTTAAGCCTGGCACAGGTGAGGTTAAGCTTCCAACAGCAACCAACGAGCTTATCAGCGATGCTTGGAAGAAGCTCTCTGATGGTCGTTTTGACCCTATGTTTGCAGATTGTATGGCAGCACGCAAGAAGCTCGGCCTTAATGACTGGGGTTACTTCCAGCTCACCAAGAAGGTTGCCGAGGAGTTCTGCGAGACTAAGAATAGCAACAACTCGAAGATTTTGCAGGCCTTCCTGATGACTCAGGCCGGTTACAAAATTCGTATGGGCCGCTTCAACGGCAAGCTCTTCCTGCTCTTCCCTTGTGAGGAGGAGATTAATGGCAAGCCATTTATCAAGTGGGAGAACGACCCTACACGATACTACCTCTTGGACGAGGACTCTGCTAAGGCTCTGAAGATTAGTGTCTGCGAGATGTGTGATGCAGCATTCCCTGGCGAGATGGGCTTCTCTCTGGATATGCCTACACTACCAGAGTTACCGTATGCACCAAGCGTTTCAAGAGTACACAAGTCTGTTCGCTATCCAAACCTCGTTGTGGATGTCAATGCAAACAAGAACCTTATCAACTTCTTCAACACATACCCACAGGGTCCATGGAAGATGTTTGCATATAGTTCACTCAGCCCACGCACTAAGGAGCTGATCTACCCTGCGCTCAAAAAGGCGATTGAGGGCAAGAGCGAGATTGCAGCTGCCAATATTCTGATCAACTTTGTACAGACCGGTTTCAGCTACAAGGTAGATAGAGAGCAGTTTGGTGTTGAGCGCTCGCTGTTTGGTGACGAGTCACTCTTCTACCCATACTGCGACTGCGAGGATCGCGCAATTCTATACTCAATCCTCATGAGAGATCTGCTCGGCGTAAAGGTTGCCCTTGTTCACTACCCTGGCCACTTGGCAACAGCTGTATGTTTCAGCGAGGGTAAGGTCTATGGTGACTATCTCGAGGTTAATGGTGACAAATATACCGTTTGTGACCCTACCTACATCAATGCTACAGTAGGTATGACAATGACTACCATGAACAATGCTGAGGCTGAGGTTATTCTCCTTTAGCAGCGTCAAATGAGAAAGATTATCCATATTGACATGGATGCCTTTTTTGCGGCCGTGGAGCAGCGGGACAACCCCTCTCTCCGCGGTCGCCCTATTGCTGTAGGTCACAGCGGCCGTCGTGGCGTGGTCTCTACAGCCAGCTACGAGGCTCGACCTTACGGCGTGCGCTCCGCCCTCCCTTCTGTTGTAGCTAAGCGACTATGCCCTGAGCTGATATTTGTTGAACCTCGATTTGAGGCATACAAGGCCGTCTCAGAGCAGATACGCACCATTTTCCACCAATATACAGACCTTGTCGAGCCTTTGTCGCTCGATGAGGCATTCTTGGATGTGTCGCACCACCCCTCAGCGACCATTGTTGCACAAGAGATTAAACGCAAGATTTTCGAAACCACATCCCTTACAGCATCGGCAGGTGTCTCTATCAACAAGATGTTGGCAAAAATCGCATCGGACTACCGCAAGCCAGATGGTCTGTTTGTCATCCCACCACAGGATGTTGAGCACTTTGTCGAGCAACTGCCTATTGAGAAATTCTTTGGCATCGGAGAGGTTACAGCCACAAGGATGCACCGCCTTGGCATACGCACAGGCAGGGATTTAAGAGAGTGGAGCAAACAGTCGCTAATCAGAGAGTTTGGAAAGGTGGGTGAGCTATACTACGGCTACGCCCGAGGTGAGGATTTGCGCGATGTGACACCCAATAGAGTACGCAAGTCACTGGGTGCAGAGATTACATTTGTTGATGATATAGATAGCTTTGTGGAGCTAAAGGAGGAGCTATCGGCTGTTCGCAACGAGGTCTGGGCAAGGGCAAAGCGTCACGAATTCTATGGAAAGAGCGTCGTGCTGAAGGTTAAATTCAGCGACTTCCGACAGATAACCCGCTCAAAAACATTGCCGACAGCTATAGAGTCTCTCCAGACTCTACAAACTGTCAGCAACGAACTTCTTGATAGTATAGACCTTTCGAATCAAAAGGTAAGGCTCATCGGTTTGACTATAGGCAACACCCCCGAGCCCTGTTCAGAGTGCATACAACTATGCTTTAACTTCGAAGAGAACTAAGCCTCCTCTACAGCCTGCTTCTCTATCACGGTAACATTTATAGCTTGCTCACCACGGTCAACAGCCTCAATCTCGAACTCTACGCGCTGACCCTCATTGAGCGACTTAAATCCCTCCTTCACAATTCCTGAATAGTGAACAAAAACCTCTTTGCCATCTTCGCAAATAAGAAAGCCGAATCCCTTCTTACTATCGAACCATTTTACTCTTCCATTCATATTAGTAGTGTGTGTTAGTTTTTCTGAAGTGCAAAGATAACAAATTTTTCGTATCGTTGTCCTAAAATATAAATAAATTTATCTAAAAAACTACTCTTTATTAATCAATATTAAAAGTGCACCCTGAAAATACAGATTCAAATCAGAAAAATTTACACCCCACTAAGAGGGTCATATTTATATCCGAGCCTTTTCGCCTCTAAGCAGCATAAAATCCACTGAAAATATCGCTTCAAAATAAAATCATCTAACTATCTAATTATCAACAATAAAGCATTTTTGCCATAATTTATTCTGAAAATTTTTTAATTTTTTTTACAAAAAAGTTTGCAGGAATGAAAATTTTGCCTACCTTTGCACTCGCAATACAACAACGGGGTGTAGCGCAGTCCGGTTAGCGCATCTGGTTTGGGACCAGAGGGTCCCAGGTTCGAATCCTGGTACCCCGACAAAGAAAGTTGCAAACGACAGAGTTTTTCTCTGTCGTTTTTTTGTTATCTCAAAACGCGGCTTGCTTATTATATAATTAAATCGTACCTTTGTGTAAACTACGGTTAGGAGTATGAGCAAACTGATAATACCTGAAGGCTACAAGGCCGCACTATCACTACAGCAGACCGAGATTGCCATCAAGACAATCAAAGATTTCTTTCTCAGCAGTATCTCCACAGAATTACGTCTGAGACGAGTTACCGCGCCGCTATTTGTTCTCAAGGGCTTGGGCATGAATGACGATTTGAGTGGCACTGAGCGCCCTGTTACATTTCCTGTAAAGGATATGGGAGATGCTGAGGCCGAGGTGGTGCACTCGCTTGCCAAGTGGAAGAGAGTAACCCTTGCGGAGTATGAGGTTAAGAGTGGCTACGGCATTATTACCGACATGAATGCAATCCGTGCCGACGAGGAGCTGGACAATCTCCACTCGCTATACGTTGATCAGTGGGATTGGGAGCGAGTAATGGATAGCAATATGCGCACAGTGGAGTACCTGAAGAGCGTTGTAACACGCATATACAACTCCATTCTGCGCACCGAGTACCACATCTGCGAGACATATCCTCAAATTGAGCCATTTCTGCCCGAAAAGATCACCTTTATCCACGCCGAGGAGCTACTGCAGCGCTACCCTAACCTGACGGCTAAAGAGCGCGAGGATGCAGCCTGCAAAGAGTTTGGTGCAGTATTTATTATAGGTATAGGTGGCATATTGAGCAATGGCGAGCCTCACGACCACCGTGCACCCGACTATGATGACTACACAACCATACCAGCTGACAGCTCTCTGCCAGGGCTAAATGGCGATTTACTGATATGGTATCCGATACTTGGCAAGTCCATCGAGCTATCATCAATGGGAATTAGAGTCGATAGCGCAGCCTTAGAGCACCAACTCAGTGAGAGTGGCAAGGATGACCGCCGAGAGTTATACTTCCATCGTCGTCTGCTTGAGGGGTCGCTACCTCAATCTATTGGCGGCGGTATTGGACAAAGTCGTCTATGCATGATACTGCTCCACAAGGCACATATTGGCGAGACACAATCCAGCATATGGCCACAAGAGATGCGCGAGCAGTGCAAGGCTGCTGGAATGTCGTTAATTTAGAACGAAGAAGTCCGTCTGTTAGGCGGACTTCCTGCTGTTAGCACTAGATATTGTAAAACGCTCGCAAAAGAGTCTCCATCCGAGCGATAAAGCTCTCCATATCATCAACCGAACCAAGCATCGGCTTTAGGTTGCCCGTACGGCTACGCACAGACTTTATACCGCGGCCTCGGAGGCTTTCATCACCACGTAGCGCCGCTTCAAGAGTCTGCAGATTCGCATCAAAGAGCAGCGTTCCATGAAAAAGCACTCGTCCCCGATGCACCATAGACGCGCTACCCGACACCTTTACTCCGCCGACAGTAATCTCGCCACGGCTACCCGTCACAGCATCTACCCCCAGACGTCTGAGTGCCCAGACAATCGGCTCTGTATAGTCCTTATCAAGCGGGCGCTCCGGGCTATTACAGATAATGGCATAGTTTAGATTTCCACAATCGTGATAGACCGCCCCACCACCCGTTTGGCGGCGAACGACCTCAATATCGTATTCCCTACAGTAGTTGCAATCAACCTCCGCCTCAATAGTTTGGTTACGGCCAACAACCACCGCAGCTCTATTAACATAGAGGAGGATAATATCCTCCTCTGATGCAAGTAGCGTCTGCTCCAAAGCTAAATTGTCCGAAGCCCTATGTTGGTTGCTGACGATAATCTTCATCCTAATTGAGCATAACTTGACCACCCGTGATAGGCAGCGCCTGACCAGTCTCGCAAGTCTGCTCTACAAGATATAGCACAGCCTTGCACACATCCTCTGGAGAGCAGCCCTTACGCATCGGTGCCTGAGCTAAGTAGTACTCTCTTACATCCTCAACCGTCTTTGCTCCAGGAACTTTGCCCGCATGGAGGAACTGCACAAAGAGTCCATTCTCAGGGTCGCTCCACAGTGGGCCGTCATAGAAGTTGCCTGGGCAAATAGCATTTACCTTGATACGATATGGCGCCAACTCCAATGCAAACGACTGAGTGAGTCCCACTCCGCCAAACTTACTGCCCGCATAGGCGAAGTTAGCCTTTGAGCCTCTCAGACCACTCTTTGAGTTAATCTGAATAATATCGCCCCAACTATCGTCATTATAGCGATTCTGCAACTTCATAACTCGGCTTGCAGCCTTTGTGCAGAGGTAGAAACCTGTGTAGTTTATCTTGGCAATGAGTTCAAACTGCTCAAGGGTCATGCTATCCAGTCCGCCCGTGCGAGCAATACCTGCATTGCTAACAAAGACATCCAAGCCACCAAAATTGCACACAGTACTCTTAATCAGCGCATTAAGACTATAAGTATCAGCGACATTGCACTTAGCAAAGACCGCTTTATTGCCTGATGCTAAAGAGTTCAGCATAGCCGTTGTCTTGTTACCTGTCTGTTCATTCAGATCTGCCACAACAATATTAGCACCCTGAACAATCAGAGACTTGGCAATACCCTCACCAAAGCCCTGTGCAGCACCTGTGACGATAAAGACCTTATTCTCAATTCTACCCTTGCCTGCTGTTTTGAAGTGCGGACGGTGTGACTCCCAACTATCGACAAAGTGAATCTGCTCCGCACTCATCGGGTGTTCGCCACCAAATGACTGCGCAAGCCACGCAATCTTCATCATATCGGTATATACCTCTATAACTACACCACACTCCTTGGCATTACTACCAACCGCTACAAGGCCGACACCCTTAATCAGTATCACCTTAGGCGCAAAGCCTCTCTGAGCTACATACTCCGTAATCTTCTGCTCCGCCTGCGCCAAAATCTCATCACTGCTCTCCGCTGCGATGTAGATATACTTTGAGTTGCAATAGATTCCCGAATCGGGCGAGAATGGAGCAGCGACCTTTGCAAAGTGCTCTTCACAGCTACCAAACCACTCTATAAGCTCACTATTTACAACCTTAAGAGTCTTTACCTCACCACCACGGCTGACAATCATCCTTATCGCCGGCACAACATCGCTAACAATATCGTTAACCTCGCGCTCACCCTCAGGCAGTGGCGTAGCAATCTTGCTCTCGATTGTTGACAGCACACTGTCGTATATCTGCTCAATCTGCTGAATAGTATCTCCACCAACAAAGATACCATGATTCTGCAACAGAATCACCTCTGGCTCGCAACCATTGGCAGCAACATAGTCGGCAACATACTTCTCAACCTTTTTGTAGAGAGCATATCCCGGATCTTCATATGGCACATAGAGCGCTTTGCTACCAAACAGCTCTGCGCTCATCTGCTCAGCCTCATTACTACACATCAGACCGTTGACCATAGTTGGATGCAGATGCACCACAAATGGAGCGCTGATAAGGTTATGCAGTGACGCCTCAACAGAGGGTTTCAACCCCTCACTGATGCAAGCGGCAAGCAAATCACGACTCGCCTGTTTCTCTCGCAACACAGAATCGGTGCTATACTCCTTTGTAGATATCGCATCAAGCTGCTTACGGTCAAGAATGGCAAATCCACCCTCGGTAATTGTACCGAGGGAGTGGCCACTTGCCTTTACCCACAACTTATCTTGAGTTTTGAAGGATGTATTACCACCTCCGGCTATCACAAATCGGCTATCTTGACCATATTTGCGCGATATCTCAACAAGTAGTTCTAACTCTTTCATTTTATCTACCTATTAAACGCCCTTCTTTGCACGACGAACCAACTCGGCATCGGTCAAATTGCTAACCGGAACATATCCGCTAATTGGGGCAATCTTCTCATGATATGCATCGACAAACCACTCCGGCTGTGGGAAGAACGCCTCCTCAAGCTCATGGCAAGGGGTAATCCAGTTACGAGAACCCAATACCACCGGAGCAGCATCGAGATAGTCGAAGGCCATAGTTGTGATATTTGCAGCAAGGTCATTGAGGAACGAGCCGCGAGCAGTAGCATCTCCGGCGATAATAATCTTACCGGTCTTCTTAACTGATTCTAACACCTTCTCATAGTTAAATGGAACGAGCGAACGAGCATCAATAACCTCAGCGCTGATACCGTACTTATCCTTCAAGATATCCGCAGCCTTCAATGCACGATAGAGGGTAGCACCGATTGTAAGGATTGTCAAATCTGTTCCCTCACGCTTGATATCCGGCTCACCGATTGGAATCTCATAGTATCCCTTCGGAACACCACCCTCGTGGAACTGCTCACCGATATCGTAGATACGCTGGCTCTCGAAGAAGATAACCGGATCAGTACCCTGCAGTGCAGCATTCATCAGACCCTTAGCATCATATGGAGTTACAGGGAAGACAACCTTAAGTCCTGGGATGTGTGTACAGAGCGAAGTCCAATCCTGAGAGTGCTGTGCGCCATACTTGCTACCAACAGATACACGAAGTACAACCGGCATCTTAAGGATATTTCCACTCATAGCCTGCCACTTTGGCAACTGGTTGAACACCTCATCACCACAGCAACCGAGGAAGTCGCAGTACATAATCTCAGGGATTACACGACCACCACACATTGCATAACCGATAGCTGTTCCGACAATAGCAGCCTCTGATATTGGAGAGTTAAAGAGTCGGTGATATGGCAGAGCCTCTGTAAGACCGCGATATACAGCAAATGCGCCACCCCAGTCACGGTTCTCCTCACCATATGCCACAAGCGATGCATCCTTATAGAATCGGTCGATAATAGCCTCAAACAGGCCATCACGCAGACCAAAGGTCTTCATCTTTGAGAATGGCTTGCCATCCTTATCGAATGCAAAACGCTCCTTGGTTGCCAACTGCTTAACGCGAGGATTCTCCTCCATCGGATGGTTAACATCAGGCTGTGCATCGCTCATCGAGTCAACGCTACCGTTAGAGAACATCATCTCACCAAGAAGATCGCCGCCCTTTGACAAATCCATACGAGGTGAAACGTTCTCATCAATAGCCAGCTTATACATCTCGAAGATTACGCCCTTCATATCCTCAACAATCTTATCGAGCTCAGCCTGTGTAGCCACACCCGCCTCAATAAGCTGCTGACCGAAGCACTTAATGCAGTCGATATCCTCCCAAGCCTTAACCTCCTCAGGTGTACGATATGTCGATGCATCTGATGGAGAGTGGCCGCTGTAACGATATGTAACAATATCCAACAGAGCCGGGCCCTTCTTCTGCTCGAGCAGCGCCTTCTTTCGACGGAAACCATCGATTACTGCCAACGGATTGTAACCATCTACGCGCTCAGCGTGCATTGAATCGATATTAAATCCAGCAGCAATGCGTGCTGCGAAGTTATAGCCCTCAGTCTCACCACGGGTCTGACCACCCATAGCATACTGATTATCCATAATGCTGAACAACACCGGAAGACCGCCCTTCATATCGCCCTCCCAGAGCTTTGTGAACTGATCCATCGAAGCGAAGGTCATACCCTCCATAACCGGGCCACGACCAAGAGCGCCATCACCAAGGTTAGCGACAACTATTCCGCGCTTTCTATTCACCTTCTTATAGAGCGCTGCACCCACGGCAATACTACCGCTACCGCCCACAATAGCGTTATTAGGATAGATTCCAAATGGAGTAAAGAATGTGTGCATACTGCCACCCAAGCCCTTATTAAAGCCTGTTACGCGGGCAAAAATCTCTGCAATAGCACCATAAACGAGGAAGCAGATACCCAAATCTTTGGTGGTCTGCCCCTTAAATCCTCTCTTTGCAACCTCCAGGGTAGCACCACCCCAGAACTGCTCCATGATGCCCTTCAACTCCTCCTCAGGCAGAATCTCGATAGCACGAAGACCCTTAGCCAGAATCTCACCGTGGCTACGGTGCGAACCGAAGATAAAGTCATCAACATCCAGATTATAGGCCATACCTACAGCTGCCGCCTCCTGACCCATTGAGAGGTGGGCAGGGCCCGGGTTATTATACTCCACGCCATTATATCCGCCTGTGGTCTTGACCAAGTTGAGCATGGTCTCAAACTCACGGATTATAAACATATCGCGATAGATTCTCTTCAAATCCTCCGCTGTAAAATTCTTCTCAGCAATCTCCTGCTCAACGCTCTTGTTGTACTGATTTACAGGAATCGGAGCAAATGTAACTTCACCGCTTGCTCTAAGCTCTACGGGATCTACAAATAGTGACTTTGGCATAACTTTTATATTTTTGTTTCTTCTTTTTTAGACTTTTGACTGTTGGCTTTTGGCTATTGGCTCGCTTTTGGCTCACAGCAAATGTAATATAATCTAAACCTCTACAAAGCTAATAGCCAACGGCTAAAGGCCAATAGCTTTACTCGAAGTGGGAGTGTTGGTGTTTTACAAGGCTTACGAAGAGCGAAAAACCGCATCATACTAAGGCGTATGTGAGGATTTTGAGCTCGAGCGTAACGCAGTAAAACGCCAACAGAATGCATTTACAACGCAAATAATGTCTCCTTAAAGATTTCAGACACAGTCGGATGCGGGAACACAACCTCCTCAAGCTCCTTAAGCGTCATCTCTGCCTCGATAGCCATACAAGCGCCATATATCATCTCGCTTGATGGGTTTCCGAGCATATGAACACCGAGCACCTCGCCATACTTTTCTCCAACAAGCACCTTGCAGACGCCATTGCCACCCTCATTCTCAGCAACAAATCGGCCTGCATATGCCATAGGCAATGTAGCAACCTTATAGGCGATACCCTTCTCCTTTGCACTCTCCTCTGTAAGACCGACGCCACTAATCTCAGGATTTGTATAGACAACACCCGGAATAGCGTCATAGCGCATTGTATCCTCACGGCCGGTCAGGTTATTGACCACAACCTCACCCTCACGGCTGGCTGTATGTGCGAGCAGAGAGAAACCTGTCACATCACCCGCAGCATATACACCAGGGACATTGGTACGCATCTTATTATCGACTTTAATGCCGCCTCTATTGAGCTCTACACCGAGACTCTCCAAGCCAAAACCTGCAGTTACAGGACGACGACCTACGCTGACAAGAATCTTATCTCCCTCAACAGTATGCTCATTGTTCTGAGCATCAACATAGGTAACAACATTTCCATCAATCTTAGTTACCTTGCAGCTGAGGTTGAAGTTAACACCCTTCTTAGCGTAGATACCACGCAGCATTGCGCTCAGCTCCTTATCCAGGCCACCCAAAATCTCAGGCAACATCTCAACTACGGTAACAGTTGTGCCGAGGCTATTGTAGAAGCTTGCGAACTCCATACCGATAACGCCTCCACCGATAATAACAAGGCTCTTTGGCTGCTCCTTGAGTGCAAGTATCTCGCGGTTGGTCAGAATCACATCGCCAGCCTCCTTAAGTCCCGGAATTGGTGGAACAAACGCCTCCGAACCGGTACAAACAAGCAAGTTTGCTGCAAGGAAGATCTCACCGTTGCAAGTAATCTTAACTCCCTCTGCAGAGCGACCCTCAATCATAGCCTCGCCCTTTACCACCTGCACGCCATGCGCCTTCATCTTAGCACCAACACCCGCAACAAGACGACGCACAACGCGTGCCTTTCTATCGACAATCTTACCAAAATCGAAGGTCGCATCCTGAGCGAAGACGCCATACTTATCGCCATGAATTGCTGTATCATAGACCTTTGCGCTGTAGAGCAGTGTCTTTGTAGGGATACAACCCTCATTCAGACAAACACCGCCCAGTTCTCGTTTCTCAAAGAGAACCACCTTAAGACCCTTTGCGCCAGCTCTCTCGGCTGCTACATAACCCGCAGGGCCACCACCAATAATTGCTAAATCAATCATTATTGCTATATTTTTTATTTTAGAATTCTATCTCAAGATTCTCAAGCTCGATAGCTATCTGCTTGAGGAAGCGTGTTGCCTCACCACCATCCAAAGCTCTATGGTCGTAGGTAAGGCTCAGACCGATATGTGGCACAAAAGCATAGACTCCACCACCGATATCCTTTGGTCGCGGAACAATGGTATTAACACCCAAAATAGCACTCTGTGGCAGATTGATAACCGGTGTAAACATCTCTACGCCATAGTTTCCCAAATTCGAAACTGTAAACGATGCTGCCTCGCTTGAGAGCAAGTCTGGGTCAATAGAACCCTTACGGCAAGCTGTTGCAATACCCTTAAGCTGCTCAGCAAGAGCTACAATACTCAAATCATCAGCATTACGCACAACCGGCACCATCAGACCACGCTCTGTATCAACGGCAAGGGCGAGATGCACCTTCTTAAACAGACGCATCGAGTCACCCAAGAAGTGGCTATTGACATTCGGGAACTGCTGCAGCGCCTTTACAACGGCAAAGCATACCAAATCATTCAGCGTGATATTTGTCGCAAGGCGACCCTCCTCGAAGGCCCTCTTTGCAGCCTTACGCAACTCCATAATACGGCGTGCATCTGCACTGAGGTGGTGGGTGAGCTGAGCCGAGTTCTGAAGTGATGCGTGCATAGCCTTAGCGATAATCTTTCGCATATTTGTAATTGGCTTAACCTCGCTATCTGCAGCAGGTGCCACACTCTGCACAACCGCCATATCTGCACCCTTTGCCGCACCGGCAAGACCTGAGCCTCTCTGCGGAGCTACAGCACCACTCTGACGGGCGATGGCCTTAGCAAGTGGAGTCATCTTGACAGTCGAATCTATAACAGCCTGCACATCGCGCTCAATAATGCGACCATTAGGGCCTGTTCCCGCGACAGTTGCAAGATTTACCGCCGCCTGCTCTGCAAGATGACGCGCTCGTGGTGACACGCCGCAACCAGGCATTGCCACAGCTGCAGGAGTAGCGACAGCAGCACTCTGAGCAGGAGCAGTTGAAGCCTGCTCTACAGCAACCTCTGCAGGTGCAGATACGGCCTCTCCGCCCGGACGGAACTGCTCGACATCCTCACCCTCTGCGCCGATAACCATGACATTGGTAAGCACCGGAATCTCATCACCCTCGTTAAAGAATAGCTCCAATACAGTACCCGCCACCTTCGACTCCTCTTCGAATGAGGCCTTGTCTGTCTCATAGGCAAACAAGATATCTCCAACGGCAACCGTATCGCCCTTCTTCTTTTTAATCTCAGTCAAAATACAGCTCTCAACAGACTGACCCTGTTTCGGCATTATTACCACTTCTGCCATAATATAGATGTGTTCTATAAATTAGTAATTAAATAAATTTCAACCCCTTGCAGGCCCAAAAATCGTCATTTTACAAGCCCATATAAATATAAGACACGTACTCGCGCGCGTACTCCTTACAAAGGTAGTAAAAATTTGAATAACTTATCACATATTGTCGTTTTTTCTAATACTCCACACCGATTTAGGGAATTCGACCAATCTTTCGTTCAAAAAATAGGCAAAATTATTGTTTTTTAACAAAACATTTATTACCTTTGTTCAAGGTGCAGGATGCCACTTAACAACACCACGGAGTCAAATGCCTATGATTGACCGCTTTATCGCACATATTAAGTCAGAGAGACGCTACTCCGAGTTAACGGTGCGCAACTACAGTAGGGATATCACTGCTTTTGTCGAGTGGTTTAACAGTCGAATAGCTGTAGATAATTTTGATGCAACAAAGGTCAGTTCGGAGGATATTCGTGACTGGATTATCTACCGCCTTGACACCGCGAAGCTCAAACCTGCATCTATGAACCGAGAGGTCTCGTCGCTCAAGAGTTTTTTTCGCTATCTGCGAAAGATAAAGGTCATTGACGAGGAGCCGTTCAAGCAGATTGGTTCTTTGAAAACCCAAAAGACACTACCACAATTTGTTCCGGAGAGTCGCATGACTCCACTACTGCTCGAGCTAAAGGAGCAGAGCCGCAGCACAGAGTTTCGGGAGCAGCGAAATGGAGTTATTCTATCTCTGTTATACGGTTGCGGCATACGTCTTGCTGAGCTTCTATCTATACGACTATGCGATATAGACAATGGTTCGGTCAAGATCTATGGCAAAGGCGACAAAGAGCGTATTGTGCCGCTGATAGATGAGTTAGCAGAGCGCATTGAGGTATATATAGGCACCTGTCGCGAGTGTGGCATTGACCTACAGCCTACAGACAAGCTCATTGTCGGCACTACCAGCAAGCCACTATCCCGCACATCCGTTCAGCGTATTGTCCGAGAGCAGATGGAGCAGGCGAATATACAGGGTCGCAAATCTCCGCACGTGCTACGCCACACCTTTGCCACGCACCTATTGGGCAGAGGAGCAGATATGCGCGAGATACAGGAGCTGATGGGGCACAGTTCGCTGAGTACCACACAGCACTACACCCACAACAGCATCGGGCAACTGCTGGATATTTACGACAAGGCACATCCTCACAAGTAGTGCTTTTGGCAGAAGAGTATTAATCGGGGTAAATTCGTAACGAAGCGAACCCCCTTAACCATAAAACTTTGAATTATGGATATTAAGATTCAATCGTTAAAATTCGACGCAAGCAAGCAGCTTATCGAATTTATTGAGAAAAAGTTGTCGCGATTAGAGCGTTTTGCTGAAAATCCGACTGGCGTAGATGTAGTTCTGCGACTTGAAAAAGATGACGAGAAGGGAAACAAAGTTGCACTTGTAACACTCCATGTTCCCGGCGGAGATATACTTACAGAGCAGCGTGCTCGCACATTCGAGGAGGCTATTGACGAGGCATTAGATGTCGTAAAACGCCAAATCGAAAAACGAAAAGATAAGTAAAGGGATAAAAAACCGAGGTTTTACAAATTTATAAACCTCGGTTTTTTTCTGTTGGCTGTTGGCTATTGGCTTTTTCTGATATTCCCAAGAATCTGTATAACAAGAGGGCACCCAAATAATTGGATGCCCTCTATTTGCAAGAATATGTAATGCTTACAACTTCTCCAACTTAACGGTGAAGTGACGCATAAGCTCAGTCTCCCAAACAATCTTCACACCGCGAGTAATCTCGTTACGGCGATCAAATACGTTCTTAAGAGCTACTGCGATAACATCCATATGGTTGTTGGTATATACTCGACGAGCTACGCAGAGACGAAGCAGATCAAGACCACCAAAACGGTTCTCACGGGTTACAGGGTCACGGTCTGCAAGGATGTAACCAATCTCGCAACCACGAACACCAGCCTCAAGATAGAGCTCGATAGCAAGTGTCTGAGCAGGGAACTCCTCCTTAGGAACTGAGGTGAGAATCTTAGATGCATCTACAAAGATTGCATGACCACCTGCAGGGCGCTGGTAAGGGATACCGAACTCATCAAGACGAGCTGCAAGGTACTGCACCTGACGGATACGAGTATCAAGGTTATCAAACTCAGTGTTCTCATCCAAACCGATAGCAAGAGCCTCCATATCACGACCATTCATACCACCATATGTGAGGTAACCCTCGAATGGAATACAGAAACGCTTTGCACCCTCATACCAATCCTCGTGGCGAGTAGCGATAAAACCACCCATATTCACGATACCATCCTTCTTTGCAGACATTGTCATTGCATCAGCCAAAGAGTAGATCTCTGCAACGATCTCCTTAATGGTCTTATCTGCATAACCCTCCTCGCGAGTCTTGATAAAGTATGCATTCTCAGCAAAACGAGCAGAGTCGAATACAACGCGCTTACCATACTTGTCAGCAATAGCACGTACCTTACGCAAGTTCTGCATAGATACAGGCTGACCACCGGCAGTATTGTTTGTGATAGTCACGATGATGAACGGAACCTTCTCATGGTGCTCTGCAAGGGCTGCCTCGAGCTTCTTAGGGTCAACATTACCCTTGAATGGGAGCTCAAGCTGAGTATCCTTAGCCTCATCGATAGTACAATCAAGGGCAACAGCCTTACGAGACTCGATATGACCCTTAGTAGTATCGAAGTGAGAGTTTCCCGGAACGATATCACCAGCCTTTACAAGGTGGCTAAACAGAACGTTCTCTGCTGCACGACCCTGGTGTGTAGGGATAACATAGTCGAAACCTGTCAGACGAGTGATAGTCTCCTTGAGGTGGAAGAATGACAAAGAGCCGGCATAGCTCTCATCGCCCATCATCATTGCTGCCCACTGACGGTCAGACATTGCACCTGTACCTGAGTCGGTCAAACAGTCAATATATACCTGATCAGCACGAAGCTGGAAGAGGTTATAGTGTGCATCTTTCATCCACTGCTCACGCTCCTGGCGTGTGCTCTTACGAATTGGCTCAACCATTTTGATTCGCCAAGATTCTGCAAAAGGTAATTCCATAATTTTTTAATATTTTGTTAGTATTTTGAATAGTTATTTTCTCAACATCCACAAAGGTAACACTTATTTTCTAAATTTGTGCTCCAATCTCCCTTAATTTTTTCACAAGTGCATCAATATCGACACTTTTCACTCCGCAACCACACTTAGCACACATTGCCGCAGCTACACCGGCAGCCTGACCTGTACCCATACAGCTCGCCTGAACGCGCATCGATGCAAAGGCCTTACGGTCAGCCGAAATGGCACGACCTGCAACAAGTAGATTCGGAAAATCATCGGCTATAAGCGCACGATATGGCACATATGCAGCCTGCTCAAGGAAGTGGATAGACTGCTTATTACCCTTTGTTGCGTGAATATCTATCGGGTGCGCTCCACGAGAGATGCTATCCTCGTATCTATAGCCCGAAATATACTCATCTGCCGTCATTGTATGCACACCCTTAATTCTTCGTGTTTCGCGAATACCGGCCTGTGTTGCGACAGACGAAACATAGCAATTTTCAAACTCCTTGAAGTTATTTCGCAGAATCTCAGCCATGCGATAGACATCCTCTCTTAGGCGGCACTCTGCTGCGGTATAGTCACGGTTATCACACGCATTGCCCTCTGTTCGGGTCATATTGACAGCAACACATCCATCATGCAGCGTAGTGCAGAACCAAGGGCCTCCAAACTCAGGAATATCAAGCTCCGCAGCATGCTCCAACAGATACTCTCTAATTGGTAGGCAGTGGCAATTCTCACCCTGCTTATTGTGGTGCATAGCCTCGTTTACAAGCGAAGATGCAGTATCTACACCGGCAAGTACAAAATATGTTGACAGTGGCTGTAACGGCTCACCGTTCTGCTCCTGCATCGGAACACCCGCCATTGCCGCAAGGTCAGCATCGCCCGTACAGTCGATAAAGAGCTTTGATTCAAGAGCTTCTGTGCCATTCTTGTTCTCGAAAACAATCGACACAACCTCGCCATTTTCACCCATCGTACAGCCCGAGAGATAGCTATGCATATACATATCTACACCAGCCTCAATTACCATGCGCTGCATACATAGTTTATACAACTCCGGATCAAAGGCCACATTGCCCAATGGACGCTCGATATATCCGCCACCCATTGCCTCAAGGCGCTCCAAAAACTCATACGGAATACCGCCTATAACTCGCTGACTCTTATATGTAAACACACTCAGAGGCATAACAAGACCGGCAGTGGCCATACCACCCAAGAATCCATAGCGTTCAATAATGGCAACCTTTGCACCTTCACGCGCAGCAGCAATAGCTGCAAAAACTCCCGCAGGGCCACCTCCAACTACAACAACGTCGTAGCTACCGACGACAGCAACCTGCTTTGTAATAGTTATATTTTTCATATCAAAATAGCGATAACTGATCTATCTCATGGTTAAAAGTCTTTCTATGGTGCGGGGATAATCCATACTCAAGCACCGCCAGACGATGCTCCTTTGTCGGATACCCCTTATTCTTCGCCCAACCATACATAGGGTACTGCTCGGCTATGCGCAACATATACTCATCACGGAAGGTCTTGGCAAGCACCGACGCTGCCGCTATATCGGCATACTTACCATCACCCTTTACGATACATTGATACGGCAAAGAGAGGTGCGTCCTAAAACGATTGCCATCTATTGCCAAAAACTGAGGCGAAGGATTAAGCCTCTCGGCGGCAAGCGACATACCCTCAAAAGAGGCATTAAGGATATTTATCTCATCTATCCTCTCTGCACTCACAGCCTCAACAGCCCACGCAACGGCCTCTTGGCAGATAATCTCTCGCAGCAGGTTGCGATTCTTCTCCGACATCTGCTTAGAGTCGTTGAGTAGCGGATGGTGAAAATCGGGCGGCAAAATCACCGCTGCAGCAAATACAGGCCCCGCGAGACAGCCTCTTCCTGCCTCGTCACAACCTGCCTCCAAAAGCTCTGTTTGATAAAAATTTGGTAACATACACACAAAGATATCAATTTTTCACAAATTTTCGGTAACTTTACCACAAAATAAAACAGCAAATAGATTCAACCCTATGATATCCGTTACCAGACAAACCACAGCCTTCTCTATAGTTCTGCTATTAGCGACCATCTTTATATGCATTATCCGACTCTATATCAACCCCTTTGCCATAGAGCTCGAGGAGTCTGAATTTATGCCTCGCTGGTGGGAGTCTCTGCTCTGCGGCATCATCCTCTTTGCCTCGGCAATTATCATCAATCGCACCACTGTAAAGATTGGACTTTTTGGCGGTTTTAGCGCCCTACCCGTATCAATATTCGGATTTTTCGCTTGCGGAATACTCCTATCTCCCAATATGCTAACAGCCTCATCTTCAGCACTTGTCATGTCGCTAGGAGTTCTATTTCTACTCCGCTCAATGCTGTTTGCAAACGAAAAGGAGGCGCTATTCACCGGAGCCTTAATGTTTGGCGTTCTGCCTATAATATACCCTCCTTGCACCACATTTGCGCTGATAATTCCGCTGGTTATGTTTATCGCTCCACTCAATGTCCGCCAAGCGATAATCTTTATAAGTGGCTACCTACTTCCATTTTTAGGGGCGAGTTATCTGAACTGGTACTTAGGAGGTGAGATTACCGATTTGGCAGAGAGTATCTGGGAGCAACTACTCATACAGGCTCCGTCAATCACCTTTGAGCATATGCCTATTGCCACCCTGGCAATTGTAGCCGTCATGGTACTGCTACTACTCTACGGAATTGCGATAGGCATCTACAACCGTTATTCGCTGCTTGTTCCGGTGCGCAAAACTATACATATATCTATATGGCTGCTTATAATCGGCATCGCAACCCTACTCTTTCTGCCTGGTTGCTCGATTACAATCATCCCTACTATCGCTATTCCGACAACTATAATTGCCACCTTTGCGCTTGACAGAATGGGCACAAAGTCTGCTAATAGATTCTATATCGCAATAGTCCTACTAATTGTAATCCATCTGGTATTTTATTAAAAAACTATTAAGTCAAGGTCACAAAAGACCGTTTTTATTACAAAATCAAACTTTTTACGCCATTTTTATAAAAATTTTTACAGAAAAGTTTGCATTTTAATAAAAAGATAGTACTTTTGTCGAACAAATGTGGGAGTCATCCCACTGCTCATTAACCTAACTAACCTAATATCGGAGTCCTGACTGTTGCCCAACACTCAGGACTTGTCTTTTGTATCATATCTGCAAAGATCACTACAAGAGCAAAAACAAAAAAAGAGAACTCGATTGAGTTCTCTTTTCTGTGGTACCACCGGGATTGACTCGCTACGCTTGTCTTTCCCGGGTACACCCTCGGCATAAGATGCAAATGTAGCCGTTACGGCTATATATTTTTGTGTTGTATTATTTCGTGCAAGCACGACAATACAACACAAAAAACAAAAGCCACTCAACTGAGTGGCTTCATTTGCATCTTCTGCTCTCGTGGTGCCACCGGAATCCTTGAACCATTGCTTTAATACTCAATGTTTCAATTACTTACATTTTGGCAACGGCTCAAAAAAGGCCATTTCCATAATTGTATCACTCGATTTTTTCACAATTTTGCATCGAAATCGAGGGGTGATTTTGGACCATTTTTTAGGGGTGTTTTTGAGAGATTTTATTACTCTTCCTGCTCGTAATAGTACGAGTAATCAATACCCTTCATGAATGTCTCACGGTCGTTGATTTTGTCAGTCAAAGCAGATTGCAAAAGTTGCTTGATATCCGACGAGTTGGCGACACTTTTTTGCATCGCATTCAGGTAGGCGTTCTTGTCAATCTTACTCCAATCAACGCATTTCTGCAACTGCTTTTTGAGGATCAAATCGAGCCAGATACGAGTCGCACGACCATTGCCCTCACGGAACGGGTGAGCGATGTTCATCTCGACATATTTATCGGCAACCTCCTCAAAAGTTGTTTCGGGCATCTGCTCGATAGTTGCAAGTGTCTGCGGAAGGAATTGCGCCATTGCAAACTGGAAACCGCCCTTTGCAATATTCACCGTGCGAATCTGACCAGCAAAGTCGTACAAACCACCAAACAGGTAAGCGTGGACCTGCTGCAAACCTTTTACCGTACCGACCTCGATATTGTCGATTAGGCTACTCTCAAAGAGGGCATATGCCTTCGACTTGCTCTTGCCGTCAATAGTCTCGTCGCTATTGGTAAACCACTCAACAAAACGCATTGCACGGGCGTTGGGAAAACTCTTAGCCAGGAGCAAAACGCCACCGTAGTCGAGGACATCAGCGAGTCGTCGCTTACCATCGGGCGCAAGTAATTTCAACTGGTTAGTACCACTAACCACTTCGCTATTCTCGCCTTTGAGCTTTGTTTTGAGATATTTCCAGTAGTTTCGGTTTTTCTGGTAGTCGTCTTGGTCGTTCAGTACCCCGACAATATCGAGCACAGAAAACCACCATTTGGAATTTTCCTCATCCCAAACAGCTCGCACCTCTCGGTCATTATAAAATCGAATGGATATTTTGGTCATAAACGATACTTATATCTTTTGATACTCCTCTCTAAGTTTACTCATAATCTCGGTTATTATGGTAATTTGCACATTAATTGCTACAGCAAACTTTTTTAGAATGTCTAGAGCTTTAGTTCGTAATGCTTTTATTTGATCATTTTCATCTATTAGACCTTGATTATATAATTCTAAAATACTCTGATCTATTCTACCTAATTCTTTTACTGCAAAGTTGATATACTCCAATGAATGTTGAATATCGTATTTGTTTTCAATATCGCTAAAATTATAATATAAATATATTGGATTAAGAACTTTACTTGTATTTTCGTAAAGCCTACTAGCCTGTGCAAAAGATGCCACTAACCTATTGTATGTTGTAGGGTTATATTCATTCTCCAGGGCATCACAAGCTGTTTGCATCATTCTATAGCAATCAATCGCTTCTTGATACCACGAGATAGCTCTCTCAACCGCATCAGTTTTTCTCTGAAAAACTAATTTTTGCATCTCGATTTTAGTACGGTATTTTTCTTTTATAAAATCGATTATGGCTGTTAGAAATAGTGTAATAGTAGAACCTATAACGCCAGCAATAATTAGATTGTAATTTTCCATAGCATTATTCTAATTGTTTTCTATAAACCGAATCTAAAGTATTCCCATCCTTATCTTTCCACACGAGCCATCCGTTATTACTGCTACCAATACAGAAATCTGCGGCTGTGCTTGGACTTGCAAATGTCTTATCAGAAGTCATAATAAGTTTGTCGCCTTCTATTGCGGTGTACTCGCTGACTAAACTATGGCGCTTGTCACTCCATTTAAGCGATGGCACAGTAGTTTTGGCGATCGCGCTGCCTTTCAATACAGTAAAACCATTAGAGCTATAAAAGCCTCTTGCATCACAACCTCTACCTTTGGTATAGAAGATATGCTCCACCTTGGGTTGAGATACCTCAAAAATATTGCAACCGATGAATGATGCTAAGAATTTAACATCTTCGAAAAACTCATCCATTGAGTCCTGCTGATATTCTGGTAAGTTTGGAGCCTTGGGAGTCTGCTTATTATCGCTCAATACAAAAGCATTAGCTTTCTTAGCCTCAGCAATTGCCTTATGTTCCAAGTATTGCACATCAGCTTTGGTCATATCAGCATCTTTTGATACAAATATGAGGGCCTTTTGCCAAAATGATTTCTTGCTATCGTGATCCTTTACTCGCTCACGGAAATTCTCGGTCTCTCCAATATATGCCTGCGGCTTCGTTGCTTCATCCTCGCCAAGCAAAATATAAAATGCAGGCTTATGCAACTTCTCCTGCGTATTGAGATACGCAAGATTTGAGCGTGGAACAACAAACATCTGGCAAATCTTGTTGCTAATGAATGCATATTGAGTTCCCTTCGGATCTCCATCAATTAAGTATGTAGTTACTGTTTTGCCCATAACTTCAATATAATTTATATTATAAAACACTCCTCAATAGTTCATGCCCTTTTGAGATGCACTCATCCAATACGTCAATGATGTTAGCCAAATTATTAGAGAGTCGCTTTTTTGCCTTATTGATAGTTTTTTCTGCCCTAGGTAATGTCTCAATAGCATCTCTAAACCCAATACAACCTGATTTTGCCTCGGAGATTGATTTTAGAAGTGTGCTAATAGCATTATATTCATCCTGCATATTTTCTTCGCTATTAGACATAACAAGGGACTTCATCTTAGTTGCATTGTCTATCATATTAAAGAACGACGCTCGCAATAATGGTGTATTTGTCTCAAATATATTGGACAAATCGTCCATGCTCTTTGCTGTGGATATCATAATACCTTTCGCTTGAGAGGTATTAGTGCAACTATGTAATCGTTTAGCATTTGTTGTAAGCGCATCATTATGCTTACACATCGCATCTGTCAAAACGAAACATATAGCAGATACTTTTCCTGTATTCTCTTCTACTAGCTCTCTGTAGTCCAGAAAACCTAATTCTTCCAAATCGTCTTCCATAACCTCTACAACTTCTGGCTCAATAACAGTGGGTAGTAGCGATGGAGAGAGTGTTGAACAGTATGCAAGAAATGCAGACTTGTTCCTATTCCATGCTGATGGCTTAATGCCTATATCTAGTTTGTCTGCAAATACTTCACAGAGGCCATCGATTGAGTCTGCATCATCTATTTTCAAGGCCTTATCCAATGAACATAACCAACCTAATTTATCAAATGATGTATTAGGCAGTAAAATCTGTATAATATGCTTATTTAGTGCCCACGCTGCACCCATCTCATTTAAGCACACCTCGCTACTTTTGTAGTTGTCAGAAATCATCAACAAAACAATATCTGCACACGCAATGTTGTCTTGGATAAATTGTGGAATACTTTCTCCTGCCGGCACTCCTGTATCTTCACGAGAGGTATAAACTATAATCTCAGAGTCTATACCCATTCCTAAAAGGAAGATTAAATCCACAAACTTGCCTATTAACTCACCATCTTTGGATGCGTGGCTGATGAAAATTCGTTTCTTTGATGTTGGTATCGATGATTGTATTGGCGCAACTGTAGTTTGCTTATCTACGCCCAAAACACCTCGTTCTAGTTTATCTACTAGTACACAAAAATCCTTACGAATCTTTTGGTAATTACCTTTTAATACATAGCCGTTTCCATTATTATCTACACTGGTAAAATTGCTATATTCTTTGCAGTTGTCATCAAAGTAATGGCTAAACACGACGCTCGATTCGTCATACCATGCGTGATACGCCTCGATTGTCCCATGACTATTAGTGTCAGCAATCAATGCATCGTAATTCGCTCTTAACTGTTTTATTTTACTAACTTCTTGCAGTACGGCTTCTTTGTTCATAACATATCGTTGGACTATTATTTTTTAACCTATTCAGCATATTTATTATACGCCTTTTCTGTATACTCGTTCTTATGCTCAATATCAGCAAGTAAATCATCTCGCAAATTGTTAAAGATAGAATATTTTTCAATTAATGGTTTAAATTTAGCTTTTCCATTTGCCGTTAAACAATTATAGAATAGCATTACGAGTTCATAATCTGATAACTGGCTGCGAACAATGCAGACGTAGTCATACCTCTCATCATCTGAAATAGAATCGCTAGTATCTACATATTTAATAATACGATATAGATGTCTGAAATAATGATCTAAGAACGATAATCCTTTTATTTGAGTGTATGCTAAACATCCATAATCTGCAAGTTTGGATTTGATGCCCCCATAGCATAACTTCCCATCATAATCAATAATGGCATCTGTGTATATACCTTCAAAGATATCTCGGCTTTTATATATTCGATGTTTTACATCACATTGCTTTAGTTTAGTTTCATCCTGAATGGGGTTTTCATATGATAAACTCGCAATAATCTCTTGTTGTAACGACAGCATATTAAAGAATGTGCTTTCAAAACGTTGGCGTTTCAGTGTTTTGTTTTGTTCTTCAAATTCCTCGCGCTGTCCTTGCAATTCTTTGCGAGTCTCAGCCAATTCATCTCGTTGAAGCTTAAGTTCCTCTTTTTGATAGAGCAAAGTTACAATCAATCCAGCAAATGCTAATCCCGAGAATAGAGCATTTATAGCTCCGAATTTATCTCCAAAAGTACCTCTATCTGAATCCGCAATAAACACATCTATCAAAATCCAAGATAATAGCCATATTGCCAAAACCGCCAATCCTGCACATAACAATGTCCTCCAAAGATCATTCTTTGATTCTTCCGAAGACTTATTATTTGATTTGTCCTTACACATTTTTACTCTAATTTTGGGTTAAACATATTTGTTTTACAATATTCGCGTTATAGCACTACTTATCACCTTTCTAAAATCTCTTTTACGGAGAATGACAACTTATCTGTTTTATTGCCAAACATTAATATGAGTTCTATTGTCGCATTATTTATAAACGCCTCAACATTCTCGCGCTTTATTTCTAAACTAAAGCGAAGCATATCAATACTCTCATTAGGGAAGAGTGGATATTTACCCAGTTGGAATATCTTTAACCGTTGTTTTTCCAAATAGGTATAATTCATTTCATCTTTAACTGGCTCCCACAATATTCTGTTAAATCTGATATAATTATTGAGATAGCAATTTAACTTATACATTGTGGATATTGTATTACTATCATTCCACACTTGAGCGATAAAACCAAATGTTATATAATCATCAGACTCATCTGATTGATAGAAATTATATCCATTTATTTTCAAGTTGGGTGTTGATTCTCGATAAAACAAATCCCTGACCTCATACTCTTCCATTTTGACCGAACGGAAGTTATTGCGCTTGTAGTAGCATTTGTCTGCACTCATGTGAGGAGTGTTGCTACTGCGAGGAATCTTAACAATATAAATTGATTTGGTTACATCATTATCTCGAATTGGAAATATCTCCAACCCCTCTATTCTTCGTTGGATATTATCTTGTATAACCTGTTCTAACCACTCTTTAGTGTAAGTATTCCCATCTATGTATGATAAAGCGTGAGCTTTGTGCTCTTGTTCCTCTATTCCATACACAATAATACCACCGTCAGAATTAGCAAATGCAGATACATCTTTTGCAATTTCAGCCTTTTTCTTATCATCTTTGCTCAATGACCTTGCTTCCTTGAATTCAAGATGCACAGACTCTTCTGCTTCATTGTCTATTAAAGCAGTTAAATCATCAATACTATATTCTGTTTTCTCAAAGAAATCCATTTTACTCAAAAATTTGGGTTTCGAAATTTTTTAATGCATTTTGCCTATACTCGTTAGCCTTTTGTTCTAATACTGCCAAGTGCTTTTTATTCGTCATGTAATAATCAACGATAGTAATTTGTTCAGCTGGTGGTGGTACAGGAATAGATAAATTTAGAATTTTACTCTGCGAAATAGACGGTTGGGCTGAAATGCTTCTATACTGATTTAAATTCATATATTCCAATGCTATTGCCAAATACTCCCAAGATACTATGTCGGAAATTTTATCAACCTTAAATGCATTATCTGTAATCCAATACTTACCATCAACAATATGAATATTACCACAATATTCACCAACTCTTCCAATAACAATTCGTTTTCCCGAGAAACAATATGCATTGTGGTTTCCCGTAACTCCATTTCCTCCGAGTACAGGGTATTCTCCTTCTATTTGTTTATTCTTGGGCAAAAACAAACCGCTATTCATCCTTATAACCTTGTACAACTTCTCCATTGGATATAAGGAACTAATCTGCTCGTATGCATTGTTCCACCAATCCCAACGACCTATTTTAGACAAAGGGCAGAATGTGAGAAGTTTTCTTGCATTATTTATGTCGCTACTATCATCCTTATAACCCAATAGGGCTTTAATCTTATTAGATAAGTCAGAAGATATTCTATTTATATCTGCATCGCATTGAGTAGCTTTGGTTATAGTTTTATTATACTCCTCCATCAATTTATTCTGCTCCTCTAATGATGGAACAGGGACTTTGATATTGAGGAATAATGGTTCCTGCAAATAATGGCGATTAGTAGTACCATTACTTGCTTGTTCGCAAAATTGAACGAATGCTTCTGTAGTTGTCAGCAGTGCTAAATAGTGAGGATTAATTATGTTATAATCCACATCGAATGTCCAGAAATTACCGGTGATAATTCCTCCATCCAGCGCTTCCGGAACTACTCCAAATGCGCCATTACGAGCATCTATCTTTGATAATAAGAACTGCCCTTTTGATATTAAAAATTGATTCTTGGTGCCAATCTTGGTGCCAATCTCCTCGTCTCGCAGAAAGATACCACCATTGCGAACTTTAATTGTTGCTCGCTTGTAAGGTTTGTCATCCTCAATAGCCACAGCTGTTTTATTGCGTTTCAGGAACTCTCCGATACGCATCATTGGGTATGCCTTACTGAATGCAATCTTTGAATCATTCAGATATTGCACACTCCAATTGAACAATCCACTAAATGGGACTGTCGAAATATATTTCATTGCATTTAGCATATCTCCACCCATTCGCCGTCGTTCAACTTCTTATAGAGATGGTTGTTTTCAACCTTATATTCATAGCGTTTTGCAGTAGCCTCCCATAACTTATGCTCCTTGCGATAAGGTGCATACTCTTTGAGCAACTCTTTCAATTCGTTCTCGCACTCGGCACCAGTAGTGGTAATACCCGCCTTCTGCACCTGAGCAATAGGAATTTGATAATCGAAAAGTTGTTTAACTATTGGCTTCACCTCCTCAGCAATCTTTGCTTCGAGGGCTTTAAGTTCCGCTTTTTTTACCTTAACCTCCGAACGATGATTATTCTTGTCTGCAATAAAGGCGTTTAACGCAGCAAGTTCCTCAGTGTATTTAGTCGTTACCTGCTCGTAAGCCTTTGTTTTCGCCTGCTCGTATTGAGCAACCTCCTCCGTTGTAAACTTCTTGAAGAACATAAGGCTTGGTTTAACCGTTGCTCCCGAAGCCATAAAGACATCCTGAGGGATAGAGGTTATCAAAATAATCTTCGCCATACCCTCGAAGAGCTCACGCACACTTTGGAGTTGGGTGTTATTCAACACACCCTCTGGCAATACTATACCCAAACGACCACCCGGTTTGAGCAATCGCAAACAACGCTCAATGAACAACACCTCGGTCAAGCCGCTGAGTTTGCCTGAGTCGTATAGACTGAGAACTGATTCGCCGATATTGCCATTGACCTGTTCCAAAGCCTTGGTGTACTCCTCGCCATAACGCTTGGTGTAGTGTTTGATTTTTGCCTCGTCTGTAAACTTGTCAGCCTCGGTAATCTTCAAACTCTTTTCAACTCGTGAGCCAAAAGGAGGATTGGTCAGAATCACATCGAAGCGATTCTCAAAAATACCATTCACATTCAACAGACCATCGTGATGGTGTACGCCACCGTGACCATCGCCGTGCATAATCATATTCATCTTGGCAGTACGAGCCATACGAGGGTTGGCATCAGTGCCAAAGATGCAATCACTCGACAGATGTTGCAAACGGCTATCAGTGTGAATAGTATCGAGTTCCTGATTGAGAATGGAGAAATATCCATCAACACGCTTATCAATACCCTCTTTTTTCTTGTCGCTTAAAGAATCATATTTTTCATCAAAAAGCTGTGCCTTAATCTGCTCCTTTGCTTTTTGGATATCATTCTCAATCTTCTCACGCACATACTCGAAGGCCTTAATCAAGAATCCACCACTACCACAGCAAGGATCGCAGATAATCTCACCCTCCTCGGGATCGAGAAGTGCTACCATGAAGTCCACAATGGTACGAGGGGTGAAGAATTGACCCAACTCGCCACGGAAAGTCTTGCCTAAGAATTTTTCAAAGGCGATACCCTTAACATCGTCAGCGGTACGAGATAGATTATACCCTTCTAACTCTTTTACGATGGCCTCAAAACTCGTCTCTTTAATTTTGATAGTATCGTTAGGATCAAACAAGTAATCTTCTTTGTACTGTTTTTTTGTTTCCTCAAATAGGTTCTGGTAAAAAGGATTAGGGTTACCAACTCCCATTTCCTTGTTTAGTTTTTCATATGCCTTGCGATTATTTACAAATCTATCCTTAGAGAATATTTGACCCTCATCATTTTTTCTCTCATAGCGAATTTTGATAAACAATATTTTACTAATTTCATCAAAAGCTGCCTCAGGCGATAATTTATCATTATTGCGGATAATATTGTGGCACTTGAATAGCAGTTTACTAAAACTCTCTTTTGTAAATTCTTTAGGCTGGCATAACAACTCTTTAATTTTCTTTGTATTTGTCAAATCCTCAGCCTTGGGAATATCAGCAATCTCATCCAATTGCTTAGGTAATTTATCCTTTACAACCTTGAAAACTCGAGTTTCCTTAAGGTTGGTAGTAACAAAGAAGTCAGCACCTGCCCAAGCAGCATAGTTGTATCCTTGGAAATAGTCCTCCTCACGAATGGTGATATGCTCAGCTTTGCATTCAACCACTATGGTTGCAGCATCTTCGTTGCTCTTCGCCGAGGCAGACTTCCACACAACAATATCAGCTCGAGCCTTGCCCTGGCCGCGGTGAGAATTGTTCACCTGCAATTCTTGCTCCATCTGCGACAAATCATAGCCATAGTGATTAACCAAGCGACAAATGTACTCTTGGCGTACACGCTCCTCGGGGGTTAAAACAAGCTCTTTGTTTTTAAGAGGGGCAAATATCTTATTTCCATTAATCTTGAGTTCCATATCTCGTTCTATTTATTTGCTATTAAATCTTTAGGCTCTACTTGAAGGATTTTGGCGATTTCGAAAAGTTGTTCGAGGCTCGGTTGGCGGCGATTGCACGCATAGGCATTGACAATACTGAAGCTCTTGCCAAGTTGTTCGGCAAGCCAAGTCTGTTTAATTCCCTTTGCTTCAAGGACTTCCTTTATTCTATTCATATATATTGTGTTATTTATTCGCAATAATCTGTCATAAAGATATGAAAAATTTTGCTATAATCATAAATTTTGAGGAAAAACAACGCATTTCGGCTAAAACAAAAACGAGAACCCGTGCGAGTTCTCGTTTTGAAGCAGTGTGTTGTAATCTGTTATCGTCTGCCGTAAACCGCAGGGAAGTCCTCGGCGTTGCGGTGGGCGAATGGGACTACATAGTTTTTCTCCAATGCGGCACGCAGGTCGGACTCTCGGTAGAGCATCTTGCCCGGCAGGGCAACAAACGGAATAACGCCGTCATCACGGTATTGTTGCAGGGTGCGTTTGGTAATTTTCAGCATCTGGCACACTTCCTCGGTGGTGTAGTAGCGTTCGCCATTCATCTGCGGTTTGTAGTGTGTGCGCATCGCACGAATGTAGTCACTCAATGTGCTCAACTCATCGAGCATTGCTCGGCAATTTGTCTCTTGTACTAGTTCCATGGCTATTTGTTTATATGTCGTTTGATAAATCTCTCAACCTCACGGCGCTTGTAGTAAATCTTGTTGCCGATCATCGTATAACCAAGCAGGCCTCGCCCACGATAGCCTTTCAGCTGATGTTTCGACAGACTCAACAGACGAGATAACTCGTCATTCTCAATCCACTCCGAGCCGACGCTCTCCTGGTACATTCTATACTCCTCACGAATCTCCTGCGATGCGGTGCTGACAGTCGCTACAATCTCATTGTAGAGTTCCTTGTCAATTGCGATGTATTCCATTACCATAGTCTTTTTTATTTTAAGAATAGGAGCGTTTTTCGGAGAAGTTTGAAGAAAGTGAGATTTTTTCGAAAGAAAATTTACTTCCACCTAAAATTTACTCCTTTTTCGGCACGCAATCCACAAGAGGTGCAATTCTATCCATCTCTCTGGCGAGGCTGTCGTTCATCACGTGAGCATAGTGTTGCGTCATTCGGGTTGAGGTGTGGCCGAGCATTTTCGACACATTTTCGAGCTTAACATCGTTTGCAAGTGTAATTGTCGTTGCGAATGTGTAACGAGCTATGTGCATCGTCAGCTGTTTCTTTATCCCGCAGAAGTCGGCAATCTCTTTCAGGTAGGAGTTCATCTTCTGGTTGGCATAGACGGGCAATAGCGTGCCTCGCTCCTTGCACAGCGGATGATTCTTGTACTTTTCGAGTATCTGCAACGGATATTCGAGCAGGGGCACATAGAACTCCACATCGGTCTTCTCTCGCTGCTTGCGTATCCACTTGCGACCGTGGGCGTCCTCGGTGATATTCTCGGGGCGGAGGTTGTGTACATCGATATATGCAAGCCCTGTATAACAACAGAACAAGAATATATCTCGCACCATTTCGAGT
>JAZORI010000038.1:0-41433 GCA_045656505.1 Alistipes sp. | reverse complement strand
ATCCTTGCGACCCCACTGATCTGAGTAGTTCAGACCGATAGAGTTTACTGCCGCAACACCACTCTGTGGACGTACCATATACTGACCAAAGCCACGACGACCTCCGCCGCCACCGCCGCCACCAGATACGCCGAGAATATCCTCAAACGAGAAGTTCTGCTGGTTGATGTTGTTAAACAGCGCGATAAGCGACAGGCGGCTATCACCATGGAACATATTGACATTACCACCAACTGTATATTTGTGGTGTGATGTAATATCGTCAGTCTGAGGCTGATAACCATATCCGGCATACATCTTTCCGAACTGACCTTGACGCATATTTACCTTTGTGACGATATTGAGCGCCTTATAACCCTCACCATCATCCATACCTGAGAACTCAGCTTGATCTGAAAGCTTATTGAATACCTCTACGCGATCTACTGCCTCTGCAGGGAGGGATTTGATGGCTGCACTTACGTCATCACCGAAGAACTCCTTACCATCTACAAAAATCTTTTGGATGGTCTCGCCCTGAGCCTCTACAGTACCGTTATTAATGTTGATTCCCGGCATCTTTTTGAGCAAGCCCTCCACATCAGAGTCTGCTGAGACCTTGAATGCGCCGGCGTTGTAGCTAAGCGTATCACCACTCTGTGATGCACGAAGCGACTTAACCTCCTTAACAACAGTATCAATACGTGTTGTACTCTCCTTCATCTCAATCTTTCCCAGGTTGAGTGTCGCAGATTTAACGGTAAAGGTGTGATTTAGGTCTGAGTAACCCAAACTTGTTGCCAATATCGCATACTCGCCATAGTTAAGCGGCGGCAGAGAGACAGAGCCATCTACATTGGATGTATAGTAACGTTTGTCAGTTGGCTTGGCGGTAGGGTATAGCTCTACAACTGCGCCAATTACACCCTGCTTTGTAGCACTATCAACAAGTGTAAATGTAACCTTTCCCTTCTGCTGAGCAAACGCTGTAACTGTAGTCGCAAGAAGAGCGATAATCAACAGAGATATTCGTTTCATAAATCTATCTATGTATGTTTTGTAAATTCGTAAATAAGTACTCTTTCTGTTTCAAATATAGACTCTATCGCAGTCGTTTTTGAACCGATAAAATCCACGTCTATTTTTCCGGATGCAAAAATATAAAAATAATCATTCCACAAATCCTACCAATCCGTGAAATGACCAAAAGAGAAGGTGAATCGCCATATATAATACGTGAAATTACACCTGCTTACCTGAGTATGTTGTAAAAATGCAAAAACAGAGCTACTCCTCGCCAGATCTTAGCCACTGTTTGAACTCCGAAACACGAGCCTTTGAGACGATGATTTTCTCTGGAATTTCAACCTTCAGATTGATCGACAGGCGACTGCCAAACCAAACAGAGATATCGACCACAGCATCTCGTGAGATGATAAATTGGCGATTAGCTCTATAGAACTTTCTCGGTGACAGAATTCCTTGCAGCGCCTCCAAAGTGTAATCCATAGGGTAGCGCTCACCACCATATCCGTAGGCATACACCTTCTCCTCAGAGGTGTAGCAGTATGCTATTTCTGCTTGTGATAACGGTATGAGTTTATCGCGAAAACGCACCAAAAAGCTCTGGCGTTCATCGCTCTGCTGAGAGACCATTTTGTCAACCTTTTGGCTGTAATTTCTCTTATCTACACCTGTCAGGAGTCGCCATTTATCCACTGCGCGACGTACTGTATCCTCCTGAATAGGCTTTAGAAGGTAATCTATACCACTTGTCTGAAAGGCCTTAAGTGCATACTGGTCATAGGCCGTGGTAAATATCACCGGAGAGTTGACCGTTACCTTCTCAAATATCTTACACGACTCGCCATCCGAGAGGTGAATATCCATAAATACCAAATCCGGTGCAGGGTTGCTTTCAAACCACTCAACACTATCGACAACGGTATCTATAACGTCCAATATCTGAGCCTCCGGAGCTATACTCTTCAGGATGCTACACAGATTCTGCGCAGCTGCTGTCTCGTCCTCTATGATGAGAAATTTCATATCTACACTCGCTTTAGTGGTAATTTTACAGTAAAGTTCTCCCCGTCATTCTCTACGATAATATCCTCGCCCAACATCAGTTCGTAGCGACTTCTAAGATTCTGAAGGCCTGTTCCGGTGCCAACCTGAGGCTCCAAAAGTGGATAAATAGGGTTAGAAACAACCAAATAACCGTCCACAACCTCAATAGTCACGCGGAGTGGTCTTTTGGATGTTATTGTATTGTGTTTTACCGCATTACCTATCAGTGGTTGAAGTGATAGTGCAGGTAATAACCACCCCTTATACTGCTCATCAACCGAGATGTCAAAAAATATCTTATCCGCATACCTTATACGGAACATATAGCAGTACGCATCGGCAAAGTTTAGCTCCTCGCTAAGCGGTACAAGCTGCGAATTGTTGCCATTCTGGGTAATATAACGGAAGGTATATGACAACTGGTCAATATACTCAAGTGCACGCTTAGTATCTGCCTCTCTAACAAGCATTGACAGCGAGTTGAGCGAGTTGAAAAAGAAGTGCGGATTTATCTGACTTACAAGCATATTGTAGCGTGTAGTAAGATTCTCGTTCTGCAACTGCTCATTCTCAATAAGCATCTGCTGTCGTTGGTAGATCAACACATATATCTGAGCATAGAGAAGTACCACTGCAAGCATAAACAGACACTTGAGCATCACCACAAAATCCAGCAGATTATCCATCTGGCACACCAACTTCGTCTCACCACTATGGTAGAATGTCACCGGAGAGAAGAAGTAGGCAACAGATGTAATCATTACCGCCACTGCGGCTCTGGCAAAGAACGATGTCCACACCGGATTATTTCCCGTACGACGCAAAGTCATAAGCAGTAGCAACAGTAGTGAGAAGAACATGTAGAAGATTATCTGATAGAGTACAACCTCCCACTGATCAGAACTGTTGTAGAGCGAGCCGTAGTCAAAATCCTTTCCGTTGCGAACAAGCAGACGGCTCATAATCAGATGGGCACCCTCGTAGCGGGCCTGATCTCTGGCCTCAATAGTAAGTTTATCACCATGCAGCAGGTCTAATCGACGAACAGAACGGCGATCGACATAGATACTATCGCCACTTTTGTCATCAATCAGATAGCCAAAGCCATCAACACTCAAACCAATGACGCCCTCGACCACCACAACTCTGCTCTGATCCTTTATACTCTTAGTTCCTCGCACCTCAGCAGACTGATTTACCACCATCAACAACAGATATGAGAAGTTGATAATCAGGCTAATAGCAAGCGATACCAATGTATAAGAGACAATTGGTGATTTGCGTAATTGTTTGAGTTTCATAGCTTTGTAGTTTTAGTTTTTTACAAATTACTCCTCGTCATACCAAGATGCATAAAGGCGATAATCTGTAGCAATGCGCTGAATAATGGTCTCGCGCTGCTCAGGGGTTACCTCCTTTACCTTCTTTGCCGGAACACCTGCATAGACAGAGTTTGGCTCCAACTTAGAGTTTGAGAGCACCAAAGCATTTGCTGCAATTATGCAACCCGATGCTACAACTGCATTATCGAGAATTGTAGCACCCATACCAATAAGGCAGTTATCCTCGATTATTGCGCCATGGATAGTCGCATTGTGGCCCACAGAGACGTCATTACCGATATGAGTCTGTGAAGGCTTTGGAGATTTGTCATAAAGTGTATGGATAACTGTTCCATCCTGGATATTTGTGCGATCTCCGATAGTGATTTTGTTTACATCACCACGCAGTACAACATTGTACCAGATAGATGAATCCTTACCAACAGTTACATCGCCAATCAGCACCGCTGTCTCAGCAACAAAAGTACCCTCGCCAACCTCTGGCGTGTGGTTACGAACAGATTTTATATATGCCATAGTTTTTTTGCTTTATACCGCAGGCTTTTAGCCATTGGCTTTATTACTACAATATCAGTTTTAGTTCTTTGCCTCCTGCCAATAGCTCTCCAACTCATCAAGTGGCAGTTCGCTCACCATCTTTCCCTTCTCAGCTGCACGAGCCTCGATATGGTTAAAACGCTTGATAAACTTCTTATTTGTACGCTCCAGCGCATTCTCAGGGTCAATACCGTAGAGACGACATGCATTGATAAGAGCAAAGAAGAGATCACCAATCTCACCCTCGATATTATCAAGGTTGTCTGCTCTCATCTCAGCCTCGACCTCTGCAACCTCCTCATGCACCTTCTGCCAAACATCCTCTCTCTTCTCCCAGTCAAAGCCCGCAGAGGCGGCCTTCTCACCAATTCTAAAGGCTTTAACCATTGCCGGTAGTGAACGAGGCACACCACCTAAAATACCACTCTTGCGGGCCTTCTTGCGCAACTTCAGTGCCTCCCAGTTCTGCTTAACCTCCTCAGGAGAGTCTGCAAGCACATCTCCGTAAACATGTGGGTGACGATATATCAGCTTATCACACAGTGCATTACATACATCAGCAAAGTTAAACTTACCCTGCTCGTCTGCCATCTTAGAGTAGAAGACAACATGGAGCAACACATCACCAAGTTCCTCCTTGATGCCCTCCATATCGCCATCTGTAATGGCATCAGTCAGCTCAAAAGCCTCCTCAATGGTATTATTTCGCAACGAGGCAAAGGTCTGCTCTCTGTCCCACGGACACTGCTCGCGCAGAGTATCCATCACCTCCAACACTCGCGCTGTAGCCTTTAGTTTATTCTCCATAAATAGATTTGTTATTTTAGTGCAAATATAGTAATTTTGTAACAAATAGAGCACATTATGAAGAAGTTATTATTTTTTATTCTGTCTATTGCAACACTCGGCTCGGCTGTTGCTCAGATAGTTCCCAAACCGACATCGGAGAGTTATGGCGATGGTGAATTTGTAATTACAAACAAGAGTTGCCTGGTCTATAACAGCAACGTACGCGAGTCCGCGCTATACCTACTGAACTATTTGCCTTTCAAGCAGATACTCAGCTCCTCCAAAGTTATGGCCGGAGATATTGAGCTTGGTATCAACCGTTATATAGATGAAGAGGGGTATCGCCTGACGATTGACAAAGACAATATCCGCATCATAGGTGGTAGTAACAGAGGTGTCTTTAACGGCATACAAACTCTGCTGCAGCTGCTTCCTCCGCAAATCTACAGCGGAGAGGCGAAACTGCCGTTATCTGTGCCATATTGCATTATCGAGGATAGCCCAAAATTTGCCTATCGAGGATTTATGCTTGATGTGGCAAGAACGTGGATAAGTGCAGATAAAGTAAAGCGTTATATCGACCTTATGTCGCACCATAAACTCAATAAGTTACACCTCCATCTAACAGACGATGAAGGTTGGCGAATTGAGATTAAATCTCATCCGGAATTGGCTCAAATTGGTGGTTTCAGAGGAGGTGACAGCCCCGTATTTCCGCGCTATGGAAAGTTTGACGAGAAGTGGGGTGGATACTACACTCAGCAGGAGCTAAAAGATATTGTAGCATATGCCTCACAACGCAATATAGAGATTATTCCCGAGATAGATATGCCTGGTCACAGCAAGGCTTTAGGCGCAATTTATAGTGATATTCTCTGTAACTTCACCCCGGATAAGAGCAAGAGCAATGGGCTTGAGATTCGCAACGTTTGGTGTGCTGCAAAAGAGAGTAACTATGCGCTGATTGATGATATAATTCGCGAGATGAGCGAGATATTCACATCTGATTATATCCACATCGGTGGCGATGAGGTCAATATGAGTCAGTGGCGCAAGTGTCCTGATTGTCAAAAGCTCAAAGCTGACAAAGGTCTCGAAAACGAGAAACAGATTGAGGACTACTTTATCGCTCGTGTTACTGAAATATTGACAAAGTACGGCAAGAAACCAGCCGTTTGGAACGAGGCAATTGAGGGTGGTTTATTACCAAAAAGCACCCGTGTACATGGCTGGGAGAGCATCAAAAAGTGTCTTGCGTCAACATCCAAGGGCTATCCGACAATCATCATGCCCGGCCACTACTTCTACTTTGACATGAAGCAGTCCGCATCTGAGCCTGGACACAACTGGGCGGCAATCTTCGATGCAAAGAAGGTGTTGTCTTTTGATTTTGCCAAGGAGGGCTTTACTGCCGACCATCTCAAGAGTGTTGCGGGCATTGAGGCGTCATTCTTCAGCGAGATATACATTGCCCATAACCCTGAAAGTTCTCAATATCTCGACTACATGCTCTTTCCGCGCCTCACTGCGCTATCTGAGGTTGCATGGAGCCACACTCGCCGTAGCTGGGATGAGTTCTACAGCACATTAAAGAGTGCCCACTATGCGCGAATGGATGTACTGGGTGTGACATATCGCCTTGAGACTCCAAAAGTAGTGTATGCAAACGGAGTACTTACCGCCTCGACTACAGATGGCTCTACCTTATATTATACAGACCTCACGACAAATAAGAGCTCGCGTTACACAAAACCGATTGCAACAAATGCTCCGTACAACTACGAGTTCTACAGCCGAAAGGGTAGTGGCATTAGCAAAAAAACAGGCAGCAAGGAGTACTTTGCGCGCCTCAAACCTGCTGTAACTGTCACTTCATCAATACCGTGCAGCAGCAAGACTCCATTCTCGAATGCATCTAAATACACAAATAGCATTGTCCGCACAACCCGCGCTGCAAAGGCTGGCGATTGGATTGAGTATCGCTTTGCAGAACCTCTGACCTGCCGAGAGATTGAGGTGCAGACTGGACATATACACCTACGTCGCTGTCACCTCCTCAAAGGATATGTAGAGGTGAGCTATGACGGCAAGAGTTTCTTCCGTTCAGCCGACCTTACCGAGGGCGGTGCGACAATCAAGCCTACACCTGCACTGCATGCCATTCGCGTGGTTGCGACAGATAGGAGCGATGCCGAGGACCAAATTGTAATCCAATCATTAAAGATAAAGTAAGCCATGAGAAAACTATTCGTCATTGTAACTCTCCTTTGCGCTGTCGTTTCATGCGCACCAAAGGATAAAAATCAGCACTTAACCGAGTTAGCTGCCACTGAGTACCTCACACCCGTACATCCGGGTAGCGCTGAGCGTCCATTTTGGAATGGTTTTGCCAAGAAGTTTATTTACGCTCCATCATTTGATTTTCAGGTAGTTAGTGGCGCTGTAAGCTACCGCTACACTGCAACTACCGATGCGGGCTCATGGAGTTTTACGGCAGATAATCCGCAGATGCCACTCTCTCCAATTTGGAGTGAGATTCCACAAGGCTCAAATGTAACCCTTGTCGTGGATGGCATGGCCGCAGATGGTTCAGTCCTGGATAAAGCGGGCGAGCGCACTTTTTGGCGTGACTACAGCTTTAACCCGCCATATACAGGAGCTGTGCGCGACTACAAACAGGCCGCTATTCTTGGTCTGCTCTACATCCACAATATGCCTCAGATACAGAACTTTGCAACATCTACTGAGCCCGATATGAGCTACAAACACTTCACATACCCTTGTAAGATTATCGGTGCGGTTGTAAAGTCGGAGGTACTTTTGGCAAAACTTCTACCACAGTACAGCGAAAATGCTATGGCGATTGCCAAGAATGCTGCGCAGTTCCTTATCGACCAAGCTCGCAAGCCTGGCGAACCCCTCGCATACTTTCCACCGACCTACTACAAGAATCTCATTGCCTCAAAACGTGCTAGCAATCAAGGTAAGACAATGGCCATGGAGGCTGCTGCAGCCGGTCAGGCATTCCTTGATCTATATAATGCAACAGGTGACGAGCTATATCTCAACTACGCTCTGGGTATTGCAGATACATATATGCGTCTGCAGTGCGAGGATGGCTCATGGCACATTAAGTATGACTTTGTGACAGGCGAGCCGGTAAACAACAGCAAGGCCATGCTACATCCGCTGCTCAATTATCTCCTGCGCCTCGAGAAAGAGTATGGCCAAACCTCATATGCCGAGGCTCGTCTGCGTGGCGAGAAGTGGATGGCAGAGCATATTCTCAGCCGATTCGACATGACCGGCCAGTTTGAGGATGTAGCGGTAGAGAATATCAAACCTTACGAGAATCTGACGAACTGCACTGCAGCGCCTTACGCATCTTATCTCTTAAAGCGCGGTGCAAACAGCAAGGAGGTCGATACAGCATACGAGCTTGTCCGATTTAGCGAGGATCAGTTCGTCTATTGGGATATGCCTGTAGGCGATAGGGGATACAAGCGCGATGCAACACCGTGTGTTTATGAGCAGTACAAGTACGCAATGCCAGTGGATGCAAGTACCTGCAACGTCTCAAATGCGATGCTCGACATCTACGAGCAGACCGGCGATGAGTTGATGCTTGCCAAGGCTAAGGCGCTGATTGACAACATAACAGTGGTTCAGTGTGTCAATACCGGCAAGATTCCAACCACATGGCGTATCCGTCACAACTACAAAGCTACATTCTGGACAAACTGTGCATATAGCTCTGTCTGCACACTGCTCCGCATGGATGAATTAACAAAAAACTAGCGTACAGTTGTAATATTTGACCATTTTGTCCGTCTTATGTACAAAAACGAGCGTATGACAGACAAAGAGCTAATAACCCGAATAGTTGTGCATAGCGACACTGAGGCATTCTCTGTCGTTATGCAGAGGTATTCGGGTCTTGTTTTTCATACAGCGCTCGGAATTACAAAAGATTACACCCTTGCCGAGGAGGTGATGCAGCTGGCTTTTATCAAGGCGTACCAAAATCTGCACCATTGGCGTGGAGGGACAAATCTCGCGCCTTATCTGCAGATGATAACCCACAATCAGGCGATAGATACCCTGAAAAAGCGGCAGAAGGAGCGGTATAGCGATATCGAGAGTCTCCCTATTGCCAACGATGAGTGTACGGCAGAGCACCACGCACTGCTAGATGCGATGGACCGGGCACTTGCTCAACTGACGGCAGAGGAGCGCGAGATTATTGAGCTGCACTACTATCAAAAGCTAAAGACAAAACAGATTGCAGAGCAGAGAGGACAGAGCGAAGCAAATATCCTTGTCCGACTGCACCGAATAAGGGCGAAACTCAAAAAATTGATTACAGATGAAAGAGATTAACGATAAAGAGCTTGACCAACTCATTGCTCAGAGCCTACAGAGGCAACAGATATTTGCTAAGGTCAGCACAGAGGCACTTGCCGCAGCTAAGCGCTTCAATCAACAGCGCAAGATAAAGCGCGCCCTGCGCCTTGTTGGTTTTGCCTTCGGCGTACCGACCTTTCTTGCAGTTATGGGCTACGGAGCGTATAGCATTTCGACTTTAACAGATGGGGTAATGGGTTACGTTGCCGCAGCAGTTACCGTCATGTCAGCCATTGCCGTAGCGACATACTCGGTTGTAAATTTTTCTTTAGAGGAAGTGTAATAAAACACTATCCGTCAAGTCTTTAATACGAAGTTAAACTAAAAACAAATACTATTATGAGTTACAATCTCGCCAATCTTATCGAGTACATTATGGGTAGCATCTTGACAGCAGTCGCTATTATTACACCAATTGTGCTATTCTTTGTAGCCTACATCCGCAACAAGAGAGCCGAACACGAACTGCGTATGCGCCTTTTGGAGAACGGTTCTGACCCCGAACTTGCCAAAGTGCTTATCGAGAGCAAGCTGAAAAAGGAGCCAAAACTCGTTCTGCTGCGTGTAGGTCTGCCAGCTATCTTCGCCTCGCTCCTCGGCTGTGGCTTTATATATCTGCTCAACAAATATGCCGACAAAAGTTTCGAGGGTGCTATTCTGCTGCTAATTCTTATGATTGTTTTCGGTATCGGAATCGGCCTTGTTACAGCACTTATTATCGAACGCAAACTGCTCAAAAATCAAGAAAACACCGCAGAATAATTAGTACTAACATATTCAGACGTGTTTCCCGAGCCCGCAATCGCGGGCTCTTTTAGTGATAACATACACTGTTGAATCTACTGCAACTACAAGAATAAACGGAGGCAAGATTTATACTTGCCTCCGTTTGGTTACAAATTATCGATCATCTTTTGTTCCGACTCATTAAATGGTCGCCAAGATTCTTGATCTTCATCTTTTTGCGCCGAAAAATATCCCGCTTGAATCTCCTCTTTGTGAATGTTCCAAAGTTTTTCCACCAGAGAATTTAAGTCGCTCACATCATTACCAATCGTTGTATAAATATTATTGGCAACCATCGGATTTTCTCTAATATTCTCGGCAACTTGCGCCGGAATATCTGACAGTACCTGAATCACAAAAACAGGTATTTTGGTGTATTTAGTACAACGAATAACGCAGATATCTTCATTCTTGTTTGTTGCTACAATATCATCAAATATATCTTTCAGTCCTTCTAACGAAGAATAGTCTTTGCCAAATCTGCGAGTATATGTACCGACTAAAAAAGGTACTGACAAACCGTATTTCCAACCGAGTTCTTTTTTTCCAGTGGTAAGCAGTTTATACCACAAACATTCTTCCTTTTTCATAATTAAATTTAAAACTATCAAGTAAATCAATAAATATCCGAACTATATTTCTTCCAACCATCTGCGACCTTATATTGATGCACAGATGTATCTGGCACATTAATTCTACGACCTGAGGCGTTCCTATCAAATGCGTTCCATTCGAATGAAGACAATGAAATAGCAGGTGGTGTTGTAGGCATACAGAATACACTCTTAAGACTAGTACAGCCATAAAATGCGTAACAACCAATAAAAATTACGCCATTACCAATTATCACACTATTTAGACTGCTGCAGTTCTTGAATGCATAATTTCCAATCGAAGTTACACTATCAGGTATTGTAATACTTGTAAGGCTGCCGCAACTATAGAAGGCACTTTCCCTAATAGTGGTTAATTTAGTATTTTTACTCAAATCTATGCTTTGTAAACCTGTATTCTCAAAGGAAATATCTTCAAGATTTGTAAATAATGATATACCTTTTACTGATTTTAACTTTTCCTCACTTTTAATCTCTATAACTTTGACTGTATTAGCCTCCATCATCGATATTTTTCCATCTTGATTAAGGTCAAAATTTCTATAGCAATAGGCAATAAACACAGCATCGTCCATCAATGTTGCTACATTATCAACCTGCAGAGTTTCCTGCACTACTTCCAATTCAACAATTTCAGTCCCAAATTCACCTTCAAATTCAAAGTAAAAAGTTGTTTTCAAATCTCTGATTGCATCATTTTTAGCTACCGTAAAGATGATTGACATATTACCATTGCCCTTATCTATCGAGGGGGTACACCAGTTATCACCACCGGTAATAATCCACTCGCAGTTGCTTGATACTTTGATACTCTCTTTTCCTCCATCAGAATCAAACGTTATAAGTTCTTTGCTTAATTTCAAATATGGATCTTTTCCACTATTGATTTTCTCACAACTACAAAATAGAGTTGCAACTAACGCTATAATCAAAAACTTTTTCATATTATCAATATTTATCTATTAACACTATTAGGCTTTATTTCCATATTTAATACAATAACATCTCCATCTCTCCACTGTGACACATCTAATTTGTTGGCTCCAACAAATTGGATTTCCCGCATTTGATTGTAATCTTCTGCATTTATTGCAACCCAATCACAATTTCCTCCGCCTTTTTGAATAATTACAGAATGAACAACCTTATCGTTGTCATCCAGTAAATCGGCAAAATAATCTGTGCCGTTAGTGCTTAAATTGTTTAAGTAAAGCATAATTTTGAACTAGTTTTTACTCTACAACTCCGATTGAGTATTATACAAAAAAAAAGAAAGTGTGGAGTTGATTTTCGTTTAATTGTTAGAAGGTTGTGGTAGAACCCTGCGATAATAAACGATACAATGCCCCACACCTGTAATATGCCAACAGATTGGTGCGGATACACCAATAGCATATATACAAGAGAGGTGTTGTTCGTATCCTATCGCTTTGAAAACTACCACATTCTCTAACAAGGACTGCGAAAACACTTTCAATATGTCTGCTATCTTGCAATAGCACCACAAATTTAGAAAAAGTTTCGCAAACAAACAACACCTTGTGGAGCATTGCAGTGCAATAAAGCAAAATTAAGTTGACTAAAAATAATTTTAGCCAACTTAATTATAGCGGTTATTTATGTATGCCAAATTTGTTGTCAGAGTTTGCACTCCGGTACATCTGTGCACCGTTTTATCGTCAGAATGCGGTAGATACAACGCTCGGCACAAAAAATCCGACGATGGATAGTACTAAAACGTACAGCCATTGTCGGATTTTCTTGCTAGCGGAAGTAGGTATCCGCATTATCACGATAAAACCTTTATCTTATAGTGGCACCAGCCTGCTTCTCAAACGCCGCCTGCAGATTTGCCATAGTACGCTCGATAGCCTTATCGGTCAGTGTCTGGCTCTTATCCTCAAGAATGAATGAGAGTGCGTATGACTTCTTGCCCTCAGGGAGCTTATCACCCTCATATACATCGAAGAGAGATACGCTCTTGAGCAGTTTGCGCTCGGTAGCAAATGCGATAGCGCGGAGAGCCGAGAAGTTCACGTTCTTATCCACGAGCAGAGCAAGGTCACGCTTAACCTCCGGATACTTAGAGAGCTCTGTAACGGTAATCTTATGCTTACGAGTAGCCTTCACTAGTAGCTCGAAGTCAATCTCGGCGAAGAATACATCCTGCTTGATACCCATTGTCTTGCAGAGTTTGCCTGAGATCTGACCCATCCAAACGAGTGGCTTGTTATTGATATAGAGGCAGATAGCATCGCCAAAGATATCAAAATTACAACTCTCGCACTTAAGGTCGTAGATATTAAGACCGAAGCGCTTGAGCAGCAGCTCTACAGATGCACGCAGAGTGAAGAACGACGCTGCAGCGCTCTTGCAGTTCCAAGACGGAGCGCTCTCGTTACCGGTGACTGCAATAGCAAGGCGATAGTTCTCAGAGTATGCCGCGAGCGGATTCTCCTCTGTTGCCGCCTCAGCGTTGTAGTAATAGCAGTTACCCGCCTCATAGAGCTTGAGATCAGCATTCTTGTGGTTGATATTGAGAGCCACTGCCTCCAAAACATTGAAAGCGAGCGTCTGACGCATAACATTGAGGTCTGCAGAGAGCGGATTGAGAATCTTCACGCAATTCTCAGCCTTATAGCACTCCAGACCGTCGTAGTAAGCCGCCTTAGTGAGTGAGTTTGACATAATCTCGGTATAGCCACGTGCAGTAAGCATATCCGAAACCATATTTACAAGGCGATTTCTGTCAGGCTTCTGAACATACGAAAGGGTAGAGTTCACATGCTCAGGAATCTCGACATTGTTATAGCCGTAGATACGCAACACATCCTCCACGAGGTCTGCCTCGCGCTGAACATCAACGCGATATGGCGGAACAGCAACTGAGAGAACGCCATTCTCCTCCTTCTCGATTGTAACATCGAGGGCTGCGATAATGCCCTTGATAGTCTCGTCCGCAATATCCTTACCAATAAGCATCTTTGCGCGAGAGAGCGAGAAGTCGAAACGGAACGGCTCAACCTTTACTGGGTAGAGGTCTGTAATCTCGCTACTAATTGTACCGCCCGCAAGCTCCTTGAAGAGCAGTGCAGCACGCTTGAGGGCATAGACCTGCATATTTGGGTCGATACCGCGCTCAAAACGGAATGAAGAGTCTGTATTCAAACCATGACGCTTTGCGCTCTTACGAACAGATACCGGATTGAAGTATGCACTTTCGATAAAGATGTCGGTTGTTGTATCGCTTACGCCTGAGTCAAGACCGCCATAGACACCTGCAAGGCACATTGGACGCTCTGCAGAGCAAATCATCAGGTCGGCAGCAGAGAGCTTGCGCTCTACGCCATCAAGAGTTACAAACGTAGTACCCTCCTCGCAGTTGCGAACGACAATCTTGCCGCCCTCAATCTTCGATGCATCGAAGGCATGAAGAGGCTGACCGAGCTCAAAGAGCACGAAGTTGGTGATATCGACAAGGTTATTCTTCGGATTAATGCCCGCAGCGCGCAGATAGTTCTGCATCCAGTCTGGTGACGGAGCAATCTTGCAACCCTTAACAGTCACACCCGAATAGCGAGGGCAAGCAGCTGTATTTACCACCTCGACATCTATTGTAAGGTCGTGATTATCAACCGCAAACTCGTCAACGCTCGGCATACGGAGTTCGGCACGCTGTCCCTGACTCTTCAGATAAGCGACAATATCACGCGCAACACCGATATGTGACGCAGCATCTACACGGTTTGGAGTAAGACCGATAGCGATGAGGTAGTCATCCTCAATGTTGTAGTACTCGCGTGCAGGAGTACCGACAACAGCATCCTCAGGAAGCTCAATAATTCCATCGTGACTAACGCCAATGCCCAACTCATCCTCTGCGCAGAGCATACCGAGCGACTCAACGCCACGAATCTTGCTACGCTTGATCTTAAAGCCCTCAGTTGCATCAACAGGGTAGAGCACTGCACCAACAGTGGCACACATAACCTTCAGACCCTGACGACAGTTAGCCGCACCGCAAACAATATTAAGCGGAGCCTCACCACCAACATCTACAGTTGTGATGTGAAGGTGGTCAGAATCTGGATGATCCTCACAAGTGAGCACCTGACCCACAACAACACCCTCAAGGCCACCACGAATGGTCTCAACTTTCTCAAAACCCTCGACCTCAAGACCAATGTCGGTCAGGAGTGTCGCAACCTGCTCAGCCGACAAGTCAATATCGGCATAATTTTTAAGCCATTTGAACGAAATATTCATATCTTGATACCTATATTATATTCTAACTTGCAAATATAGGTAGTTATAACCAAAAATCAAAATTTCCCACGTAAAACCTCTCAAAACAAAAAAATCACCCCCACGAATGAGAGTGATTTAGATGGTTGCTTTTGATTTCTGCTACTTATATATTTCGTTAAGAATCATCGCCAAGCGAACACCGCCATAGAGCAGGCGCTGCTCAAGGGTCTTAGCAAACTGATTTTGGTAGTCGTATGAGAGTTTTTTGCTCTCATCTGATGAAGCCTCATAGATCTTTGTAGCAACATGATGACTCTCAGTAAGCCAATCCTTAGCTGTTCCCGTTGCAATCTGATTTTTAACGCTCTTAGGGCAGATTTTATCGAGCTGTTGCTGCCACTCGGTATAGCTCCAGCGGTGAATATCCTCCACCATAGGGGTATCCCAAAGGCTGTGGAGCTTGGTTTTCTTGCCGAAATATGTCACATAGGTCTTATTACCGCCGATATCACTCAGGCGACCCGCATGCATCGGAGCATGGATATCACCCACAAGGTGGATGAGGAACTTAAGGTTTGTTGATGTCTCCTCTGCAGTAAGCTCACCGCTCTTGAGTTTTGCAACAATATCCTCAATCGCAGTCACGATATCACCCTTAGGGTTTTTCTTCATTGTTTCATAGGTAAAGCCAGCATCGACATTAGCATAGTGCCAGGTCTTTGTATAACGGTAAGCATCTGTGTTGCTGGCGTTATCCATCCAGTTGGCATAATATACCAAAGAGTGGCCATCAAGGAGTTCAACCACCTTTTTATAGGCCTTAGGGGTTAAATTACACTCGGCAATATAAGCAACCACGTCGTGTCCCTTCTGTCCCCAACCAAAGCTGGTCAGAGCATAGAATGCCGAGATAAGGAGTAATAGAGATCTCTTCATAATTTTATAATTTATTGGTTCATTGTTGCTAAAAACTCTGCGTTATCGCGGGTCATACCCATCTGTTTCTGGAGGAACTCCATAGCCTCTACGGTAGTCATATCAGAGAGATACTTACGCAGTATCCATGTGCGCTGCATAACCTCGCGGCTGAGGAGCATATCCTCTCGGCGAGTACCCGATGCAATTACGTCAACTGCAGGATATACACGCTTATTTGCAAGGCGACGGTCGAGCTGGAGCTCCATATTACCCGTACCCTTGAACTCCTCAAAGATAACTTCATCCATCTTCGAGCCTGTATCAATCAAAGCGGTTGCGATGATGGTAAGCGAACCCTTCTCCTCGGTATTACGCGCAGCACCAAAGAATCGCTTTGGTTTATGGAGTGCATTTGCATCTACACCACCAGAGAGCACCTTACCAGAAGCTGGCTGGACTGAGTTGTAAGCACGAGCAAGGCGGGTAATAGAGTCGAGCAGAATGACAACATCGTGTCCGCACTCCACCATGCGCTTTGCCTTCTCAAGCACCATCTCAGCAACCTTTACGTGGCGAGTAGCCTGCTCATCAAAGGTCGAAGCTACAACCTCAGCCTTGACGTGGCGCGCCATCTCAGTAACCTCCTCAGGTCGCTCGTCGATAAGCAACACAATCATATATACCTCCGGATGGTTGTCGGCAATAGCATTGGCGATACTCTGCAGCAACATTGTCTTACCGGTCTTTGGCTGCGCAACAATAAGTGCACGCTGACCCTTACCAATAGGAGAGAAGAGATCTACAACACGATTAGAAAGGTCGTTATGTCCATTTCCGGTCAGATTAAACTTCTCATTTGGGAATAGGGGAGTCATATACTCAAACTGCACACGATCACGCACTGCATTTGGCTCAAGTCCGTTAATTTCAAGCACTTGCACCAATGGAAAATACTTCTCACCCTCCTTTGGCGGGCGAATAACACCGGTCACGGTATCACCAGCCTTCAGACCAAAGAGCTTGATTTGCGACGGAGAGACATAGATATCATCTGGCGAGTTGAGATAGTTGTAATCCGCAGAACGAAGGAAGCCATAACCCTCAGGGATAAGCTCAAGAACACCCTCGCCAATCACCTCGGCAGTAAAGTCATCCTTAGTAATCTCTGGCTCTGTTGCAGGGCTCTCTTCTTGCTCAGCAATCGGCTCCGGAGTCACCTCGGTAGGCTCTGCGACATCTGCCTGCGCAGCCTGAACAGCTACCTCTGATTTTTCGCTCTTATCTACCTTCTCCGACTTCTTTGGACGGCCGCGACGCTTGGGCTCAGACTTGACTACTTCTTCAACCTTTGGCTCTTCAGCAACCTCTGCAGCTGGCTCTGACACCTCTACAACAGCCTCTGGCTCAACCTTTTCCGCCATGCGCGGACGACGACCACGACGCTTAGGTTGTGGCTGCTCTGCAACAACCTCAGCAGAAGGTGCAGACTCTTCAGCCGTAGCAGTATCGCCATCTCCTCCTGATATGAGTTTGATTAATGTTCTCTTTGATAATTTGTCGCTCGCAATGCCAAACACCTTGGCTATCTCGCGCAACTCTTTCAATGACTTACCCTCTAAGGTAGCTAAATCTTCCATACAAAGATGTCTTCTATAATTCAATTAGTAATAACTTCGTGATTGAGAGCCCGTCGGACGACGAGCCTTATTGATAGTGCAAAGATAGTACAAAATTGTTAAAAACGAAATAATCGAATGGTTATCTTCTTCATTATTTTGAGTTTTATTCAAAATACAACACAAAAGGATTTGCAGACGACAAAGTCGCAGGATTGTGATGTTTTGAGATGAGAGCTTGCTCTCAAATAGCTAAAACAGCACAAGACTGGTGGTTGCGCAGCAACTCTGCAAAGCCTACAGACGCAGATAACTCTGCCACACCGCCACCGGTTAAGCGATTCCGGTTTCGAGTATAAAAAACGACAAAGGAGAACCTCTACAATACACACAATACTCTACAAAAGATATTTCCCAAGGATCGAGTGACCGCTGCAGGTTTGAGCAGAGCAAGACAAAAGGATTTGCAGACGACAAAGTCGCAGGATTGTGATGTTTTGATATGAGAGCTTGCTCTCAAATAGCTAAAACAGCACAAGAATGGTGGTTGCGCAGCAACTCTGCAAAGCCTACAGACGCAGATAACTCTGCCACACCGCCACCGGTTAAGCGATCCCGGCTTCGAGTATAAAAACAACAAAGGAGAACCTAATAGATTCTCCTTGTTGTACTCGAAGCCGGGATCGAACCGGCACGGACATTTCTGTCCACAGGATTTTAAGTCCGGCGTGTCTACCTATTCCACCATTCGAGCAGCCGTTTTGTTTTGCGGTGCAAATTTAAGAATTTATATCTGATTCTCCAAATTGCGCATCAATATATTTTACAATTTGCTCCTCTTCACCACGATTAAACCACGCAATATCCTTGTCGCGACCAAACCAAGTAATTTGACGCTTAGCGTAACGGCGCGAGTTTCGTTTGATTAGCTCCACAGCCTCATCAAAAGTGATTTTACCATCAAAGTAGTCAAACATCTCCGAGTAGCCAACCGTGCGAAGCGAATTGCAGTGACGATAGGGTAGTACCGAACGCACCTCAGCCTCAAGACCAGCAGCAAGCATGATATCCACGCGGCGATTTATGCGATCGTATAGCTCCTCGCGTGGCATTGTAATACCAACCTTAACAATCTGAAAATCACGTTCTTTGCGCTCCGATTTTCGCAACTCAGAATACTTACAACCACTTGTCAAACAAACCTCGAGGGCTCGCATTACACGAGCTGGATTTTGCCTATCTACAACCTCATAAAATTCTGGATCAAGCTCGCGCAGCTGCACCAAAAGCGACTCTAAACCATCTGTACTCAGACGATTTGCCAACTCTTCGCGCAGAGCCTCATCAGCCTCAGGCAAATCATCCATACCCTCACACAACGCACGGATATAGAGGCCCGAACCACCTACTGCCACTACAGTATCATGCTTTTGAAAAAGTTGGTCAAGGCGCTCAAGAGCCTGTTTTTCGTACTCTCCGCAATTAAAGTTTTCCGTTAACTCCTTCTCTCCAATAAAGTGATGTTCAACATCTTGCAACTGCTCTACAGAAGGATATGCCGTACCAATTGGCAAACCTCTATAGACCTGACGCGAGTCTGTTGAGAGTATAGGTGCATTATAATATCGGGCAAGAGCGATACTCAGATCAGTCTTGCCCGAAGCTGTTGCACCGACGACAACAATCAGTCGTTTAGTATTCATCGTCATAGTTATCGTCGCCATCAAACTCGCCAAACTCATCCATCATCTCATCGAAAATAGAGCCGTCATCGGCTGGCACAGCATCCGGATCATACTGATCAGGCACACGAGCATTCTCAAATGACACACGTGGATACTCAAGCTGTGGATTTGGCTGACTAACGCTTACAACCTCAAGATAGAAAGCTCTATCTGTCAGCATATCAAACTGATAAATCAGGCGATTGCACTCCGACACCACAAGCTCAGCAAGAGTAACCTTCTCCATAGCAATAGGTGCGCCCTCAAACTGCTCATCGCCCAAATCCATCTGCGAGAACTCCTGGATAGGATTCCACTGCGCATCGGCTGTATAGAATGAGGCCATGCAATCATCATACTCAATCGAATTGATGATAAAATTGTGCAACTCAAAGAGATTCATCTCATGAGAAACCTCGAAATCACGAACGAAATTATCGTTCTCGTCGCTGAGCATTCTAAGTCTGAGAATCATAGTCGTAGCATCTTTATTTTACCTTTACACAACGAATCTGCATTGCATTTGCGCGCTTCGATGGGTAATTGAGGTTGAATTTATTAATAGTTCTGGTTGTTGTCAAGTCAAAATAGAGACATGTTGACTGCTTTCCATCTGCAGTAACGCCAGCAGTCCAATAATAACCCTCCCATGGCTCAGGCTGTGACGGATAGACATCGGTCTTGTAGTTCATATTGTGAATTACACCGTCATAGTAGCTTCTAAAACCACCACCGAGGTAGAAGTAGCTATTAGAGCCATCTGTAAGCATCCAACCAAAACGACCACGTGCAGAGTCAACAGCCATGCCATCCTCCTCATCAGAGAGCTTGAGCACATCGAAATCACTGCCTGCAGGGACTTTCCAACCGTATGGACATGGATCATAAAGGCTCTTTGTTGTTCCGCTCCACAAAGAGTTATCAGGGGTTGAAAGCCAATCGCCAATGCCATCGCCATTCTCGTCATCTACACAAGCAGCGTTGGTAATAAATGTAGTAGGGTGGGCGATAGTGTACTCTACAGTACCAGTCTCACTGCTAAGCTCTGCATACTCAATATATACAGCACCACTAGCCTCTGAATATACATACTCATCATCACCGCCAGAGCAATCGTGGTAGTATGGACGCAAGAAAGGATCCTTACGACCCCACTGGTAGTACAATCCGTAGCTATCCAAAATCAGGGTAGTATTATCTGTAGCACCATTGCTATTTGCATAAGCTCCGAGGTTACGATTCATAAATGTAACGCCATTTGAGTAGGTCGAGTAGTCGTTGAGCGGGTTGTTAGACGCTTTGCTCAACCACAAATGCCAACTCCAAAGGATATTATCAGAAGAGTCTGTAACTGCAATAACAGCATTACCATCACGCATTACATACTCGCCGTTCTCCTTAATATAGACCTCGTCGTCATCCTCCTCAGTCTTAGCATCGATATAGAATGACACGGTGCAATCCTCAGAGTCAAATGTAAAGTGCTCAATAAGGCTGTAGTCGCTCTGCCACAGAATCTTAGCATCTGCAACATTTGCCAACACCTGACCTGCACCATTTCGAGAAACATCAAACTTGTATGCAACCTTAGGGATAGTAAGCACGTAGCTATTAGCATACTCGCCATTACCATTGATGCTCAAGATAGAGTCTCCAACGATATAGGCACTTACAGTGTAGTAAGAGGTTGTACCACTTGGAGATGTAAGAAGCAACTTAATAGCTGCATCGCGCATAGCGTCACGCTTCTCCTCGGTCTGTGGATCCGCTGGCGGAGTGATAGTGATTGTATGTGCAGATTGGTCAATGGTTGCAGTCCAACCCTCAGTTACACTGTTGAGCTCCAACTTTTCAGCATCAACAATTGTATAGGTGATGGTCTGAGGTTCTCCTCCCCATTGGAAATAGAGACCTGTCTGCGAAAAGCTCATACCCGGAGTCTCCTTTTGCGAACAGCCTCCCAAGATAATCACAGAGCAGATTGCTACAAAAATAAATTTTAATGTCTTCATATTCTAATATACTTTTTGCCAATGTATAAATATTGGTGCAAATGTACCAAAAAAGTTGGAAACTTTACAACCTTTAGCACCATTTCTACTACCTACCAACGATTTTTTACCCATTTTAGTGTAATATCGCACAAAAAAGCCCCCAAAAGCGAAACTTTTGAGGGCTAAAACACTAAGTGTCGTCTATTTTTTAGGAATACATCTTTCACAAGGGACCTTTACCTGACACTTGCCACATCCAAAACGAGGAGCATACTTTTCTCGCATAGTGTTTACATAGGCACTGCACAGCGTATGCGACTTACCTCCTTCAAGGGTGATTGCCTCACCCGGACAACGCATACAGGCTCCGCACATAGTGCAGTACTCATAAACTTCACTATATGGACGAGGTGTAACCTCAAGTGGAGCATCCACAATAACACTGCCAAAACGACCCGCAACACCTCTTCTTGTAATCAGACTTTTCGATAGGCCAAATGTACCCAAACCACAGATAAATGCCACGTGGCGTTCCGACCAATTACTCGTAAAACTAAGCGATTTATCGGCTATATCCTCGCAACTACCTGCCTCAAATACATACTTAAAATCCTCGCTTGCGTATGGTGACAGAGCCTCAACTCCCTGACTTTCAAACCATTTCTCAAGAAAATGGTTCATCTCGGTGAGAAACGTCTGTCCCTCAACTCGTGCATAGAGCCAACCATTACCCACTACGACATTATCCGCACGATTTCCCTCTACGACATAGTCGCTAAATGGAGCAAAATAGCTGATAACGCAACGAGCCTGACCCATCCACTGCTTTGGTGTTCGGAAAATTGTACCAACCACCTCAGGTGCCTTTAACTTCTCCCACAGAGGGTCATCCGCCGCGCCGATAGCGATAATAGGATCATCATACAGCCTTTTACCGACATCCTCAGGTGCAAGTGCCATCTGTTCGCTGACATAGTTATGCGGCGAAGTGCGCACAGCCTCCGCGAGCGCAGCAGTTATGGTGTCAATGGTTATCATAACTACTTCTTATCACTCTTTGGTGTTGCGATAGACTCGCGCATCTGAGTATCGGCAATCATATTCTTCATTTTGTAGTAGTCCATAATACCCAAATTGCCATTTCTAAATGCCTCGGCCATCGCCAGTGGTACCTCAGCCTCTGCAAGGATAACCTTGGCACGAGCCTCCTGAGCCTTTGCCTTCATCTCCTGCTCAAGCGCTACAGCCATTGCTCGACGCTCCTCAGCCTTTGCCTGTGCAATATTCTTATCCGCCTCAGCCTGTTCCATCTGCAACTGCGCACCGATATTCTTACCAACATCAATATCTGCGATATCAATAGAGAGAATCTCAAACGCCGTACCTGCATCCAGGCCCTTCTCAAGCACTACGCGAGAGATAAAATCAGGATTCTCAAGCACCGACTTATGAGATACAGAAGAGCCGATAGAAGAGACAATACCCTCACCAACACGCGCAAGGACTGTCTCCTCACCCGCACCACCAACAAGCTGGCGGATATTTGCACGAACAGTAACACGAGCCTTCGCGATAAGCTGAATACCATCCTTTGCCACAGCCGTTACCGGAGGTGTATTGATAACCTTTGGATTTACAGACATTTGCACAGCCTCAAACACATCACGACCCGCCAAATCGATAGCTGTGGCCTCCTCGAAGTTAAGGTTAATACCCGCCTTCTGAGCCGATACTAACGCGTGTACTACATTGCGGAAATTACCACCTGCCAAGAAGTGAGCCTCCAATGAGTTTGGATTGAGCTTAAGACCCGCTTTTGTACCCTCAATCATTGACGAAACTATCGCCGAAACAGGGATTTTACGCCAACGCATCAGAATCATCTGCAAAAGCGAGATATGTGCACCCGAAATAAGGGCTGTAAACCACAGACCAATAGGCACAAAATAGAATATTACCCAAATAGCAATAAGTGACAAAACAGCCACAACCAATATAAGACCAAGCTCCATAATTAATTATATTTTAGTTCTCTACAATTATACAAATTACTCAAACTGTCGTTTCAGTTTTGATATGAACTCCGCATCTACATGACCTGACTTCTCCAGTGCAGGAACGCAAATCTCAAAACTCTTCTCATAACGATCCAACCACTCCACAATTCGCTCAGGATACTCCATTATAAAGTTTGGAGTCTGCGACACATTCATATACTCATCCGGCAAGAGAGGGTATGGGTCATAACTTACGGCATATCTCTCCTTAAACTCCGGTGTAAGGGCTACGCAGCGATTAAAGATACCCTGCTTACCATAGAGTCGAGGTTGATTCTTCTGCATCTGCTCGTCAAAAGTAAGCTCTACAACACACTCCTTATCGCAATCGCAAAGCTCTGTATAGACAATCGGAGCAAGGCTATAACCGTCATAACTCCACTCTCCACACTTTGCAAAACGCTTATATGGCACCTCTACGCCATTGATTTTCACGCACTTTGCCGGCATTTGAGCAGGGAAGCGAAGCTCATATTTTCTCTGTGCAGTTGCGCCTGCATATGCACCCTGACGAGGTGATATCACAACGCGGATAGTGTTCTCAGTACTGCTCTTTACAACCTTTGTAGTAGAGTAGTTTGTAGCATAATCCTTTGAAATTCCATCATCCTCATAGAGTGACAACTCTCCATCACCACCAGGCACGAAGGTCAGTACCAGAGTATTGCATGGCTCCTGCAGACTCTTTACAGTCGCTGGATTCATCGGGATAATGGCACCTGCACGCACATAATACGGATTCTCTGCAAGTGTATAGTTCAGCGTAAGTGTCTGATTTCCATCAATAAGCGCTCCGCTCGCCATATCATACCATTTACCCTCTGGGAACCAAATAGTACGCTCAGCAACGCCAGTCACCTTATCCACTGGCTCAACGACAGCTGTAACAAGCATATCATCACCAAACATATACTGCTCCTTCATGTCGTAAGCCTCATTGCACTCAGGGTAGTAGTAGTACATCGGACGACACATCGAAATACCGGTATCATATCCCTGACGAGCTGCATTATAGATATAAGGTGCAAGGGTATAGCGCAGACGGATTGCATCCCTCATATAGAAGAAGTGGTCAGGAAACTGCCAAATGCGACGCTCAATGTTCTTATTCTTTGTACAGTGGGTCTTGAAAATAGGTGTAAAGACGCCGTACTGCAACCATCGCAAGTACAACTCTGGGTCAGTCTGCGATTCACGAATTTTGAATGCATGACCACCAATGTCGTGACCCCAATAGCCATAACCAACATTCGACGCAGTACTTGTAAACCACGGCAGAAAACCGAGCGACTCCCAATTGGTGTATATATCACCCGAGAAACCTACCTGGTAACGATGAGAGCCCAAGCCACCCCAACGGTGATAAATCATAGGTCGCTCATTACCACGCTCTTCTGCATGTTTATTAAAGGTATGGTTTAGCCAAAAAGTATTGCTCAAATCCTTTGTATATTTACTTGTCTTCCACTGCTGCCAGTCGAGCCACCAGAAGTCCACGCCAATCTTCTCGAATGGCTCCAAGACTGCGTCAAAATAGGCATCAGCCCACTTCTGCTCATCAATCTTAAACGGCACGCTCTTACCTTTCTCTGTCCAGCCATAAGCCTCTACAAAACGCTCATAAGGCTCCTCGTACGGCTGAATACCAGACGCAGGGTGAAGATTGAGAGCCGTCTTTAGATTCTCAGAGCGACACCACTCAAAGAAATTTGCAGGAGAAGGGAAGAGTTGCTCCTTCCAGGTATAGCCAGTCCAACCGATGCGCTGTCCATACTCATCCTTTTTAGCACCCGTGCGACGCAAACCCCAAGTCTCATGCCAATCCATATCGACAATCAGCACATCAATCGGAACGTCAAGGCTACGCAACTGACCTACCAAATCACGCAACTCGTTGTCTGAGTACTGCCAATATCTACTCCACCAGTAGCCAAAAGCGTACTTTGGCGGCAATGGAATAGAGCCCGCAATAGAGATATAATCCTTAACGGCCTGCATATAGTTATGACCATAAGCAAACAGATATAAATCCTGATAATCCTTCTCAGGACGGCACTCCACCCAGTTCTGCCAATGAGAAGCAGCATCAACAAACAGATGGCGTGTAGAATCATCAATCACACTCCAGCCACCACGAGATATCACGCCCGGCTCCATCGGATCTTTTGGATTGAGATTCCAACCATCAGCCTTATCAAGTGTTCTTGTTGTACCCATCAGGTTGAGCGAATCACAATCTCCGTAGTGCCAAACCACACGTTTATCACCTACAGTAAACTCTGCTGACAGATTATCTGCTGAGAATTTAGCGCCTTTATCATATACCAATTTTACCTTCTCTGTGGTGATTGTAACGCGATTACGACGCTCTGCAACCTTGAATTCCGGCACAGAGAGCTTACGATTGACAAATGTAAAAGTTGCTCGGTCCTCAAAAACGCCATCTTCGCTCCACTCCATACGAATAAGCTCTGGTGTAAGCACTGTAAATCGGGCATTGCCGACCACAACCATAGCGCGACTGTCTGCCTTAGGGTCATTCTGAGCAAAGGCAGATAGTGGGAGCAGGTACAAGACCGCAACCACCAATAATTTAATAATAGGTTTCATAGTATGATTTGGTTAGTTTATCTTTCTAACTATAATGGAGAAGTTCTCAAAGCCGATAACCTCCACCTGCTCACGCTGAGCGATGAATACATCTGCCGACTTTGCCTCATATACCTTTCCGTTAATATTAACTTTACCCATAGGGGAGAGGCGCGAAACTGTAACGCCGGTTGCACCAACTGACAGCTCCAGCTCAGGGCTCGGCATACTTGTAGAGTCAATCTCCTGCTTGAGTGTAAATCGCTGCCATGTTTTAGCTCTGAGTGAAAAAATCAGCGAAACAAGTGAGATTACAGCAACCGTAACAATGGTCCACACGCCAGCCACAACTCCCAGAGAGTCAAAGGCATACCATATTGCACCACCGTAACAGACCATTGCCAATATTCCGCCTATTGAGACTCCCGGCAACAGCAATAGCTCTGCTAAGAGAAAGAGCAATCCTAAAACTATCAATAAAACGATGCACCACATAGCTATAACGTATATATTATTTTACTGACTTTAACTCTGCTTTGATATTACCATCCATTGCCACAATTTCAGATATCACGCGCTCTGCATCAGCCTTTGAGGCAAATGAGCCCACAATAAATGATGTTCCCACGCGAGAGAAGCGACAATTCTCATTTCGGAGCGATATATGAGCCTTAACTGCATCTGATAGGGTTGCGACACCAGTAATCTCGATATTATATCCCAAATTCTTACTCTTCCACTCGGCTATATTAGATATATACTCGCCATCTACCCACATCACAAGCTGTGGATCCTTAAATCCGAGTTTCTTAAGATAAGCGACACCCTCCTGAGCATCCTCCTCGCTTGTAAATCCGCCAACAAAGTAGGCATATTTACCTCCATGGTATTTGTCTGTGTATGAGAGAGGTGTAATACCTCGCAAAGCCGACAAATTTGGTCTGTTAGTAAAGATACCTATACGAATACGATATACTGTACCATACTCATATATACGGGTATGCGGAATAGGATTTTTTGGAGTGTAAATTGTAGGCTTAATAACCTTCAGCGGCTCATGCTCAATAAATGAGCGACGGACAATATTAACCTTTGGCAGGCAATAATCTCCCTGCTTGAGCGCTCTCTGAACCTTTAGAAGCGAGTCCTTAGCAGCAGGAATCTCCAAAACATCTGCCACGCAACTCTCATAGCCAAGCAATGCAGACTTGCGGTAGTAATATTCGCTCAAAATATCCGACTCATAACTACCAGCACTCTGCTCACCATCTCTTAAAGCCTTGGCAAGTTCATTCTCCACAGAAGAGAGCAAATCCATTCTATTCTTCTGCTCCATAAGCAGATTATAGGCATAAATCTTATTGTCATATATTGCATGCCAGCTATCTGCCACACCAGCCTCGACCTCTCTTGCAACAACACGAACAGAATCGAGCAGCTTTACTACGCTATCTGCAGCAATCTCGGTCTCCACACGCTCATACTCAAGCTGCAACGAGACCATTCTATCATAGTGGCGCAGATACTCCTTTATCTTTGCAACAATCTTACCCTCCTGATTCTGACTCTCTCTGAGTGTACGCAAATCAGCAGGGGAGATATACTGCTCAAAAACTCCGTTATAGGCCAGATTTGCCACTGCAGGATAATTCGGAACAACCGCAACAGAGGCTGTATCCTCCACTACGGTCTGCTGAAGTGCAACAGAACCCTCTGCCTTTGAGTCTTTTTCGCTAATGTACAGACGCTGCTGATAGCTATTATATGCAGCAAGTGCACTATCATATATCTGTTTAAGTCTTAGAGCCTGCTCCTCCATTGTGATTAACTGCTTGGTCAACATCTCTCGTGCAGATGGCTCTGCAATATAGCGCTCACGAGCCTGTGCAATAAGCATATTGAGAGAATCAACACTATACTGAGCACGCTCAACCTTCGATTCTAACTTTGTACTCTGCGCATCAACTGCCTGTGCAGAGGCTGTAATTGCAGCAAATAGCGCCAGCGACACTAACGTTACAAATCTCTTCATTATCTCCACCATTTTAGGAATAACAACTGTATAAAACCAAATATCTCAAGACGACCCATAAGCATCAGCATTGAGTTTTGAAGCTTTAGAATCGCTGGAATATTAGCAAAATTTCCCATAGAACCGACCTCTCCGAATCCAGGGCCGACATTACCGATACACGCCACAGCTGATGAAAAGGCGGTCATCAAATCCTGACCAAACAGGGTGTTGGTAAATGTTGCAAAGAGTATCAGTGCGATATATGTCACGATAAACACGACCACACTATTGAGCATATCCGACTCCTGGGCCACACCATCAACTCGAATACGAATCACAGCATTCGGGTGCTGTTGGCGACGAATTCTCGCTATGAGTATCTTCCAGAATATCAACAATCTATCGACCTTCATACCACCCGAGGTCGAGCCTGCACAAGCGCAGACAATCGAGACGAAGATTAGTACTACAATGGCAAACGGAGTCCACAGATTGGTATCTGCTGTCGAAAAGCCAGTTGTTGTAATAAGCGCAACAACCTGGAAGAAGGAGTGGCGCAAAGACTCCCAAATAGAAGGGTAGATATTTGCACCATATATGCTCATTGTTACAAGGAGCGTTGCCAAAACAACTATCGCAAGGTATGTTCTGACAACCTCTGAGCGGAAGATATTATTGCCTTTGCGAATGAATGTGGCATATATCAATCCGAAGTGCAGACTCGAGATAAGCATTGCCGCTGCAAGAATCAACTCTACAGAGAGGTTGTCATAGAATGCAATGCTTGTATTTTTAGTGCTAAATCCCGCCGTAGCACAAGCCGACATAGCGTGATTAAGCGCATCAAACCATCGCAAACCTGCGCACTTGAGAGCTACTGTAGTGGCAATAGTAAGACCCACATAGACTATAAGCAGAATACGGACGATAATCTGAGTACGGTAGCGGTAGTTATCCTTAGCGAGCGAAGAGAGTTCCACATTTGACAGTGCCATCTTACTTGCACCCAACGACGGCAAGATAACCAGCGCAAACATGACAATACCCACACCACCAAGCCAATTCGAAGATGTTCTGTAGAAGAGCAGACCCTGCGGGAGATTCTCTATATCATTCAGAATCGTCGCTCCGGTAGCCGTATAGCCCGAGACACTCTCAAACCAGGCATTGACAAGGGTAAACTCTCCGCCCCAAATAAGATATGGGAACATACCGACCAAACTTGCAAGAATCCAAGAGCCTACAACAATCGTAAAGCCCTCCTTGTTTGAAATTGACCTTGCACGAGGTACAAAGAGCATCGGGAATGCTCCGAGTGTAAAGGTCAGAAGGGATGAGAGTAGCAAAGGATAGAATCCCGAATCGACATTATTCATATACGAGATACCTGCCGACACCAACATAAATGCCGAAACGCACAACATAACTGTGCCCACATATCTCAGTATAATGCTTATTCGCATACTTGTTGATTTTAACTTCTATTCTGCTTTGACAGACCTATAAGTCGCTCAATACTATCTGCCAAATCCTTAAACTCATCCAACAAATCACCCTTAACAGCGAACGGCAGTCGATAGCTCAAATAGTTTGTTAATGAGCTATTGATTCGTTCTATAGGTCTAACGCAATAGATGCGGATAAAGTAGTAGAACATCAGCACAATGGCTATCATCACCACCAATGATATGAATACAGGGGCGACTGAACGATATGCATTCTTATTGAGTTGCTCTGCACGTGGAGCCAACGAGCTGTGAGTATGCGTCATAAAGTTCTGAACCTCATCCACCAACTCATCATACGCCGGCTTATAGTGCTCGTCATACCACATCTTACCCCTTAGTGCAACCAACTCTTCATCCTCGATAGTCTCTGCAATACCGATTGTTTGCAACTGAACTGCTGAAGGATTTTGCGTAAAGACAAATTGCTCTGTAACCTCGCGCAGCTGTGCAACGCTAAGCAGCAACGAGTCTAACTTTGATGCATCAATAGCCTCACTACGAGCCGCTGCAATCTTACCATCCAGATCTCCCATAGCCCTTCTACATGCATCCCTCTGCGAAAACTCATCAAACAGAACCACATGCAAAACAGCCTGACTATGCTCATGTGCAGACTTGAGCATATCCTTGGCAAGCTCCATATTGCGACGCGATGCAGCAAGAATCACCTCAGTATCATTACTCAGGTTGCTCAACTCAAACAGAGATATGACACCAGAGGCAAATAGCAATGCTACAATGCTCAAAAATCCTATTGTAACTCTTCTACCTATACCTTTCATAACACGCAAATATAAGCATTTTTTTGTAATTACTCGACAATTTGACCAACAACATCACAATTTGGTTCAATCTCCAGCAGTTTAACCTTCACTATCTTATTGATATAGTTGCGGTTATAAGGAACTTTAACCTTTATGTAATTACTTGTAAATCCAGTCATAAAACCACCTCTTTCGGTGCTTTCAAAGAGTACATCAGCCTCACCACCCAACGCCTTTGAGCAAAATGCGTAGTGAAGTTTATCACTCAATGCCTCGAGCTCTTTTACTCGCGCTGTAGATACAGATGACTGCACCTTATTCGGAAAATCTATTGCAGGGGTATTAGCCCTCTCCGAGAATGGGAATATGTGTAAAAATGCCGGCTCAATACTCTCCAAGAAGTTGCGAGAATCGGCAAAATCCGAGTCCGTCTCACCAGGAAAACCTGTTATCACATCAATACCAATAAAGGCATCCGGCATAACCCTTTTTACCGCCGCAATACGATCTGCAAACTTCTCGACAGTATATCTACGACGCATCAAAGCAAGGATCTTATTCGATCCACATTGGATAGGTATATGGAAGTGATGTTGAAATTTAGATGACTGCGCGCAAATATCTATTATTTCGTCAGTTAGCAGATTTGGCTCAATCGAAGATATGCGGTATCTCTCAATGCCTTCAACCTTATCCAACGCACGCAACAAATCTGCAAAACTCTCGCCCGTAGTACGACCAAAATCACCCGTATTCACACCAGTAATCACAATCTCCTTTTGACCCGCAGCGGCTATAGCTTCAGCCTGAGCGACAACCTCTGCAATCGGGATATTTCTGCTACTACCTCGAGCATTGTGAATTGTGCAGTATGAGCAGCAGTAATCACAACCATCCTGAACCTTCAAAAAGGCACGAGTTCGCTCACCACTTGAAAAGGCCGAAAAGAAGGTTGTTATCTGGTCTGTTTCACAACTAAATACCTGAGTTTTACCCTTTGCCGTAAGTTCAAGTACTCGTTGATATGTCTCTCCTTTATTATTATTACTCAGCACAATATCCACACCCTCTATAGCCGCTATCTCATACGGTTTCAGCTGTGCATAACAACCCGTAACGGCAATAATTGCATTAGGATTTCGGCGATGTAATTTACGAATAATATTGCGGCATTTTTTATCGGCGTGTTCCGTTACCGAACAGCTATTTATGATGCATATATCTGCAGGCTCAGTAGGTGATACCCGTTCAAAACCGCCCTGCTCAAATTGGCGGGCAATGGTAGAACTCTCCGAGAAGTTGAGCTTGCAACCAAGCGTATGAAAATTGACCTTTTTACTCATTTTATACAATATTATTGTGCGAAGATACAAAAAAGGCTGTTTATGTGGTAAAATTCACGTAAAAAAATGTATTTTTGTCCTTTGAATATGGATTTTTTAGCAGATATATTTGAGTACCGCTATCTCACAAATGCCGTTATTGCCTGTATTCTATCGGGCATAACTTGCGGCATTGTAGGCACTTACATCGTTGCCCGCAGAATGGTTTTTCTCTGCGGAGGTATTACTCACGCCTCTTTTGGCGGCTTAGGCATAGCGTTCTATCTTGGAGTAAATCCGCTGTTAGGCGCCCTTGTATTTGCTATTCTCTCCGCCGTAGGCATTGAATACACCAGCAATAAGACAAATATCAGAGAAGACTCTGCAATCGGCCTTATGTGGGGTATCGGCATGGCATTAGGTGCTCTGTTTATGGCCCTCCGTCCTGGATATACCTCGGGAGATCTATCCAGCTTTCTATTTGGCAATATCATCTCTGTAACTACTGAAGACATAATAGCACTGGCAGCACTTACCATATTGCTTGCTTTGGGTGCACTACTCTTCCTCAAGCCGGTAATGTACATGGTTTTTGACCGTGATTTCGCACGCTCTGCAGGGGTTAACACGACCATAGCCGGATACATCTTATCAGTCATAACTGCCGTAACTATCGTGCTATCTATCAGAGTGATGGGCATTATCTTGCTAATCTCACTGATGACCATACCTACAGTAATTGCCACCACCTTTTCAAAGAACTATGGCAAGATAACCCTATACGCCTCTGCCATTGCTGCAATTGGAGCACTTGCCGGGGTTGTAATAAGCTACTATTTAGAGGTTCCGTCAGGCCCTGCAATAATATTTGTACTAACTTTGGTGTTGATAATAGTAAAACTATTATCTTTGCAGCGCAAAAAGTATAGAAAATAATGAAGACGATATACAAACTGATACTCAAATCCTATTTAGGTCCGATGATAGCCACATTCTTCATCGTCATCTTTATCCTGATGATGAACTTTGTGTGGCGTTATATTGAGGATTTGGTAGGAAAAGGTTTGGATGCAGCTGTGATTATTGAGCTCATCCTTTATGCTACTGTCAACATGATTCAGATGGGTCTGCCACTTGCCGTATTGCTGGCAACAATCATGGCGATGGGTAACTTGGGTGAGAATTACGAGCTGTTGGCGATGAAATCGGCCGGCATGTCACTGCTGAAGATTGTCCGCCCACTAGTCTTTGTTGTGCTGCTGATATCCATTGGTAGTTTCTTTATTATCAATAACTTAGCGCCGTACTCAAATAAGAAGATGTTCAGCATCATCCACGATATCCAACGTCAGAATCAGGCCTTGGAGTTTCAGGATGGACTCTTCTTCAACGGTATTGACAATATGAGTATCCGTGTTGAGCATCAGAATCCAGAGACCAAATTGCTCACAGGAGTACTGATCTACGACAATCGCTCTTCAGGTGGAAATATGACCACAACTATTGCCGATTCGGGTTACATCCGTCTGAGCGACAATAAGCGTTATCTACTCGTTACGCTCTTTAATGGTTCTACATATGAGCACACGCGTAGCAGTCAGTGGTATAACAAGAGTACTATGCGTCGCCACACATTTGAGCGTCAGGATGGTCAGATTCCAATGACCGGTTTCGACTTTGAGCGCACCGATGAAAATCTCTTTAGCGGAAGTAGCCAGACTCAGAATATCGTTGAGTTGCAACACAATATTGACTCTCTCGAGATGGTTGTAAACCGCACAACCACAATGGCTTACAATCCGCTGTTACGCGATCAGATATTTATCAAAGACCCTGACGCGATATCGCCTCCTGATACAATTTTTGTTGATCGCACGCACAAGATTTACGCCAAGAATCTAACCGATTCTATCTCTTCGCTGCCAACAAGAAAAAAGCAGAAGGTCTATTCAAATGCTCGTCAGAGCGCAATTTCTGCTCGCAACAGCTTCTCTTTCGATGAATCAACATCCAAAGAGGCGCTCAATCAGCTATATCGTAGCAAGAACGAATGGCACCGCAAGCTCGCTCTGCCGGTATCAATATTTATCTTCTTCCTTATCGGTGCACCTCTTGGCGCAATTATCCGCAAGGGAGGACTCGGTATGCCGATTGTAATCTCGGTTATCTTCTTCGTTATATATTATATCATAAGTATCTCAGGCGAGAAGATGGCAAAGGAGGGTACATGGAGCTCACTGCTCGGTATGTGGATCTCGTCAATCATCCTCTTCCCACTTGCTGTCTATCTGACCAATAAAGCCACCAACGACTCGGCTCTGCTCGATTTTGACTGGTACATTGGCCGATACAAGCACTACAAGGAGGTTATTGCGGCAAAAATACCACAATCTTGGAAGGATAAGCTTAAGCGCAAAAAGAAGAATTAAATTATAGCAAATAGTATGAATCCTAAGGATATACGCATAGTATTTATGGGTACGCCTGAGTTCGCTGTACCATCACTCAAAGCCCTTGTAGAGGGTGGATATAACGTTGTGGGCGTAGTCACCACACCCGACCGTCAGGCAGGTCGCGGACTAAAGGTGCATGAGTGTGATGTTAAGGTAGCTGCGCGAGAGCTCGGCATTCAGACCATTCTTCAACCCGAGAAGTTGCGCGATGAGGAGTTTTTGGCTGCTTTACGAGAGCTCAATCCCGATTTAGGCATCGTAATCGCATTCCGCATGTTGCCGGAGGTCGTTTGGGCTATGCCTCGTTTCGGCACATTCAACCTGCACGCATCACTTCTACCGCAGTATCGCGGAGCTGCACCTATCAACTGGGCGATTATCAACGGCGATACAGAGACCGGCGTAACAACATTCCTTCTCAATCACGAGATTGACAAGGGGGCAATCATCGGTCAGGTGCGCGAGCAAATCAGCGCTACAGATACTATAGGCACGCTTTACGACCGTCTGATGACAATCGGCTCAGGCCTTGTTCTTGATAGCGTAAACCGCATTGCAGAGGGGAATATCACCCCTATAGAACAACCTCAAAGTGACGAGAATTTGCGCCCGGCACCAAAGATTTTCAAGGATGATTGCCTTGTAGATTGGAGCAAAAACGGAGTGGATATCGTCAACTTCGTACGCGGACTATCTCCATATCCCGCAGCTTGGAGTCGCCTTACAAAGGATGGAGTCGATGCTGGCAGCGCTAAGATTTTCGAGGTACATTTTGAGCCAAAATCGGGCATTACCGAGGTCGGCAGGATAGTCTCTGACGGCAAAAAGTATATGGGAGTCACCTGCGCAGATGGAATTGTCTATATCGACGACATCCAAATCGCCGGCAAAAAACGATTAAAAATCAAAGAGCTCCTTCTCGGCTTCCGTGGCGCAGAGGAGTACAAATTTGAGTAAACAAAAAATAGCGAGAATTTCTTGCTATTTTTTTGCTATTGGCAGCCTTAATACACCCTTTCTCCGAAGATTGAGGAGCCGACTCTGACCATTGTTGAGCCGCATTCAACAGCTAAAGGATAGTCATCTGACATTCCCATAGAGATAGTATCAAAGCTATTGTCAAACTGCGATTCGAGCTCGCGCTTTATAGATGCAATGCGCTCAAAATCAGAGCGAACGACCGTTATATCATCTGTATATGTTGCCATACCCATAACGCCTCGAATACGGATATTTTTCAGCGTATTTATAGCACCTGAGGCAAGATAGCTTCTCAACTCATCAACATCCCAACCGCTCTTACTCTGCTCTGCAGTAACGTGCACCTCCAGAAGGCAATCTATAACTCTGCCACAACGCGCAGCCTCACGGTCAATGCACTCGAGCAGTCGCTGGCTATCAACCGACTGAATAAGCGACACAAACGAAGCGATAGCCCTAACTTTATTGGTCTGCAGATGGCCAATCATATGCCACTCAATATCCTTCGGCATCTGTTCGTACTTGACTGTAAGTTCCTGCACGCGGCTCTCTCCAAAGACCCTCTGACCCACAGAGTAGGCCTCCTTGATAGCCTCGATAGGATGAAACTTAGAGACCGCAACGAGCTTTACGCCAGCAGGCAAGCTAGCAAGTATCTCCGATATTTTAGATGCAACAGACATAAATTCCTATATTTATACCACAAAGATAGCTCAAAGTGCACTGCAATGCAAGATTTTCAAATAAAATTCGTATATTTGTACTATTATGAGAAGACTTATATTTACAATTTTTGCACTCACAGTCGCCACTGCTGCCTCTGCGGAGGAGATAAAGGCGCCAAAGATTATTGCGGGCCCATATATCCAGGCCTGCTCTGAGCATGAATTTACCGTTATTTGGCAAACAGACAAAGATGCTCTAAGTTGGGTAGAGATTGCACCCGACGATGGAACACACTTCTACAACACCGCTCGTGAGCAGTTTTTCCACACAATCCACGGACGCAGAGCAATTGGTTGCTGGCATAAGGTAACTGTTGATGGTCTTGAGCCAAATACAGTATATCGTTATCGCATCCTTAACAAGGGCGTAGTGCTCAACGAGGGCAATCGTCGTATTCGCTACAGCGAGGGAAAGGGTAGTAATGTCTATCGTCGTGAGCCGTACCGCATTCGCACGCTTGATAGCGATAGCAGCACCACCAATTTTGCCATCGGCAACGACTTTCATGACAACCCCGAGCTGCTTGCAACACTCTTTTCAAAAGATATCATTTCGCCCGAGAAGTACGATTTTGTGCTCTACAACGGAGATATGGTCAGCAGCTTCGAGAGTGAGCAGCGTCTTGTTGATGGTGTTATAAACCCATCTGTAGCCCAGTTTGCAACAGGAATGCCACTCTTTTTCTCGCGCGGAAACCATGAGACTCGCGGAGCTTGGGCTACAACATACACAGACTACTTCCCAACATCAACCGCCTCTCCATACTACACATTTAGAGATGGTCCTGCGCTATTTATAGTCCTTGATGGAGGAGAGGACAAGCCCGACAATGACATTGAGTATCACGACCTTGTGCGATACGACACATACCGCGAAAAGGAGGCCAAGTGGCTCAAAGGTGTTGTTGAGAGCGATGAGTTTAAGGCTGCTCCAGTAAAGATTGTCATCATACACGTCCCTCCAAAGAGTAGCGGATGGCACGGAGAGGCCGAAGTGGCACGCCTATTTGTGCCAATCCTCAATCAGGCAGGTGTTGATGCCATGTTCTGCGGACATATTCATAAATATCGTTTCAGCGAACCGAACGACCCTACGTATGGTTGCAACTTCCCAATCGTATGCGCACCAAATCGTTCAAGAATGGATGTAGAGGTCAGCAAGGAGAGGATTAAATACTCAATTACAAACGCCGAAGGAGAGATTATAAACAAAGAGATAATAATAAAAAAGTAGTATGAAAAGATTTATTTTAACATTAGCATTTGCAGCCGGAGCTATTACAGCTTTTGCCTGCACAAACTTTATCGTAACAAAGGGCGCCTCTACAGATGGCTCTGTAATGGTTACCTATGCCGCAGATTCACACCAACTTTACGGTGCGCTCTACAAGTACAACCCCGCAAAGCGCGCATCGGCAACAATGGCTGTACACGACTGGGATACAGGTAAATATCTCGGCGACATCGCTCAGGCGCCTGTAACCTATGCCACTGTCGGCAATATGAACGAGCACTCTGTAATCATCACCGAGACCACTTGGGGCGGACTCTCTCAGCTCGAAGACCCAAATGGCAAAATTGATTACGGCTCACTTATCTATATCACACTTCAGCGCGCAAAGACAGCTCGTGAGGCGATTGCGACCATCGTAGAGTTGGCAAACACCTATGGCTACGCATCATCTGGCGAGAGCTTTTCTATTGCCGATGCCAATGAGGCGTGGATTATGGAGCTTATCGGTAAGGGTGACTCTACAAACGACCCTTCTCGCAAGGGTATCGTTTGGGTAGCTTATCGTATTCCAGACGGATGCATCTCTGCACACGCAAATCAGGCTCGTATCACCAATATCAACTTCAATGATCCTGAGAACTGCCTCTTTGCTGAGGATGTTATCTCATTTGCTCGTAAAGAGAGCCTTTACAACGGTAGCGACGAGGATTTTAGCTTCTGCGACACCTATGCGCCGGCTGACTTTGGCGCACTGCGTGGCTGCGAGGCTCGCGTTTGGAGCTTCTTCCGCACCTTTACAAGCGGCATGGATAAGTATATCGACTACGCACTCGGCGTAAATGCAAATAACAAGATGCCTCTTTGGGTTGAGCCTACAGAGAAGATATCTCCAAAGCAGCTCTTTGACGCTATGCGTGACCACTACGAGGGAACTCCAATCGACATGACTACAGATATCGGTGCGGGTGGTCATCACTTGCCTTACCGTTGGCGTCCTATGTACTTTACCGTTGATGGCGTAGAGTACTGCAACGAGCGCGCAACAGCTACACAGCAGACCGGTTTCTGGCTCTGTGGTCAGGCTCGCGAGGGTAAGGTTGGTATCCTCTGGTTTGGCGTGGATGACGCTGCAACATCGGCACTTACACCTATATATGTAAATACAACTGAGGTACCTTGGTGTCTTAGCGAGGAGAATGGCTCAATGCTTAAGTACTCAGACTCTTCACTCTTCTGGATTACTAACCGTGTGGCTCAGTTTGCATACCTTCGTTACGACCTTATCGGCAAGAAGGTGCGCGAGTATGTGGATATTTGGGAGAACAATATGCTCGAAGCAGTAAAGCAGGTGGATATAGCTATAGGCAACACTCCAAAGGCGAAGAAGAAGGCTCAGATTGCCACTCAGTTCAGCACTAATCGTGCACAACAGCTCTTCGACACTTGGGTTAAGCTTGATAAATACCTGATGATCAAGTACATCGACGGCAATGTCAAGGTCGAGGATGAGAACGGCAAGTTTATCGACAACGGCAATGGCAAGGATATTCCTGGTAAAATCGAGCAGCCAGGCTATAGCGAGAAGTGGAAGAGAGCCGTAGCTGCCGACAATGGCCGAATCCTCGAGGTGGTTAAATAGCCTGAATAAAAATATAAAACCAATGATATGAAAAAGCTTTTTCTTGCAGCCGTTGTAATGCTTGGCTTTGCAGCCTGCACAAACGATGTGACAGAGGATGTTGCCGTTGACGTTCCCGAGACGCTAACAGTCTCTTTTGAGGAGAATTCTCGCGTGCAGCTCCAAAACGACAAGACCGTTTGGACCGCTGGCGACCAAGTGTCGGTTTTCTATCGTTCAAACGCAAATCAGAAGTGGGAGTTTCAGGGCGAAACGGGTGACCGCACTGGAACTTTGAAGCGCGTGTCAATACCGCAAGCAACAGAGAAATTGTCAAAAGTGGTTGTCGTTTATCCATACAACGAGAATTACTATATCAACCCTGAAACTTGTAATATTCAGGCATTTATGCCTGCTGAGCAGACCTATCTTGAGGATAGCTACGGCATTGACGGCAATATTATGATTTCGCAGAGTGAGTACAACCAATTCTCTCTGAAAAACGTCTGTGGCTGGCTGAAGATTCAGCTCAAGGGCGATGGTCAGGTCGTGCAGAAGATTACTCTGAAGGGTAATAATGGCGAGCAGGTCGCAGGTGAACTCTACATAGACTCTGCCGATGCAACAGCTACACTTGCTGCCGAAATGGGTGGTGCTGCAGATGATGCAGTTGGTGGCTCATTGGTTTTCGAAGATGCAATTCTCACCGAAGTCACACTCAATTGCCCCGATGGCGTAACCCTCGGCGCTGAGGCAACAGCGTTCTATATCGCCTTACCTCCGCAGGAGTTTAGCAATGGTTTTAATATCAAGGTGACCTATGCTGATGATACGACAATGACCAAGTCAACAACAAATAAGACCATCATTGAGCGCAATGTAATTCAGCCGATGGATGCCCTCTACTACGACGGTAATTTGCCACCGGTATATGAGCTTGCCTACACAACCAATGATGGCAAACCTCTCGACCCATACACCACCGAGGGCTTTGGCTCAGACTTTGTTGAGAATATTTACGACGCAACAACTGGTCAGGGCTCATTGAAGTTTGATGGTCGTATCACAACTATTCCTGAAAAAGCATTTATTACTTGCACTAACCTTTCGAGCATCACTCTTACTAACGATATTAAATATATTCGCGCTGAGGCGTTTAGTAACTGCTCTAAGCTTGCAGTCATGGATATTCCAAACAGTGTAACCACTATTGGTGACAAGGCATTCTATAACTGTGGCGGAATGCAGGAGATTACAATCCCAAGTAGCGTTACAACTATCGGTACATCATCCTTCGAAAACTGCACCGGAAAGGTGACTATTGATTGTCAAATAGGATACGCTTCATCTTCTCCTTATGGTAAGTTCTACAAGGCAAAGTTTACAGAAGTTATTATTGGGGATCGTGTAACTTCGATTGGGAAATTTGCATTCTGTCAATGTAGCAAACTCAGTAGTGTAACAATCGGCAATAGTGTAACATCGCTTGGGGATGGTGCATTCTCTCAATGCAGCAGCCTTACAAGTGTAACTATCCCTGATAGCATAACTAAGATTGGAGCTCATGCATTCGGTAGATGTAGCAGCCTTACAAGCGCAACTATCCCCGATAGTGTAACTAAGATTGGAGAAGAAGCATTCTATGATTGTAGCAGTCTTACAAGCGTAACTATCCCTGATGGTGTAACTACTATTGAAGATGATACATTCTATAATTGCAGTAGCCTTACAAGTATTACAATACCTGACAGCGTAACTTCGATTGGAAATTATGCATTCTTTGGTTGCAGCAGCCTTGAAACTATTACTATTCCGGATAGAGTAACTTCGATTGGTAATTATGTATTCTATCATTGCAGTAGCCTTACAAGTATTACTATTCCAGATAGAGTAACTTCGATTGGAGATAGTACATTCTCTAGTTGCAGCAGTCTTACAAGTATTACTATTCCAAACTGCATAACTGAGATTGGAGGTAGTACATTCTCTGGTTGCAGCAGTCTTACAAGTATTACAATACCTGACAGCGTAACTTCGATTGGAAATTATGCATTCTATGATTGCAGCAGACTTACAAGTATTACTATTCCAGACAGATTAACTTCGATTGGAGATAGTACATTCTCTGGTTGCAGCAGTCTTACAAGTATTACTATCCCTGATAGCGTAACAGAGATTGGAAAGTCTGCATTCTCTGGTTGCAGCAGTCTTACAAGTATTACTATCCCTGATAGCGTAACAGAGATTGGAAAGTATGCATTCTCTGGTTGCAGCAGCCTTACAAGTATTACTATCCCTAATAGCATAACTTCGATTGGAGATTATACATTCAATAATTGCAGATGCCTGACAAGTGTTACTATTCCTGATAGCGTAACTTCGATTGGAGAACGGGCATTCTATGAATGCACTAATCTTGCAAGTATTACTATCCCTAATAGCGTAACTTCGATTGGAAATTATGCATTCAGATATTGTAGTAGCCTTACCAGTGCAACTATTCCTGATAGTGTAATTTCGATTGGAGGTTATGCATTCTCTGGTTGCAGTAGCCTTACAAGTGTAACTATTCCCAATAGTGTAACTTCTATTGGAGAGGCTGCATTCTGGATATGTACCAGTCTTGAAAGCATCTATTGCAAGCCGACTACACCTCCAACAGGAGGTTCAAGTATGTTCGATAGTAACGCATCGGGTCGTATGATTTACGTACCTCGCGAGTCTGTTGATGCATACAAGGCAGCGTATAGATGGAGCGAATATAAGTCTTCCTTCGTAGCCTACGACTTTGAGTAGCGCGATTTTGGAGATAAACAACAGTGGCGCATGTCGGAAACCAAACCGCATGCGCCACTGCTGTTTATTAACAGATGCAAACTCTAGTTAAGTTTGTTGCGAAGATAGAAATGGTAAACAAGTGTACCGATGAAATTGGTGCACAGAATAAGAGCTGCAACCAAAATCTTAATTACCAAATCTGTTCCTGGCTTCTTTGTAAACAAATCGGGTAATGATGCCAAAAGTGGCGCTTGACTAAAAATGTAATTGCCTATAAATTTGGAAATTACAGCGATATTTTAGAGATTAGTAGAAACCGGTTTCTACTAATCTCTATTTTTCATGGTAAAAAAGCGCAAAATCAGGTG
>JAZORI010000037.1:0-8033 GCA_045656505.1 Alistipes sp. | reverse complement strand
CACCTTATTATGCATATCAATGGAACGCGTATAATAAGCGGGATTTCAAGGCTTGCGAAGTCCGAAAAACCGCAGCATACTAAGCGTATGTGAGGATTTTGAGGACAAGCGTAACGCCGAAATCACCTTATTATACGCGTTCAAAAATTATAGGCCGAACTCAGACTTAATAACCTCCACAGCATCAAGCTTCTCCCAACCGAAGAACTCAACCTCGCGAGTAGTCTCAACGCCGTTCTCGAACAGCGTAACCTCCTTAGTATAAGGGCGATTACCAAAGTGACCATACGATGCAGTTGCCTCGAAAATTGGGTTCTTCAGACCAAAACGACGAACGATGCTTGCAGGGCGCAAATCGAAGAGTTTTGCAATACGCTGAGCAATCTCACCCTCGCTGATAGCAAGGTTATTTGTGCCGTATGTATCGACATAGACAGAGAGTGGCTCTGCAATACCGATAGCATAGCTGAGCTGAACAAGCACCTCATCTGCCACACCGGCTGCAACCATATTCTTAGCGATATGGCGTGCTGCATAGGCTGCACTACGGTCAACCTTTGAAGAGTCCTTACCTGAGAATGCGCCACCACCGTGAGCACCACGACCGCCATATGTATCTACGATAATCTTACGACCTGTAAGACCTGTATCTCCGTGCGGGCCACCGATAACGAACTTACCTGTTGGGTTTACGTGGAGGATATACTCCTCACCAATAAGGGTTGCCAACTCATCATGAGCGCGCTCAAGACGAGCCTTAACGCGCGGAATCAGGATTGTACGAACATCCTCCTTAATCTGCGGAGCATCAACATTATCATCGTGCTGAGTAGAGACAACAATGGTGTGTACACGCTGAGGACGACGGTTATCATCGTACTCGATAGTCACCTGGCTCTTTGCATCCGGGCGCAGATAGGTCATCACCTTACCCTCACGACGGATATCGGCAAGCTCCTTAAGGATTACATGCGAAAGGATAAGTGTTGCAGGCATAAGCTCACGGCTCTCGCGTGTAGCATAACCGAACATAATACCCTGATCACCAGCACCCTGCTCCTCCTCTGTTGAGCGAACAACACCCTGATTAATATCAGACGACTGCTCGTGAATTGCCGAGAGAATACCACATGAAGCGGCATCAAACTGATACTCACTACGATTGTAACCAATACGGTCGATAACGCGGCGTGCAGTCTTCTGAATATCGACATACGCCTCTGAACGCACCTCTCCTGCGACAACTACAAGACCTGTTGTGCAGAGGGTCTCGCAAGCCACCTTTGACTCTGGGTCACGACGCAAAAACTCGTCAAGAATGGCATCTGAAATCTGATCTGAAACCTTGTCAGGATGTCCCTCGGACACTGACTCTGATGTAAATAAAAATCCCACAGTTTTATATTTTTTGAATTAAACTCAACAATACAAAAACGCGGGGGACAGACTGATAGTATAAACAATTGCTGGTTTAGCGATTTTTTATTGTGGTTGCAAGCAGTCCAAATCCCTCCACATTTGCGGGTGCAAAGGTAGTGAATAAAGTTGAAACTGCCAAATTTTGAGAATCCCAAAAAATGTAGTATCTTTGTCGAGTATTATGTAGTTTATTCAAATAAAACAATAATAATGATGAAAAAGATCTTTTTTGTACTCTTGACAGCCCTTTGTGCAAGCTGCGTAAAGGACAACATTGAGAGCGTTACAGTAGAGCGTCCTAACAACTCTAAGATTATCCGTCTTTCAGACGATAATGACCAGGGCAGTATGATTATCTACTTTAATGAGGATGCGACAACTCGCGTTGAGGCGGGAGTATCGCGTTCAGGTGCAACCCGTTCAGGCATTGAGCACCTCGACCAGATTTTGGAGCAGATTGGCGTCACTCGCCTTGAGCGCCTCTTCCCTGCCACACGCTTTGAAGAGCGTCTGCGCGCAGAGAACATGCACCGTTGGTATCTCATCTTCTTTGAGCAGGGCACAGACACCGACAAGGTTGCTCAGATGCTCTCTTCTGTAGCTGAGATTGAGAAGGTTCAGTTCAATGCTCGCATGTACCACATTGGCGATGTTCGTGCAAATGGCACTGCTGTTAATAACAAGTCTGAGCAGAGTGTTGACACACGCGCCAACATCTACCATGCTTTCAACGACCCTAACCTCAACAAGCAGTGGCACTACATCAACACTGGTGACACATCTGTTTACTCTGGCATCAAGAAGGGTGCCGACATCAACGCTGGCGAGGCTTGGGATATCACTGCCGGTGACCCTCGCGTAATTGTTGCCATTGTCGATGGTATGGTTAAGTACAACCACCCTGATTTGGAGGCAAACATGTGGGTAAATACTGCCGAGAAGAATGGTGCTACCGGTGTCGATGATGACAAGAATGGTTATATTGACGATATCCACGGTGTAAACTTCGTGAAGGTTATCTACAACGCCAGCAAGGGTATAACCAGCGGTGACGAATCACTCGAGGAGGGCTACTCTGACCACGGTACACACGTTGCCGGAACTGTAGCTGCTGTAAACAACAATGGCAAGGGTGTCTGTGGCGTTGCCGGAGGAACCGGAAAGGGTGATGGTATTCGTCTGATGTCATGTCAGACCTTCCATGAGCGACTCTCTGAGGAGGAGAAAAATGCAGGCAAGACAGAGGATCCGGCTTGGCCTTCAGGAGCTGAGTCTGTAACTGCTCGCGCATTCCAGTATGCTGCAGATCATGGTGCAGCCATTGCACAGTGTAGCTACGGATATGCCACAAAGTTAACATCTGACCAGGCATACTCTAAGGGTAGTGCCGAGAAGGTTGCTATCGACTACTTTATCAAGTATGGCGGTGGTGAGGTAATGACCGGTGGTCTGCCAATCTTCGCTGCAGGTAATGAGCAGAATAACTACGCCAGCTATCCTGGTGCATACCGCGACTACCTCTGCGTAACAGCAATGAGCTGCGACTTCACCCCTGCATACTATACAAACTACGGCCCAGGCTCAAACATTGCCGCTCCTGGTGGTGACTTTGTTCAGCGTTACTATACTGACGGGGCTTATGAGCAGTCTTCTGAGATCTACTCTACAACATTCCTCAATGGCATGCAGTACGGCTATAAGCAGGGTACATCTATGGCTTGTCCTCACGTATCAGGCGTAGCAGCGCTCGCGCTATCGCACGCCATCTCGCTTGGCAAGAAGCTCTCAGTTATCGAGCTGAGAAACATCCTGCTCGGCTCTACACACGACATTGACCGCTACTGCACAGGCTCAAAGCAGACCATAGTCGGCAATAGCCTATCTACCATCTCAAACTCAAGAGCAAAGGGTAAGATGGGTGTCGGATATATCGACGCATTCAAGGCGCTGATGAATGTTCAGGGCACGCCTTGTTTAACCGTTCGCACAGGTCAGAAGGAGGGTAAGGATTTGGCAGATGTTATCGGTGGTAACCCTGGAGCATTGACCTTCCTTAACGGTGGCGTATCTATGTCGCAGAAGGATCGCGAGAAGCTCGGTGTTGAGGGTGATATTACAATCTCTTCAACCGGTAAGCTGCAGATCAAGTGTAACAAGATTGGCTCAGGTATTCTCAAGATATCGTTCATTGCCGGTGGTAGCGCAGTTGGAACAGACGAAGAGACCGGAGGTATGGCAGTAACCCGCGAGATAGCAATCCTCTCTCGTGGTTTTGCAACAAACGGAGGTTGGTTATAATTAATTATAGAGCATAGACATGAAAAAGATTATAAGCATTGTAGCAATACTATTTTGCACTCTCACATTGACAAATTGTGATGGCCCGACTCACGAGGATCCAATCGTCAAGGGCATTCTAACAGAGTGGCATCTTATCGAGAGCCCGCTGCTGAGCAAGGATACCGATGATGTGATTGATGTGTATTTGGAGTTTAAGAGCGACAACACCTTTGTCCTCTACCAGCGCGACTTTAGCACACCTATATATTATAACACATACACAGGTACCTATCTGCTCACCGATCATCTGATTACCGGCAAGTACTCTGACGGCAAGAAGTGGGGCGCTGTAAATGGATACAACGCAGAATATACAGTTGTTGAGGAGAAGGCTATGTTGAAGCTCACAAATGTCGATTCTCCAGACGATGTTTCACTCTTTGAGGCAACAACTATCCCTGCTGAGATTAAGGGCGGAGCGGTCACTATGACAACACGCGGCGAGGAGATTTTTGACGTTGTCCGTTATCTGTAATATATATAATATAGGTAGATGCCCGAAGTTAGAGCAAAAAAGGCGTTAGGTCAGCACTTTTTGACAGACCTTAATATCGCCCGTAAAATATGCGATTCGCTTACAGAACGTACTCAGACAGAGCCTGAGGCCGTTCTGGAGGTGGGTTGTGGTATGGGTGTACTCACTCAGTACCTTCTGCAGCGCCAGGATATAGTCACCTATGGAGCCGAGATTGACTCCGAGAGCGTCGAGTATCTCAATGCCCACTATCCGGACTTTACGCCACGCCTTATCGAGGGCGATTTCTTGAAGATGGATCTGCGCGAGCGCTTTGCTGATGGTGTGCGCGTTATTGGAAACTTCCCATACAACATCTCGTCACAGATATTCTTTAAGATTATCGAGAACCGCGATCTTGTTCCTCAGTGTGTCGGAATGATTCAGAAAGAGGTCGCTGTACGCATTGCTGAGCCCCCAGGTTCGCGAGAGTATGGAATTCTGAGCGTACTGCTACAGGCGTGGTATGATATTGAGTACCTCTTTACCGTGTCGGAGAAGGTCTTTAATCCGCCTCCAAAGGTCAAGAGTGCCGTTATCCGCCTGCGCCGCAATAACACTACCAAACTCGACTGCGATGAGGCACTTTTTGTCAAAGTTGTCAAGGCATCATTTGGTCAGCGTCGCAAGATGCTCCGAAATTCTCTCAAGTCTGTCTTCGGAAATTTCGGTGGTGCAGAGCATCCACTCTTCACAACTCGTGCAGAGCAGCTCTCGGTAGCACAATTTGTCGAACTTACCAACTGGGTTGCCGAACATATATAAACAATTGACAAACAATAACTTAACAACTTTTCGAGAAAATAATTAAAATTTTTTTATAAAAAAGTTGCAAAAAAGTTTGGAGATTAAAAAAAAGTGCTCTATCTTTGCACTCGCAATGAGAAAGATGGTGGATTCATCTAAGGGCTAGGATACCTGCCTCTCACGCAGGACATAGGGGTTCGAATCCCCTATCCACTACAAAGAAGACGATGTAAGTAACTGAAAATCAGAAACTTACATCGTTTTTATTTTTGCTATCACCCAAAAATTCACCCAAAAATCGAAGTCTTAAACCTACTTTTTGCGTACTTTTTTCAAGATTTCAGGTTCTTTTTCGAGCAAATCAGTCAACTTATCTTTTCTGAATCTCCAACCATCACCTGTGGCGTATTGTATCTTCTTATTTAGAAGAATCTCACTATTGATAATGTTTTGTGCAGTATTTACACCGCAACCAAGATATTCCGCCAACCCTTTTACGCCTTTGATAAGGTTATCATCTGCTGAGGTAGTTGTGGTAATCTCAACATCATTACTCTCATTACAAGTCGTCTTTGCCTGACAACTAATGGCAGAAGCAAACTCTCCAAGATAGTATTTTTGTAAGGGCACACATTCACATATCATTTTCACGAAGTCACGCTCCTGTTTAAGATTTGCATTTGTGTTACCTAATTCTATCTCCCTGTTCATAGATTCCAAAACGGATTCATCAGGAACATCAAAGAGTTGCTGAGATTCTGCGTACCTCTCAATTATGTCACCGAAACTTTCTTTTGCTTCTTTGCTAAGAAGTGGAATATCTACCAAAGCATCTTCATACAAACAATGTAATCGTCTTTGAAACGCCACAGATGATTCTTCAAGGGTGATTCCATTATAAGAGAAATTAACCTTGCAATCATTGATTATTTCACATCTTCTAAGTTCATTTAACAGTGCCTTGATTGCTTCCATACTTCAAATTTTTCTTAAAGATACGATAAAATTTTCCCATAAACAAATTGAGGCAAAAATAGTGGTAATTTCACTCAAATTTTAGTGCTATTTTTACCCAAAATTAGCGTATGAACTCCCCCTCAACAGAGCAAAGTAAAAAACACTTAATTAACCTACTAAAACTGTTAGTGGTAGGTTTAGTAGAAAGGGGTACACACTGTTGGTTGAAAAAATTTTCTCCCAAAATTTTCACTCAAAAATATCGAACTTACCATACTTTTTAAGGTTAATAAACTATTTATATATAAACAGCAGTTATATGGAATACAAAAGGAAACAAAGAGGTCTAACAGACATCACTAAGAAGAAGATTTCTGCATCATTAAAGGGCAGAAGGAAGAGTTTACAGCACTCTACAAACATCAGTAAGGGGTTGGAACGATATTGGTCTCAAATTCCTCCCAAAACGGGTGATACTACCAAAGATGGATTATTCTAAAAGAAAATGCCCTGACCTGTTGAGGTTGGGGTACTTTTGGGTGCAATAAGACTTGACTTTAATCTATCAATCCAATATATTTTATTAGAAAGCTCCATATAACCACTTATCAAGGTTAAGTTTTTGGTTTTTTTAGGAGTTTTATATGGAAATAATAAAGGGTAAAAAGTATGAATAATAGTGATTAAATTCGATAAGATTAAAATTGTAAGTTCAATAGAAAATGTAATTTCATTAAATGAAGATGTATTTGAAAATAAAGTAAAAGATGGAATTGTTGTAGAACAACGATATACAATGATGTCTCCATATTATCTGTATGTTGAGGTAGATTATAGGGAGAAAGAACTTATTATAGAGTTTACAGGTAAGATATTAAAAAATGATTATAAAGATTTAATTCAAGTAGATAATATCCATAGATGTTTATTAAATATCAACGATTTAGGATTGTGCAACCTTAACATTGATGGTATATTAGAAGATGGTATGGTAGTCAAAGCAGATGTTTGTTTAGATGTTGATTACCCTGATTGCAAAGCATTGACAAAATCACTTCGTGCAAATGTATCAAACTTCAATAAGTATCTTGCTCGTACTATTGGAGACAACTTTGTAATTGAAAAGAATGTTCAGACAAAGAGTTATAAACGCAGATTAACCATCTACGATAAGTCAAAAGAGATTCAGAAGGCGAATAATCGTAGTTTTCTATCAACTTTGGATAATCCGCAGTTATTATTAGACTACTTTGATGGTAAGATAAGATTTGAATTAAACCTCAACAGTAAAGAGCAAATACGCAAGTCTCTAAATATATATGACACATCTATCAATGAGGTACTTAATTCAACCGCTACACCTATATGGGATATACTTGATAACGCCATAAAGGAGATTGAGGGCAATACTGCGTGTTCCAATCTTGCAGAACTGAAAAATAAGTTGATTTTGGAGAGTTGTGGGTATGATTTAGCAAAAGTTGAGGCGTTATTGAGGGGGTATTGTTCCAAAGGAACGCACATATCCCAAGTGATGAAACCATATAGGGCATTGGCAGCAAAGTTATCCGAGAGTCTTACACCATCTCTTAAACAGCAACTTCGCAATTTACTTTTGGAGATAGTAATTTTACTTGGAATCTTTATTTAGGTTGTTATTTCACTATCTATTTAGACTATTTTCTACCAAAAAGTATACCTCTAACTTGAAATTAATTCCGATGGAATTATTCAGTCAGTTTTAGGTCGAGGTTCTATATAAGTTCGTTTGCTCTATTTAAGGAGTCCTTTTGCCTTCTCCAATGCTCTCTCCAAGTCTGCCACCGAAGATACCTCAAACACCTCTGTACCAATCTTTACATAACCATTAATGGTTGGTCTATCCTCTCTCTCAAACAACTCCACAAAATCCACTTCCAAGACATTTGCAATCTTCTCCAATGTTGCAATGGTCGGATTTCCGTTGAGGGTGGTGCTTAAATTCACAGGGTGAACATCGAGCATTTCGGCAACTTTCGCCAATGTCAAACCTCTCTGCTTTACAATCTCTTTTACT
>JAZORI010000036.1:0-12701 GCA_045656505.1 Alistipes sp. | reverse complement strand
AGGTAACACAAACCAACTAAAAAAGGAGATGTGAAAACATCTCCTTTTTTAGTTGGGCTACCAGGATTCGAACCTAGAATGACAGGACCAGAATCTGTAGTGTTACCATTACACCATAGCCCAATTGCGAGTGCAAAAGTATAATATTTTTTTTCTTTTTCAAAGTTTTTTGCAAAAAAAGTGCTATTTTTGTTAAAACTTTTTTGAAAAAGCCAATTTTAACGACAAAAACTATGAATATTAAGCTTCGATTGACGGTTATGAACTTCCTGCAGTTCGCCGTTTGGGGTTCATACCTCACCTCTATGGGAACTTACCTCTTCGGCATAGGTCTTGCCGAGAATATCGGTATCTTCTACGCTATGCAGGGAATTGTATCCCTCTTTATGCCGGCTCTGATTGGTATTGTTGCCGACCGCTGGATTCAGGCTCAGAAGTTGTTGGGCATCTGCCACCTGCTCGCGGCTACATTTATGGTCGCAACAGGTTACTACGCCCTTACTGCTGCCGACGTGGCATTTGCTCCGCTATTTACCCTCTACTCGCTTAGCGTTGCATTCTATATGCCGACACTGGGTCTGAGTAACTCTGTTGCATACTCAAGCCTCGGTCAGGCAGGCCTTGATACCGTTAAGCACTTCCCACCAATCCGCGTATGGGGAACTGTCGGCTTTATCTGCGCTATGTGGTGCTGCGACCTGGCAGGTTTCCAGTCAACCGCTTGGCAGTTTATCCAGTGCGCCGCTGTGGGTATTGTTCTGGGTCTCTACTCATTCACCATGCCTCAGTGCCCTACAAATAAGAGTGGTGAGAAGAAGTCACTGGTCGAGGCGCTGGGTCTTAACGCCTTTGCACTCTTCAAGCAGAAGAAGATGGCTCTGTTCTTCATCTTCTCTATCCTGCTCGGCGTATCGCTTCAGATTACAAACGGCTTTGCTAATCCGTTTATCTCAGACTTTGGTCAGGTAGCTCAGTATGCCGACACCTTCGGCGTGCAGCACGCTAATATCCTCATATCACTCTCGCAGGTATCTGAGACCCTCTGTATCCTGCTCATCCCATTCTGCCTTAAGCGCTTCGGCATCAAGAAGGTTATGCTGATGGCAATGGTTGCGTGGGTGCTCCGCTTTGGTCTCTTTGGTTTGGGTAATCCGGGCGCGGGCGTATGGATGTTCCTACTCTCAATGATTGTCTATGGCGTGGCATTCGACTTCTTCAATGTCTCAGGCTCTCTGTTCGTTGATAAGGAGACCGACAGCAATATCCGCTCTTCTGCTCAGGGTCTGTTTATCATGATGACCAACGGCGTTGGTGCCACTATCGGTACCCTCTGCGCACAGAAGGTTATCAACCACTTCGTAGGCGACGCTACAGGCGTAGCACGCATGGAGGGCTGGGCAGACTCTTGGTTGATCTTCGCAGCCTATGCACTTGTTGTGGCAGTGCTCTTCGCCCTTGTCTTCAAGTATAAGCACCAACCAGAGAAGGCGTAGTCCGCTATAATTCGCTATAACAGCCCCAAAAGCAAACTTTTGGGGTTGTTTTGTTTATATAGTTGCAAATTTATTCGTATATTTGTTCGAATAAAAAATCTTAAAACCATAAAACTATGTTTGACAAGTTTGTATCAAGACATATCGGCACAACTGACGAGCAGCAGCTATCAGATATGCTGAAAGTTATCGGCGTAAAGAGCGTCGATGAGCTTATCTCTCAGGTTATTCCTGACAATATCCGCCTTGAGCAGCCACTTGAGCTTGCTGAGGGTATGAGCGAGTACGAGTTTGCACAGCACATCACAGAGCTTGCCGACCTAAATGAGCCTTACCGCTCATTTATCGGTATGGGCTACTATCCAAATGCTGTCAGTGCAGCCATTATGCGCAACGTCTTTGAGAATCCCGCTTGGTACACCTCATACACCCCATATCAGGCAGAGATTTCGCAGGGTCGCCTTGAGGCTCTGCTCAACTATCAGACCGCTATCTGCTCACTGACAGGTATGGAGATTGCAAACTGCTCTCTGCTTGACCAGGGCACAGCCGTTGCTGAGGCTATGCTGATGATGTACTCTCTGCGCTCTCGTGAGGCAGTAAAAGAGGGACGCAACCAACTCTTCGTTGACGAAAATATCTTCCCACATACGCTTGACGTACTGCTCACTCGCTCCGAGCCATTCGGCATTGAGCTTATCGTTGACAACTTTGCCGATTACGAGTTCTCAGGCAAGGAGTTCGGTGCTATTCTCCAGTACCCTGCGGCAAATGGTGAGATTCGTGACTATGCAGCCTTCGTAGCTGCGGCACATCAGGCAGGTGCGCTGGTTGCAGTAGATGCCGACCTGCTCTCACTTGCACTTCTCACCCCTCCGGCAGAGTGGGGTGCAGATATCGCTGTTGGTACTACACAGCGTCTTGGTTGCCCTATGGGCTTTGGTGGTCCATCAGCAGGCTACCTTGCTACACGCGATGCTTATAAGCGCAATATGCCGGGTCGAATTATCGGTGTATCTGTTGACCGCCTTGGCAATAAGGCTCTGCGCATGTCACTGCAGATGCGCGAGCAACATATCAAGCGCGAGCGTGCAACTTCTAACATCTGTACAGCCTCTGCTCTTATGGCGTCTATCGTAGGTTTCCACTGCGTATATAACGGCGCCGAGGGTCTTACCCGCGCAGCGATGACTGCCCACACAGCAGCTGTCTCTGTCGCTAAGAATCTTGAGGATATGGGCTACGAGTTGGTTGCAAGCGACTTCTTCGACACTATCGAGGTTGTTGCCGATGCCGCCGTTGTGGAGTCTATCGCTCTGGAGAACGGAATCAACTTCTACTACCCTGCCGAAGACCGTGTTCGCATCGCCTTTGACGAGGTGACTACTATTGATGAGATTGTAGCCGTTATCGGCATCTTCGCCGCTGCTGCAGGCACAGAGATGGGTGAGTTGATGATTGCATCTGCTCAGAATATCCCATCTGTTTTGCGCCGTACAACCCCACTGCTTGCCGAGCCGGTATTTAACCGCTACCGCTCTGAGAGCGACCTTATGCGCTATATCAAGCGCCTTGAGCTGCGCGATATCTCACTTGCCAACTCAATGATTTCACTCGGCAGCTGTACAATGAAGCTCAACGCAGCAGCTATTATGCAGCCGCTCTCGCTCTCCGGTTTCCAAAATGTACACCCATTTGCCCCTGCCGACCAGACTGAGGGTTACCTGCAGCTTATTGAGAATCTTGAGCGCGATCTTGCAACCATCACAGGCTTTGACGCCTGCTCACTCCAGCCAAATTCAGGTGCTGCGGGCGAGTACGCCGGTCTGATGGTTATCCGCGCATACCACCAGAGCCGTGGCCAGGGCTACCGTAATGTAGTTCTTATCCCAGCATCGGCTCATGGTACAAACCCTGCATCGGCAGCTATGGCGGGCATGAAGATTGTCACTGTTGCTTGCGATGCAAACGGAAATATCGACGTTGATGACCTGAAGGCAAAGGCCGAGCAGTACTCTGCTGAGCTCTGCGCACTGATGGTTACATATCCTTCAACCCATGGCGTATTCGAAAGCCGCATCCGCGAGATTGTAGATGCTGTGCATGACGCTGGTGGTGAGGTATATATGGACGGAGCAAACATGAACGCTCAGGTTGGTCTTACAAACCCAGGCTTTATCGGCGCTGATGTCTGCCACCTCAACCTCCACAAGACCTTCGCAATGCCTCATGGTGGCGGAGGCCCGGGCGTAGGACCTATCTGCTGCGCTAAGCACCTTGCCCCATTCCTCCCATCACACTCTGTAGTCTCTACAGGTGGTGAGCAGGGTATTACTGCCGTATCTTCAGCTCCTTGGGGCTCAGCTATGCTGTTGCCAATCACCTACGGCTATATCAAGATGCTCGGCGAGGAGGGACTCAGAACAGCAACCGAAATGGCTATCGTCAACGCAAACTATATGGCATCAGCCATTAAGGATGAGTTCCGAACATACTACTCAGGCGAGACCGGTCGCGTTGCACACGAGATGATTCTCGACCTGACACACTTCAAGCGCGAGTTTGGCGTTGATTGCGGCGATGTTGCTCATCGACTTATGGACTACGGCTTCCACGCTCCAACCCTCTCATTCCCTGTTCACGAGACGCTGATGGTCGAGCCTACAGAGAGTGAGCCTAAGGAGGAGATGGATCGCTTTATCGAGGCACTTATCTCTATCAAGCGCGAGGCTGAGGCTATCGCAGGTGAGGCTGATAACGTTGTTGCGAACGCTCCACACACCGCAGCCGAGCTTGCGGGCGAGTGGAACCATCCATACTCACGCCAGCAGGCAGTCTTCCCACTTGAGTGGGTCGGCGTATCGAAGTTCTTCCCATACGTCTCAAAGATTGACAACGGCTATGGCGATAGAAACCTCGTTGCTGTGAATAAGGAGTAACAAGAGATTGTATCCAACCAAAAAAATCCGCATCTATGTGCGGATTTTTTGTTGTTTAGAGAAATAGACACACGGACACAACCTCCAAAAACAAAAAAACACCACGAAATTTGGCAGTTATACTCTAAGTCACTATCTTTGTCAGAGATGAAATAGTTCATTAACTAAAAACACAATAGAGAAATGAAAGTAGAGAACAGTAAAATGGTTGCGGTAAACTATACGCTTACCGTTGACGGTCAGGTTGCAGATAAGAATCCAGAGGGCAAGCCACTGGAGTTCGTATGTGGTGCAGGCATGCTCCTCCCTAAGTTCGAGGGCGCGCTGATGGGCAAAGAGCCAGGTGATAAGGTATCTTTCACCCTCGAGCCAGCAGATGGCTACGGCGAGGTTATCGCTGAGGCTATAGTTGAGCTGCCAAAGAACATCTTTATGATTGATGGCAAGATTGCTGAGGAGATTCTCTTCGAGGGCAACATCGTTCCTATGTCAGACGCTGAGGGTCACCGCATGAACGGTATCATCCGCGAGGTAAAGGAGGAGACTGTAACTATGGACTTCAACCACCCTATGGCTGGCAAGACCCTTAACTTCGACGTTGAGGTTGTATCTGTTCGCGACGTAACCCCTGAGGATCTGCAGGGCAGCTGCGGTTGCGGTTGTGGTGACCACGGCTGTGGCGACCACGAGTGCGGCGAGGGTTGCGACTGCGGCAGCTGCCACTAGTAGGTGCTACGCAGTACTGCCCGCTTTTTCGAGAAAAAGCAGGGCGTGCAAAAAGCTTTCGCCAAAACTTCGTTTTGGTAATCCCTGTAGCGGATTTAGAATAGCCGTAGGCTATTACACTAAAATAGAGCCTTACACCTTCAAGCAAGCTTGTGTGTAGGCTCTATTTTCATTGTACCATCTTCGATGGTTAATCTAAATCCGAGAACAAACATTAGTTGGCACTCCAATATCTATACTCCTTCATTTGCCCATTAGCTTTTAAAGGAAATCTATTTAGTCCGCCACAGGCGGACAAAGCCAATAGCTTTCAACTGCCTACATCGTGCAAAAAATTAGCCTCGGATAGTACTTAGTCGTACAGCCATTGCCGGGCTTTTAGGGATGTGCCTTAGATACTATAGCGATGCCCCCATTTGTTGTCAAAAGTGCTCAGATGGCGTGCATCGTGAAAAAAAATTAGCCTCGGATAGTACTGGACGTACAGCCGAGGCTAAGTTTTAAGGAATGTACGGCAGATGTGTGCTTTTCACAACAAATGCCGTTATCACATCTAAATTAGTAGCTCAAAACCTTAGATGAAGCATAAGAAATCTTCAGAGCATTAGCACGACGAAGCTCCTGCTTAACGTCAGCGATAATACCCATCTTAGTTCCACCATCGGCCTTAAGACAGATAGTCATAGATGCACGGTCAACCTCAGACAACTTATCGCGCTCTGCAGCTGCAAAGTCGAGGATGTCCTTAGCTGTCTTGAACGAATCATTGAGCTGAATCAGCGGTGCTGTACCATATTTAGCCTGCATATGAGAAACTGGCACACCAATATGGATATAGCTCACCAAATTCTTCTTCTCGAGTTTCTGAACCTCAGTAGCCTCAGGGAGCTTGTACTTAACCATAAGCTCCTGGTCACGCATAGAGGTAGAGAGCATAAAGAAGAAGAGGATGATATAAACGACATCGGGAAGGGAGGTTGTTGACATTGCAGGAACCTCGCGCTCGCCCTTTTTCTTCATTACTGCCATATTATTTACCCATTTTACGTGGCTCAGCCTCTGAAATCTTCAAAGGTACAGCCTTGGTTATTACTTTTCGCTCCTCCTCACCGAGGTCAGCGAACTTCTTACCGAACTTAGTCATAGAGACATCGTCACGCACCTCATTGAAGGCACGAGTAAGCTCGTTCTGTACGCGGATATAAACCTGATAATCGGTATCTCGAGTATTCTGAAGCGAGATTACGCCCTCGCTGACAGGGAAGGTCCACTTCGAGCCATCCGGCATATCGAAGGTCTGCTCCTTCTTCTCAGGCAGGTTCTCATCATCATAAGGGTTAAGGATAAACTCCTTAGCCTTATCCTTAAGATAATGGAGATCCATCACCTGACCGCCAGCCATCAACTGACCGCTACCCGATACGAAAACGAGGAGAAGGTTACGCTCTTTAACCTTGATATCCTCCTGCTTTACATTCGGATCCGGCATAGGCGGAAGCACACGTACGATACCGGTATCTACGTCCATTGTGGAAACCACAAGGAAGAAGATAAGCACGGTAAACGCGATATCCGCTTGTGACGAAGCGTTGATTTCAGGTATTTTCTTACTTTTTGCCATAAAATTACCTTACTATTTGAAAAGGTTACGAACCTCGGTATAAAGTGTTACAATGATAGAAGCAGCAGCCACTACATAGGTAACAAGGATACCGACCTCAGAGATAACCAACTCGAATGGATCGTCGAATACACCACCAGCAGAGTTAGGAATTACAATACCATCGTGGCCGAGTGCGATGAAGAGTGCAGCACCAACTACAACTACAACAACGACAACAGCGAGCAATGTCTTCTTCAAACCTGCAGGATTAGTAATCGTACCCTTAATAGCAGAGAGCAATACGCTCAACGCTGCTCCTACGAGCAGAGCATAGCCCCATACAAGGTTCCAGCTGATGGCAACCTCATTACCGCCGGAAACCACAGCCCATCCTACCATAGCGGCAGTAACGGCAAAGAGGAGTCCCAACAGTATATTTAACATCTTTTTCATAATTTGTTCTGTGTACGATTATTGTTTAGGTCTAATTATTTCTTGTAAACTGTAAGGATATCCATCAGGGTGATAGAAGCATCCTCCATCTCGTTTACAATACCGTCGATCTTAACGATTACGTAGTTGTAGAACACCTGAAGAACCATCGCAGCAATCAGACCCAACAATGTAGTAAGCAACGCTACCTTCATACCACCTGCAACGAGTGCTGGAGAGATATCACCTGCAGCCTGGATTGAGTCGAATGACTGTACCAGACCTACTACGGTACCCATAAATCCGAGTGATGGAGAGAGAGCGATGAAGAGGCTCAACCAACCAAGACCAGACTCGAGCTGACCAGTCTGAACTGAACCGTAAGAAACAACTGCCTTCTCAACAGCATCAAGACCCTGCTCATAGCGGTCAAGACCCTGCCAGTAGATAGAAGCGATTGGACCCTTAGTGTCACGACATACAGCCTTAGCAGCCTCGATACCACCCTCGTTGAGAGCCTTCTCTACAGAAGCGATGAACTTCTTAGTGTTGATAGTAGAAAGACCGAGGAAAAGGATACGCTCGATTGCAATTGCAAGACCGAGTACGAGTACGATAAGGATTGGGAGCATCCATCCCCAACCACCCTCGAGGAACTTCTGCATCAAAACGTGGTGGAGTGAATCACCAGCGATCTGAACCTCAGGATCAATTGCCTCCTCAACTGGAGCAACCTCCTCAGCTACAGCCTCAACGTTCTCAACGGCTGTTGTCTCCTCAGCAGGAGCTGCAGCAGCGTCCTGTGCGATTGCAGTGCTGAACGACAGAGCAGCAACTGCCAAAACCAAAAATAATTTTTTCATAGTTGTTTTTAATAAGTTAAAAAAATTGAATTGTTTTTTCTTAAAATTTTCTCTCTATTAGTATTTTTAGTTGTTTTTGTCCTCAGTCAAGGTTATCGGCAAAAATGCCATTCCTCGCCACCAAACACGCGTAATACACTACAGCTCAGCATATTACAGCCATAAACGCCCTGTTTTTCAGTCCGTTCACAACTCTTATCAGTCCGAAATATACAAATTATTTTTTGTTTGTGCAAAATCTACTCACCAAATTCTCCACTTTTTGACACCAACATACCCTCAACTACGCACTCTTTTTGCGGACAATTGCCCAGTTGCAGCATCAGTTTTGTCACCGCCGCCTCGGTTGTCATATCGTGACCGCTCAGAACGCCCACCTGTTGCAGTCGTTTTCCGGTCTCATAGAGCTCCATCGCCACGCCGCCACCGACGCACTGCGTAACATTGACCACCGTCACTCCGCGCGCAATGGTCTCCGACAACAGATTGATAAACCAATCTGCCGTAGGGGCATTACCCGTTCCGAAGGTCTCGAGCACCACACCTCGCAGACCCTCCACCGAGAGCACCGCCTTGAGTGTCGCTTCTGAGATTCCCGGGAATATTTTCAGAATCACCACATTGGTATCGAAACCATCCGTCACGCGCAACGGCTCTGGGGCAAATTCTCCCTCAAACCAACCCTGCTCATAGTGGATAAACGACGTATTGTAGTTGATATTCACACCCACATCTGCCAACGGTGGGTAGTTTCTCGACTCAAAGGCATTGAGCGCCTCAGCCGACAATTTAGATGTTCTATTTGCTCTGAAGAGCCTATTCTGGAAGTAGAGACAGACCTCAGGCACCATCGGATAGCCATTTTTCTGTGCCGCAGCAATCTCTATAGCCGTAATAAGGTTCTCGCGACCATCGGTACGCATGATACCCATCGGAATCTGACTACCGGTAAATACCACCGGTTTCTTCAGATTCTCAAACATAAAGCTGAGCGCAGAGGCTGTATAAGACATCGTATCTGTACCGTGCAACACGACAAAGCCGTCATACTTGTCGTAATTATCCCTCACCGTGCGAGCCAGCTCTGTCCACAACTGAGGTGTTACGTTTGACGAATCTATCGGCGGCATCTTATGCACATCAATGTGCACATGGAGGTGGCGCACTGCCGGAAACTCCTTCTCTATCGAGTTGAAATCAAACGGAATTAACGTGCCGTTCTCATCCCTCTGCATACCGATTGTACCACCGGTATAGATAATCAAAATAGACTGTCTTTCCATATCTCTACAACTTGAATATTCTCTTTGTATTTGCTGTCGTCTGCTCTGCAACAACGTGATAATCAACACATTTCAGCTCTGCCACCTTAGCACACACAAATCTCACATAGCTCGACTCGTTTCGCTCTCCACGATGCGGTGTCGGGGTCAAATATGGGCAATCTGTCTCGAGCAGTATATCCTCCAACTCCATCTGCTGCACCACCTGCGCGAGCTTGCTCTTCTTGAAGGTCACCACACCACCTATTCCGAAGAGAAAATCGCCACATTTTTTCAATCTATGGTAGCTCTCCACGCCATCAGAGAAGGCGTGAAACACACCTCGTACCCCCTTGTCGGCATACTGCTCCATAATCTCACACATCTCCCCCCACGCATCACGAGTATGGACAACTATCGGCAAATCATACCTTATCGCCATCTCTATCTGCGCCTTAAAGGCCTCAATCTGCTGCTCCTTGTACTCCCTGCTCCAATAGAGGTCAAGACCTATCTCTCCCACACCCCAAAAGCGCTCCACGCCCTGCGGTGGGTTCTGCAGATAGCTCTCCACCAGCTCCAAATCCTCACGCCAGGCAGGATTCTCATTGACCGATGTCGGATGCAAACCCATCATCGGACGAACCATCTGAGGGTACTCCCTCACAAGCTCAAACATCCTCTCATAGCTCTCACGGTCTATCGCCGGCAACATCAACAGCTCTACGCCCTCATCCAAACAACGCTGCATAGCCTCCGCTCGATCTGCATCAAACTCAGGCTCATATATGTGCGAATGTGTATCTATCAACATAACTAATCCAACTCCAAATATTCAACAATATCTCGCCCCGAGCAGACCATCTGCGCCATTGTCGAGGCTATCATTCTGTTTGTTCCCCTCGATATGGCATCTGTCACACGCCCAGGCACGGCAAGCAGCGGCCTGCCATAGCTGTCAGCATAGTTCGCCATCATCGGCACCTGATGCCCCTCAACCACCACAACGCCACGACACATGCCCGCAATAATCCTGTGGTGCGGCACCACCTCACTATCTTTCACACCTCCGGTCACACCTCTCTCGCTGATAATCAGACCTCCATGCTCCAAAACCTCATCAGCCAAGTGGGCATAACTCTGCGACTCAATCTGCGCTAACGGCACATCCGCCACGCCGATTGTCCTCAATCCAAAGTGGTGTGCAAACCTCAACGCAAAGGCATCTATACGACTCTCTAACGCCCCGACAACCACCACCTCCGGCACCAACTCCGCCAGCTGCTCTATAAGGTGCGCTGTCACGCTCTCGCCATACGAACTGAAGCTATTCCGCTCACCCGTTACGGCACACATCATCGAACTTCTAATCAGCGAATCATCCCCTACCATATATATAATATGAGGATAATCGCCAATGTAACGCAACTGATTCGGATAGCCATCATCTGCCGAGACAAGCAACTTTATACCCTTCGCCTCGCACGCCCGTAGCTCACGCTCAGCCTCTGCCCATCCCACCTTCGTGGCAATCTTCGTGGCAATATCGGCCCTTAGCTCTGCCCTCTGCTCCAACTCCGCCGCCGATGCAGAATATACCCCCTCAATACCTCCAAAAGTATCAAGCAGATGTACCACAGCCCTCGGCGCTAAATCGAACACAAAAGTGAGCGCAATATCCTCAATTTTCACCATCTACAGAGTCCGGAAATAAAAAATTTCAAAAATTTCACCGTAAAGATACAATTTTTTTTGGATTTGAAATAAAAACGCACTATATTTGCACACCCAAACAGATAAAACGGGTAAAAATGGTCTGATGGCCGAGTGGCTAGGCAGAGGTCTGCAAAACCTCGTACAGCGGTTCGAATCCGCTTCAGACCTCCAAAAAAACGCCCCTACAAACACTTGTAGAGGCGTTTTTATTTTCCCACACACACCTTTACACACATTTAACCCAATCACAGGCAAACAAATATATCATCGCCATGAGTAATATTGGGTCGAACGGTCGCCGCAGATTTGAGCAGAGCCAGATGAAGAAGCGGAGGCGGGCAACGAAGTTGCAAGTGTTGGGCAGATAGACGAAAAGGAAATTTATTTACTTTTGGCTATCGGCACAATACTTACGATTGCATAGCAATTCGCCTACGCTTATACATCGCCGACTACTCTGCCACACCGCCACCGACTGACCGACCTCGGCTCCGAGGTCGAACGGTCGCCGCCCTCCCCACAAACACAAAAAAAAAGAGAAGTCCTTTCGAACTTCTCTTCGTACCCGGAGCCGGGGTCGAACCGGCACAGGGGTGAACCTACTGGTGTTTGAGACCAGCGCGTCTACCGATTCCGCCATCCGGGCTGATGCTTATTGCGGGAGCAAAGGTAGATATTTTTTTTGAATTTACAAGTGTTTGTCCAAAATTTTGTCTATCTTCGTGTGTTACAATCTTAAAACTTCACTTTTTCTATGGGAAATTTAACCTTTACGATGATTAAACCCGATGCGGTAAGGGATAACAACCATGCCAAGATCCTACAACATCTTGTTGATGCTGGCTTCCGCATTGTGGCTCTGAGAATGTGGTGCATGTCTCGCAACGACGCAAAGCGTTTCTACGCGGTACACAAGGACAAACCATTCTTCGATGGTCTTGTCGATTTTATGACATCGGGCCCTATCGTCGCTGCCGTGCTCGAAAAGGAGGATGCCGTCGCTCAGCTGCGCAAGACTGTCGGAGCTACCGATCCCGAGAAGGCCGAGGAGGGTACCATTCGCCGCCTCTATGGCACGGCCGTGCGCCAAAATGCCATCCACGCCTCCGATAGCGACGAAAATGCTCGCGCAGAGTGGAGTATCCACTTCTCCGAGGCGGACATTATGGTATAATCTGCCATAAAACACCCAAATAGGGCTCAAAAATATCCACTTTGGGCGCATCAGACAATTTTAACCCAAGCGACTCGTTATTGGTATGAAGATTGCACTTCAAAACGACAGCTGCGGTCAAACTGCAAGCCGCAGTGAGGTTTCTTCATTTATTTAAGTTTGGGTTAGTAGTTTTAGGAGGGGCAACCCTCCGAAGGTAGGCGGCAATCGAGAGATTCCCGCCTATTTTTTGTCTATTGTCCCTCCTAAAACTCCTTTCAACCCGTGGCGGTCTGGCAGACTATTCTTCGTTCGGCTGTTGTTTGCTGTCGCAAATATTTGTCTTTGTCCGATAATTGCCTTTGAAAATATATTTTCAGCCATTATCAGCCAAAGCCAACAATCTCCAATTGCAACAGCCACACTTCGGTCGCCTCTCAACTGCGGCGACCGTTCGATTCCCTTGTAGTGATTGTTGGAAGTGGTATAAAAATGCCCGACACGATGTCGGGCT
>JAZORI010000035.1:0-48817 GCA_045656505.1 Alistipes sp. | reverse complement strand
AGACCCTCACGGAGCATATCCAGTGCGCTCTTAACCATCGCAGCACCTGTACGCTTACCGTGACGGCACTGGAGCATCCAGTGCTTACCGTCCTGGATTGTGAACTCGATATCCTGCATATCTGTGAAGTACTCCTCAAGGTGGTGCTGAATCTCGTCGAGCTCCTTGTAAACCTCAGGCATAACCTCCTCGAGTGAAGGATACTTAGATGCACGCTCCTCCTCAGAGATGTTCTGAGCAACTGCCCAACGCTTTGAACCCTCGATAGTAATCTGCTGTGGTGTACGGATACCAGCCACAACGTCCTCACCCTGTGCGTTGATAAGGTACTCACCGTTGAAGATGTTCTCACCAGTTGCAGCGTCACGAGAGAATGCAACACCGGTAGCTGAGTTGTCACCCATGTTACCGAATACCATTGCCTGAACGTTTACTGCTGTACCCCACTCTGCAGGGATGTTGTTGAGCTTACGATAGAGGATAGCGCGCTCGTTCATCCATGAACCGAATACTGCGCAAACTGCACCCCAAAGCTGATCCCAAGGGTTTACAGGGAAGTCAGAACCGGTCTGAGCCTTAACTGCAGCCTTGAATGATGCAACGAGCTCCTTCAAGTCCTCAGTTGAGAGGTCTGTATCGAGAGCTACGCCACGAGACTCTTTCATCTCGTCGATAATTACCTCGAATGGATCCTGATCCTCCTTAGATACAGGCTTCATGCCCAGTACTACGTCACCGTACATCTGTACAAAACGACGGTAAGAGTCCCAAGCGAAACGTGGGTTGCCAGAGAGCTGAGCAACAGCCTCAACAGCCTCATCGTTCATACCGAGGTTAAGAATAGTATCCATCATACCTGGCATAGATGCGCGAGCACCTGAACGTACTGATACGAGCAGTGGGAGTTTAGCGTCATCGAACTTACGACCTGTAAGAGCCTCTACCTTTGCGATAGCAGCCTCAACCTCAGGACGAAGAATCTCAATAATCGCCTGCTGACCGTGCTTGTAGTACTCAGCACAAACATCAGTAGTGATGGTAAAGCCCGGAGGAACTGGAATACCGATAAGGTTCATCTCAGCAAGGTTAGCACCCTTACCACCGAGCAACTCTCTCATTTTGCCATTACCCTCAGCCTCTTTGTTACCGAAGGTATAGACACGCTTAACGTTTGTCATAACTCTTTAATTTTTTGTTAATTAAATATAGATTTTGTTTGAATTTCAAATCAATAGTGTTCCGAACAGCAAATATAGTAATTTTTTTGAAAACTTCTAACTAAATAGCGCAAAAAACTATCGATTTTGGGTCGATAGTCGTTTTGTGGTTCAAAAAATGCCATTTTATGCTGAAATTACACCCGAACCGATGAGTTTTTCGCCATCATACCACGCTGCAAACTGTCCTGCGGCAATGCCTCGCTGCGGAGCCTCAAAGACGATGTATGCACCATCCTCCTTCATATACATAGTTGCGCGTTGAAGGGGTTGTCTGTAGCGAATACGCAGGTCAAAACTGCGACTCTCACCAATAGCAAGTGCATCTGCCGCATCTACCCAATGCAGCTCATTTGTCTCAATCTTCAGAGCGCGGCGGTAGAGTCCTGGGTGGTCATCTCCCTCACCTACATAGATTGTGTTTGTATCAACATCTGTGCCGATGATAAACAGAGACTGTTTGCGGCCTCCGATTCCCAAGCCCTTGCGCTGACCGATTGTGTAGAAGTGTGCGCCGTTGTGTGTGCCAATCTTCTTGCCGTCACGGACTGTATAGCTGTATGGTCGCGCCATACCTTCAAGCGAGGTATCGGCTGCATAACGCTCATACTTTGGCCAAGATGGGAGTATCTCGTGGATATTACCCTGGCGTGCAGCGAGCTTCTGCTGTAGAAATACCGGTAAATCGACCTTGCCAACAAAGCAGATACCCTGAGAGTCTTTGCGCTTTGCTGTTGCGAGTTTTTGGCTTACAGCTATCTCGCGTACCTCAGGTTTTGTAAGGTGACCGATAGGGAAGAGGGCATACTTTAGCTGCTCCTGCGTCAGTTGGCAGAGGAAGTAGCTCTGATCCTTATTCTTGTCTGTTCCGGCAAGCAGAGAGTAGATGACCTCTCCGTTTACAGTTGTCTCACTCTTCTGACAGTAGTGGCCCGTAGCGACAAAGTCGGCACCGAGTTTGAGCGCCTCCTTGAGAAATACATCAAACTTAATCTCTCTGTTGCATAGCACATCAGGGTTTGGCGTTCTGCCCCTCTCGTACTCGGCAAACATATAGTCAACCACACGCTGCTTGTACTGCTCCGACAGATCGACGTAGTGGAACGGGATATCAAGGCGCTTTGCGACAAGCTCTGCAAAGACCTGGTCATCATGCCACGGACAGTCACCCTCAAGGGTTCCGGTCGTGTCGTGCCAATTGCGCATAAACAGACCGATAACCTCGTGACCCTGCTCCTTGAGCAACCACGCAGCTACCGAAGAATCTACTCCGCCTGATAATCCTACAACAACTCTTGCCATAACGGTTGCAAAAGTACTCTTTTTTAATAAAATTGCCAAAACCTATTGCATATTTCAAATATATCGTTTATCTTTGTATCGGCAACTGATATAATGATAGGCGATATATGAATAATTCAAACAATGCATTGACCGAGGCGGTATATTACATTCTGCTGGCTCTAAACACTCCGTTGCATGGCTACGGCATTATGCAGCGCACGGCAGAGTTGAGTGGTGGGCGACTTGTCATCTCGGCAGGAACGCTCTATGGTGCGCTCTCGACCTTGTTAGATAAGGGTTGGATAGAGCAGTTGGATGTTGTGACGGACTCTCGCCGTAAGGAGTACAGGATAACAGGCGCGGGTAGTGCTGTACTGGAGCAGGAGTTGCTGCGTCTGGAGGAGCTTGTGGAGAATGGTAGACGAATCTTAAAACAATAATAGTATGGGAACTACAAAGAAAGTGTGGAACTTCTTTACCATTGCACAGTGGGAAGAGGAGGAGAAGTGGCTCAATGATATGGCCCGAAATGGTTATAACTTGGTGAAAATCAACGGTCTTGTGCGTTATGTTTTCGAAGAGGGTGTTGCGGGAGAGTATATCTACAAACTTGACCTTCCGGATAACTTGGAGCATGGAATGGATGGTAAGGCGTATTGTAATTTCCTTGCTGAGTGCGGCATTGATGTGGTATGCAAGCAGAAGCAGTGGCTCTTTTTGCGCAAAAAGGCGGCTGATGGCCCATTTGTCGAGGCGGATGATATCTTTGCCAAACTCAAGATGACAAATAAGGCGTACAGCTACGCTATTCGCACGCTCTCGATGTTGCTCAAAGGCTTTACGATATTTATCTGCCTTAACCTCTTTGCAATGGTGGTGCTTGCTTCACAGCAGATCGCAGCAGAGCTACTTGAGGGTGTGGTTATGGGTGTCGGTATCGGCTCGACAGTTGCGCTGACAATCATTTGGGTACCGCTGATAAATAGGTTGAGAAAGCGAATGAATGAGTTGGTTGATGAAATTGCTATAAATCGTTAAAAATAAGGCAGTGGTTATCGTACCACTGCCTTATTTTTAACTCCGTCAATGCAAATTTCGAGAGGCTCGTCAAATCTGACGTGGCGAATAAACTCGCTCTCGTAGAGTGCCGGCATAGCGTCAAGAGTTGCAAAGTCCAGCTTGCCCTCGCCTGCGTATGGGTTGACGGTCATATATCCTACACCGAAAGAGGTCATATTCTGGAAGAAGTGTGTGCCCTGACTCGGCTCAATGCGGAAATTATCCAATCCGCACTCGACAATCACCTTCACCTCTGAGATGTCACTCCACTTAATCGGCACGCCCAACCACGGGTTGCTCGAGCCCCAGCGACCAAAACCTGCAAGCAGATATCCGCAACCCTCTTCGCGCATCTTGCTATTGAGGCGAGTCACCTCATCTGCCATAATCTGAGTCTTTGCAGGGTCGAAATTCTCGCTACGCAGATATATTACATCGCGCACGCCCTCGACAAAGCCTGTACCCAGTGCACTCTCGGAGTAGATTAGAGCTTTGTCGCTATCTACCGCTTCCCAATCCATATTTGTCTCGGATATAGATGCTGCAATAGGGCGAATCTGCAATACGTTGAAGATTGCAAGACGATTTCCTCGATCGAGGTTGGCTGCAAACTCAATCTCCACGCAGGTCTTCATCTCGTTTTGGCCAATCTCAAGTAGTCGGTTGAGAATATCTGCCAGAGGGAATGTGTTGTACTTAAGTATGCGGGCAAAGGTTACAACCTTGATTCCCTCGGCAAGTGGAGAGTCTGTCAGTCGCATACTTTGCATATCCCAAGTTGAGGCGACGTGCTTGATGTTTCTAAATCCTGCACAGTCGGCAATGCGTATCTTCTCGAAGTTGACCGCATCGTCTATAGATGTCTTGAACTTTTCGGGCTGCAGATTGAGCGCATACATGGTCTGCTGTGTCTCACGCATGGTAAGCTCCGGCGTTGAGGTCTGCAGTACATGTTGTGGATACTTCGGGCTGAAGCGGAGCACCTGCTCACCCTCGACCACAGCCTTACCCAATCCAAAGGCGATCTTTGCAATACCCTCCTCAGCTCGCTCATAGCCGATAGGGTAGAAGTTGAGTGAACGCGCCACACCTGAAAGTGTCGGGAAGAAGTAACCGCGATCCTCCGAGCCGCAAATCTCCTGCAACACGATAGCCATCTTCTCCTCAGAGATAACATTTGCCGTAGCCGTGATATAGGCACGCGAGGAGGCAAAATATACTGAGGCATAGACGCTCTTGATAGCCTTTGATAGCAGGCGCAACTGCTGATCCTCATTCTCGGTATGAGGAATCATATATGTTGAGTATATGCCGGCAAATGGCTGATAGTAAGAGTCTTCAAGCTTGGATGAAGAACGTACGGCAAGAGGCTTTTTGACGTTGTGAATAAACACCCTCAGCGAGTCCATCAACTCCTGCGGAAGTGAAGAGGCGACAAACTCCGATAGAATCTCGGCATCGCTCAGGTCGGCATTGATAACATACTGCAGACCATTCTCGATGATAAAGCGGTCAAAATACTCGGTTGTGATGACAAGAGTTCTTGGCACCATAACGCGCACACCCTCCCACTCGCTGTAGAGGTTGTACTGCTGCAGGATGTGGTTCATAAAGGCAAGACCGCGCGCTTTGCCACCTATAGAGCCATTGCCCAGTCGTGAGAACCATATGGCATCGTTATATGTTTGTGGCGAAAAGCGAGCCACAACACCGATACCCTGCTTGATGCGATAGTCGCGTATAGAGTCGGTGAAAAATTGGCGAACAGCAGCAATGTTATCATTAAACTCCTTGAGAGTCAGCTCCCTGAATGAGTTTCCCAGTGAGAATATACCTCGCGACAGCAGCCACTTAGACAGATAGTTTGTCGTAGCAACGCTGTGTAACATGTTGTCGGAGATTGTGTGTAGCAGTCGCTCTAATCCCAACAAATCTTCAGCGCGCGCAATCTCCTCGCCACTATCCGGGTCTGTTAGCACAAAATCACCGAAGGCGAACTCCTTGCCGATATACTCGCCAATCTCGTGAATAAGGGTCTTTGAGTGCTTGACCACAAAGCCTACACCCAGCTCCTCTGCCACTTCGCGCATGCTCTCCTGTGAGGACTGCATGAGAAATGGCATAGTCGGGTTGTCCTTGCGAATAAGGTTGCACAGGTCGATACCTGCATCAAGCTTCTCGGTTGCAGGGTCGTCACCCTTGTGAATCACAAAGCCCACATCCGAGATTACACCGAGCATATTGTTTTTGTAGCGCTCATATAGCCTTACAGCGTCATCGTAGTTTGTCGCCATAAGAATCTTCGGACGGGCGCGCTTTCGAGCAATCTGTTGCTGCTCATTAAGGGCATCACGAACCGATGCGCCATTCTGCTGCAATACCAATTTATATATCGCCGGCAGATAGGTCGAGTAGTAACGGATAGAGTCCTCTACCAGAAGAATCGCCTGAACACCAAACTCCAGAATGTCGTGGTCGGCATTCATATTATCCTCAATGAGCTTGATTATGGCGATAATCAGGTCGGTAGAGTTGTTCCAGTAGAATACAAAGTCAATGTCTGATGTGTCGGCCTGCTCAATCTGACGGTATATCTCCTTCGAGAAGTTCGTCAGCAGCACCACCGGCGTCTTTGGACATATCTTCTTCATCTCATGCGAGAAGGTATATACATCCATCTGACCGACATTGTACATCGTAATCACAAGGTCAAACTGCTCGCAACGGTTCATTAAAGCCAACGCCTCAATTGTTGACTCTACGCGAGTAATAGATGGCGGATTACTCAGATTCAGCTCGGCATACTCCTGCGTAATCTGCACCTCCAATCGTCCATCCTCCTCCAGTGTGTAGCCATCATAACTATTGCACACCAATAGTATCCTGCGAATCTTGCGAGCCATCAACTGCGAGTAGTCTTTGCCTTTTTCGTTTTGCTGTGTATCCATAATTTTTGTTGTGAAAAGGCGGCATTTGCTGCCGCTAACGTGATATGTCACCAAAGGGCAGTACGTCTTAGTACAGCCCTTCGGCTCCAATCACGCCGAGCGTTAATCCTCCTTCGGAGTCTTTTCGCTGCTCCGCCTTAGCAATTCAAACAAGTTTGATTGCATTCGGCTTAATCGCAGCGTTGTAACTACCACCTTTTGACAACAAAAATGGTAGTGCAATATATTGAAATCTAAAATCCAAAATTGGGTGTTTATCCCCAATTTTGGATAAAAAGCCAATAGCTAAAAAAAGCTAAATGCCAACAGCTTTACTTCACTGCTACTGCGTCAATCTCCACCTTTGCGCCCATTGGGAGTGCAGCTACCTGGTAGCAAACACGTGCAGGGAATGCGCCGCTGAAGAACTTCGCATATACAGCGTTCATAGCTGCAAAATCCTTGATATCTGCAAGTAGAACAGTGGTCTTTACAACGTCTGTGTAGTCATAACCTGCCTCCTTGAGGATGTGACCTACATTCTTCAAACTCTGCTCTGTCTGCTCCTCGATACTCTCTGGCATTGTGCCTGTTGCTCCATCAATTGGAAGCTGACCTGAAAGATAGAGGGTACCCTCTGCCTGAATTGCCTGTGAATACGGACCAACTGCCTTTGGTGCGTATGGGCTTGCGATTACTTTGTTCATTTTGACATCTCTTTAATTTAGATTTTGTTTTTAGCCGGTATTTTCTGCGTTACGCTTGTCGAGAAAATGCTCACATACGGTTAGTATGCTCCGCTTTTCTCTCCTACGCAAGCCTTGAAAATCCTCGACTAAATTCCAAAATGCGGTTAATATAAGTGTTAATGTTATTTATTTTCTAATAGGTATTTTCCTATAATTCGAGCTGCGTCGCCGACAAGCTCTGCACATGGGCGCTTTTTGTAGTACTCCGCTGTGCGAGGCGATGGTGTTGGCTCATCCTTCGCGTGGTCAAGACCGAGGAGCGTGCGACAGACTATCGCTCCATTCTGTGCTCGAAATGCCTCGGCAAATCGCTGCACAAGGGCATAGTTTGCCTTCTTCGCTGCGGGGTCGTCGGCCGTAGGGCATGGTGAGAGAAAACCTGCCACCATAGTCATGCCGCTTACCGCTCCGCACACCTCACGGAGTCGTCCCATACCTCCACCAAATGGCGCAGATACTGTCGCTGCGAGTGTCGGCTCAAACCCGATAATATCTGCATAGGCAAGCACTACGCTCTGGCAGCAGTTGTATCCGTTGCCAAAGAGCTCCTTTGCTCGCTCCACGCGTTGCTCTACATCAATACTCGGTTTCATAGTGCAAATATAGGAAAAAATATGTTGCTCATTACAATCTCTGGCTCAGAATCTTCTCTACTGTAAGATAATCGATATTTGAGTTCTCGCCCAGCAGTGTACCGCGCTCCTTGAATCGTAAAACAATCTGCTCTGCCACCTCTTTGCCGATATTGAGCTCTGAGAGGCGGGTCTGAAGACCAAGCGAGCGGAAGAACTGTTCAGTTGCAGCGATAGTCTTATTAATTCGCTCGTCAGAACTGCCCTCTGTGATGTTCCAGACGCGCTCTCCATACTGTAGAATCTTATCGCCCTTCTGCTGGCGCATAACATCCATAACTGCAGGCAGCACGACTACAAGCGAGTGTCCGTGTGTAAGGCCCGTAAGAGCGGTAATCTCATGGCCAATCATATGTGTAGCCCAGTCCTGTGGCACACCCATGGCGATAAAGCCATTTAGACCCATTGTTGCTGAGAGCATATATGTGGCCATGGCATCGTAGTTGCTCTGGTCGGCACGCACCTTTGGAGCAACCTCGACAATCGTCTGCAGTACTCCCTCAGCCCAGCGATCCATCAGCGGAGCGATATCGGTTACGGTCAGATACTGCTCTATAACATGTACAAAGGTGTCAGCCAAACCGCAAGCGACCTGATATGGTGGCAATGAGAATGTTGTCTGTGGGTCGAGAATAGAGAACTTCGGGTAGGTGTTGTAGAATGCATACTTCTCGCCCGTTGCGAGGTTTGAGATAACCGCACCGCGATTCATCTCAGAACCGGTTGCGGGCAGGGTCATAACGCTCGCAAACGGCAGTGTGCCGCCATAGAGTTTCGGATTGCAGACCAGCTCCCAGGCGTCGCTCTCGATAACAGATGCCGCAGCGATAAGTTTTGTACCATCCAGTACACTGCCGCCACCTACTGCGAGTAGAAATGTAACTCCATCGCGCTTGCAAATCTCAATGGCTTTACGTAGCGTCTCGACCTTCGGATTTGGCTCAATGCCCCAAAACTCCTGATAGTCAAAGCCCTCAAGTGCGGCAATTACCTGGTCATAAACGCCATTCTTCTTTACGCTGCCACCACCAAAGGTGACCAAAATTTTGCTATCCTTTGGCAACTCCTTTGAGAGGCGGGCAATCTGACCCTTGCCAAAGATTAATTTTGTCGGATTCTGAAAGATAAAGTTGTTCATATTTCTCTGTATTACTCTTTATAACTTTTGCACCATGCTGTAATTCCACACTCACTGCACTTAGGTTTGCGGGCGGTACATACGTATCGGCCGTGCAGAATAAGCCAGTGGTGGGCTATAGGGAGCAGGTGCGATGGGATATTCTTCTCTAACTGTAGCTCGGTTTGGCGTGGTGTCTTGGCGGCAGTTGTAAGTCCGATGCGTGCAGATACGCGGAAGACGTGCGTATCAACGGGCATAACCTCCTTACCCCAGATAACTGCACCGACAACATTTGCCGTCTTGCGACCAACGCCCGGTAGGCGCATCATGCTATCTATATCAGATGGTACTTCGCCTCCAAATTCGCTGCAGAGCATGCGTGCCATGGCTACGATATTCTTAGCCTTGTTATTAGGATAGGAGATGGAGCGGATATATGAAAAGACCTCTTCAACTGTTGCCGCAGCGAGTGTTTGCGGTGTCGGAAAGGCCTCAAAGAGGGCGGGTGTGGTCATATTGACGCGCTTGTCAGTGCATTGCGCTGACAGAATCACGGCAACGAGCAGCTGAAACGGGTTTTCGTAGTTCAGCTCACTCTCTGCCACGGGCATATTCTCGGAGAACCAACCGATTACGCCATCATATCTCTCCTTTAGTCTCATTTTTATCTGCTGAAAAGTAGTTTACAATCTTCTCGGCGCGTGAGTTGCCCACAACCTGTGCCAGGCTCTCGACTGTTGCCGATTTTATCTTTGAGAGGGTCTTGAAGTGGCGGAATAGCTGCTCGATTGTTTTGCCGCCAATACCCTCAATCTCCTCTAACTTGCTGTGTATCATGGCGCCAGTGCGCTTATTACGGTGGAAGGTGATGCCGAAGCGGTGCGCCTCATCTCGCAGGTGGCAGATGACCTTCAACGGCTCGCCCGTACGAGAGAGATAGTATGGCATAGGGTCGTTAGGGTAATAGACCTCCTCCAGGCGCTTTGCAAGGCCGACAATCGGGATTTTTGACTCCAAACCCAACTCGCAGAGGACGGCATACGCGCTCGAAAGTTGACCCTTGCCACCATCGACCACAATCAGGTCAGGTAGCTCAGCCCCCTCCTCAACAAGACGAGTGTAGCGGCGTGTTAGAATCTCGCGCATAGAGGCGAAATCGTCTGCACCCACGACAGTCTTGACGTTAAAGTGGCGGTACTCGCGCTTAGAGGGCTTGCCATTGCGAAAGACGACACACGAGGCAACGGGGTGCGTGCCTTGCGTGTTTGAGTTGTCGAAACACTCGATATGTCGAGGTTGACGGTCAAGCCTCAGTTCGCGCTGCATAGCCTCCATCAGGCGATCTGTATGTCGCTCAGGGTTCTTAATCTCCAAATTCTTCATCAGCTCGGCACGATAGAGCCTTGCAGTGCGTAGCGAGAACTCCAACAGCTCGCGTTTGTCACCTCGCTGCGGAACGGTGAAGTGTACGCCCTCAAATAGCTCAACATCGGGTAGAAATGGAACAATAACCTCGCCCTGTAACTGTCCGATGATATTCTCGACAACGTGCTGTATGCCCATCGTAAGCATCTGTCGCTCGTCGGCCTCAATACCTGCCGAGATTGTAAGTGTCTGCACGGCTATGATAGAGCCACCCTTGATTCTGAGGAAGTTGCAGTACGCCTCGTCGCCCTCGGTGTATAGCGAGAAGAGGTCTGCATCGATAATATTTGCGCTGACGATAACCGACTTTGCACGGTACTTTTCAAGAGCGTCGAGCCTCGTCTTGAAACGCTGTGCCGCCTCAAATCTTAGCTCCGCTGCCGCGTGGTTCATCTCGCTCTCAAGATAGCTCTTTACCGGACGCAGATCGCCTTTGAGTGCCGAAACGGCCATCTCTACAAGCTCTGCATACTCAGCCTTGCTCTGTCGCCCGCAACACGGAGCCTTGCAGTTGCCGATATGGTACTGCAGACATGGCGCGTACTTGCCTTTGTCAATCTGCTCCTGCGAGAGGTTTAGTCGGCATGTACGTAGTGGAATAACTTCGCGGATAAAGTCCAACATCGCCTTTTGTGCAGAGACTGAGGCGTATGGGCCGAAGTAGCGGGAACCATCTTTGACTACGCGGCGTGTAGATATGACGCGCTCAAATGGCGGGGCTGTAAGGGCAATCCACGGATAGGATTTGTCATCCTTGAGCAGTATGTTGTATCGAGGTTTCAGACTCTTGATAAGTGAGTTCTCGAGCAGTAGGGCATCGGTCTCGCTATCGACAACAATATGGCGCAGGGATGCAATCTGTCTAACCATCACTCTTACCTTTGAGCTGTGGTCGCGACTATCGACAAAGTAGCTGCTGACCCTCTTCTTGAGGCTCTTTGCCTTGCCGACATATATAACCTCTCCGCTCCTATCCGAAAAGAGGTAACATCCCGGTAGGTGCGGAAGCAGTGATACCTGCTCCTTTAGAGTCATATTCTCTTGCTGGTTGCTCATACTACAAAAGTAACGATTTTTTTGGAAATTCATCTAAAAAGTCTTAATTTTGCGTTACATAATCAATCAAATTTCTTATGAAAAAATACTTATACCTTTTGGTATGCCTTGTTTGTGCAGGGTGTGTCGATAAGAATATCGACCTTGCAGAGATTGAAGGTAATATCGGTATTCATGCCGATCATCTGGTCATTCCGCTGGGAACGCTGAATGATATGAGTTTGGGCGATATCCTTGGCACCGAGCTTGAGAATGTAAATGTTGACTCGCAGACCGGTGACTACTCTGTCAGCTTTGGAGTAGAGGAGCAGAGCCTTGTTATAGATGGCGCAGATAACAGATTTGCTATCCCTTCATCTAAGTTTGATGTAAATGTTGAGTATCCGTCATTCAAACTGAGTGACACTAAGTGTACACTTGACACTAAATGCTTTATCGGTGGTCAAATCGGCGGTATTGAGCTTGTTAAGGGTCTTGATATTGTAAACCCGTTTGGAGGTATCGAGATTGCTGGTGTGCAGGATGGCGAGACCGGTTATATGCTCGATGTTCATGTTCCGGAGTATGTAAAGCGCATAGATCGCGTATATGTTGAGCATGATCCGAATCTGCCAGGTGCACCACTTGAGGCTGTTTTCGACTTTGGTTGTATCTCTGATATCAATGGCGGTGGTACGCTGAATGTTGAGTTGGTGCTTCCGGGTGACTATGAGGTTTATGACGACCACTTCAACCTCCTGAAAGATAATCGTTATCAGATTAAGGATCTACAGATTGCTCCGGGAACAAAGAGGGTGGCCTTTACCCTCTACATTGGTAGTATCATCAACCACCACGAGGCTGAGGATGGAGAGTTGCATATGCCTGGCGGTCTGGAGTACCATATCTCATACAATCTCAAGACTAAGCCCGGTCGTATCCTGGTTGATGAGATTCCAACGCTGTCACTCAAGACCGAATTGGTATGCGAGGATGCTGAGATTCTGTTGGGCGCTATGGATTTGATGCCATATCAGGAGTTTAAGAATACTATCTCTGTGGACTCATTCAACGAGGGCATTAAGAGTGTTAAGAGCATTGATTTGGAGGGTACAGTTATCGAGCTATTTGTCAAAGGTATGGATTGGTGGGGTGATGATGCAGTGGCATCGGGTGCACTTAATGATATCTTTGTTGAGCTTACAATGCCTCAGAGCTTTAAGTTTACTCTGCTTGACAATAGTGTCGGCTTTAATAGCGCAACAAATACAATACACGCTACATTGGCACAGCTCCGCAATGGAATCAAGCTCAATCTGCAGCAGATATACTTTGGTGAGAATGGCATTGCTCCGGGTGCTGACGGAAAGATTAATGTGGATATGAATCTTGGTCTGCGTGTAGCTCTGGCAGATGGTGCGCTTATCCGACTCAAGTATCTGCAGCATGAGGGCGATGTTGCTATCAGCGCAGGTTATGAGGCTGCTGACCTTGTGGTTACAGCGGTGACAGGTCGTGTGGATTTCAAGCACGAGGAGAGCGTTAGTGTAGATATTGCGAACCTTATAGGTGATATCGACCTTGAGATTAATGGCCTTGGCGTAAGTCCGGTGATTGACTTCTCGCTCTCAAACTCGCTTACGCTACCTCTCTATGTAAATGCGTCAATTGCGCCGGTGCGTGGTGGTCAGGTCGCAGAATCTGAGGTGGTATCTATCGATAGCTTTGAGATTAAGGCAGCTAAGGTCGGCGAGAACTCTCAGGTGACACCTACATCAACTGTTGTACGTCTCGGTAAGAACCTTGAGCAGGAGGCTGGCGTTACCAATGTAGAGTGCGATTTGGAAAGCCTGTTTAATGGTGCTCTGCCTGAGTCACTCAATATAACCCTCTCGGTGGCAACAAATCCTAATGAGGATATGTCGTTTGTTGTTTTGCCATCGTATGCTATCTCTTACGGCTACAGCTTCTTTATGCCACTATCGTTTGGCGAGTCTCTTGATTTGACCTACTCCGGCCATTCAACAGAGATTGGTAATACTGTCGGTAATCTCGATCTTGGTATCTCTGCAACGGGTGCGATTGCTCTTATTTGCGAGGTAGAGAATACCACGCCGTTTAATTTGGAACTTGACTTCCAGATGTTGGATAGCAATGGTAATAAGACTCCACTGCAGATTCTCTCAGATAACTCCTCTGTTATCAAAGGCTCTGCAGATGGTAAGACTCCGACCAAGAGCACTATAAAATTACAGCTTAGATCGGATAATAGCAATATCCTTGACGGACTGAAGGATGTGGCTGACCTCTCTTATACACTCCATGCGACAAGTGCTGCAAATGGTGTGGCGCTCAATAGTAATCAGACAGTCTCTGCCGTGATACAGTTGGAGGTGGATGGAGATTTGAATATTAACCTCAATGAATAGAGCAGACTATGAAAAAGATTATAATCACACTTGCAGTATCTCTATTTGCACTAAGCGCATCGGCTCAGCTGCGCACAGCCTACTTTATGGATGGCTCGTACCTTAGAACCGATATGAATCCGGCTCTTATTCCGGATAGAGGCTACTTTACACTCCCCGTAATTGGTGGTTTTGGTTTAGGACTGAATAATAACTTTCTATCGGTTGATAACTTTATCTATAGTCGTGATGGTCAGACCGTTACCGCTTTGGATAATCGCGTGCAGCTGTCAGAGTTTACCGATAAACTGCCCGAGAAGGCGAAGTTGGATTTTAATACCCAAATCAACCTCCTCTCTGCAGGATTCTCTACTCGCAAGATCTTCTGGAACTTTGGCGCAAATCTCCGTATGAATGTCGATATGACAACCGACAAAACCCTCTTCTATGCGGTCAAGAATATCGGAAATGGTAACTACAACCTCTCAACCGTCGGCGTTGAGGCCAATGCCTATGGTGAGGTCTATGTTGGTGCTTGTATGCCGATCTTCGATTGGCTCAGAGTGGGCGCACGAGCAAAGGGCTTGATTGGCCTTGTCAATCTCAACGGTACACTTTCAAATGGCTATTTCTCTGTAGGTCAAACCGAAATTGCAGCATCTTTGCGAGGCGATATCCGTAGTGCGGGTCTGATGTCAAACTCAGACTATACCGTAGGCGCTCAGGGCGAAATTGGCGATATGCTTGCAACATCTCCTCAGATGAACAACATGCGTAATGGCGGTTTTGCCGTCGATTTGGGTGCGGAGGCACGACTGCTTATGGATCGCCTGCGCGTGAGCATCGGTATTACCGATTTGGGCTTTATCAGCTGGTCTGAGGAGGCTGCATCTGCAGGTACAGTCGGATTCGACCTTAAGTATCGAGGCATAGACCTTAATGCCGGCGAGCTCTATCTGGATAAGAGTAGCAATGTCGCAACTACAGCTCCGGTGGGCTATACCCGTCGCCTCAATACAACCCTTAATATCGGTGCGGAGTATAACATCCTCAACGACTGGATTGCCTTCGGAGTCCTCTCACACACCGAGTTCCGCCAGCTCTATGTTCTCTCTGAGTTGACCCTCTCGGCAAACTTCCGTATCGGTGACCACTTCACAACAACCCTCAGCCACACCCTCTGTGGCCGTAATCGCGCTGGAATCTTCGGCTTCGCCCTCAATGTCCATACAGCAGGTCTAAACCTCTTTCTCGGTACCGATTACATCGATACCACCTATGTCCTTGCTGGCGACATGGTAGCACCAAAGTATCAGAAGTCGTTGAATTATTATTTTGGATTGGGATTCAATTTAGGACAAAATAAATTCTAAATTTTGTTGTGAAAACGTGTCATATATGGCACATCGCTTAAAATTTAGTCGCGGCTGTACGTCTTAGTACTATCCGCGACTAAATTTTTTCGTGATGCACCATCTCTGACACGTTTTGACAACAAAATGGCATTTGCCGTGATAGTGGTGCATTTGCGTCACATCCCTCATGTCCTCGAATAGGGAATACGTTTAGTATTGAAGTGCCCCCAAAGAGTTTGGACAAAAAACTTTTGGGGCACTTCGATATGGATGATATTTTTTGATTTGTGATTCCGGCGGGATTGGCTACTGCGCAGACCGATGGTCTGCTCCGCTTAACGCCTTTCCCTTAGAGTCCTCGGCAGAGAGGGCGCAAGCATTACTTACAATGTAATTGACTTCGCTACGCTCGTCTTTCACTGCGTCGGCTCGGCAATAACAAACAAGGTGTCTGTGCTACGCACACAGCAAAAATAAAGAGAGATAACTTTCAAATAAACTTGAAGTCATCTCTCTTTTGTTTTTGGACTCTACGAGTAACACTTTGTTTGTCATTGCTCTCGCTCTCCTTGTGATTCCGGCGGAGAGAGCGAGGTGTGCGGTGTTACGCGAACAATCAAAGCATTGCGGTCGCTTTGTTGTTGTGCACTCACACGACACTCACATAGTCGCTATGGTAACGACGGTTCTATAGGATAGAATTTCCAGTTGCGATTGCTGTTAGTCCTGTCTATAGTTATAGTAGTAGCCCCGTTTTGACGTATATAACGATTGTTACTGTAAATTTGACCATTGTCGTTGAATGTATATGTGGTTCCTGTATTACTGAACGATATACTTCCATTCGTACCATTGCAATATTGGCCTTTTGCTACACTCTTGATTCTATTATTACTATCAAAAGTAAACAAACTGCTGTAGTTGAGCGACGTACTTGCCGAGAGATTATTATTTGTCGATGTCCAATAAGTCGAGCTGTAGCTTTCATTCTGCACCACGTATATAGTCTTTCCATCTTTGGTAGGGTTAGTAGTACTAGTACCCAAGTTCAAATCGACCTTTACACTGCCCACCGTTGTGGTGATAGTTTTGCTACCGACAACCATCGAAACTTCCATTTCGTGGCTACTACCCTTATTGTTGTCCGACCAATCAATATACCATACTGTTCGAGATGCTTCGGCTCCCGTAGGCTGCGGCGCAATACTATAGTCAGTAAGCTCAGTGGCCGTTTTACCGTCGATAGTTACCGATGTTGGCTTGCTATCTGACAATATACCTACATAGTATCGAATTGTTTGACCTACAATCACATACTCCATATTCGAACTGTTTAGTTCATCGTTTTGGGTACTATTCCATTGTATGAACTTAACCTCTACGTCAGCCTGTTTGATTGTTACAGTCTGAGTATCAAAGTAATCCGCCTGGAGAGTAACGGAACAAATTCCGTCAACTGCCTCGGTTGTAGCAAGACGGATTGTCTGCTTGCCAGACTGCTTGATGCGGTAGATGTAACGGTCACCCTCGGCTCTTATCTGTGAGTATGTAAGCTGATCATCAGCAGGATACATTCGGTCGAGTGTCACAAACATCGGCACTCCTGCTTCTCCAGCATCTGGATAGAGACTCTTCAATGCATTAAGCGCATCAGCAGAAATATTGAATGTAAAGTCAACCTCAACATCTGCCTCTGCCTCAAGACTTGTTGCACCTACGAACGCACCGTCAAACTTATATGTCTGACGAGCGCCCACAACTGGGCCTAAGATGTTATAATCATCAGCATCAAGAGTAAACGATACAGGATCTGCGTCGGTTGTTGTCTTGAAGCCCGAGATGCTAACATTCTTTGATGATGGAGTGTATGTCATCACGGTTTCGCCATTATATGTCATTCCCTCGAGAGATATAGTGACAGGCTTATTGATAGCGCCATCAACCATCGTGAACGAAATAGTCACATTCTGATCTACACCCAAAGCCGATGTTGTACAAGATGCATTAGAGAATTGATACTGGTAGTTCAGCCAGCTGTCACTCGCCAGATTGAAATACTTGTTGTCAACATAGAAAGTCGAAGCATTATCGGCCTTGTTTGTACGCCAATAGGTGCTATATACCTTCATGTTTCCATCATTAGGCAACGCTTTATATGCATCCAACGTAGGAATAGTCACAGTGTAATAGTACGACAGTTGTCCTTTTCTGTCATCGGTATCGATAATAGATGTACCCGCAGTCACAGGAATTGAATTCTTAGTAGCATCTGGTGACAATGTTCTATCATAAGTCTCCATATTGAGCACGAGAGGGAACATATCTTCTGTCATACCTGTAGGCAACTTGATATCAACAGTCATTTTCTGCAGAATAGAGCTTGGAACTTTAGGCGTACACTCGACCTCCATTGTGAGCTTCTTTCGCAATGTGTGTCGAATCTGACGGTTGAGGTTTGAATTATTGGTCTTCAGGTACAAGATTTGCTGACGGGAAATGTCACTCGGCTCATTAACATGTATGGTAACTTCTCTCCATTCGTCACTTGCATCATTCTTGGCTATCTCAATTCCTGTTATGACATCACCGACAATATTATCAAATTTCACCAGGTCATTTTGTACTTGATTTTGCACATATTGATTTCCTTCGGTGCCATAATAATTCGGGATATACTTATATCTAAATGTTACATCCTTACCTGTCACCAAGGTAATATCAGTATAACTTACCCAGAGGCGTCCCTCATTGTCAGATATATTGGTCAGCTTAGAGGTGGTCGACGATCCGGAAATATTGTTTCCAGCAGCTCCGGCAGCAGCCTTTTCCCACGAATCATATCCCACATCATGGATTGCGGAGATATTGAAGTTGTACATGAAGTTTCGAAGGATATTATAATACTTAACCTCCTCGGTACCGTGTTCATTCTTCTCGGTGTAGACTAAGTCCATCTTATAATAGTAGATCGGATCAGTGTCTTTTACCGCGTCTCCATCATCACTATACCTAGCCTTGATGATGATATGAGGTGGCGACTCTCGCCACTTCTCCTCCTCATCGGTCATTACAGATACCTTACGCTCGTAGACATAGAAGGGCTCACCCATCGTAAATTCTTTGACCTTATCTTCACCATTTTCTCCTTTGACTGTAACTAAGTCTGTAATAAGCTTCGCAGAAGTAAGTGCATGACCCTCATAGTGTAACTCTTTGTACATCTTTGGGTACAAATACTTCGTAATTTCTCCGCTATTATATTCGAAGAAACTCTGAAACTGCTGTGTATTACTGTTATATGGAGCAACAGTACCTCTGTTGAGGAGATTATATACGGTAAAGCCTAAAACTTCAAAGGTTTTGTCATTCTCATTTTGCGTAACAGTAATCTCCGCATAGTTTCTCAAGAGAGGAACGTGCATGAATTTATCTTTAATAGCATCAACAAGAGATAGAACTTTCTTCTTGGTACCATCAGCTTGTTCTTCCTCTTTTTCCTCTACAAGAATATAAGGTACCTCGATTCGTGCCCAGTATGACACTTCATATACTGTTTCAGCGCCCTCCGAGTCGTTTCGGTCGACAAACATATTGCCAATGATGCTTGTCTCGTGGCCATACACCACCTGATTGACAGGGCAGTTTGCCACATAGTGAATAATACGAGGCTCCTCAGTAACGGTCAGAGTCACTGAATAATGTCTACCGCCCTCATGATCACCATGGTCGCTACTACCATGCTCTTTTGCCTCGCAAACCTCCACAAGCATTCCATTCTCGTCAAACACGATGAGATGCAATGTCTCAACCTCCACCTCGGCGTTAAGAATGCCTCGCGTTTCGGGTCCCGTCAAATCGGCAGTGCTGAATGTAATTGTGGCCTTACTACCCACGGCACCTGTTGGCAAATCGATAGGCTGATTATCAGGCAAATCAACCCTCTGACACGCTACGCCCAGCGCAAGCAATACCAATATATATATATTAAATAGTCTTCTCATTTTACCTAACACTAATAAATTTTCTCGTCGCCCCACGTAAACTGATAACCGCCGTAGTTGTTGTAGCTGGAATTTTTGATGGCCTCCCTCTCGCTTCCCCAATACCACTCATCATATACGCAGCGAACGGAAGCATTGGATGTACCTAATCCTTCAGACAACGAATAGCTATTATTACTTTGCACCGTCACTCGGTCTGTCGCAGAGAAATATGTATTGCCACCATGGAAGAGCTGCTGAATCTTGTCTAATCGCTGTAATTCAACAATATACAACACCTCTGCTGTAGTTGGCAATCTCCATCTGCCGGCGGGGAAACCGTGCTCCTGATAACTTGCACATCTAAGAGCGGCTCCCTTTGGAGAACAATTACTATATCCTCCCAACTTTGATGCAATTCTGAACTTAGGAGCAATTACCTGATAAGAGTTAGCCTCTGTAGATGTAGGATAATAATACTCGAGATTTCTCACTTTTCCAGTTACATCCGTTGCTTGTATCCAACCTGGAGTATTCGTATCACGAGTAGGATTAGCCGTATTAACACCAGCCGTATTATTTGTATCATCAGAGATATCTAATTTATTGGAACTTCTTACTCGCGGGTCACCAATGATATATTCCTTCTTCTCACCATCACTGTTTACAAACGTGTTATCTGTACTAAAAGCCGATATCGATATAACGTGCATATAAGTGTTAGGGTCATCGCCAGCAGCCTTACCTACTCGTTGATTATTAATTGATAAATAGCCCAAATTATTACCACTTGATTGATTTTTGTTATAATAGCCATTAACGAAAATCGAATAATCATAGCTGTTATCTCCCACAATAAAGATAGCGGGATAGATAACAATCATAACATTCTCCGTCAAGATTTCAGGATTATTTTCATCATTAAGATCATGCACACCATCGCCATCGATGTCAAGCCAAATTGTGATAAATACATAGGCAGGAGAGTATATATCAGAGCTAAGTGTATATTTGAAAGTCAGCCAACCTTTACCGTTATCAGTAAAATTATTACTAAGATCTATATCTTGAATTTCGACATCATCAGGAGTACCAGATTTATTATTGATATACAAGGCAGAGAAATCGGTAGTACCAGGCAATCCCTCAACGCTTTTACCTTTCGTTTCATCGAACTTCCAGCCAATCTTATGTGACGCGTTGTAGCGGATGGCAACCTCGCTGACATTGTCCATCTCGATATAGGTCTGTGGCACCTCCAGATAGTTGAACTTCTCGATCTCCACATCTTCATCACGGTCACCGGAGCCATGCTCACCATTTTGAGTCTCTTCTGTCCAGTCGAGAATATAATATGACCACACATCAAGTTCTGCAGGAAGAGCCTCTACGGAGCTGCCAAGCACTCCAACAGTAACAATCATGTCATAGTGCGTATTAGGCACAAAATTGCGACCCTTACCATTGACAAGGATCTGATAGTAATATGTCTTATAGGTATCCGCCTGATTGTCACCATCTTCATCTGCGCCCCAAGGCATTTCAAATGTCACATATGCGGCATTGTCAGCTCCTTTCTCCCAAGATCGAGCATAAGTATAGAACGGGATATCACAAGCAAATATATAATGTGAATCTGTTTCCTTTGACAGCGTGTACGGGATCTTGTCTGTCCATATATAGTTGTTTGGATCATTAGGATATTCTCCGCTTAAGTAGCTCTTGTTTGTGCCATAACGGAACGATGTCTTCAAAGGCTCATTACCCTCGTCATCCTTAAGAACAGGCACCATTTTTACCTTTTTTTCTCCATTCTCGACCTCGATTGACTTAGGTACCTTTACGGTCATTGTTACCTTGGACGCCACTCTCTTAAGAGCGATATCTGCAGTGGCATTGCTATTCTTTCCCTTCTGCACTTTACTAGATCCGGTCATAACAAACGGCTTGCCTATGACATCATATTCACCTTCGGTCATATCAAGAACATACTCTCCCAAGGCCTGCATGGTTGTTCCCGGAGTCTTTGCCTCGAATGTGGGATTTCCAGGAAGGTTTGCTATTACGAACACATCACATAGCGAACCTGAAGGGAAAATCTCCTTCAACACCAAATCATTGACAAAGAATGGAACAGTAGCGCTTCCCAGATCATTGACCTCAGCCTTATGATAGTACACACATGGCTCGTTTGTCTTGTCCTTCACGTAGAAGAAACAATCCAAACGATTCAATTGTCTTTCATGTTCTGTGCTCTGACCACTTTCAGCCATTGTTATCGGGCTGTTGAATACATTAAGCACTATGTAGTCCTTGCCGTAATCCGGAATAGGGGTTCCCTCTGTGCAGGAAACTGCGACAAAGCAAAAAATCGCTAACGCACTAAATAACAATCTATTCATCATCACTATCCGTTAATAAGGTTTTGGATAATCGTAAACTCTTCTACACCGTTTTTAGCGGCAGGATCAGGCATGAGGTTCTTCACAATGATTGTGCGACCGTCAGATGTTTGAACTGTAATTCTCAACAAACATGCATTCCTTGCCGAGATCGGATCAGGATTATTAATCTTAATTTTGACTTGAGTTTCTCCAGTACCGACGTCTCCGTATTTTGAACCTTCAACAATGCTGAATGCATCCATTGCTGATGCAGTAAGAGGAATCAATGAGGCAGTCCAGGTTGCTCCGACAGGAGCGCTGATCTCGAATGTGCATACTGCGACCTTGTCAATATCAGTATAGAGCACGACCTCTCCCGTATCTCTATTCCAACTCTCATAGGTACCCGCCTCCCAGTCCATCTTTTTCGCTACCTCTATCTGCTGGGCGAAGTCGATCTCTTCAGTCTGCGGTATCCAATCCTCCACAACAGTGTTAATCTGGAACTCTGTGATAGTTCTCTCGCCCGAGAGAATCAGATTGTATGTCAGTTTTTTACCTGCAGGCCATGTGCCGTCTGGAAGGAATACCTGAAGCTTCTTCTCCTCCCACAAGTTTTCTTCCTGGTCAATCGGACGCTGAAGATCATATTTCACCGTCACAAGAACAGGGTTACTGTTGGTTATTGTATGAGGAATGAGAAGAAGTCCGTCTTCGAATGGAACGCCTGGATTATCCTTGGAAGGATTGTACTTACTGACCTCATTTGGCACGAGCTGGCCATCAATAATCTGCGCCTGAGAAACAGTTATTCCATCACCGTCGTACTTCTTTGTGAAAGACATCTTGGTTGAAGAATAACTCCAGCTTGAATCAGATAAGGCGGCAACGTTAAGCGTTCCCTTCTTGGTCACATTGCTGATAGTTACTTCCTTTACTCTGATTTTATCCTGAACATTATCATCTGCACCATTACTCCAAATCTTCAGATTGACATTAGTGAGTTCATGCTTAAAATCGAAGCCGACCGACTCCGGGAATGGATGTCCGGTCTTAGTCTTAACCGTAGCTTTTGATGTCAGGAGGTCCTGATCTGCCGCCTCCGGAGTCTCAAATGTCACGCTATAGCCATATGCACCATCACCGGCAACCGACGATACGTTAGTGACAGAAGCGTTGCTTTCAGAATAAGGCCACACCGCAAAGAAATGGTACACCCTGTCTGTTATCCAATAGCGGGTGTGCTCATATGTCCAAGGTGTTTCTGTTTTAGCATCTACTCTTGATACGTGCTCATTCTCCAAGATCATAATACAGCTATTGCTTCCGGCCTCCTGCTTATCCTCGTCGCCAAGGTTCATCTGTGCAAAGACCCCCATTTCGAGAATCTCATCAGCACTGTTTACAATAGCTCTTGTCTGAACGTCGTTGAAAACAATGGCCGTTCTTGGGCTTGGTTTATCGATTTGCTCATCGCTACAAGAACTAAAATTAAGCATTGCAGCAACAGCTATGATTAAGATGAAAAACTTCTTCATAATTGTCGGCTCTTTTTGTCTCTTGTTATTGTGCTTATGGATACAATCAAGAGGTGCTGTCGGTAGAATCAACAGCGAATTCGAAACAACGCTATCTGACGTGTATCCTATAATCTTCATTTCTAAATCATTAACCTAATGTGGATTAGCACACAAAGTTAATCATTCCATTTAATTCTATCAAGTATTTTTGTGTAAAATATCTATGACATTTAAATAAAAAACGAAATTTAACTAAAACACTCCCTTAAATGAACCAAAAATATAAGAAATATATTCGCGTTCCTTTATTATTTTTTTGTTTCGTGATTCCGGCGGGATTGGCTACTGCGCAGACCGATGGTCTACTCCGCTTAACGCCTTTCCCTTGGAGTCCTAGGCAATGTGCAACAAGAAAGCCGTACTGCGTACGGCACCTTTTATTATTAGAGTGACTATTTGTGAGCAAGCTCCCATAGTCACTCTAACAACAAAAGCCACTCAGAGAGTGGCTTTCTTGTTGCGCATTGCGCTTGTGATTCCGGCGGGATTCGAACCCACGACCCACAGCTTAGAAGGCTGTTGCTCTATCCAACTGAGCTACGGAACCATCCGTGGCTTGCTTTTTCAGCAAATGCTCCGCAAAAGTAATATATTTTTTCCAATTACGCCACATATTATTGACAAATTTTCGAAGAAAGTCAAAAAGTCGCCTGTTATGGGCGTGAAACGGCGATTCAAAACATCTAAATATTTTGCTCTATTATCTTGATTTTCAGCAGTGGAGCTGTGGCAATGCTTTATTGTTGGAGATGGGCATTTGGGGGGATTGCATCTTTTTTGGCGCGATTTATTAAAAATGGATAGGTGGCTGGCACGATTTTTTACAAAATTTACTATCTTTGTAACGCTATGACGACACTTCAGATTGCAACAATACTCATTATTCCACTCTGCGGAACCATTATCGGCTCGGCCAGTGCGCTACTGCTTGGTGAGCGTAGTGCATCGCGCATGCAGAATACACTGCTTGGATTTGCGTCGGGGGTTATGGTGGCTGCAGCTGTCTGGTCACTGCTCATACCTGCCATTGACTTCTCGGAGCAGGGTGGTGGCAGCGGATGGATTCCGGCATCGGTTGGCTTTATGTGCGGTATGGCGTTTATGCTTATCCTTGACCACTTTACGCCGCACTTGCATATGGATAGCAATGAGCCTGAGGGTGTACCAACATCTTTAGGACGCTCGGCGATGCTGATGCTTGCAGTAACGCTGCACAATATCCCTGAGGGTATGGCTGTGGGTGTGGTTATTGCAGGAGCTGCTACGGGTCAGGCAGATTTAGGTATGGCGGCTGCGGTGGCCTTGGCGGCGGGTATGGCGTTGCAGAATATTCCAGAGGGGGCTATTATATCGCTGCCACTGCGTGCTCAAGGGGCATCTCGCCTAAAGTCATTCGGTTATGGTGCGCTGTCGGGTGTTGTGGAGCCACTGTCGGCGGTTGTTACAATACTATTGGTTGAGCATCTTATAGGCATATTCCCGTATCTTCTTGCGGCGGCAGCTGGTGCGATGTTGTATGTTGTTATCGAGGAGCTTATCCCAGAGGCGCATCAAAAAGAGCACTCCAATGTGCCAACTATCGGCTTTGCGGTCGGCTTTGTGATAATGATGGTGCTCGATACGGCACTTGGATAGATTTTGAACCATTTGATGGGGTTGCAGCCTCTTAAAGTGTCCTATATTATAGAGATAGAAAACCTAAACAGATAGTAAAATGAGAAGATTATTAACCATTATCATGGTCGCAATCATGGCAGTAGGCTCAGCCTCTGCGTGGGGCCGACTTGGTCATGCAACAGTTGCAAAGATTGCAGAGAATCACCTTACAAAGAGGGCAAAAAAACAGATTACGGAGTACATGCACGGAGAGTCTATTGTCAAGTGGGCATCCTATGCAGACGATTACAAGCCTGAGTTGCTTGTAGATTTGGGATTTGAGCCATCAAATGCAAAGCGACACATCACTTACCCTCACACCTTTGAGGCTAATGACGATTGTACACCATATAGCGGTATTCGCAATGGCGACAAGTATATCAAGAACTGCATCTACTACATCGAGAAGATGGCAAATGATCTGAAGGATGCAAAGAGCCTTTCAGACTCTGTTCGCGTGGCATCTATCGCCCTGATTGTCCACTTTGTGGGTGATATGCACTGCCCAGAGCATATTCGTTACCCTGAGGATCAGACTATCGGCTACTATCCTGTATTCTTCGGTAAGGAGAAGATTAGATATCACTCGCTTTGGGATACACCGATTATTGCGACTCGTCACCCTTGGGGCTTTTCGGATACAGCAGAGCTGCTTGATAGCTATACTGCAGAGCAGATTGCTGCAGTTACAGCAGGTACCCCTTATGATTGGGGATTTGATTCAGCTAAGGCTTCTCGTAAGGTGCATGAGGTTAAGGAGGGTGCACAGCTTGATAAGCGCCTCTATCTGAACGAATACGCACCTCTTGCAGAGGATCAGATTCGTAAGGCTGGATATCGCCTTGCAGCCCTTTTTAACGAGATTTTTAAGTAGAGATACCTCTATGCAAACTCTTTTGAGGCAATAATGCAACTACCGATTGCATTATTGCCTCAAATTGTAAAAATATCACGAGCAGGAGTGTAGAAACAAAAAAATATTATTAACTTTGTATGGCAGTGTTCGCCGGCTAAATATTTTTTTGTCGCTATGGATAACAATAAACTAAACTACTTCCAAAAGTCCGTCGTAGGAGTTCAATTCCTATTTGTTGTCTTTGGCGCAACGGTTTTGGTTCCGTTATTGGTGGGGATGAACCCCTCTGTTGCACTATTTACCGCCGGTGTAGGCACGCTTATCTTTCATCTGATAACAAAAGGTAAGGTGCCTATCTTTTTAGGTAGCAGTTTCGCATTTATTGCTCCGATTATCAAGGCTACAGAGCTCTATGGTTTGCCCGGAACGCTCTCTGGACTTGTTGCCGTAGGTGCTGTATATGGCATAATGAGTGCCCTTGTGCGCTTTCGAGGTACGGGATTTATCTCGCGCCTGTTCCCGCCGATTGTTGTAGGGCCTGTGATTATGCTTATCGGTCTATCTTTGGCATCGACAGGTGTCGATATGGCAAAGAGTTGTTGGCCGCTTGCTATTGTGTCGCTGCTTACGACTGTTGTCGTTTCGTTATTTGGCAAGGGACTGCTCAAACTTATCCCAATCTTTGCGGGAATAGTGGTAGGATATATCGTTTCAGCTCTGTTCGGAAAGGTAGATTTTCAGCCAGTGTTGGATGCTCCGTGGTTGGCTCTGCCCGACTTTGTGCGACCTGAGTTCTGCTGGGAGGCTGTCGTATTTATGATTCCGGTGGCTATAGCTCCGGTTGTTGAGCATATTGGCGATGTGTATGCAATAAATGAAGTTGCGGGTAAAGACTTTGTCAAAGATCCGGGCTTACACCGCACTATGCTCGGTGACGGATTGGCTTGTATTGCTGCATCGTTGATTGGAGGCCCTCCTGTGACTACATACTCGGAGGTTACCGGCGCTATCTCGCTGACGAAGATTACCGATCCGTCGGTTATCCGCATTGCGGCCGTGGTGGGCATATTGTTCTCTGTCTTTGGAAAGGTGAGCGCTATTCTGGAGAGTATCCCGAGTGCTGTATTGGGCGGCATTATGCTGTTGCTATTCGGAACTATCGCATCGGTGGGTATCAATAGCCTGATAAATAATAAGATTGATATGGGTAATACTCGCAATCTGGTCATCGCCTCACTTATCCTTACCCTCGGTATTGGCGGAGCAGAGCTCTCTTTCGGGGGCTTTACAATCGGAGGAGTCGGACTTGCTGCGTTGGTAGGTGTGTTGCTGAACCTGATTTTACCTCGCGATAAGGCAAAAACTGAAAATTAAATATAAACTATTAAAACTTAAATACTATGAGCGTACATGTAATAGACCACCCGATGGTGCAGCATAAACTGAGTATTATGCGCGACAAGAAGACCTCAACCTCTAAGTTCCGCCAGGCGTTGCAGGAGATTTCGATGTTGATGGGTTACGAGATTACTCGTGATTTCCCTCTGGAATATGAGGAGATTGAGACCCCTCTGCAGACTATGCAGGCTCCAAAAATTGCGGGTAAGAAGGTCGTTATCGTCCCAATTCTGCGTGCCGGTTTGGGTATGGTAGATGGTCTGCTGTCACTTATCCCATCTGCAAGAATCGGCCATATCGGTATGTACCGCGATGAGGAGACTTGCCTTCCTATCTTCTACTACTACAAGATGCCTGCAAATAAGGATCGTCTGGTGATTCTGACCGACCCGATGCTTGCAACCGGTGGTAGCGCTTGCGATGCAATCACTCGCCTTAAGGACGATGGCTTTACCAATATTCGTATGATGGCATTAGTCGCATCTCCAGAGGGTATCAAGGCCGTTACCGAGGCACACCCTGACGTAGATATCTACGTTGCTGCTATCGACGACTGCCTCAACGAGCGCAAGTATATCCTCCCGGGCCTTGGCGATGCTGGCGATAGAATCTTCGGCACAAAATAATTCTTGCTATACAGATTCTTACAGAGTCAACACTATACAAATAAGTCCGTCTAACTGAATTAGACGGACTTATTTTTGTACGGTTATATCCTTTAGTTCCAGCCCTCGATGTCGCCCTCGATCTCAATCTCAATCTTCTCCTGATCTGGTGAAGTATTAAGCGTGATGGTCAGCGTATGCTGATAACCCGGACGGAACGAGATAGAGTAGTTCATCAGGTATGCAATGCCATCCATAGTCACCTCCACAAGCGGCGTACGACGCTCGATATTCTGCGGAACGACTACCGCTGCAAAGGTATCCTCTGCCAGACGCTTCATTGTAATTGTATTCTTCTCGCCATAAGCATATCGCTGCAGCGAGCCCTTTGTGAGATCTACCTCGGCAGTGGTTACGGTGTTGTAGAGGTGCACTGTGATATCCTTTGGCAGCTCGCCCTCATACTTTGGTCCGCGGACAATCTTAACCAATACGCGCGACATCATATGCTTAAACTGCAACTGTACAGGATAGTAGTGATCCTCAGCAATTGGCGGAGTACATACTGTGCCGTCATCGTCAGTATAGGTCGTATATGGCGGCTTGATCTTCTCTGCCTTTGCCCACATAAGGTCTGAAGCCTCATATCCCGACAGTGCGCCATCTACCTCTGGTGCACTCTGATCAGGAGTGATGTCGAAGAGGTAAGAGGTTACGCTCTCAGGCTGCTGATATGGATATACGGCGTAGAAATCGCAGTGAGTTTTCGACCAAAAGAGTGGTCGCTCGCCCTTCCACTGCGCTCCGTTGTAGAGCATAGGCTCGTTGTTGATGTAGTTGCCTGCTACCTGTAGCTTCGACACCTCTTCGCCGCTGTACTCGACAACATAGAGGCTCATACGGTCGCCCGCCTCGAATGTGGTGCCAGATACGCGAGTATTCTTTACCGAAGCCTCAACGTATATCTGGCTTGGGTCGTATTGTGCAATATTACTCTCTTTTTGGCAAGCCATCGCACCGAATAGAATGGCTGCTATTGCTATATATCGTTTCATAATTTTCATTTTTTACATTTTGACTACTTGAACGGAGTCTCACCCATATACTTCGGAGGCATCTGCTTGCCTGCGCCGGTCAGACTGATAGCATCAACAGCTGCTGCGCGAGATGCTGTGCCGACCTGATCGCCATATGTATCGCGCACATCCTTTGAGTAGAAGTCGTTGATATCAAATTGCTGACCTGAGTAGCTCATAATGCGCTCTACGGCCTCCTGACGCGAGATTGCTGAGAAGTATGGAATGTTGTTGTTCATACAGCTGTTTGGCTCAGAACGGAATATACCGCGGGAGTGGTAGAATCCGCCCTCGTAAACATCGACGATATTCGAATATACTGGGTGGAAGATAAAGTGGCTCCAACCCACCTGATCCATATCACCTGTTGACTCGAGGTTGCGATACCAACCCAGCGCCTTGCCTGCATTAAACTCCTTCATATGGCTACAGCAGGCACAAGAACAGCTCTGAATAAATGCATTGTGGTAGATATACTCATCTGCGAGCTTTGCAAATCCGTGACCGCCCGCCTCGTGCTGTACGATACCGCGGAAGTCGTATGGGAATGCATCGTCGCTCATCGGACAGATAGCCACAGCCGAGCCGTCACCATACATATAACATACACCGCCATACTCAGTTGTGTTCTCGATCATAACCACAAGCGAACGGTTGAAGTTCTGCTTAGTAACAGCCTTGGTCTTGAACGAGTAGTCGATAATGGTGTCAATATCTGGAGTAATACCCGCATTGATAGTGTACTGCGAACCAAACTTGGCGTCACGAATAGTATTTACAGTACCCATACCGCTGTCGTTTGACATACCTACAACGGTATATACGTTGAAATAACCGCGATAGGTCTTGTATGGCTCGATATCGAAGTAGTGACCAATAGCCTCGTTGATGCCGTTGAGGTATGTGCCCCTTGCAATGTCGCGCGCATCGAAGCAGTCGCCCATAAATACAAGGTTTACACCCTTGCCGACGCTTGCTGTCTGATTTACAATCACATCGCCGTCGCCATACTGGTAGTCGTACTGCTCAACCTTCATTGTTGCGCGGTAGTCCTTGCCATCGAGCAGGAATACCACCTCGCCCGCACGACCACGGTTGTACTCGTAGTTAGGCCAGTTGTATGAGCCTGTCATTACCTCAAACTCGCCAACTTGGTCGGCAGTCATCTCTGATACGGTAACAGTAACCTCGGTCTTGCCTACGCCTGACGATGGGGTTACAGTCACCCACTCCGGCATACTCTCTACACTCCACGCATATCCACTCGGTGCGCGAACCACAAACTCACGGCTATGCTCAGCGTTGAGTGTACGCATCAGTCGGCGCGAGATTGTAAAGTCGTGGTGGGCAACAATACGCTTAAACTCGTTCCAACCCGCGCTATTCTGATAGCGATTTATCGCCTGCTCTGGCACCTCTACTGCAAAGTTATCCTTTGCTACGCCATTAAACGCACCATTCTGCACATATGGCGGCTCTATCGCCTTGCAGACAATCTTGTTGAGGTTATAGCAATTGTTAAATACATCACTCTTGAGTATCGCCAACTCTGCTGGGAGCACTACTCCCTCCAAGTTTTGACAATATCCAAAAGCATTACTTCCCAACGCCACCAACTCGTCTGGGAACTCGAGTGTACCCATCAGGCGACGATTGCCATAAAAAGCGCTATTTGCAATCTCAATAAGCCCCTTAGGAAACTCTGCAATAGTCGAGAATTGACAGCCAGAAAAACATGATTCAGGAATACTAAGCAGATTTGCTGGCAACTTAAGTTCTCCTTGAAAGTTACAGTCGTCAAATTGTCCGCCAGCAGGACCGTGACATCCATCAGAGACAAGTTGTACTCCATCGTGGAGCACAAGTCTGCCATTTAGACCACTACAACCCCAAAAGGTCCAATCCCAAATATTTGTTAAAGATGTAGGAATTACAAGGTCACCTGTAAATCCGCGACAAAACCTAAATGCGGACGCGCCAAGATACTCAAGATTGTCTGGCAGTACCAGTGGACCGGTAAATCCATTACAGTATTCGAAAGCACTACCTCCTATAGACTTAAGCGAAGATGGTAACTCGAGGTTTCCTGAGAGGGCAGAGCAACTGTCAAATGCATTATTGCCAATAATCTCCAAGTGTGGCGGAAGAGATAGAGAGGTGATATTAGAGCAACGAGCAAATGCGCCGGTTTCAATCTCCACTACATCGTCTGGAATAATCATCGCACCTGCGAGCAGAGAGCAGTCACAAAATGCATCATATCCAATCTTTGTAACCTTCTCTGGGAATACGAAGTTCACAAGGGTTGATTTATTAGTAAATGCATTGTCTGGAATCTCGTCATATCCCGTGCCGTAGTCTTCATTTCTCTCAAAGCCCCAAGTGTCAATCGAAGCGCCTGGGTATTTTGCCTGAACTTGTGCGGTAGCCTCATCCCAAGAGTCTGAATACTCTGTGGTGAAATAGATGTCTTTCCACTCTCCGTCTATATTTCCCCACCAATGCCATTTATCTATATCTCCTTCAATTTGCACCTCCTTGAGGTTTACGCTCTGCAAGATAGTCATCTTATCGCGCATAAATTCAAAATCGTTTGCGCAAATCTTACCGCTGACCTTGAGGTTCTTGATTTTGGCAGGGTTCTTGTCGTCGGCGAGAATCTTTGCCTCAAGGGTGCCCGCCTCGTCAAGGTGTACGACATAGTACTGACGACCCTCACCCGCGTGGGTGTCGATATCGGCAATCCAGTCAACAATCTGAGTGTCGGTAAGGATAAACTCATACTCGCCCGAGTGCTTCTTCTTGTTGATAGTGATAGTAAACTTACTCTGCTTGCCCGCCTCGTAGGTAAAGGATGCAGGGATCCACTCTTTCAATTCATTCTGCACCTTATACTTAAAGGTATAAGGGATACCGTTGATAGTAATGCTAAAGAGGGTTTGTCCCGCCTCGACTCTCTGCGGAACGACGATAGCGCGGAAGCCCTCGGCGCCACTCTTCATAACAATACCCTCTCTGGCAGCCTTACCCGTAGCGGTAACCTTACCCGTAGAGAGGTCGATAGTCGAGGTGCGTGTGGTATTCATAGCCAGCACTGTCTTGCTCAGCTTCTCAAACTCACCACTCTCGAAGCCCTGACCCTCCTTGAGAGCTACGCAGGTGGCAGACATGCGGTGGTAGAAGTGCAGGCTGACCTTATTTTGGCTCGGGGTGACATTTGTCGCCTTTGCCCAGAGGAAGTCTGACAGAGCATAGCCGTCAGTGCTATTTACGCCCGACTGGTCGGCTGCTACCTCAAACTCATACTCGCTGGTGTTATTCACAGCCGCGTATGGGTAGTAGGCATACAGGTCGATGTTTGTATTTACATCCTTGTAGTAGAAGCTGCCGTTGCTCACCCACTGGCCATTAGCCTCGTCGTAGGTGTAGCGGGCGTTGTCCACCTGGTTGCCCTTGTCGAGCAATGCGCCGGCAACAGTGTTGCTATCGGTGTAGTTTACACCAAACAGACCCACCTGGTCTCCCTGACAGAATCCGCCATCGTCCACGCGGGTAGCGTAGTTTTGGCTAATCTTGCCCGAAATTTCGATTCTCGGAGCACCCTCTACAGCAGGAACATCTGCCTGATAAGGGTCGGTGGTACAGCCTATAGCAAAGGCAGCGCACCACAATCCAAATAGTAGTTTTTTCATAGTAGTATAGTTTACTTGTTGATTATGTTTCTTCTCTTTCGGCGCCCTACTCTGCATCGCCACCATAGTAGCCACCGTTATTCCAATCGCCAATTCCGACAGATATGTTAAAGCCTTGCTCACACAGATAGTCGCAGCTAATAATTTCCGGTTTTATGTATTCCCTTTTCATAATTAAGTATTTACAATGCATTGATATTCACAAAGATAATAAATTTCTGCCAAATTGTACACTTCTGGTGGGTAAATTTTAATTACTCTTACGGCCTAATAGTAAAAAAATCCGCCCAACGGCATTTCGTTAGGCGGATTTTTTTTGTGTTATTGTCGGATTAGTACTCCATCTTGCTCTTGCGAACGTAAGAGTTGTAGCGCCACTTAGCGTTCTCCTCAGCTGCTGCGAAGAGCTCGTCTGCCTCAGCAGGGAAGGTCTTCTGGAGTGAGGTGTAACGTACCTCCTTGAGGAGGAAGTCGCGGAACTTGCTCCAATCCGGCTCCTTAGAGTCGAGAACAAATGGATTCTTGCCCTCATCCTCAAGCAGCGGATTGTAGTGCCACAAGTGCCAGTAACCGCACTCTACAGCCTGCTTACCGATGGTCTGTGTACGTGTCATACCGCCCTTGATACCGTGGTTGATACATGGAGCGTAAGCGATGATGAGTGATGGGCCTGGATATGCCTCAGCCTCCTTGAGTACGTTGAAGAGCTGGTTCTGTGATGCACCGATAGATACCTGTGCAACATATACATAGCCATAGGTCATTGCGATAGCACCCAAATCCTTCTTACGGATGCGCTTACCGTTTGAAGCGAACTTAGCAACAGCACCGATAGGGGTTGACTTAGATGACTGACCACCTGTATTTGAGTAAACCTCAGTATCAACAACGAGGATATTTACATCCTCACCTGATGCAAGCACGTGGTCAACGCCACCGAAACCGATATCGTAACCCCAACCGTCACCACCGATAATCCACTGTGACTTCTTAACGAGGAACTGCTTGTTCTCGAGAATCTTGCGGCAAGTGTCGCAGTCGCAAGCCTCGCAAAGTGGAATAAGGCGAGCAGAGATCTCTGCAGATGCTGCAGCGAAGTGACGATTGTCAATCCACTCCTGCATTACGCCCTTAAGCTCGTCTGAGCAGCAGTTGCACTCAGCAATAGCGGTAGCCATAGCGTCTGCGAGTGAGTCGCGGAGCTTCTCGATACCTACGTGCATACCCAAACCGAACTCTGCATTGTCCTCAAACAGAGAGTTTGCCCAAGCTGGACCATGACCCTTCTCGTTTGTGCAGTATGGAGTAGATGGAGCAGATGCTGAGTAGATTGATGTACAACCTGTTGCATTTGCAACCATCATGCGCTCACCGAAGAGCTGTGTGATAGTCTTGATATATGGGGTCTCACCGCAACCTGCACAAGCACCAGAGAACTCGAAGAGTGGCTGTGCAAACTGGCTGTTCTTAACCATCTTTGCGCGGTCAAGATCCTTATAGCCAACCTGGTTGTGGAGGTAGTTCCAACGCTCAACCTCGCCCATCTGAGTACTGAGTGGCTCCATAAAGAGCGCCTTACCCTTTGCAGGACATACATCCACACAGTTACCGCAACCTGTACAGTCGAGTGGAGAAACCTGAATGCGGAACTTGTAAGCCTTAGTGTTACCAAGACCCTGCTTGAACTCAGTACCCTCTGGAGCTGCTGCTACCTGCTCCTCAGTTGCGAGGAATGGACGGATAGCTGCGTGAGGACAAACGTATGCACACTGGTTACACTGGATACAAGCATTTGCATCCCAACGAGGAACGTTTACAGCAATACCACGCTTCTCCCAAGCTGCAGTACCATTGTCCCAAGTACCATCCTCGCGACCATTAAATGCAGATACAGGGAGCAAGTCGCCCTTAAGAGCGTTGATTGGATCAACAACGTTGCGAACAAACTCAGGACGAGTAGTGTCAACGTCCTCTGTAGCCTGAGCAACAACGATATCTGCCCACTCGGCAGGAATCTCAACCTTAACTACTGCAGTTGCACCTGCGTCAACGGCTGCGTAGTTCATATTGACGATATCCTCTCCCTTCTTGCCGTAAGACTTGTAGATAGCCTTCTTCATCTCCTCTACAGCCTGCTCGAACGGAATAACATTAGCAATCTTGAAGAATGCAGACTGCATGATGGTATTTGTACGGCTGCCAAGACCGAGCTCTGCTGCGATCTTTGTAGCGTTGATGATATAGAAGTTGATGTTGTTCTTTGCAAGGTATGCCTTCATGTGGTCAGGCAGAGTTGCGCAAGTGGTCTCCACATCACCTACAGAGTTGAGCAGGAATGAACCGCCCTTCTTCAGACCCTTGAGTACATCGTACTTGTCAACATATGAAGGTACGTGGCAAGCGATGAAGTCTGGAGTTGTTACTAGGTATGGAGAGGTGATAGGCTTGTCACCAAAACGGAGGTGAGAAGAGGTGTAACCACCTGACTTCTTAGAGTCGTAGCTGAAGTAAGCCTGGCAATACTTGTCTGTAGAACCACCGATAATCTTGATTGAGTTCTTGTTTGCACCTACAGTACCGTCAGCACCAAGGCCGAAGAACAGAGCCTCGAAGGTACCCTCCTTAGCCATTGAGATCTCCTCGCCAACTGTAAGTGAGAGGTTTGTTACATCATCTACGATACCTACAGTGAAGTGGTTCTTAGGTGTCTCAAGAGCCATGTTCTCATAAACGGCAAGCATCTGTGCAGGAGTTGTATCCTTAGATGACAGACCGTAGCGGCCGCCGATAATCTGAGCCTCAACACCCTCTGAGTAGAATGCATCTACGATATCGAGGTAGAGTGGCTCACCATTTGCTCCCGGCTCCTTTGTACGGTCAAGAACGCAGATCTTCTTAGCGCTCTTAGGCAGTACGTTGAACAGATACTTAGCTGAGAATGGGCGATAGAGATGAACAGTAACAACACCCACCTTCTCTCCACGAGCGTTGAGGTAGTCAACAGTCTCCTTGAGAGTCTCAGTTACAGAGCCCATAGCGATTACTACGCGTTCAGCATCCTCTGCACCGTAATATACGAATGGCTTGTACTCACGACCTGTAATAGCAGAGATCTGCTCCATAGCCTGAGCAACCATCTCAGGAACAGCATCGTAGAACTTGTTAGAAGCCTCACGAGTCTGGAAGTAGATGTCCGGATTCTGAGCAGTACCGCGCGATACTGGGTGCTCAGGGTTGAGTGCACGGTTGCGGAAAGCAGCGAGTGCCTCGCGGTCGAACATTGCAGTGAGTGATGCAGCATCCATCAGCTCAACCTTCTGAATCTCGTGTGAGGTACGGAAGCCATCAAAGAAGTGTACAAATGGAATGCGAGCCTTCAGAGCTACGATGTGAGCTACACCGGCAAGATCCATAACCTCCTGAACAGAAGATGTTGCGAGCATAGCAAAACCTGTCTGACGTGCAGCCATAACATCCTGGTGGTCACCGAAGATAGAGAGTGACTGAGCGGCAAGAGCACGAGCTGAAACGTGGAATACACCAGGGAGCAACTCACCGGCAATCTTGTACATATTAGGAATCATCAGGAGCAGACCCTGTGAAGCGGTGAAGGTAGATGTGAGAGCACCTGCCTGGAGTGAGCCGTGTACAGCACCAGCTGCACCAGCCTCAGACTGCATCTCAACAACCTTTACGGTCTGACCGAAGATATTTTTGCGACCCTGCGCAGCCCACTCATCCACCAACTCCGCCATAGTCGAAGATGGGGTGATAGGGTAGATGGCGGCAACCTCTGAGAACATATAGGCAATATGTGCTGCAGCGTAGTTACCGTCACATGTGATAAACTTCTTTTCTGCCATAATCTTTACTTTATTTGTTTTTTATTGTTTCCAAAATCCGTACCGAATACACCTATTTATATATGGGCGATTTTTTCAGCGTTGCAAAAATAGCAACTCTTTTTTTTACTTCCTAACATTTCTGCTGTTAGTTTATTCACAATTATAAAATTGTTTATTAATTGGTAAAAATGGTGGTTCTAATCGAAATTTTTGCAACTTTGAATAAAGTTTACTATCTTTGTAAATAACTTTTGCAATCTAAAACCTTGATATATGAACAGAAAAGAATTTCTCAAACGACTTGGTATGCTTACAGTCGGTGCATCGCTCATTGGAGTGGATGTAGAGGCTATGGCAGCTGAGCCTGCAGCAGCTGCGGAGAGCACAGCGAAGAGTGGTAGTAAGACCCATCCTGATCTCGATTTTCCGGTGCGTTCGCTCAAAGCGGAGACAAAGCGTGCTGTTACGGCTATTATCATCGGTGCCGGTAGCCGAGGAACTACATATGGTAAGTATGCGACTCAGTTCCCGGATACGATGAAGATTGTGGGAGTTTCGGATATCAATAATTTCCGTAAAAAGCGTACAGCTAAGGCTCACAATATCGCGGCAGAGAACTGTTTTGGTGACTGGAGTGAGGTCTTTACTCGTGATAAGTTTGCCGATGCAGTGATTATCGCTACACCTGATGATCTGCACTATGAGCCTTGTATGAAGGCCCTTGAGATGGGTTATGATGTGCTTTTGGAGAAGCCTGCAGCGCAGACCGAGAAGGAGTGTAAGGCAATTCTTGCTCAGGCGAAAAAGTATAATCGTATTGTGGCTATCTGTCACGTGCTGCGCTATGCCCCTTACTTTATCGCTATGCGTGAGGCTGTACATTCAGGTATGATTGGTGACCTTGTCAGCATACAGCACATGGAGCCTATACAGTATGCCCATATGGCTCACTCGTATGTTCGTGGTAAGTGGCGTGATAGCAAGCAGACAACGCCGATAATCCTCGCTAAGAGTTGCCATGACCTCGATATCATCCGTTGGATTGTAGATAAGCCATGTGTGCAGATCTCGGCAGAGGGTACATTGATGCACTTTAAGGCTGAGAATGCCCCAGAGGGCGCTCCTGCACGTTGTACAGATGGTTGTCCGCACGAGGCGACTTGTCCATACTCAGCAATAGATATCTACGTTCGTCGTAAGCGTCACTTGGGTGTCTTTGATCTGCCTGATAAGAAGGATGAGGCTGCGATTATGGAGAAGATTAAGACCACAATGTTTGGCCGTTGTGTCTATAAGTGTGATAATGACCAGCCTGACCACTACGTAACTACAATGCTCTTTGAGGGTGGTGTTACTGCAAGCTTTACAATGGATGCCTTTACTCCGTGGGGTGGTCGTAGAACTCGCATTATGGGTACTACGGGCTATATTGAGGGTGATGGCTCTAAGTTTACCCTCTATACCTTCCGTGATAACAAGAAGCGCGTTTGGCATAAGAGCGTAGCCGAGATGGCTGAGTATAAGCATGCAGGTCATGGTGGTGGTGACCACGCCCTTGCACGCGACTTTGTTGAGGCTGTGGCTGCTGGTGACGCAACTAGGTTGTCAAGTACTATCGATGCCTCTATCGAGAGCCATATTATCGGATTCAAGGCTGAGAAGAGCCGATTGTCAATGAAAAAAGTTAAAATTGGGTAATAAATAACATATATATGAAACTATTAATTCTTGGAAATCTTGGCGGAATGGAGATTCTGCTCATCGTATTGCTTGTGCTGTTGCTCTTTGGTGGTAAGAAGATTCCAGAACTGATGCGTGGCCTTGGTAAGGGCGTAAAGTCTTTCCGTGACGGCATGGATGGCAAGGCTGAGCCTGAGGATGATACAAAGGGTGAAAAATAGCAATTTCGCAATGAAAAAAACAGTTCTTATCATCGCACTCTTGGGTGCGATGATTTCTTGTATGCCCGAGAAGAGTCGTGACCAACAGCTTGCAGAAAAGGCGGCAGAGGAGTATCTGCTTCCGGTGCATCCGGGTAGTGCGGAACGACCATTCTGGAACGGTTTTGCAAAGAAGTTTATCTATGCGCCATCGTTTGATTTTCAGACGGTTGAGGGTGCGGAAGACTATCTTTATACTGTGACCGCTCAGTGTGGTGAGTGGAGCTTTACGACAAAGAGTCCGCAGTCTCCGTTATCTCCAATTTGGAACGATATTCCGCAGGGTACAGCTGTTACGCTTACAGTCGATGGCCTTGCAGCTGATGGCACGGCTGTGGGGCGAGCCGGTGAGAGGAGTTTTTGGCGAGATTATGGCTTCAATCCGCCATATAGCGGTGCTGTGCGAGACTACCGCGAGGCTGCAATTCTGGGTATGCTCTATGTCCATAATATGCCGGCTGTGCAGAAGTTGGCAACCTCTTCTGAGCCCGATATGAGCTATGTCTATTTCACCTATCCTTGCAAGATTATCGGTGCAGTGGTGCAGATGGAGACTCTGCTTGCAAAGACGGCTCCGGTCTATGCGGAAAACGCACTTGCGATTGCTAAGGGTGCGGCTAAGTTTCTGATTGACCATGCCCGCAAACCAGGTGAGCCATTGGCATACTTCCCACCAACATACTACAAGCAGTATATGGCATCTAAACTGCCTGAAAATCAGGGAAAAACTATGGCTATGGAGGCGGCTGCGGCAGGTCAGGCATATCTTGATTTGTATGACGCTACGGGCGATAAATTGTACTTAGAGCAGGCGCTCGGCATAGCAGATACCTACCTTCGACTGCAGTGTGAGGATGGCTCGTGGCATATCAAATATGACTTTGCAACGGGTGAACCGGTGAATGATAGTAAGGCGATGCTGCATCCGCTGCTCAACTACTTTTTGCGCCTTGAACAGGGATATGGAGAGAATAAATATGCAGAGGCTCGGCAACGTGGTGAGCGTTGGATGGCGGAGCATATCCTTGATAAGTTTGATATGACAGGCCAGTTTGAGGATGTCTCGGTGCTCGGTCTGCAGCCATATGAGAATCTGACAAATTGTACTGCTGCTCCATACGCATCTTATATCCTCAATAGGGGTGCTCGGGAGGGTGATATAGAGACGGCGTATGAGCTTGTTCGCTTTAGTGAGGATCAGTTTGTCTATTGGGATTGTCCTGTCAATGAGAGCGGCTATAAACGTGATAGCACACCGTGCGTATTTGAGCAGTATAAGTACGAGATGCCGATTGATAACAGTACTTGTAACGTGGCAAATGCGATGCTCGATATCTATGAGGCTACGGGCGATGAACTTATGAGGGCAAAGGCTACGGCACTGATAGATAATATCACTGTTATCCAGTGTGTTAATACAGGTAAGATCCTCACATCGTGGCGTGTGCGATTTAATGTGAATCCGTCATATTGGATTAATTGCACTTACGATTCTGTTCGAGCTCTATTGCGCTTGGCGGAGTAGGGTGGTTGTCTATTTTGAGTATGAAGAGATTGTCTGAAGTTATTAGGCAGTCTCTTTTTTTTGTATGAATATAGGTATTAGCTTTGAATTATCTCGAAAAATGGCTATCTTTGCACGGATTTTTTGACAATTTTGGAATGGATACACTTCAGGCGATAATTTTGGGTATTGTGCAGGGTCTTACAGAGTTTCTGCCGGTATCGAGCAGCGGACATCTTCAGCTTGCTAATGAGCTGTTGGGGACAGATCTTAATCCGGATAGCAATCTGACCTTCAGTCTTACACTTCACGCAGCGACTGTGCTTAGTACTATCGTTGTCCTTTGGGCTGAGATTTGGCGACTTATAAAGGGCGTTTTTAGCCGTACATTTACTGCCGAGCAGGCATATGTGCTCAAGATTGTCATCTCTATGGTTCCGGTCGGCATTGTCGGTCTGTTCTTTAAGGATTATATCGAGGTGGCATTCTCGTCAATTGCTGTTGTGGGCGTTATGTTGCTCGTGACAGCGGCACTTCTCGCCTTTGCATACTACGCTAAGCCTCGTCAGAAGGAGGATATCTCGTATAGAGATTCGTTTATCATCGGCCTTGCGCAGGCGGTAGCTGTTCTGCCTGGTCTGTCGCGCTCGGGCTCTACTATTGCCACAGGTCTGTTGCTGGGTAATAAGAAACAGAGCGTAGCGCAGTTCTCATTTCTGATGGTACTGCCTCCGATTTTGGGGAATGCACTGCTCGATATTGTAAAGGGCGATTTTGGTGGCGGAGTAGAGGCAGTTCCTCTTATGGCAGGTTTTGTCGCAGCCTTTGTTACGGGCTGTATAGCTTGCAAGTGGATGATTGGTATTGTTAAGCGCGGCAAGTTAATCTGGTTTGCGGCATATTGTGCCGTTGCAGGTGTGGTTGCGCTGGTAGCTCATATTTTGTAGTTAAAGATGGAGTTGAAAGATATAAATTTGGTTGAGGATGGCTATGTAGCTGTTATCGACAAGCCGTTGGAGTGGACATCGGCAGATGTTGTCCGCAAGGTTAAGTTTCGCCTTCAGCGAATGGGTTATCGCAAGATAAAGGTTGGTCACGCAGGTACGCTCGACCCACTTGCGACCGGTATTCTGCTTGTCTGTATCGGAAAGGCTACAAAGCGTGTAGATTCGTTGCAGGCGGAGCGTAAGGAGTATGTTGCCGAGCTTATGTTGGGTGCAACAACTCCGAGCTTCGACATGGAGCACCCGGTAGATAAGACATACCCTACAGAGCATATCACTCGCCAGATGGTTGAGGATGCACTGCGTAGCCTTGAGGGTGAGAGGTTGCAGTCGCCACCGCTCTACTCGGCAAAGAAGGTCGAGGGTGTGAGAGCATATGAGTTTGCACGTCAAGGTGAGGAGGTTGAACTTAAGAAGGCTCTTATAAACATCTACTCGCTTACTCTTGAGGAGTATGACCTGCCAAAGATTCGTATTCGTGTGGAGTGTAGCAAGGGTACATATATCCGCTCATTGGCGCAGGAGATTGGTGAGGCTGTAGATAGCGGAGCATATCTGACATCGCTTCGTCGCACTGCAAGTGGCGATTTTAGAGTGGATAATGCGTGGCAACTCGAGGATTTCTTGAAAAAATTGTCAGAGTTTGAAACAAAATGATAATTTTTTCGTAGAATTATTGATATACTTTTTGTAAAAACGCAAATAAGAGATATTTACAATAAAAATTATAAACAGTTTCTAAGTATGAAACTTTCAAATTACGGATTCGATTTTAAGCCGGAGCTGATTGCGCAGTATCCGGAGATTAATCGTGATGAGTCTCGCCTGATTGTCGTACACCGCGATACCGGTGAGATTGAGCATCGAGTTTTTAAGGATATCTTGGACTACTTCGAGGAGCAGGATCGCTTTGTATTCAACGATACAAAGGTCTTCCCTGCGCGCCTGTATGGTAATAAGGAGAAGACTGGTGCCGAGATTGAGATCTTCTTGCTGCGTGAGCTCAATCGTGAGTTGCGCTTGTGGGATGTGCTTGTAGATCCTGCACGTAAGATTCGTATTGGCAATAAGCTCTACTTCGGCGAGGATGATATTCTGGGCGCAGAGGTTATTGACAACACCACATCCCGTGGTCGAACCCTCCGTTTCCTCTACGATGGCTCGTATGAGGAGTTTAAGGAGACTCTCTACCGTCTGGGTGAGACTCCGCTGCCACGTTGGGTGCGAAAGACCGTAGAGCCTGAGGATGCAGAGCGTTATCAGACAATATTTGCAGAGAAGGAGGGTGCTGTTGTGGCACCTACAGCGGGTATGCACTTCTCAAAGCACCTTCTCAAGTGGATGGAGATTAAGGGTATCGAGCGCTCATTTATCACTCTGCATGCTGGTCTTGGAAACTTCCGCAATGTAGATGTTGAGGATTTGTCTAAGCATAAGGTTGACTCTGAGCAGTTCTTCGTAACGGAGCAGAGCGCTGAGGAGATTAACTCGGCAAAGCGTGATGGTCATAAGGTTGTGGCTATCGGTACAACAGTTATGCGTACCCTTGAGACTGTAGTCTCTACTCACGGCTTTATCAAGCCTCAGAGTGGTTGGACAAATAAGTTTATCTTCGCTCCATATGACTTTACTGTTGCAGATGCAATGGTCTCTAATCTCCACCTGCCAGGCTCAACACAGCTTATGATGGTGGCAGCCTTTGGTGGTTACGATAATGTTATGAATGCATACGATATTGCAGTCAAGGAGGGTTATCGTTTCGGAACATACGGAGATGCAATGTTGATTTTGTAAGTTGAATTTTCTTTGAATTATGGGAAAACACAAGATATTATATATTTGCCAGCAGATAATGCCTTACCTTCCAGAGACGGAGGAGTCGAAGCTCTGTCGTGAGTTGTCGCAGGCGATGCAGGAGCGAGGTAATGAGATTCGCACCTTCATGCCGCGTTATGGCTGCATTAACGAGCGTAGAAATCAGCTCCACGAGGTTATCCGTCTGTCGGGAATGAACCTGATTATTGATGATAATGACCATCAGCTCATTATCAAGGTGGCATCTATTCCATCGGCTCGTATTCAGATATATTTTATTGATAATGAGGACTTCTTCTCTCGCCGCGCAACTGTTGTGGATGAGAATGGAGCGGAGTTTGAGGATAATGACGAGCGTATGGTCTTCTTCGCACGTGGTGTTTTGGAGACTGTCAAGAAACTTCGTTGGACTCCGGACATTGTACACTGCCACGGTTGGTTCTCATCTATCGCACCGCTCTATCTGCGTAAGGTCTTTGATAACGACCCAATCTTCCGCGATGTGAAGATTGTAAGCTCTCTCTATGAGAGCCGTTTTGACAAGCCTCTGAGCAGCGAGCTGCGAAAGAAGATTGAGGGAGAGGGTATTGATGCAGAAAATATCTCAATTATTGATAATCCTTCATACGAAAATCTCTATCGTTTCGTTATGTCACATATTGATGGCGTTGTTGCAGGTTCAGCAGCTGTCGATGCAAAGCTTTTGGATGAGGCTCGCGCGGCAGGTAAGAAGGTGCTGGAGTATGTATCGCCAGAGGAGGAGGGATTTTATGACAACTATACAAAATTCTATGATGAACTATTTTAGATTAACACTCGTTGCACTGGTAGCTCTGCTGGCTGTAGGTTGCTCGGCAGATGTAGATAGTGAGCTGGGTTACGATATTATTCCTAACCACCAGAAGATGGAGATGCGTCATCTTACATTCAAGGGTGGTAAGGTGCTGAAGTTTAACGCAACTGCAAGTGATGACGACAAGAGCGTCTATGATACAGAGGAGGGTAAATTCTTCCGTACATCACTCTATCGTACAGACTCGCTGCTCTCAAGCAATGTTTCATATGGATATATCGGTGTTGAGCATAGCGATACCTTTGGTATGCGTAGCTCTGCTTTGGCATCGTCTATATTGTTTATGAACCGCGTAGATTCAGTGAATGGATTTGGTTATAAGCCTATCTTCGATACTCTGTCGCTGATTCTTACAATCAACGACTATGGTGTAGATACACTTACTCCGGTGAAGTACGAGATTTATGAGCTGACAAAGCCTCTGCTCGGCAATGTTGCGGACGCTAAGGATACAACAGCCTACACAAATTGCGATTTGAGTGGTGTTTATGACGAGTCAAAGCCTCTGTTTACCTTCACCTTCCCTGATGGTAAGAAGACAGGCCCAACAACAACTTCTATCGACCTTACACCGGTAGATATGTCGCGTAATGGTCAGACTTGGGACTTTGTTCGCCGTCTGATGCTTATCCCTGAGGATTACGATACAAATAAGGAGTGGGATGGTTACGCTCGTGATGTGGATAGCCTCTATATTAGCGAGAAGTGCTGGCAGCAGGCATTCCACGGTATCTACATCAAGCCGGTGCTTGAGAGTGTAGATAAGTCAAAGCGTGGTGCTATCTACAGCTTTGACCTCAAGACATCAGGTCTGCAGCTGCAGGGCCGAAATCGCAATCCGAAGGATCCGACCCTGATTCAGGATACAATCGGTGCTAACTACTACTTCTATGACGAGACTATTGACCCATATACAGACTCTTATGGTAAGTACACCCCTGGTGTAGAGGGTACTCTGAATATCTCTGTCAATAGCGTTAAGCACGACTACTCAGGTTCGTTGCTTGGGAACCTTAATATTGATGCCTATGATGCATCGGGTAATAAGTTGCCAAATAGCGCTCGTGACGAGGTTGCTGAGAGCTATGTAGAGGGCTTTGCGGGTGTTGCAACAGAGCTCTACTTCACAGATGACTTCCTCTCTCAGATTAAGAAGGCTTATAATAACGAGACGGATGGTGGAAAGTATCGTGCTATCGGTGTTAATCAGTGCCGCCTGTATGTATATATAAAGGGTGCTGACTATGTTTGGGAGAACAACATGAGCAATGCTGCGACCCTAACACCTCTTATGAATAACTCTATTTCACGATTGGGCTCATATGTAGATTATAGCAAGCTCTCATGTATTGCCGACTATGATCCAGCATATGAGACACAGGCGGGAACAACTCTTGCATATGGTGGTTATCTTAACCGTAGCCGTGGCTGCTATGAGATGGATATCACAGGCTTTATGCAGCGTCTGTGCAACTATGTCAACTCACTTGAGAAGCTTGAGGATTACGATGAGAGCGTTGTTTCGCGTTCTATCTACATCGGTCCGGACGCTGTGTCGCCATATACACTTAAGCGTACAGAACTTCAGGGCTCTACAGCTACTGTGGCACCAATCCATTTGGAGTTGACCTATACAATGATTAAGTAACTTAAAGTTAATAAGTTGCGCTGATACCGTATTGTCGGGATTGTTTAGCCTCTGTCATAGCATAGGGTTAAGCAGTCTCTACGGTAGGAGTGCGCAAGAGATATAAGGAGATATAAGGATGCAAAATCTGGTTATAGTAGAGTCGCCTGCCAAGGCGAAAACCATAGAGAAGTTTCTCGGCAAAGACTATATCGTAAAATCGAGCTTTGGCCACATCCGCGACCTTGCAAAGAAGGGCTTGGGTGTGGATATCGAGAAGAACTTCGCCCCTTGCTACGAGGTGTCAGCCGAGAAGAAGAAGGTGGTAGAGGAGTTGTCAAAGCTTGCAAAGAAGGTCGATGCAGTCTGGTTGGCTTCCGATGAAGACCGTGAGGGAGAGGCTATCGCATGGCACCTTACAGAGGTGTTGGGATTGCCTGTGGAGCGAACCCGCCGTATTGTTTTTCATGAGATTACAAAGAATGCCATACTCAAGGCTATCGAGAATCCTCGTACAGTAGATCTTAACCTTGTAAATGCACAGCAGGCTCGTCGCGTGCTCGACCGTATCGTTGGTTTTGAGCTCTCGCCAATCCTCTGGAAGAAGGTTAAGCCGGCACTCTCAGCAGGTCGTGTGCAGAGCGTGGCTGTGCGACTTATCGTTGAGCGTGAGCGCGATATTATTGCACATAACTCGACAAGTTACTACCGCGTAGTTGCTCAGTTCTACTCTGTTGAGGATAGCCAAAAGGTGCTCTTTAAGGCTGAGTATTCGCAGCGCTTTGCTGATAAGCAGCAGGCCCTTGAGATGCTCGAGCGTTGCAAGCAGGCTGAGTTTACCGTTGTTCATAGCGAGGTAAAGCCTACAAAACGCTACCCGGCACCGCCATTTACAACCTCTACACTTCAGCAGGAGGCGGCTCGTAAGTTCGGTATGTCAGTTTCGCAGACAATGTCTGTTGCACAGCGCCTCTACGAGCAGGGTCTTATCACCTATATGCGTACCGACTCGGTGAATCTCTCGCAGTTGGCAATTAACGCCTGCAAGGAGGAGATTACATCGCTCTTTGGTGAGAAGTACTCTAATCCGCGTAACTATACAACACATAGCAAGGGTGCTCAGGAGGCTCACGAGGCTATCCGCCCTTCATATATTGATCGCCGAGAGATTGATGGTACAGCAGTCGAGAAGCGCCTCTATGACCTTATCTGGAAGCGCACTGTCGCATCGCAGATGGTGGCAGCAGATATAGACCGCACAACTATCAATATAGCAATGTCAGGCAGTGAGGACCACTTTGTGGCTACTGGCGATACAATGCGTTTCGATGGCTTTATGCGTCTCTATTCAGAGAGCACTGAGGAGGAGAATCAGGATGGCGATCAGATTGCAACACTGCCTCATCTGAAGGAGGGCGAGGTTGTAAAGTATCAGACTATCGTTGCAACTGAGCGCTTTACTCAGCCTCCGATGCGTTATAACGAGGCATCGCTCGTAAAACGCCTTGAGGAGCTTGGCATCGGTCGTCCGTCAACCTATGCACCAACCATCTCGACAATCATTACTCGTGGTTATGTTGAGAAGAGCTCTCGTCCTGCTCAGAAGCGTAACTATACAGCAATCACCCTGCGTGGTACAAATATCACAGAGAAGATTGCATCTGAGAACTACGGCACCGAGAAGAATCGTCTGAGCCCAACCGATATCGGTATGGTTGTAAATGACTATCTGGAGAACCAGTTTGCGATGATTATGGACTACAACTTCACGGCAAATGTCGAGAAGGAGTTTGACCGCATTGCTGATGGCGAGCTTCAGTGGGTAAGTATGATTGAGACCTTCTATACACCGTTCCACAATATGGTTGATTCGGCAATCGGTACACAGTCATCGGCTCACCAGCAGGTGCGTGTGTTGGGTGTTGACCCTGCCTCTGGCCATGTTGTCAAGGCTCGTATTGGTCGCTATGGCCCGATGGTGGAGATTGAGGCTCCGGAGAGCGGAAAACCTCAGTATGCATCGCTTAAGAAGGGTCAGCTCATTGAGTCAATCACCCTTGAGGAGGCTCTGGAACTCTTTGCTCTGCCACGTGTTGTGGGCGTATATGAGGGCGAGGAGGTTGTTGTCGGTATTGGTAAGTTTGGTGGCTATGTTCGCCATGGAAAGAGCTTCGCATCGCTTGCAAAGGGTGATGACCCATATGCCGTTTCATATGAGCGTTCTGTTGAGTTGCTTAACCAGCAGAAGGAGCAGGCCGCTGCGGCAAATATTCCGCTCAAGACCTTTGCAGAGGATAAGAACCTTGTGATTAAGAATGGTCGCTATGGTGCTTATATCGCCTTTAAGGGTAAGAACTACCGCCTGCCAAAGGGTTCAAAGCCTGATGCGCTGAGCTATGAGGATTGCTTGAAGATTGTAAATTCATCAAAAAAATAGTACTAACACCTAAAATAGAAGAACAATGAAGAAGTTATTTGTAACATTGCTCGCATTGATGCTCGTTGTGCCTGCATTTGCACGCAAGGGCGGTGATGGTTATCAGTTCACTGATGGCACACTTATTAAGACTACATCTGTAAAGAATCAGTTCCGTAGCGGAACCTGCTGGTGCTTCTCAGCACTCTCATACCTTGAGAATGAGATTATGCGCGCTGGTGGTGAGGAGATGGATCTGTCAGAGATGTGGATTGTCCGTAATGTATATTTTGAGAAGGCTGTAAAGTATGTTCGTCTGCATGGCGCGCTGAACTTTGCTGTTGGTGGTGCTTTCCACGACGTTACTGAGGGTATCAAGAAGTACGGTATCGTACCACAGGAGGTATATCAGGGTCTGAACTACGGCACAGAGCTGCCTCACTTCAACGAGATTGATGCTGTGCTTAAGGCATATGTTGACGCTATTATCAAGAATCCAAACAAGACCCTCACAACTGCATGGCAGGCAGGTCTGAATGGTATCCTTGATGCATACTTTGGCAAGATGCCTGAGACCTTCGAGTACAAGGGTAAGACCTACACTCCGCAGTCATTTGCTCAGTCTCTGCCAATCAAGATGGAGGATTATGTATCTCTCTCATCATTCACACACCACCCATTCTATAGCACATTCGTAATCGAGGTGCCTGATAACTGGATGTGGGCAAGCGTATATAACGTGCCACTTGCAGAGATGATGGCTGTTGTTGATAACGCACTTGCAAACAACTACTCAATTGGTTGGGCATCAGATGTCTCAGAGAAGGGCTTCAGCCGTACTAAGGCTATCGCAATTGTCCCTGAGGATAATATCGACAACATGAGCGGCACAGATGCTGAGCGTTGGGGTGCAATGAGCGAGAAGGAGCGTAACGAGGCTCTCTATAGCTTTGATAAGCCTGGTAAGGAGAAGGTTATCACTCAGGAGCTTCGCCAGGAGGCTTACGATAACTACCAGACCACCGACGACCACGGTATGGTTATCATCGGTACTGCTACCGACCAGTGTGGCAACCCATATTTCAAGGTTAAGAACTCTTGGGGTATCCGCCCACCATATGACGGCTACTACTACTTCTCTCGTCCATTCGTAGAGTATAAGACTATGTCTGTTATGGTGAATGTTAATGCTGTACCGGCAGAGATTCGAGCAAAACTCGGCCTATAATTTGTTGTGAAAAGCACGCATCTGCGTCATATCCCTTAAAAACCAGTGGTGGCTGTACGTTTTGTACTATCCACCACTGTTTTTTTGCACGATATAACGCATCTACGCACTTTTGACGACAAATGGTTTTATCGTGATAGAGGCGCA
>JAZORI010000034.1:0-85545 GCA_045656505.1 Alistipes sp. | reverse complement strand
TTGATTGTAATGCGAACATAGATTGGGAGCATCTTTGCCTCGTCGCTTGCCTCCCACTTTGCGTAGAATAGGATTCTAAATGTACTTTTCATCTGACTGTTTTTATTAAAGCGTAGGCAACCGTCAGTTGAGAAGTTTGTGAAAAGCCGAAAAAATATCAAAGTGTCCCCTCATTTCGGAGTAAGTGTCCCTTATTTTCACTGCGGATATTCGGAGGGACACTTCGAGGTTCGGGCTATGTCGGGGAGGGGCTCCACGGTGTCGGAACGATACCTACCGACAACAAATGAAAAACCCTCTGAAACGATGTTTCAAAGGGTTTTGCTTGATTTTGTCCTCAAAACTTTTGGACTTGGAGCGGAAAACGAGACTCGAACTCGCGACCCCAACCTTGGCAAGGTTGTGCTCTACCAACTGAGCTATTTCCGCATTGTAGATTCCGCTCCGGAAATGCAACCTGTTTTCCTGATTGCGAGTGCAAAGATAGAGCAAATATTTTTACTGTGCAAACTTTTTGCTGAAAAATTTTAATATTTTTTAAGAAAAAAATTTCGTTAAAAAGTTAAGTTGTTGAAACTGTGATAGTTATGGTTTGGCGGTTTTTTGGAGTTTTTTATTGCTAAGTTGTGTGTTAGGGTGGTTTTTGAGGTAAGAAAGTACCATGTCGGTGACCAGAACGTTATGTTTTGTGCGGTCATCGCCCTCAATTGACGGGTACTTTTTGCCGATATAGTCCGCCATTGCCACGCTATATTTGCTATTCTCCTTAAGTTTTGGGAAGCGAACATCTACAGCCTCGCCGCGCTTATCAAGAATAATATCGTAAGGTGTATTGCAGAACAGGTCAACGCGGTGCGACTCCTTCGGGTTCAGAGTATCGTTATACTTGGCGATAATCATCTTGCGCAGCTGTGCCGGGGTCATGGTTATGGTGTGAATCTTCGACTCGAACGGCTCGAGGTTGTAGATTGTCGAGAGCTTGATATCGCCGGCAGGGTGCTCGGCGAGTCGTATTCCGCCATAGTGGTAGAATGCGAGCTGTGTATTCATACCCTCAGCGAGGGATTTGGTCAGCAAATCGGCAAAACCGATATGTGTAACTGCCTCAGCAAACTCGCCAACCTTGATTTTTAGCTGAGGATTATCCTCAATCTGCTCAACAAGCGCGAGGGTTGCGCTATCTTTAGCGTAGCCTGAGAGCGGAATGTTACGATAGTCGGCAGAGATAATCTTTCTGCCCTTCATGCGGAGGGTTGTAACTCCCACATGCTTCAATTTGCGGCCAGTCTGCGCCACGACAATGTTGTTAATAACGGTATCCAGCACAACGTGGGTATGGCCACCGATAACAATGTCGCAATTATTGCTCTGTGCGGCGTACTCCATATCTTTATCATCGCCCATGTGCGAGAGCAGCAGGCGTACCTCGCCACGCTTTGCAGCGGCAAAGGCGGTATTGGCAGCCTCAAACGGATCGCTGAACGCCAAACCCTCATAGACCTCGTTGCTACCTTCGGGATGTCCGCCATCGAATGTCGTTACAACGCCCGCGATGCGAAAACGAATGCCATTTGAACTCTTAATTGCCACTGCCGCCTGTGGTGTCGAGAGCTCCTCTCTGTTGCTCTGCAGATTGGCGCAGAGTATTGGGAACTTTGCGTGCGAAATAGCACTCTGAAGCAACTTCGGCCCCTTGTCGAACTCGTGGTTTCCGAGCGCAGCGGCATCGTATCCGACATGGTTCATCAGCTCTATAATCGGCAACCTATCCTCGGCAAGATCTACAAAAACATTACCTGTCCAGCGGTCACCTGCATCAACAAGCAGCGTTGCCACCGTGTCGCGACAGAGATTTACGGCTGTGACAAGCGATGGAAAGTTCTCGATATTGGCATGCATGTCGTTTGTCGAGAGTATGACTACCTCTCGTTCCTGGAGTGTTGTGCGGTAGAAGAGTATGCCGGCGAGGGCTGTTATAACACAAATAAGGGCTACAATTTTTTTCATATTTGGCTGTTTTATATCTGCAAAGGTACAAAAATTTTGAGAAGAGGGAATAAATTCCTATCTTTGAGAGAACTAAAACTTGAAACAATGAACAATATTATCCGAGTTTATTGCGAAAATACAGCGTCATATATGGACGTTGATATGGGTACTTCGCTGCTCTCACTCTTGGGAGAACTGAATATCGAAACCCCAAATCCTATACTGGCAGCATATGTCAACAACCGCCTCAAGGAGCTGAACTATCGCGTATATACGCCAATCTCCATCCGTTTTATAGATATAACCCACTTTGAGGGACATCGTGTCTATCAGCGCACCGTGACCTTCCTCTTGCAGCGTGCAATGAGGGAACTGTTCCCTTGCAATCCGTTCCATGTTCGCCACTCGTTGGGCTCGGGAATCTATTGCGACGCTGAGGGTAAGTGCGGCTTTAGTCAGCAGGAGTGTGAGCAGCTTGCGGAGAGGGTTAAGAGTATTGCTGCGGAGGATATTACCATCGAGCGCAAAAAGGAGCCAATGGCGGATATCGTTGCTAAACTTGAGCAGGAAGGCTATGCTGATAAGGCAACACTGCTGCGCTCGCGTCCGCGACTCTATAGTAATGCCTACTATATGGGGCAGACTGTCGGTTACTTTTTTGGGCCATTAGCTCCGTCAAGTGGCTATGTCAACAGCTTCAATATCTCGCCATATGGCGATGGCTTTGTCGTTGCGCTGCCAGACCGTGCAAATCCTGCTGAGGTAGGTTGCGTGCCGAGGGCGGAGAAGATGGGCGGTCTGTTCCATCAGTTCCATGAGTGGATGGATATTGTTGGCGTGCCTACGGTGGGCGAGCTTAACAGTCGAATACTGCAGGGCGATACAAGTGAGCTGATAAAGATTGCGGAGGCTGTGCACGGACGCCAATTCTCGAATATTGCAGATAAAATATATGAGGCTCACCACAATAGGGGCGTCAGAGTTGTCCTTATCTCAGGCCCTTCGTCAAGCGGTAAGACCACCTCGGCAAAGCGCATCGGCATTCAGCTGCGTGTGCTGGGTCTGCATCCGGTACTCATCTCGCTCGATGACTACTTTGTTAACCGAGAGGATACTCCGAAGGATGAGAATGGCGATTATGACTACGAGGCATTGGAGGCGCTCGATTTGGCTCGTCTGAATGACGATTTGAGCCGCCTGATTGCAGGTCAGAGTGTCGAGATCCCGCGCTACGACTTTATCACCGGCACTCGCCAGTGGCACGAGCATCCGCTGCAACTTACCGACCGCTCGGTGCTCATTATGGAGGGTATTCATGGCCTTAATCCGAAACTTACACCAGCCATTTCGGATGATAAGAAGTTTAAGATATACCTCTCATGCTTTACATCCGTTGCGATGGATAATATCACCCGAATACATACGACAGATAACCGTCTGTTGCGCCGTATAACCCGTGATTATCGCACTCGTGGTAATAACGCCTATGACACTATCGCCCGCTGGCAGTCGGTGCGTCGTGGTGAGGATAAACACATCTTCCCTTACCAGGAGAATGCAGATATTATGGTCAACACCTCGCTCTTCTATGAGTTGGGAGTACTTCGCCCGATTGTAGAGCCTATTTTGCGAGAGATTCCCGATACCGTGCCAGAATATGGTGAGGCAGACCGTCTGCTTCACTTCTTGGATAACTTTGTGCCGATAAAGCCCGATGAGATTCCACTCAACTCGGTGCTCAGAGAGTTTGTTGGTGGCAGTACCTTTACATACTAAGGTCTGCCCACCCTCGTCTGTAGTCGGAGAGGGTCATGCCGGTGTTGCTTTTGAAGAATCGGCTTAGATTTCCAGTGCCAGAAAAGTCGAGCTTTTTGGCTATCTGCTCTGCTGTTAGAGAGGTTGTTCTGAGCAACCTCTTTATCTGTTCTATGGCTGCTCGCTCGATAAACTCCTTGGCATTAAAACCCGTTCCGCCAACCACTATTGCCGAGAGATATTTGGGCGATATGGATAGCTTTTGTGCGAAATATGCCACCTCGCGGTGGTGAGGATTTGCCTCTACAAGCTCTATAAAGGCGCTGAGTACCTCATTTCTGTATTTAGGGCCTGAAGACTCCCTTTTGAAGAGTTGCTCTATCTCATTGCGCACCATAAGCAACAGTGCGCGCAGCAGCGATGTGACAATCTCTTCAGTGTGTGGATTCTGCCCCTTTGTCAGTGTGTAGTCGATGAGCTTTATGTAACCTATATAGCTCTCATAATCAATATTTTGCGAGAGGTTGTAGGTCGGATGGTCGGCTATCAGACGAAATGTATCGTCAGACAATAACTTTGCAAGCTGGTCAATGGCGCGAGCTGAGAGCCTAATCCATGAAGCCGAGAGGTCTGCCGAAATTTCGCTCAGGGTGTATATATCTTTCGGCATGGCAAACACGATATCCCTTGATGATATCTTGTGGCGCGTTCCTGAATGCTCAAAGGTCGCAGAGCCCGTGTGGCAAATGAGTATAAAACCCTCATTAACCAGCGCAGTGGGTAGCTCCTGATCTACATTCTGCTGCAATAGTCTTACCTCAATACCAATCTGCTCAAAATCCATATCTGTTCCGCTTTTGATAACAAAGGTAGCAGAATTTTCTGTAAAAAAGAAAAAATGATAATGCTCTTCGCGAAAAAATAGTTAACTTTGTAGTATGAACAGACCGAAATTTATCATCCGACCGGCCCGAATGCAGGATGCTCCGGCAATCGCTGTGGCCGTTGCTATGGCTATTGGTGACGAGCAGACTCTGCGTGGCTATTGCGGGGATGACTACCTCTCTGTGCTGACTGCCATTGCGCAGAGAGAGGGTACGCAGTATAGTTGGCAACATGCCATTGTCGCTCAGTGTGATGATAAGGTTGTGGGTGCTGTTGTGGGCTATGATGGTGCGCTGTTGGAGCAGCTGCGAGAGGGAACTTTTGCCGTTTTACGACAGCTGATATCGCGCACGCCAAAGCTTGCCAACGAGACCGAGGCGGGTGAGTACTATCTCGATTCAATCGCGGTTATGCCTGAGTATCAGGGTGTTGGAATTGGCTCTGCTTTGATTGATGCCTTCTGCAAAAGAGCCCTTGCTCAGGGGCATAAGCAGGTGGGGCTGATTGTCGATTTTGATAATCCTACAGCGGAGAGACTCTACACATCACAGGGCTTTAAGCGCATTGGTGAGAGGCTGTTTTTTGAACACAAGATGTGGCATCTTCAGAGGCAAATCATAGAGTAGTAGCAATATCCGCAACGGCGCGCTCGGCACAATTTTGGGTAGAGCAGTGACGTTATCAAGGCAAGGACGAGAAAAATTCGAGAATTTAGGCGTTAGATTCTCGAATTTTACTATCTTTGCACTTGTGATATTGTGATAGTATGTTGATAACCATTTTAGAGATATTATTGCGAGGTTTCGCAGTTGGTGTGGCGGCGTCGATTACGGTCGGCCCGGTGGCGGTGTTGTGTATTCAGCGAACTTTGAGCAAGACCACCAGAGCTGGCATTGTTTCGGGCTTGGGTGTGGCTTGTGCCGATACATTGATGGCAATTATCGCATACTTCTTCTACGCAATGATGCAGACGCAGATTGAGAAGTATCGCTACATTCTGAGCCTTGTTGGAGGTGTGTTTGTGGTGATTGTGGGCGTCTATATCTTCTTCCAGAATCCGGTGCCGCAGATTCGTCGTAATCGTGCCGGCAATGCAACTTTGTGGAAGGACTTTGCCTCGATGTTTGGCTTTACGATTGCAAATTTTGTAGTTGTTATCCCATATATCCTCGCCTTCTTTGCTATGTTCGGCGTGGGTACATCTACGGGCAGTCAGGATGTTGCTTCGATTATCACCAGCATCTTCATTATCACAGGTTTCCTCTGTGGCGCATGCGCTTGGTGGACAGGCCTGACCTCTGCAATCAGTCTGTTCCGTCGTCGTTTCCGCCCACGACATATGCTTACAATTAACCATGTGGCAGGTGTTATTGTCGGCCTGCTGGGAATATATACTATTCTATCTACATTTATATCAAAACTTGATGGACTACACTAAGAAGAGAAAGATAGTTATTGCTATTGACGGCTTTTCGTCTTGTGGCAAGAGTACATTCGCAAAAGCTATTGCAGCCCGTTTGGGCTATATTTTTATCGATACAGGTGCTATGTATCGCTCCGTTACCCTCTATGCCCTTGAGCATGGAGCAATCCAGAACGGAATTGTCGATGACGATGCACTTGTGGCGCTGCTTGACGATATTACAATCACCTTCCGCTTCAACCCTATGCGTGGGGCGAGCGACATCTATGTCAATGGCGATCTGGTTGAGGGTAAAATCCGCACAATCGAGATTAGCAACCTGGTTAGCCCTGTAAGCTCTATCGGAAAGGTGCGCGAGAAGCTTGTTGCTATGCAGCAGCAGATGGGAGCCTCTCGTGGTGTTGTGATGGATGGCAGAGATATCGGTACTGTGGTATTCCCGGATGCCGAGCTGAAGATATTTATGACTGCCGACCCGAAGGTTCGTGCCGAGCGTCGCTATGCTGAGCTTACGGCTAAGGGCGATAAGGTTTCGTTTGAGGAGATTCTCGAGAATGTCGTATCGCGCGACCATGCCGATATGAATCGAGCAATCTCGCCACTGCGTCAGGCTGAGGATGCTGTTGTGCTTGATAATAGCTATATGACCGTTGAGCAGCAGATGGAGTGGTTTGATGCTCAGTATGAGAAGGTACTCAGCAGCTTGTAGTATGAGGGTAGTCATAGATGACAAATCGGGCTTCTGTGCCGGCGTTGTCAGGGCAATCTCGGAGGCCGAGCAGGCTCTGGCTCAGGGTGGAGAGGTCTTTTGCTTGGGTGATATTGTCCACAATCGTGTTGAGGTGCAGCGCTTGGAGTCTTTGGGTCTGAAGACTATAGAGCATAGCGACCTTGCGCAACTCTCAGGTAGCCGCGTGCTTATTCGCGCACATGGCGAGCCCCCTGCAACATACAGCCTTGCAGCTGAGCGTAATTTGGAGATTATAGATGCCACATGCCCCGTTGTGGCGGCACTGCAGCGTAGGGTAAAGCGTGCTTATGAGCAGATGCAGAGCTGTGGCGGTACGGTTGTCATTCTGGGTAAACGAGGTCACGCCGAGGTTGTGGGTCTGACGGGCCAGGTGGATGAACATGCCGTTGTAGTGGAGACGGAGGAGGACTTGGAGCAGATAGATTTCTCAAAACCAATCTACTTCCTATCACAAACAACCCAGTCGGTGACGCTCTTCAATCGTCTGTGTGAGATTATGGCAAGCCGCCTTGCAAGTGCAGATATGCTCACGGTAGATGATACAATCTGTCGTCGCGTATCGTCAAGGGAGGAGCATCTAAGAGCCTTCGCTCGTAGTTCGGATGTAGTGATATTTGTCTGTGGTCGCAAGTCGAGCAACGGCAAGGTGCTTTTTGAGATATGTCGAGAGGAAAACCCTCGTTCGTATAATATCGAGGAGGCTTCGGAGATAGACCCGCAGTGGTTTGTTGGGGCTGAGTGTGTCGGAGTGTGTGGAGCAACATCTACTCCGCTTTGGTTAATGCAAAATGTAGCAAAAGAGATAGAGAGATTATGAAACGTTATTTACTTCGCAGTTTGAAATATTTTTTGACGCTCTGCGTTCTGTTTGTGGCACTGATTTGGCTTAAGATAACCTACGAGCACCTGCCACTGACTATGGGTCAGATGTTGCAACTATACTTCTCGACATGGAACGGCTGGGCGATGGCTGTCATCATTGTAGCTATGGCGGCAACATACCCATACTTTGGCTTTGTTACTCGCCGTGTCGTGGCAGATATTACTACTGACCGTCAGCAGATTGAGGCGGCACTTGCAACTGCGGGCCTTGTGCTTGTAGAGGCGAAGGAGGGGCTTCTGCGCTTCCGTGCAGCGGGCTTGCAGCGTATAACCCTACTGTTTGAGGATGAGGTTACTGTCGAGCAGCAGGGTGATGAGGTGGTTGTGTCGGGCCATCGCCGTACGGTGGTGCGTGCAGTCTTCCGCCTCGAAGGATATATGGTTAACAAGAGAAGAGTAGGTGATGAATAGACGAGCATTTTGTGCTGTTGCAGCCATTTGTGCTGTTGCGGCTATCTCAATTCGCAGCGTAAAGAACGACTTTGGGCTGGGTCGCAATATGGAGATGATGGTCAATCTTATGCGTGTTGTGAGCACCGAGTATGTTGACACTATCTCTGCCGATAAGATTATGCACCACGGTGCAGATGGCATTATGCGCAACCTCGACCCATACTGCACCTACATGTCGGAGGAGGAGATGAAGGAGTTTCGAACCCTTACCACCGGAAAGTATGGTGGCATAGGCTCTGTTATCCGTCAAGATAGCAATGTGGTGCGCATTGCCGAGCCGTATAAGGGCTCTCCTGCCGATTTGTCGGGTCTGAAGATTGGTGATAAGATTGTTGCTATCGATGGCAAGGATGTGGTCGGCATGAAGACCGATCAGGTCAGCTCTATGTTGCGCGGTGAGCCTAATACCATTGTCAAGGTGGCTGTTGAGCGACTTATTGACGGTAAGGTGGAGACGCATAAGATTCGTCGCCAGCGCATATCTATTCCAAGCGTGGGTTATGCCGAGTATGTAGCCCCCGGTATCGGTTATATTCTCCATTCGGACTTTACCGATGACTGCTATAGCGAGATGCGTGCAGCTATTGAGCGCCTCAAGAGCAGCGGCGAGCTGAAGGGTCTTATCCTCGACTATCGCACAAATGGCGGTGGTGTGTTGCAGAGTGCAGTCAAAGTGCTCTCGCTCTTTGTTCCAAAGGGTACTCAGGTAGTTGAGATGAGGGGTCGAGCGAAGGAGGAGAATAAGATGTTCGTAACAGAGTTCGAGCCTCTACTGCCAGACCTGCCATTGGTTGTGCTTATTGGCGAAAATAGTGCTTCGGCTGCCGAGATTGTGGCGGGCGCGCTGCAAGACCTTGACCGTGCGGTGGTTATGGGAGGCCGTAGCTTCGGAAAGGGCTTGGTGCAGTCAACAGTGCCACTGGGCTATGAGAGTTATGCTAAGATTACTACGGCAAAGTACTACATCCCGTCAGGTCGTTGTATTCAGGCGGTTAGGTATTCAGATAAGGGCAAGGCTGAGAGCCTGCCGGACTCTCTGATTTCACAATTTACCACAGCGGCTGGACGTAAGGTCTATGATGGTGGTGGTATTATGCCGGATAAGAAGATTGAGGCTGAGTATGTCAGCTCATTTGCCGTAACGCTTTATGTTATGGGTCTGATGGATGATTTTGGTGATGAGTACTACCGCGCACATCCCGACAAGGTTGTCAATCCGCAGACATTTACAATTACAGATGAGGATTATGCAGCCTTTGCCAAGCTTGTTCAGAGCCGTGATGTGCCGTATAAGTCGGAGTCACGCCGAGCAGTCGAGAAGTTGCGCAAGTCGTTAGAGAGTGAGCGCTACGATGCTCAGCAGCTGACAGATGCCATGGCGGTTATCGAGAAGGGGCTGAAGGATGACAAGATGAGCAACCTTCAGACCTATAAGCAGGAGATTGTCCAGACAATCAATGCCGATATTGTGCTGCGCTACTGCTATGCTGCAGGTAGAATCGCCAACGGTTTGAATTATGATAAGGGTGTTAAGGCGGCAGTTCAGATGCTCTCAACACCAGCGGAGATGGAGCGCATACTCCGCGAGCAGGATACAGACAGAAAGTAGTGTTGTATGAAGAGAAACAGGGTGCGTAAAGGACTTACAAAGAGCGGCCGCGCAATACTTCTTGTATTGGGTGCGTTGATAGTCTTTGCATCCCTGATTATCACCTACCAGATGGCAGAGACGCTGAGCGTCAAGGAGCGTCACGATGTAGAGTTGTGGGCAGCGGCTATGGAGAGGGTGAATCGTGAGGCTATGGGTGACTATATGTCTGACCCGCTTGTCTCGTCAATTATCAACAACCGAAATAATATACCTTTTATTATTACGGACGAGAATCTGAGAGTCGTTTCGTACCACCTCATCCCCGAACATATTATAAAGAATACGGAGGCTCTGCACAATACACTCGATAGAATGGCGAGCCATAACACGCCAATCATTGTGCGATTTTGGTGGACGGCGGAGCATAATCACATCATCTTCTACGGACGAAGTGCTACGCTTGTGATGCTCTACTTCTTCCCATTTGCACAGATGATAGTCATCATAGCCTTTGTAATCATGCTCCTTGTTGCCTTCCGCTCCTCAAAGCAGGATGAGCAGAATAGAGTATGGATTGGACTGGCAAAGGAGACTGCACATCAGTTGGGTACCCCGACCTCATCGCTGCTGGGGTGGATAGAGTATCTGCGTGACCAGAATGTTGACCCGATGGCGGTCGAGGAGATGGAGAAGGATTTGGCTCACCTGAAAAAGATTGTAGATCGCTTCTCGAAGATTGGCTCCGATACCCCGTTGGAGATAGCCAATGTAAATGAGGTTGTAGGTGACTGCGTGATGTACTTCCGTAAGCGCATCCCTCGCAATGTAACACTCGACTATAACGGCCTTGCCAGCCAACCGGTGCAGGCGATGCTCAACCGAGCGCTCTTTGAGTGGGTGGTGGAGAATCTGCTCAAGAACTCACTCGATGCACTGCAGGGTCATGGTGCGATATCTGTTAAGATTGGTGCAACAGAGAGCCTCATCACTATTGATGTTAGTGATACAGGCAAGGGAATAGCTAAGTCGAATTGGAAAAATATCTTCGAGCCCGGTTTTACAACCAAAACAAGAGGTTGGGGTCTGGGTCTGTCGCTCTCTCGCCGTATTGTTGAGGAGTATCATCGCGGAAAAATTGCTGTGGTTGACTCTGTTATAGGCAAGGGTACCACAATCAGAGTAACATTAAAACGAGCGTTTGAGTAGTATGCCACTTGGTGTGTTAAATAATAATATCACGGCTGCCGAGGCCTTTGGTAGCAGTTCGGTGCTTGTCGAGCAGAGTTTCAGTGGCTCGGCTGTCGATTTGGCGCTCTTTGGTACACCATTTCAGGTCACTGCGCTGATTGTCGGTCTTGTATATACATTCTTCATTGTCCGTTATTGGGATTTTCTGTGCTACTTTATTATCAACACAGTAGGATTCCGTATGCCAAATAGAGATAAAACCCATATCAACCCTGCTGAGCAGCGAAATATAGAGGTGGTGATGATTATCCTCGGCGTGATACTGCTTGCACTCTCGGCCGTTCGCATCTGTGGGCTATGGTTCCCACACCTTTTGGATGGTATAGATGCTCAGGGTGTGATATGGATTGTCGGCGGTATAGTCGCTGTGGCGTTAAGTGTTGTCATAGCATTCCAATATGGCATGACTCTGCTCGTGGCAGCGGTGTGTCAACGCCCTGATATCGGTAGCGGTATTGTGGAGACAAAATTGCTCTACATGGCAGTAGGATTTGTGACGGTCATTCCGTTCGGATTGCTCTTTTTGCTTATGCCTCAGAGCGTGGCAACTGTGGGTATGTATGGTGCAATAGTCTGTATCTCAATAGCTACCATAATATTTATAAAGGAGAGTTTTTTATTCTTTGTTTCTCAAAAAATTTCAATTTTACATTGGTTTTTGTATCTTTGCGCCCTGGAAATTTTCCCGCTGTCTCTAATTTTTGCGCCAATATTGCGCTAGAGAGCCCTCGGGAGCCTATTTACTGAGTATATGGCAGAGATCAAACGTATTTTAGTGTCGCAGCCAAAACCTGCGATTATAGAGAAATCGCCCTTTTTTGAGCTGGCGAACAAGTATGACCTTGAGGTGGATTACCGCCCGCTGATTGAAGTTAAAGGAGTTACCCCAAAGGAGTTCCGTTCACAGCGCGTAGATATCCTATCTCATACCTTGGTAATATTTACCTCTCGCACCACAATCGACAGCTTCTTCCGTATCTGTGAGGATGCTCGTATCACTGTGCCTGAGACAATGAAGTATATCTGCTCCACAGAGGCAATTGCCCTCTATCTGCAGAAGTATATCGTCTATCGTAAGCGTAAGATTTCGTTTGCTGATGGTACATTTACCGGCATTATCGAGCAGATTGTAAAGCATAAGGAGGAGAAGATGCTCCTCTCACTGAGCGAGCCACATAAGCCGGAGATTCCGGAGGCTCTTGCTCGCCTCAATATCGACCACACACCGGTTATCCTTGCGCGCACTGTTGCTAGTGATATTCCGGCCGAGGAGCTTTGTGGCTATGATATGCTGCTGCTCTACTCTCCATGGGATGTGAAAGCTATCTGCGAGAAGCTCCCTGTGGATAAGATGCCTATTGTCAGCACCTTCGGTGAGGGCACTCTCCGCCTTGCCTCTGAGAACCACCTGCCGGTGAAGGCATTTGCTCCAAGCCCCGCAGCACCATCGCTTGCAAAGGCTGTGGATCTCTATATTGCAGATGTGCTTGCAGGAAAGGAGATTGATGATGTAGAGTTCGCTGAGAATGAGCAGAATGAGGAGTTCCTCCGCACTCAGCAGACTAAGCTTGCAAAGAAGAGCCGTACACGTAAGAAGTAGTATGAACACCTTGCCAAAACCAGAACGATTGCACTCCTATGGTGCTATTCGCCGACTCTTTAAGGAGGGTCAGAGTGGTTTTGTCTATCCATTTCGATATATGTTCTATGTAGAGGATGCTGCCCAGTCAGAGGCAGCTATCCTCTTCTCTACACCTAAGAAGTTCCATAAGCGCGCAAATAAACGCAACACTATCCGTCGTCGCATGCGCGAGTCGTATCGCCTTAATAAGCAGATACTTACAGATGCTTTGGGTAACCGCCGCATAGAGTTGGCACTTATCTACTCAAGCAAAACTCTTCACGACTATAAAACTATAGAAAATGCACTCAAAAAGAGCCTTGAGCAGATTGTGGCAAGCCTTTAAGCGCCTTGCAGCGCTGCCGCTCATCGCCCTTGTGCGCTTCTATCAAATCTGCATCTCACCACTCAAACCACCAACATGCCGATTCTCTCCGACCTGCTCTCACTATGCCCTGCAGGCGTTGAAAAAGTATGGCCCATTCAAGGGTGGATGGCTGACAATCAAGAGGTTGGCAAAGTGTCATCCTTGGGGTGGTAGTGGATACGACCCTTTGCCGTGAAAATACGGCATTAGCTGCACATTCCTCATAGTCACGAATGGGAAATACGCCAAGTATGTCCCATCCGTGACTATTTCACAATGCGCACCTACTACCGCATTTTGACGACAAATGGATGCAACTGGGTAGGGGAGTGTGAAGGGGATTACTCCGTTTGGGTAGTTTTCGAGAATAAGTGCTATCCGTAAGGATAGTAAAAATGAAAATAGCACTCACTCAAGCTCGCTTGAAAGTGAAGTGCTATTTTTGTTTTTCTTATTGTTGTAGACAACCTTATTCTCGCTGCGACCACTACCAAAACGAAGTTTTGGCGAAAGCTTTTTGCACGCCCTGCTTTTTCTCGAAAAAGCGGGCAGTACTCCGCAGGCTACCCTAAATCCGTACAGCTAAAACGCCATACGATATGGGCAGTACATCTGTACGCCGGTGCGGTTAAGTTCTGATTTTACCGCCTCGTAGTAGTTGCACAGCTCCTGCTGCTCGGCGTTCATGGTCATCGTGCGGGCCTGCATACCGAGGCTCTGGATAAACTGCATCATCGGGTCCATATCTGGGAGCACCTCGCTAATCTGGAAGTTCTCTACAATGCCGGCCTTGTCAGCAGCGATATTTACCGCCATTTTAAGGCCTCCATTTGCATCTGCAAGGCCGATTTTCACAGCATCGCTACCGCTCCATACGCGACCTTCGGCGATATTGAGTACCTTGCTTAGCTCGAGGTTACGACCTGCAGCAACCTTTGTTGTAAATGCCTCATATACCTTGTCAACAGAGGAGATGAGCAGTTCACGCTCCATGGCTGTTGTCTTGCGGAGGTTTACACCGAGGATATTCTGTCCGAAGTCTGCAGAGTTGTTTGTCTTTACGCCGTCAAAGGTTATTCCGAGCTTGTTTTTGAGCATATTTCCGCCCTCCATCATCATTCCGAATACGCCAATTGAGCCGGTCAGGGTGAGTTTATTAGCAACAATAGCATCTGCCGGTGCAGAGATATAGTAACCACCACTTGCAGCATATGCGCCCATAGAGACAATCACAGGTTTCTCCTTCTTCAGCAGCTCCACCTCGCGCCAAATCACATCGCTCGCAAGGGCGCTACCACCCGGAGAGTTCACGCGAAGCACTACAGCCTTGATTGCCTGGTCTTTGCGCGCTTTAGCGATAGTATTTGCGAGGGTTGTGCCATAGATATTGCCATCGATGCTCTCACTCTGACCGTCAACAATGCTACCGTCAGCATAGATAATACCCACCTTTGGAGCTGATACCTTGCTCATATCGGCACCCACAACAGAGCAGTAGTCGCCAAGAGTGAGCATCTCATACTCGCCGAGGAAGTTCTTCTCCACGCCATACTCTGCAAATATCTCCTCCATCTGGTCGCGGTAGATAATTCCGTCAATCAGCCCGTGCTTGAGAGCCTGCTCAGGGAAGAGGACAGGCGAGGTGTTTGCAATCTTGTTCAGAGCCTCAACGGTTGTGCCACGCGCATCGGCAACAGTTGAAGATATTGTACCCCACATACTTGCCGCAATCTCCTCCATCTGCTTGCGGTTTGCAGGGGACATCTTCTCAAGAATATATGGCTCTACAGCGCTCTTGTACTTACACACTGTCGGACGGAACACCTCACAGGTGATGCCTAACTTATCCATCGCACCCTTGAAGAAGATTGTCGGCATCGAAAGGCCCATCCAGCTGAAGCTACCCTCTGGCTGCAGATAGATCTTGTCTGCCACAGATGCCAAGTAGTAGCCAATCTGCGAGTAGCTATCGTTGAAGGCGAGGATGAACTTGCCACTTGCCTTGAAGGCCACAAGCGCATCACGAATCTCCTCCAAAGCTGCTGCAGAGATCGCTCCACCGCCCTCGAAGTTGAGATAGATACCCTTTATTCGCTCATCTGTCGCGGCGGTCTCAATGGCACGCAACACCTTGAGAATTGGTAGCGAGCGAGTGGTCTGCATAGATGCAAAATCCATGTTCGCAAATGGATTTATCGCTGGCGACTCAACAATATTGTCTGCCAAATCGACCCTCAAAATAGTGTTCGGGAGGACAGTTACAGCCTTTCCGCCACCCATAGAGCCAGCCATACCAAAGATGGTTACAAGCCAAAATAGACCTGAAATCACACTACCTGCTACTACTGCAAGCAGCGCTGCCCAAAAAACCTTAGAAAATTTCATAATTGTATAGTTTAATACCTGTTTTCAAAAGAAATGTATATACAAAGGTATGAAAAAATATCTGAAGTTGCAATAGTGTCGTGCAAAATGAGAAAATTGTAACCTGTATATTAAAAAAGTGGCGTTTTGTTGGTAAAAACGGTGTAAAAATGTTAACTTTGCGATAGGATAAGTTAAAAAATGTAACCGAAAGAGTGGCGAAAATATATTAACGGATTGAAAATCAGTAATATAAATTAATAAATAGTAAAACTATGTACGGTAATTTCAAGCAGTTCCTTGAGCAGGAGCTGCAGGCTATCAAGGATGCCGGTCTTTATAAGACCGAGCGAGTTATCTGCTCTCCACAGCGTGCCGAGATTGAGGTGGCAGAGAAGCAGTGTCTTAACTTCTGTGCAAATAACTATCTTGGTCTTTCGGACAATCCGCGTCTGATTGAGGCGGCAAAGCGTGCGATGGACGAGCGTGGTTACGGTATGTCATCTGTCCGTTTTATCTGCGGTTGCCAGGATATTCACAAGCAGCTTGAGAAGGCTATTGCTGACTATTTCGGCACTGAGGATACAATCCTCTATGCAGCTTGTTTTGATGCAAATGGTGGTGTCTTTGAGCCACTCTTCACTGAGCAGGATGCGATTATCTCCGATGCGCTCAACCACGCCTCTATTATCGACGGTGTACGTCTGTGTAAGGCTGTGCGTTATCGCTATGCAAATGCCGACATGGAGTCGTTGGAGGATTGCCTGAAGCGTGCACAGGCTCAGCGCTTTAGAATCATCTGTACAGATGGTGTCTTCTCGATGGATGGCAATGCCGCTCCGCTTGACGAGATTTGCCGATTGGCAAAGCAGTATAACGCCCTTGTGATGGTTGACGAGTGCCACTCAGCAGGCGTTTTGGGTGCTACAGGTCGCGGTATTACAGAGCTTTACAACCTGCGTGGTGAGGTTGATATTATCACCGGTACTCTCGGCAAGGCATTTGGTGGTGCTGTGGGTGGCTTTACAACCGGTCGCAAGGAGATTATCGACATGCTCCGCCAGCGTTCACGCCCATACCTCTTCTCAAACTCTCTGCCACCGGCTGTAGTTGGTGCGGGTATTGAGATGTTCAAGATGCTCGAGCAGAGCAATGAGCATCACGACCGCTTGGTTGCAAATGTTGAGTACTTCCGCACAAAGATGATCGCTGCGGGATTTGATATCAAGCCTACAGATTCGGCTATCTGTGCAGTGATGCTCTACGATGCTAAGCTCTCGCAGGATTTTGCGGCGGCACTCCAGCAGCGTGGCGTATTTGTGACCGGATTCTACTACCCAGTTGTGCCAAAGGGTCTTGCGCGTATCCGTGTACAGGTCTCTGCAGGTCACACAACAGAGCAGTTGCAGCGTTGCGTAGATGCATTTGTTGAGGTAGGTAAGGAGCTTGGTGTTTTGAAATAGAGTTAGGAGGGTAGCGTTATGAGCAATAGTAAGATAGCACTTGATGCAACAGATCGCAAGATACTCAAATTTTTGGTAAAGAATGCACGTATGCCATACCTGGAGATTGCCCGTGAGTGCGGCATCTCCGGTGCGGCTATACACCAGCGTATCAAGAAGTTGGAAGAGTCTGGTATCATTATGGGCAGTCGAATGATTGTAAACCCTAAGATGCTCGGCTTTGATGTCTGCGCATTTATCAGTATCCGTATTCAGGATCCGATTATGAGTCACGCAGTAGCAGAGAAGATAAAGAGCATTCCGGAGGTAGTGGAGTGCCACTTTATTACAGGTACATACAATGCGATGCTTAAACTCTATTGCATTGATAATGACCACCTTATGCGTACCATTTTCGATGGCATTCTGCGTGTTCAGGGCATCTCGACAACCCAGACCTACATCTCTCTCAATGAGGCATTTCAGCGAGAGCCACATATTGATTACCTTGATAAATTGCCATACAGATAATGATTCGTTTGACAAAAGAGTTCTCGTTTGAGTCTGCTCACGCCTTGTGGGGCTATGACGGTAAGTGCCGTGAGGTTCACGGACACTCATACCGCCTCTTTGTTACCATCAAGGGCGAGCCGATTACCGATGAGAACGACCCAAAGCTCGGCATGGTGATGGATTTTGGTGAGCTTAAGAGCATCGTCGCTCGCGAGATTACCGACCGCCTTGACCACTCGTTCGTCATGCGTCGAACACCTGAGGCTGAGGCACTTGCAGCCAGTATGGAGAGCAGTTTTACCAATGTGATTCTTGTAGATTACCAACCAACTTGCGAGAATATGCTCGCCGACTTCGCTGAGCGCCTGATGAAAGCTCTTCCTGAGAGGGTGCAGCTCTATTCACTGAGGTTACATGAGACTGCGACTTCATACGCAGAGTGGTTTTATCGTGATAACGCGGATACCTACTGCCGCTAACCCGATTTTCAACAATGGGCAGTACGCTTAGTACAGCCCATCGATGAAAATCGTGCCGAGCGTTGTATCTACCGCGTTCTGACGATAAAACAGTTGCAAGGAGATAGTGGTTCCCTCACTTAAATCAATTTTAGGGGGGGTAGAGTGTACCTCATTGGATTGCGTTGTATCTACCGCGTTCTGACGATAAAACAGTTGCAAGGAGATAGCGGTTCCCTCACTTAAAATCAATTTTCAGAGGAGGGAGTAATGGGGATAAAAATTTGAAAAAATAAGCCGATGGCTAATAGCCAATAGCGAGTAAATAATGAAAAAACTCTTTCTCATAGACGCTTACGCGTTGATATTCAAATACTACTACGCATTTTTTGGGCGACCGATGCGTAATCATGCCGGCATGAACACGTCGATAGTCTTTGGATTTACAAAGTTCCTTAGAGATATCATCAAGCGTGAGAAGCCCGACCTGCTCGGTGTGGCGTTTGATCCTGCAGGGGGTTCATTCCGTCGTGAGATGTTCGCGCAGTACAAGGCCAATCGTCCGGAGACTCCTGAGGATATCATCGAGTCGGTGCCCTATGTAAAGCGCATTGTAGAGGCTATGTGTATCCCGATTCTGGAGATTGAGGGATATGAGGCTGATGATGTCATCGGAACGCTCGCCTTTAAGGGTGCTGCGGCGGGCTATGATGTCTATATGGTTACGCCTGATAAGGATTATGGTCAGCTTGTAGGTGATAACAGGAAGATCTACAAGCAGAAGGGCGATCAGATAGAGATTATCGACAAGGTGGCGATAAAGGAGAAGTATGGCATTGATGACCCGCTGTTGGTGCGCGACATTCTTGCGTTGTGGGGTGATGCGTCGGACAATATTCCGGGCGTTACCGGCATTGGTGAGAAGGGTGCGAGCAAGCTTGTGCAGAAGTGGGGCGATGTAGAGAATATTATCGCTAATGCAGAGGCAATTGGTGGCAAGCAGGGTGCTAATATCGCAGCATCGGCAGAGCAGTTACGACTCTCTAAGGTGCTCACCACTATCTGCCTTGATGTGCCGATAGAGTTCAATGAGGCTGATCTTACGATGTGCTGTCCGAAGATTGATATGCTCAAGTCGCTCTTTACGGAGCTTGATTTCAAGGCATTTTTGTACGATTTGCAGAACTTGGCGCCTGTTGAGCAGAGCTCCGGACCACGTCAGCAGGAGCCCGTGCAGCTTGCCAATGCTGCCCGCGTAAAGGCAGGTGAGGCAAAGCGCAAGTCTATGGAGGGGCAGGGGTCACTCTTCGATATGTTTGGCAATCCATCTGTTGCGACAGAGCCGGTAGAGAGCCAGGAGAGTGAGAGTAGTTTTGATAGCGCAAAGAGCGTACCTCACACATACACCATTGTGCGAGATGCCCAGGCGTTGAAAGAGGTGGTTGAGCAGTGTGCACACTATGGTGTACTCTGTTTTGACCTTGAGACCTCGGGCTTAGATGTCTTCAGTAGCCGCATTGTGGGTCTGTCGCTTGCAGTAGAGCCACACAAGGCGTGGTATATTCCATTTACCCTCACTTTGGACCGCAATCGCACCGAGAGCGAGTATGCAGCCATTCTAAAACCACTCTTTGGTAACGAGCAGATACTCAAGGTGGGTCAAAATATGAAGTTCGATATCCTCTTTTTGCGAACACTCGGCATTGAGGTGCGCGGCAGAAAGGGGGATACAATGTTGATGCACTACCTGCTCGACCCGGAGTCTCGTCACGGCATGAATGTGTTGGCTGAGAGGTATCTGAACTACTCGCCAATACCAATTGAGAGCCTTATCGGTCGAGGTGCGCAGCAGATTACAATGGATATGGTCGGTCTTGAGGCTATAGCCGAGTATGCTGCGGAGGATGCTGATGTCACTCTACAGCTCTACAACGCACTCAGACCATTGATGGACAAGAAGCAGCTCTGGCAGCTCTATTGTCAAATTGAGGAGCCGCTGATTGACGTACTTGCGGATATGGAGTGGAATGGCGTGAAGATAGACAGTGCTGCGCTGGCCCGTTATTCGGTCACTATGAGCGCCCACCTTGTCGAGCTGGAGGAGCATATACGCACATTGGCAGAGGATCCGACACTCAATGTAAACTCTGGCCGAAAGGTCGGTGATGTGCTCTTTGCCAAGATGCGCATTGCAGACAAGCCGAAGATGACAAAGACCAAGCAGTTCTGTACAGACGAGGAGTATCTCAGGGGTTTTGCTGCCGAGCATGAGATTGTAAGGGCAATTCTTGAGTATCGCGGAGTAAAGAAGCTCTTGTCAACATATATAGACGCCCTGCCGCTGTTGGTAAACCCTGTTACGGGTCATATACATACCTCGTATAATCAGGCAGTTACAGCTACGGGTCGCCTCTCGTCATCCAATCCGAATCTGCAGAATATCCCTATCAGGGATGCAGAGGGACGACCTATTCGTGAGGCATTTATTGCTTCGCGCGCTGATGGTTTGCTGCTCTCGGCGGACTACTCGCAGGTAGAGTTGAGGCTCATGGCACACCTGAGTGGTGACGAGTCGCTAATTGAGGCATTCCGCAATGGTGAGGATATCCACGCGGCAACTGCAGCCAAGATTTTTGGCAAGGCTATAACTGACGTTACCTCTGAGGAGCGTCGTCAGGCAAAGACTGCCAACTTCGGTATCATCTACGGCATATCTGCATTCGGCTTAGCACAGCGTCTGGATATCTCTCGCACAGAGGCTAAGGCGCTGATTGATGGCTACTTTGCATCCTATCCGAAGGTTAAGCAGTATATGGAGAATACGATTTCTGAGGCTCATCAGGCGGGTTGCGTATCGACCATATTCTCGCGCCGCAGATATCTCGAGGGCATCGACTCTCAGAATGCAAATACTCGCGCACTTGCTGAGCGAAATGCTATCAATGCACCAATACAGGGTAGTGCCGCCGATATTATGAAGATTGCCATGATTGGTGTGGCTCGTGCCTTCAAGGAGAATGGCGTGCGCTCAAAGCTTATTCTGCAGGTGCATGACGAAATTGTGATTGACCTTCTGCCATCGGAGCGAGAGCTGGTCGAAAAGATTGTCCGCGAGCAGATGGAGGGGGCAGCAGCGCTCTCTGTGCCGTTGGAGGTAGAGATTGGCGTGGGTAGAAACTGGCTTGAGGCCCATTAGTGTATGTAAGAACCTAAAAAACCTAAAATGATATGAAGAGAATTTTGATAATTGCTGCCGCTATCGGTTTTGCCTTTACCGCTGTAGGACAGACCACAAAGGAGCGCGTACTGCAGAATCCTGAGTTGGCGCTGGGTGTGTATCGCCTCTATCCTACCGAGTTTAAGGCTCAGACAGCTGTACCAAAGGGGTATAAACCCTTCTATATCAGCCACTATGGTCGTCACGGCTCGCGCTATGTCCTCCATGATTGGAAGTTTGACAAACCGTACGATGTCTTTGCTGCCGCAGCCGAGCAGGGTAAGCTGACAGCTTGGGGTGAGGAGATTTTTAACCGATTTAAGCAGGCGAGGGTGACAAGCTATGGTCGCCACGGAGAGTTGTCGCTTAAAGGTCAGGAGCAGCATCGCCAGATTGCGGCAAGAATGTATGACAACTACAAGGATATCTTCAAGAAGACCGACTTCGTTGATGCAAAGGCGACCATCGTGCCGCGAGTGCTTATCAGTATGACTGCATTCTGTGATGAGCTGTTGCGCCACAACAACAAGCTCGATATCCACTACGAGTGTGGAAAGCCGTTCCAGAAGTGGCTCAACCCCTACTACAAGGACAACGACCCGCGTTTGGCGGCATATATCGACCTCTATCGCCACAATGCAAATAGCGAGTGGGTGCAGCAGTGGAGAGAGTATCGCGAGAAGAGAGTCGATATCTCGCGTATTCTGAACTCACTCTTCCAGCCGGACTTTGTTGCATCGTTAGAGAACCCGCATGACTTTATCTTCTACCTCTTCAAGACGGCAACTTCTCTGCCGGGTACACCTGCGGAGGTGTCGTTGCTCGATGTATTCAACCGCGAGGAACTATACGAGCAGTGGCGATTGGTTAACGCTATCTTCTACCACGAGAAGGGCCCTTCTGGCATTATGGATAGCTTCCTTGATGGTGTTTCGACTCCGCTGTTGGAGAAGATGATTGAGGACGCTGAGCAGAAGGTGGCTGAGGGCAAAGAGGCTGTGACACTTAGATTTGGTCACGATGGAAACATTATGGGTCTGCTCAATACGATGCGTATTCCTGGTTGGTGCGAGAAGGTTGACAACTACGAGGATATTGAGAAGTATTGGAACGACTTTAATATCCCGATGGGCTGTAATATTCAGTGGGTTTTCTACCGCAATAAGGGTGGTCAGGTACTTGTAAAGATGCTCCTTAATGAGGAGGAGATTGCCCTGCCTGCAGAGATAGATTCATCACTTGCCCCATACTATCGTTGGGAGGATGTGCGCAAATACTACAGAGAGTTGATGCCTAAGATGTACGAGATTGGAGGCTATAACAGATTGGACAAACTATTAAATTAAAAGAATATGAGAAGATTTTTCCTGTTTATCGCCCTTGCTGCAACAGTTGCAGCGGTCGATGCAAAGAATGTTCCTGAGAACACAGATGACAGAACCGTTTGTGGTCAGTTAGAGAAGTGTGTACGCCGTGTTGTTGCAATACCAGACATCGAGGGTTACAAGACCCTTAAGTGCGACTTCCACATGCATACAGTATTTGCAGATGCACATGTATCACCTGCAGGTCGCGTGCGTGAGGCTTGGCAGGATGGTTTGGATGCTATTGCTATGTCTGAGCACTTTGCTGTACACAAGAGCCCGGGCATCAAACTCAAGGATTACAACCTCCCAATCAACCTTGCCGTTAAGGAGGGTAAGAAGTGGGGATTTTTGGTTGTTCCTGCCGTAGAGATTACCCGTACAAAGCCATTTGGCCACATGAACGCACTCTTTATCAAAGATCCGACAGTCTTTGAGGAGAATCGCTACCAGACAGATGAGAATGGTAAGCTGTTGCGCGATAAGGATGGCAACCGCATCCCTACACCAACAGAGATGGAGGACTTCAAGAAGGCAGAGGCTCAGGGCGCATTTATGCTCTGGAACCACCCAGGTTGGCCTGATCGTAAGTCAACACTCTATCCACTTCATAAGCAGCTTATTAAGGAGGGTAGAATTCACGCTGTTGAGCTGTTCAATGGCTCAGAGTGGTATCCAAAGGTGCTTGATTGGTTTGACGAGTATAAGCTGCCGATGATGGCAAACTCTGATATTCACGATACCTCTCGTTTCATCTATGGCAATCAGATTCGTCCGATGACTCTCGTATTTGCAAAGGAGTACACCCTCGAGTCACTGCGTGAGGCTCTGTTTGCAGGTCGTATGGTTGCATTCTTTGAGAATAAGATCGCAGGTGATGAGCAGTATGTTTCACAGCTTGTTGCGGCATCACTCAAGGTGCAGGTTGTAGATGAGAAGAAGGGTGTGTTGGTTGTAACTAACGTTTCGGATATTCCGTTTGCTACACTCTTTGGTGATCATATGAACCCTGTTCTCTTCCGTCCACGTAGCGCAATCCGTGTAACAGTTCCAAAGGGTACGGTTCTTGATTTCACAAACTGCTACGTAGGTCGTCAAACCCTTAAGAAGGAGATTTGGTAATGCTCAGTATTGCAGAACGTCATAAATATATCCTCGAAAAGCTCGAGAAGTACGGCTTTATCCGTATTACCGATGTGGCGGAGGAGCTCGGTGTAACAAAGGTTACTATTCGTAAGGATGTGAAGATTTTGGAGAGCAAAGGTCTGCTCTTCAAGGTGCATGGTAGTGCGCGTCTTGCCAATCCGCATATTGCCGACCGAGATTTGATGACAAAGAGCTCGCTCAATTGCGAGGCTAAGCGTCGTATCGCTGAGCGTGCAGCCCAGATGATCGAGGAGGGCGACTCAATTATGATCTCTGCCGGCTCGACAACCTATGCCCTTGCTGAGGTTATCCACGCCATGTCGCCATCGCCGACTATCAATGTTGTAACGCCATTTCTGAAGGTCTCTGCACTGCTCAATGAGGTGGAGACCATTCAGGTCGAGCAGCTGGGTGGTTGTGTCTATAAGAAGTCGTTTGCCACACGCGGAGAGACCGCCGGTGCGAGCCTGAAGGATATGGTTTGCACCAAATTCTTCTTGGGTGTGGATGGCTTTGATCCCGATTTCGGAATCACTACATCGACTATCGAGGAGGCACAGCTGTCACGCAAGATGATGGCTGCAGCAGCTAAGGTTATCGTTGTTGCCGACTCTTCAAAGTTCGGTCACCACGGCTTTGGACGCGTCACATCTATCGATGGTGTGGATGTGATTATCACCGATACCGATATCTCTCCGGAGATGGCTGCAATCATTGAGGAGACAGGAATTGAGTTAATAACTGTGTAATTTATAGGCTGTTAGCTATTGACTTTTAAGTTCAATAGCTAACGCCCGTATAACAAAAAGTATAAATACTATGGCAGAAAATAAGATTGAATTTGAGATCGACCCTGCAGTTGCTCAGGGTAACTACTCTAACTTCGTTATCATCGCACACTCTCCAAGTGAGGTCATCCTTGACTTCGCCTCAATGCTTCCAGGCATGCCTAAGGCAAAGGTCGGCAGTCGAATCATCCTTACTCCGGAGCACGCAAAGCGCCTTCTGCACTCTCTGCAGGAGAACCTTGCCAACTACGAGAGCAAGTTTGGTACTATTAAGATTGGTGCCGGTGGTGGTTTTAAGCCTATTGGTCAAGCTTAATAATTTGCATAACAAGGCCTAAATCTGTCTAACAAGGTGATTTCTGCGTTACGCTCGTCCTCAAAATGGTCACATACGTCCTAGTATGCTCCGCTTTTTCGGACTTCGCAAGCCTTGAAATACCTCTATAAGGCTAAAAGCTAAAGGCCAATAGCCAATAGCTGTTACTGTAAGGTACGTGCAACATCGTTGAGCGTTGCATTCATCGTAGCAATAAACGTCTGCCAGTCGTATGACGGGTCGTTGACATTGAGTGTACGCATCTTGGCAAGGGCATCCTCAAGAGGTTTTAGAGCGCTATGCTGCGGATATTTTGCTCTGAGGGTGCGAACCTTCTCGGCGAACTCAATACCATCTCTCAGGCGCTCAAAACGCATTGAAGAGCGGGCATCAGGATAGACGAAATATGTATCACCTGAGCCCCAATATCTAAATCGCGAGTCATACTGAGGATTTGTGGGCCATGAGTTGTATGCCCAGCGTAACATGCCGTCGTAGTCAAAGGCGATGGCATATATTCCGAGCAGCTCCGACTCGAAAGGCTCTGAGTAGGTAAATGTATTGGGGAAGAAGGTGCTGCAGCAGACGTAGAATGTTGATACATCGCCATTTGCACGGCGTGCAGCAATCTCCTCAAGGCTCATAGCGGCCTGTTTCTGACCTACACAGACATCGCGCATATTGGCATAACGCTTATACGAGTTGTGGTTGTCCGCAATGGCAAAGCCGAGCTCTGGAGCGTACTTCTTGATAAGGCGTGCCGCCTCGTCCATATCCTCCGGCGCGCGCTCATCGATAGCGATATTGGTCATGTTGAGCCAACCCTTTTCGCGGAGGTGGGCAGCAAAATCGACAAGGAATGGCCCCCACATCTTCTCAAACTCAGCACTGCCGGCAACGGCGCTCACTACGCGGTTACGCTCGCTCTTTGAGGTGCGCTTGTCGTGGAAGTCGAGAAGGCAGTCGCCCCAAGGCAGCATAGAGTAGCAGTTTATCTGCTTGTTAATGCCGAGAGATATCATAAACTCAACCCACTTGTCGAAGATAGTATAGTCATACTCCCAGTGGTCGTTGTCGTAGCGTGTCCAATAGATCATCGGCTCATAGTCATCAAAACACTGGTATCTCCACGGGTCGCGGTTAAGTGTAGCGGTGATAACCTTCTGGCCAGCCTCTGCAAGCATGCTCATAACTGGTCGCATAGCCTCAAAGTGCTCGTCACTCCACATCTCAACACCCGCCATACGGGCTACAGCAGATGGGTGCTGCCACAAATCAAGGTGGTAGCTCCACTGACTTGGTGAGGCTAACTGCTGACCGATGACCTCCAGCTCAATTGGCAGGCAGACCTTGCCAAATCCGCGATGAGTGATTGTGACAGTCGAGCTATATTTGCCCGCAGGGGCATCTGCCGGAATATTGATAGATATCCAGACAGGGCGTGTGGTCTGCGGAGTAATGTCAATCTGAGGGATATTGTCGAGCATATCGGCTCTTAGTGTCGCCGGATGACCATTAACCCTACCACAAAGGCAGTTTTTAGCTGCTTGGTCGGCAAGTGTATATCTGACAAAGTGCGGTTGAGCAATAGATGCTGGAAGGGTCGCACTGTTTGACTTAAAATCAGAGATTTTACACTCAACACCCTCTGCTCCGGTAGCACTCCAAAGCAGTAGCTGCGCCGAGACCCTCTCAGCCTGCCAACCTACAACGGTATGGCTCTTGCTGAGCTGCTGCGGAACAAGGCTGCGAGAGTAGGCGATATCTGCCGAGCCCCACAGTCCATTGAGTGCGCCGCTGACATGGCTCCACAGCTCTTTTTGACACTCGGTGAGCGGAGTTGGGTCGGCAGCCTCGGTAAAGGTGGTGACGATATTGTTGCTGCTACAGCCTATAAGCAGTAGCGAATAGATGATTGCTGAGGTTAGTAGATTGCGCTTCATAGGTCATTGTTATTTTCTGCAAAGATAGAAATATTTTTTGCTAAAGGTTTGAAATAAAAAACTTTTTGTACCTTTGTCTTTGAAAACACACCATAACTATGAAGAAATTTTTTGCAGTTATTGCTACTCTCTTGCTGTCAGTCTCTTGCAACTTGGTGCAGAAGAGTAATGAGATATGGTACTCAACGCTCGATAATGGCACTGTAGAGCTGCATGATCCATCTGCTTGTGGCGCAGAGGTTGTGTCGAATACCAACAAGAAGGGTTGGGGTGTGGTAAAGTTTGATGCTCCGATAGTCACTGTTGGGGCAGATTTGATGAGAGAAAATGGCCAACTCTGTGCTGTCTCTCTTCCAAGTGACGTCACCTCTATTGACCAGGAGGCTTTTGCTGATTGTACATCCCTGAAGAGCGTAACTATGTTCGACAAGGTGACCTATATCGGCCATGCAGCATTCAAAGGCTGTTCTACTTTGGTAGATATAACGCTCTCTAAAAGTTTGGCTACTGTATGGACTGAGGCGTTCAGCGGTTGCGGCTTTATCGGCATCACTCTGCCTCAGAGCGTGACTGAGATTGGCGCAGGAGCGTTTAGGGGCTGTAATAACCTCATCAGCGCAACACTCTCAGGTAGTGTGGCTGTTGTGGGCGAGCAGGCCTTTGCTGAGTGTCCGAAGTTAGAGTATGTATATTGCAAATCGCTCATCCCGCCAGTGTTGGAGGAGGGTGTATTTCAGGGCGCATCTGCGAAGATGAAGATATATGTTCCCAATGAGTCGCTCGACCTGTATAAGTGGGCATCCTCTTGGAGAGGCTACAAGCATCGCATTATCGGTTTTGATTTCAAATAATTATTTTATAGAAATATGGAGGCTATAGTAAAGACAAACTTTAATTTTAAGGGTCAGAATAACCACTATGTCGGCAAGGTCCGTGATGTATATAGCATCGATGGCGACTACCTTGTAATGGTTGTTTCAGACCGTATTTCAGCATTTGACGTGGTACTTCCAAAGGGTGTTCCATTCAAGGGTCAGGTGCTCAATCAGATTGCTGCAAAGTTCCTTGATGCAACTACTGACATCCTTCCAAACTGGAAGATTGCCGTACCGGACCCAATGGTTACAGTGGGCCACAAGTGCGAGCCTTTCAAGGTGGAGATGGTTATCCGCGGCTACCTCTCAGGCCACGCCTGGCGAGAGTATAAGGCTGGTAGGAGAACAATCTGCGGTGTAACTATGCCTGATGGTATGGTTGAGAACCAGAAGTTCCCGGAGCCAATCATCACCCCTACAACTAAGGCTGATGTGGGTCACGATGAGGATATCTCAAAGGAGGAGATTATCGCTCGTGGTATCGTAAGCCGTGAGGACTACGAGCAGCTTGAGGCATATACTCGCGCTATCTTTGCTCGTGGAACAGAGATTGCTGCAAAGATGGGTCTTATCCTCGTTGATACAAAGTATGAGTTCGGTAAGAAGAATGGCGTAATCTATCTGATGGACGAGATTCACACCCCAGACTCATCTCGCTACTTCTATGCTGAGGGCTATCAGGAGCGCCTTGCTGCAGGCGAGAAGCAGAAGCAGCTCTCAAAGGAGTTCGTTCGTGAGTGGCTTATGGCAAACGGCTTCCAGGGTCAGGATGGCGAGCAGGTGCCTGAGATGACTCCGGAGATTGTAGATTCAATCACAGATCGTTATATCGAGCTCTACGAGAATATCACCGGCGAGCAGTTCGTAAAGGCCGAGTGCAACGACGTCACCGCCCGCATCGAAAAGAATGTCAGCGACTTCCTCTCAACATTGTAGTTGAGCCTCAACGAGTGACACTACTTCAAGAAAACCCCGTCCAACCTCTGTTGAACGGGGTTTTAAGTGATGCTATATTTAGTCCGTTATAGGCGGTAGCACTTTCTGTACGCCGATTTGTTGTCAAAATGCAGTAGTAGGTGTGCAACGTGTAAAAAATTCAGTCGCGGATAGTACAAAACGTACAGCCGCGACTGAATTTTTAGGGATGTGCCATGTATGACACGTTTTCACAACAAATTAGAATTCGGAGGTGAAGTGGAAACGGATATCCGGGAACTTCTCCTGGGCGAGGGCAAGGGAGTAGCTGGTGTCGGCGAGGAATACGTCGCGGCCATGCTTGTCGGTTGCCATATTTGCGTGTTTGCGGCGCTTAAAGTCGGCAAGCTGCTCTGCGTTGTCGCTCTCGATCCAGCATGCCTTATGTATTGAGATGGTCTCCCAGCGGCACTTAGCTCCATACTCGTGCTCCAGACGATACTCAATAACCTCAAACTGGAGCGCACCAACTGTTCCGATAATCTTGCGGCCATTGAGTGACGATACGAATAGCTGTGCAACACCCTCATCCATCAGCTGGTCGATACCCTTAGCAAGCTGTTTGAACTTCATAGGGTCTGCATTCTCGATATAGCGGAACATCTCAGGAGAGAATGACGGAATACCTGTAAATTTGAGCTCCTCACCCTCGGTGAATGTATCTCCGATCTTGAAGTTTCCAGTATCGTGCAGACCGACGATATCACCTGGGTAGGCAAAGTCGATGACCGACTTCTTCTCGGCCATAAATGCTGTTGGAGAGGAGAACTTCATGCTCTTGCCGGTTGGTACGTGGAGATAGTTCTTATTGCGCTCAAAGGTTCCTGAGCATATCTTCATAAACGCAATACGGTCGCGGTGATTTGGGTCCATATTGGCGTGAATCTTGAAGATGAAGCCTGTCAATTTCGCCTCATTCGGCTCAACGATTCGGGTCTGGGTAGTTGATGGGCGAGGTGATGGCGCGATACGAATAAAGCACTCCAAAAGCTCTCGTACACCGAAGTTATTCACTGCCGAGCCGAAGAATACCGGAGCCAAACGACCTGCAAGGTACTGTTCGCGGTCAAACTCCTCATATACACCCTCCACAAGGTCGATATCCTCACGCAACTGGTTTGCATAACGCTCAGTAATCAGTGTATCGAGCTCCTTAGAGGAGATGTCATCAAACTGCACGGTCTGAGCATCGGCAGTCTGGCGCTCGTCAGATGTAAAGAGGTTTATGTTGTGCTCATAGAGGTTATATACACCCTTAAAGGTTGGGCCACTCGAAATTGGGAACGAGAGTGGGCGCACGCGAATCTGCAGCTCGCTCTCAATCTCATCAAGCAGATCAAATGGATCTTTACAAGGGCGGTCGAGCTTATTTACAAAGACCATAACCGGAGTGTTGCGCATACGGCAGACATTCATCAGCTTACGGGTCTGCGACTCAACACCCTTTGCACCGTCAATTACGATAATTACTGCATCTACGGCTGTCAGTGTGCGATATGTATCCTCGGCAAAGTCCTCGTGGCCTGGGGTGTCGAGGATATTGATCTTGATATCCTTATACTCAAAGCCCATTACAGAGGTGGCAACGGAGATACCTCTCTGTCGCTCAATCTCCATAAAGTCGGAGGTTGCACCCTTCTTAATCTTATTACTCTTTACCGCACCGGCAATGTGGATAGCACCACCAAAGAGCAGCAACTTCTCAGTAAGCGTTGTCTTACCCGCATCCGGGTGGGCAATGACTGCAAATGTTCGTCTTCTTGTAATCTCGTCCTGTAAAGCCATATCTTGTTTGTCTTGTCTATTAGCATCTTTATGCGGGTGCAAAAATAAGAATTATTTTTCGATGCACCAAAAGAGCAACTAATAGCTTTAGTATTTTGAAAAAAGAGTTTATTTTATTTACTTTGTAGTACAGTTAACTCAATAGTAATCATCGTTATGAAAAGGCTGTTTATCATTGCTTTTGTGGCGCTTGCTGTTGTTATGTCAGCAACGGCTCAGCAGAAGAGGGAAATCTGCTACGTTGACGCCTCGACACTCACTATTATAAACAAGATTCACGACTCGGGCAAGCCGCTTGAACGCCTTGATGTTGAGCGATATAGCTCACTTACGCCAAGTGCAGAGAAGGTCTTCCGTCAATCTACAGGCTTGGCGCTGGTTTTTAGCACGGATAGTCGCAATATAGATGTTCGTTGGAGCATACAACCCAGTAAGCTGAGAGCCAACTCTCCTGATATCTACCTGCGAGGTATGGATATCTATCTTCTCCACGAGGGTCAGTGGACATTTGCCGGTGTGGCACGCCCAAAGACAGACCCTGCAAAGGTCGATTTTGAAGCTCCGCTTGTCCATAATATGGCAGAGGGTACAAAGCAGTGCCTGGTCTATCTGCCGGCCTATGTAGAGCTCAAGTCGCTTGAGATTGGTGTTGATGAGGGCGCTATGATTAAGGCGGCTCCGTCACCATTTAAGCATAAGATTGTCTTTGTCGGCTCATCACTTACTCATGGCGAGGGTGCTCCACGCCCTGGTGCAAACTATGTAGCGCAGCTTGGTCGTCGCCTGAATGCCGAGACACCAAATCTTGGTCATAGCGGACAGTGTAAGTTGCAGCAGCACTTTGTTGATATTGTTTGCGATAATGATGCCGACGCCTTTGTATTTGATGCCTTCTCAAACCCTACTGCTAATATCATCAACGAGCGACTCTATGACTTTGTAAAACAGATTCGCGCAAAGCATAAGAAGACTCCTCTTATCTTCCTGCAAACTGTAAGACGCACGGGTGCGATGTTTGACCTTGTGGCAAAGAGGCGCAATGATGACCAGCGAGCTGCTGCTGAGCAGTTAATGGAGAGGGTGTGCAAGGATTTCAAGAATGTCTATTTTATCAACAACGCCTTTGATACTGGCGCGGATAATGAGGGTACGGTCGATAATTCACACTTGACCGACTATGGAATTTATCGTGTACTGCAGATTATGGAGCCTCAGTTGCGAGAGATTCTCTCACATCACGGGGTCAAGTAATAGTAGATAAGTCCGCCTAACGATGTGTTAGACGGACTTATTTACTATTAGCCATTGGCTATTATCCTTTAAGGGGTGGGTAGTCTATAGTGTAGTGCAGGCCGACGGACTCTTTGCACTCACGCGCCTGTTTGATTGTAAGGTATGCCACGGCAGTCATATTTCTCAACTCGCAGAGCTCTCGGCAAGGCTTTGTTCGGTTGTAGAGGCCCTCTGTCTCCTGCCAAATGATTGCCAGTCGCTTCATCGCGCGCTCAAGGCGCAGATTCGAACGGACAATACCGACATAGTTTGACATAATCGCCTGCAGCTCCCTACGATTCTGAAGGACGAGAACCATCTCCTCGGCCTCGGCGGTGCCCTCGAAGTCCCAATCAGGAATACCCTCCTGGAAATCGACCTTATCTACCAATGCTGTTGCGTGCTTGGCTGCTCGGTCGGCATAGACAATTGCCTCGGTCAGTGAGTTTGATGCCAAACGGTTTGCTCCGTGCAGACCTGTGCAAGAGCTCTCGCCAATGACATAGAGGCGGCGGATAGATGACTCTCCATTGCTGTTGACAACCACTCCGCCACAGCAGTAGTGGGCTGCAGGACAGACAGGAATCATCTGTTTGGTGATATCAATACCTATAGAGAGGCACTTCTCGTAGATGTTTGGGAAGTGGTTCTTTGTCTGCTCGGCAGGCATATGGGTAACATCGAGATAGACATACTCCTCACCGCGAATCTTCAGCTCGTGGTCTATCGAGCGAGCCACAACATCACGCGGAGCAAGCGACTTCATCGGATGATACTTGTCCATAAACTCCTTGCCGTTCTTGAGCTTCAGTATCGCACCATAGCCGCGCATAGCCTCGGTAATGAGGAACGATGGGCGCTCACCCGGATTGTAGAGGGCTGTTGGGTGGAACTGAATATACTGCATATTCTTGGTAATAGCCTTTGCGCGGTGGCACATAGCAATGCCGTCTCCCGTAGCCACTGTCGGGTTGGTCGTAGTGTTGTAGATATTTCCGCAACCACCAGCTGCAACCACAGTAAACTTCGCCAAGATGGTCTTTATCTCATCAGTATCTGTGTCAAGAACATAGGCTCCAAAACAAGCAAGGCCTCTGGTGTGACGGGTCACAATCTCACCCAGATGGTGCTGAGTGAGCAGGTCAATTGCAAAGTGGTGTTCCAGCACGGTGATGTTTGGATGTGCCTTGACGCTCTCGATAAGCGCGCGCTCAATCTCTGCGCCTGTGAGATCTGCGTGGTGGAGAATACGGTGCTCAGAGTGGCCACCCTCGCGGTGCAGGTCAAACTCGCCCGCCTCGTTCTTGTCAAATCGAGTACCCCACTCAATCAGGTTCTCAATAGCCTCAGGAGCATTACGAACAACAAGCTCTACAGCCTCCTGGTCGCACTTGCCAGCACCGCAGACAAGCGTATCCTCGATATGCTTCTCGAAAGTATCGGGCTGATAGGTTACAGAACAGATGCCGCCTTGTGCATAGTTGGTGTTACACTCAGCAAGCTCACCTTTGGTGACAATAGTCACCTTTCCTACTTTTGCAGCTTTAAGGGCAAAACTCAAACCTGCAGAACCGGAACCGATTACCAAAAAATCGCTCTTCATTGCCTTTGGGTATATTTTATTGCAAATATAGCAATTTATACTGAAACATGGACAGATATTGGTACAAAAACCAATATTTTATTCTATGCATTTATAATCACCACGCCAAGAGTCACAGCAGATATTATAATCCACAGCACAACACCAAGCAACATCGGTCGTATGCCGATACGCTTCAAACTTGCCACAGAGAGCCCCGCACCAATCAAAAATAGCGTCATACACAGCACTTTACGTGATATAAATACCACTGTCGATGTTAGCTGCTCAGGCAGAGCACAGAAGGTATTTACAGACATAGCCACGACAAAGAGGACAATAAACCACGGTATAGATATTCGGCGGCTCTTATTGCGGAAAATAAGGCTTGAGACAAGGGCCAACGGAATAATCCACAGCGCTCTGGTCAGCTTTATGGTCGTTGCTACCTGCAGTGCCTCCTCGCCATAGGCTGCGCCTGCACCGACAACCGAGCTTGTGTCGTGTATGGCTATCGCTGCCCATGTGCCAAACTGCTGCTGCGAAAGAGATAACCACTCGCCAACTACGGGAAAGACAAACAGAGCAACGGCATTGAGAACAAAAATTGTCACCAGCGAGATAGACATTTGGTCGTCATCGGCCTCGATAACCGGCCCTACAGCCGCAATGGCGCTTCCGCCACAAATAGCCGTACCCGTAGATATAAGGTAGGCGCTTTTGTGATTTATGCCGAAAAGCTTGCCTAGCCCTACACCAATGACCATCACGCCCACAACAGAGACAATGGTAAAAAGCATACCCTCGCCTCCGGCTGCAAGACTTTGATAGAGGTTCATTCCAAAGCCCAAACCGACAACTGCAACCTGCAGCGCCAACTTTGAACATCGCTTAGAGAAGCGCGAAAGCGGATTGCCTACAAAAATGGCGAAAACTATACCGCACAGCAACGCTATAGCGGGTGAAAGTAATGCTGATGACGCCAGCAATAGCACAAATAGCACTTTTGCCAACCAATTGGGAACTAAAAATGGTAGTATCATTATCTTTAAATTTACTCTGCAAAGATAGTAACAAATCTCTTTGGATAGTCAGATAACGGCACAAAATATTCAACGACAGGCTTTTGTGGCACTACATAAATTGCTGCAAGTTACATAGTTGGGTCTCAATAGTCTGTAAATCTGGCAAATGTTGCGTTTGACAATTGTAGATAAGATGGTTGTTGTAGCCTTTGTATTCATCTGCGAAATACTCCGCAATCTTGGCAAATTTATAAAACCGCATACTACTCTTCAGGGTAAATCATCTTCTTTGTTACACCTCCATCGACGGTTATGCACTGACCGTTGATAAAATCACTCTTCTCATCGCACAAAAAGAGACAAGTTCTGGCAATATCTTCCGCACGACCAACACGTCCAGAGGGGTGAAATTCGTGATCTTCTGCTCGTAGTACTTCATCCTCATTAACGCTTATCCAACCTGGAGCTATGCAATTTACGGTGATGTGATATGGTGCAAGCGACACTGCCAAAGCGTGAGTAAGAGACCATATTCCACCCTTAGATGCTGCGTACGCCTCTGTGCCAGCCTCACTTTGTAGGTAGCGTGTAGAGCATAGGTTGACAATACGACCATACGGGTTTACGACACTACTATTTTTGCGATGAATAGCCAGCAGTCGTGAGGTTATAAATGCACTACGAAGGTTGGTATTAAGTACCGTCTCAAAGTGCTCGACAGTTGTCTCTGTGATCGATTCAAATCCACCTATACCGACGTTATTGACAATAATACCTATATCTCCCCACTCTGCAAGCAGACTCTGCACAGCCTCCTCTAATGCAGCTTTGTTACATACATCAAGGGCGAAAAATATTGCACCTGTTGCCTGCTCGACCTCTTTACCACGCAGTGTATCAATATCACAAAAAGCTACGCAATCACCTACAGAGGTAAAAGCCTCAACAATAGCACGACCAATTCCGTGACCAGCACCTGTTACAAACACTCGTCTCATAATATTCTGAATAATTCTATAATTTAGTCTTATTTACGGTTGAGCATTTTTGCTCATTAAACATAAAAGGGGCTTACCTGCAAATTTGTGGTAGCCCCTTAGCTTTAATCGTTAGTAAGATTATTTCACCTCGTTTTTGCGAGGGCGTCCTCTGCGGCGTGGTGCTGCATCGGGTGAAACACTCTTCTTGGCAGCCATTGCCTGACGGCGAGAGTGCTCAAAATTCTTCTTCACATCATCAAGCGTAACGGTTGTTGTTGAGAGGTGGCTACGACGGCGCAATGTGCGAGGGGTGTCACCTAAGAACTTACGGCAGAAGAGTGAGAAGTGGCCATGTGAGGTGAAGCCATACTTCTTGATAATGCTCTTGATAGGGATAGATGTATCGCTAAGAAGCTCGCTAATCTCTACCGCGCGGTTACGCTGCATCCACACATAAGGGGTGGTGTCAAAGTTCTGGCTAAAGAGCAACTTGAAGTGCGAGAGGCTATGGCCACACATCTTGGCAAGGTGTTCAACATTTCTTGCATTTGGTGCGTTATTCTCGACCAAGGTGCGGAATGACATATTGTTGTTGAACAGGCTGTAGAATGTTCTCAGATAGACCTCACGAGAGTAGAAGTGGCGGAATATCACAAACATCTCCTCAATCTTTGCACGATGCAATGACTTGGTGTTGATACCCTGCTCCAGGTAGAAGGATACAGAGTCAACAAGGCCACCCAAAACCTCATTCACAGGCACAGCTGCGAACTTGTATGTAATCTTTGCAACCTCAGAAGCAATTGTGCGATAGGTCTCGCCCTCAACGGCGATACTACCGGTCACAAAGCGGGCAACAAGGAGTGCACAATCCTCCTGGGCCACAATCGTGTAGCTATGCGAACGGGCACAGAAGATAACGCTATTAGATGACACCTGATAGTCAGTCTCCTCAACTGAGGATACTACGAAACGACCGCTTCTGAGAAACACCAGACGATTTGTCTCATCTGGCTCTATAACAAAAGTCTCACCGGCTTTAATAGTACATAGATAAAATCCCGGCTCTGGCTGTTCTGAATAAGACGAGCAGGAAGTGGAACATAAATTGTTCGTCATTTTCATAAAATAAGTATTTTTTCGGTTAAGAAAATCGTAGCTCCCACAGCGCGCACATCTTAGGAACTACCGTTTTCTACCACGAAAATAGTAACAATTTTTCATAAATGCAAAAATAAATATACAATTTTGCAATACTTTTTGCAGAATTACCCCATCTCCATAACCATTATGAACACCTCTAAAGGCTACAAAAACCCAATAAAATGGCCTCAGACGGCGATTTTAGAAAACAAATAGCCCCAAAAAGTTTTTTCTAACTTCTTGGGGTAATTTATCTGCTTACTATATAATTATACAAAAAATATCTACTTATGTATCAGATAATTGCGCAAATAGTTAACTAATGTTATAACCGGTAACAGAAATGCCAAGACCAAAGTCAAGACCACAATCAGCACAATCGAGTACCAAGTATGGTTATCATCCGCACCGCGACCATTGCCGTTTGTAGCCTTTGCTGCCGAGACGCCCGTAACGATTGTCACCAACAGTCGCTTGATAAGAGTAGTTGGCTTTGAGCCACTCTTTGAAATCTGCTCTATCAACATAAAGTTTGGTGTGCGGCTTGCAAAAATGTAGGCAACAACCGTTGTTATAGTCGCCACGGTTGCCGCATAGATGCCTGTGCCCAGACCCATAAAGAGTCCTATTATTACAGCGATAGCAATCAGTGCCTTCGAGCCGGTAAATTGGCGAGACAGAGCGTGGTTGAGCACCTCGTTATAGCTGTTTATCTTATCCACAATTCCCTTGTTTGCAGGGTTGGCAGCAGTAGTCTGCTCGATTATGGCAACGCTCTGCTTTAGTGTAGAATTTTTGTGAGGATATGTCACCGTATCACCCTTGCTATCAACAATTTCGCCCCAAATGCCATCTATGCTGTCAAGCGATGAGTTGAGCGTATCTATCTCACTCTGGGTGAGCGCACCAAGGGCTGCATCTGTCCTATTTTTGCGAAACTCATCCACGGTATAGTCCGTGCGAAACTGTTTTTGCTTCAGATTGACAAAAATCGCATGCGCAGCAATCACGAGCATAATAGCCTCAACAGAGATAAATCGGACCCAGACCCTCGTCTCCATCGCTGAGAGACCATCCTGAGCAAATACCGGCACAGCCGCCAGTACAAAGATAAAAAGAAGTGAAAGTCTTTTCATAAACTTCGGTTTTGATACCCAAAGGTAGGAAAAATTTACCGGACTTACAAATACGTTTGCCTCTCCTATATGCAGAGAGACGGAAGATTGTCAATTCTCATTTTATATTACTCCTATTGACAAAGGCTTTTTTGATTGCATATATTTGCACTCGAATCGATTCGCTATGTGGTTATACGATACTCTATCGTAGTCCAACCATAAATCCCAAATTTAATTATTAACCGACTATGTTTTGGCATAGACATAAATTTCTATTATCTTTATGAAAAATTTTGAGACATTTTTTACTTTGTGCTCTCCTGAGAATGAGCGCCATTAAGGGGATGATTGCTGACGGCGAACTAACAATTAACTAACGATGCACACAATGTTTCGCCTTTAGGTCAGAAAAATAGCTCTGACGAGGTAAATTTCATCAAACAAGCAAACTTCTTAATTTTATCTCGGTCATTTGTCGAGTGGGTAGATATTTATTCGCTTTACGACAAACTAATCGACTGAAAAACGACGAAAATTATAAGTAGTTGTATATCATATCCAAATTTGTTGTATCTTTGCCCGTTGGAGTTAAGAAAAACGAAACTAAAACAATATAGATATGGCAGTTGAATTGAAAGATTTGACCAAGTCGGAGGATAACTACTCACAGTGGTATAACGACCTGGTTGTTAAGGCAGGACTTGCTGAGAACTCAGCAGTTCGTGGCTGTATGGTTATCAAGCCTTATGGTTACGCTATTTGGGAGAAGATGCACGAGGTACTTGACGGTATGTTCAAGGCTACCGGTCACCAAAATGCATACTTCCCACTCTTTATCCCTAAGTCGTTCTTCTCTCGCGAGGCGAGCCACGTTGAGGGCTTTGCTAAGGAGTGCGCAGTAGTTACACACTACCGTCTTAAGAACGATCCTGATGGTAAGGGTGTTGTTGTAGATCCGGATGCTCGTCTGGAGGAGGAACTTATTGTTCGTCCTACATCTGAGACCATTATCTGGAACACCTACAAGAACTGGATTACATCTTACCGCGACCTTCCAATTCTGTGCAACCAGTGGGCAAACGTTGTTCGTTGGGAGATGCGTACCCGTCTCTTCCTTCGTACCGCAGAGTTCCTCTGGCAGGAGGGCCACACCGCACATGAGACTAAGGAGGAGGCTATTGAGGAGGCAACAAAGATGATTAATGTCTATAAGCAGTTTGCTGAGGAGTGGATGTGTCTGCCGGTTGTTGTGGGTCACAAGTCACCAAACGAGCGTTTTGCAGGTGCTGAGGATACCCTTACAATCGAGGCACTTATGCAGGACGGTAAGGCTCTGCAGAGCGGTACTTCACACTTCTTGGGTCAGAACTTCGCTAAGGCATTTGATGTAAAGTATGCTAACCGCGAGGGTAAGCTGGAGTATGTATGGGCAACATCATGGGGTGTGTCAACACGCCTTATGGGTGCGCTGATTATGGCTCACTCTGATAACAATGGTCTTGTACTGCCTCCAAAGCTCGCACCTATCCAGGTTGTTATCGTGCCTATCTACAAGGGTGAGGAGCAGCTTGCAGCAGCTCGCGCTAAGATGAACGAGATTGCTGACGGCCTTGCAGCCCTCGGTATCCGCGTGAAGGTTGACGACCGCGACAATCTGCGTCCGGGCTTCAAGTTTGCCGAGTATGAGCTTAAGGGTGTACCTGTACGCCTTGCACTCGGTCAGCGCGACCTTCAGAATGGCACTATCGAGCTTGCTCGCCGTGATACTCTTACAAGGGAGACCGTATCTCAGGAGGGTATCGTAGAGCGTATTGCTGCTCTGCTCGACGAGATTCAGGCAAACATCTTCCAGAAGGCTCTTGACTATCGTAACTCAATGATTACCAAGGTTGACACTTGGGATGAGTTCGTAGATGTTCTCAACAATAAGGGTGGCTTTATCTCAGCACACTGGGATGGCACCCCAGAGACCGAGCAGGCTATCAAGGATGCAACAAAGGCGACTATCCGTTGTATCCCTATCGACGCAGAGCCAGAGGAGGGCAAGTGTATCTTTACCGGCAAGCCATCACACTGCCGCGTACTGTTTGCAAAGAGCTACTAATAGATTTTAGCCGCTCAAAAGGCAATAATCCCAAAAGAGGTGACCCCGAAAGTCTGAACAAGAAACTTTCGGGGTCACTTCGTATTAATGTGGGATACACCTCATCTTTTTCAATTAATCCACCAAGTCTGGTGCTACTGTTTTTGTTTTTGGAATAAAATTGTTATCTTTGCGGAATAGTTACATAATCAGAGTTTTTTACTAAATTTATAAAGTATTTTTTAGGTTTTTATGAAAAGACTACTTACCCTTGTCTTGCTCTTTTTTTGCGCTGTAAATGCTAAGGCTCAGACTACAATGGAGGAGATTCGCCTAGCGAAGGCAATTCAGGAGGACATTGAGATGCAGCAGTATGTTTGGCAATTGGGCTATGGATTTAGCAAGGAGGATGCCGACAAGAACGCTATTTTGTTGCTCTCTCAGCTTGGAATGACTCAGACAACCGTTATTGAGAACAAGGTTTCGAATGTCACTGATGGTACAACGGCTCAGTCAAGCGCCAGCACAGAGGCAACCTCTGTAGGTATCTCAAATGTCGATATCAGTAAGTCTAAGCGTATATTCCTCGCTCCAAAGGATGGTCAAGAGATTGCTTTGCGATATATGACTCGCGAGGATTGGGATGCTCGTGACAAGTTTATGAAGGAGAAGATTGAGGGTTATATCGAGAACGCTCAGTTTGCATTCTCTACAGAGGATATGTTGCGTTACTACTCTTGGGCAAATGTCCTTATGGGTGGTTACACAAAGAATGATATTCAGATTGAGGGTGTAAATGCCGGCCCTGTTTTGCAGAGCAAGGTTCGTGAGATTCTTGGTGACATTGACGTAAATATTATCGCTATTGAGGAGGATAAGAACAATAAGAACTATCCATACAAAGTTATGCTCGACTTCCTCTATCAGGATAAGCCGCTGGATAGCATTCTGTTCAACTATTTTGATGGTAGCGGTACTGTCACAGGAGAGCAGTGTAAGGATGGTCGTGCGATGATTCAGATGAAGAAGCTTCCTGACCCGATTACCGTTACTATCGACTATCAGTTTGAGGATAGCGCTCGTCAGGCTGAAGAGGCTGTTATCGTTTTGCTTCCGCGCTCAATAACCTTTAAGGAGGCTACTAAGTCACTGTCAACAAAGTCTGTCAAGGCTAAGGATGAGGTTGATACAAACTCTGAGAAGGTCGCTTCGAAGGTTGCTAAGCACCTGAAGGCTGAGGCTGCAGACTATGCAGCTGTGACAGAGGTTGTTGAGGATGTTCAGGCTCCATATCGCAAGATTATGAGCGACATTGTAGGCTCATTCTCAAACGTGTCAGCAACTAATATCCGTCCACACTTTACAGATAGCGCATGGGCAGAGTATCAGAAGATTGTGGCTGAGGGTAACCCTACACTTGCGCGTACTCCGGATTGGCACTTTATCGAGTTGGATTCGCTTGTAATCTGCCGCGAGATGCCTGTAAAGCTCCACTTCAAGAATAGCAATAAGAAGTTTATCGAGGATGTTGTCTTCCGTGTAAATAAGAATACAAAGAAGATCGAGTCACTGGCCTACAAGCTCTCAATCAACACAGAGAAGAACATCATGGCTAAGGAGTGGCCGGAGCGAGACCGTCTTACCCTGATGACCTTCCTTGAGGACTACCGTACAGCATACTGTCTGCGTGATTTGCAGTATATCAACAAGGTCTTCTCTGATGATGCATACATTATCGTTGGTAAGGTGCTCGAGCAGTCAAAGAAGAAGTTTAATGATAATCCTGAGTTGATTAATCAGGGTGGCAAGGTTGAATATACCCGTTACACAAAGCAGGAGTATCTGAAAAATCTGCAGAGAAGCTTCCTGAGCAAGGAGTTTGTCAATGTTCGCTTTGAGGAGTGTAATGTCGGCAAGGGCTACAACGCTAAGGAGGGTATCTATGCCGTTCAGGTGCGCCAGCACTACTACTCAAACAACTACTCTGACGAGGGTATCTTGACCCTTGCAATTGATATGCGTAACGATATCAATCCGCTTGTTCGTGTCCGTGTATGGCAGCAGGAGCGTGACGTTGAGTACACAGCTGAGCAGATGATTGAGCGCACAGTATCTACTGAGGGTAGTATCTCTGCAAACTAAAAACTACAACCACTTTTGTAAACGCAAACCGTTCAAGCTATGAGACGTCTGTTTACACTTATTCTCGCGCTGTGTTGTATCTATGTTGCATCGGCTCAGGTTGAGAATGCAATAATCATCGATAAAAGCACCTTCAAGCCTGTGAATAGTGGCGTTTTGGAGGGTGTGAATATTGACCCTATCGGTGTTGACTCCTCTCGCCGACCTTGTGCCCGCATCAAGATGAAGGTCAATCGCATGACTCGCGAGGAGATTAACGGTTTGGAGCTGAAAATCGCAACAAACAACGAGTGCATAAAGTGTAAGACAGCCGAGTATGATAATGGACTGATTATCGAGATGACCGCCAAGCCGTCGTCACGATTCTATCTTCGTCACGACAAGTTTGGCGAGTCAAACGAGGTCGATTTGAATCTTGAGGCAAACAAGGAGTACTATATCGAGGCTGCGCTCAATCAGCAGTTCTCTGTTACCGTTGCCTCAAATGTAGCAGATGCCGATATCTATATCGACGATCAGTTTAAGGGCAAGACAAATAGTGACTTTTTGCTCACTGTTGAGGGTCTGCTTGCGGGTGAGCACAATCTGAAGTTGGTCTATTCGGGGCTGCAGTATGAGCAGACAATTGTAATCTCCTCTTCAAAGGTATTCTTCCGTCAGGATGTTGATATGAAGAGCACCTCGATGCAGTATCTTATCATCAAGACCCAGCCTTCAAATGCCTTGGTGGAGATTAATGGCGAGGTTGTTGAGAATAGCGCTGACGGTGCAAGCAAGGTGCTCAAGCCGGGTGCGTTTACATATACCGTAACAGCGCAGAACTACCACCCAAAGAGCGGCATGGGCGTGATGCGTGGTGAGCAGATAGCCCTCGATATCGCATTGGATCCGGCATTTGGGCACTTGGATATTAAGGCAGATGCAGAGCTTAACGGTGCGCAGGTCTATGTCAATAACTCAATGCGTGGCACACTTCCGCTGGAGAAGCATATCGTTCTGAAGAGCGGTGAGCATGCGCTGCGTATTATCAAGGCGATGTATAAGCCATTTGAGCAGAAGGTGACGATTGCCGACGGTAAGATAACCGCTGTCACAGCCTCAATGGTTCCAAACTTTGCTCAGGTTACGCTGCGTGCCGAGAAGGGGGTAGAGATTTGGGTAGATGGTACAAGAAAGGGAGAAGGCTCGTGGAGTGGCAAGCTTGAGATTGGCGACCATATTGTCGAGTGCCTTCAGCCATCGCATGTCACCAGTAGCCATACGCTGAGTATCACCTCTTCGGCAGCTGTTGACCGCACATTTGAGCCTCTAAAGCCGATATATGGCGCAGTAAACATCACAAGTGAGCCAATCGGTGCAACAATATCTATCGATGGCGTAGAGGTGGGTAAAACACCTCTTATTAAGTCGGATGTGCTCGTCGGCAAACGATCTATCAAGTTGAGCAAGAGTGGCTATGCTGCAGCTACCGAAGTCGTTGAGGTTGTTGAGGGTAAGAGTATCGACATCAAGCCAACCCTCTCCGTTGCAAAGAGCACCACAACCGTCTCTACAACGCCAACATCAGCAACAAAGAGCAGCAGCAAGACAACAACCGTGACAAAGAGTAAGAGTAGTGCCAAGAATCTCTTCCTACTAGGTGTCGGCTTTACATACGGCCTGGGAGCAAAGCAGTCGGCGCTCAGTGTTCCTGTTGATTTGAGAATTGGTCGCCACAATCAGTTCGTAAACCTCTTTGTTACCGGTAAATACTCCCTCAGAAGCGCTATGACGGGCGAGGAGACCGACGTTACTGAGTCGGGAGATAAGACCGAACTGTCTATATCGCAGTGGTCTGTGGGTGGAAATCTCCGCCTGAATCTGCTGAAGAATCTGGGCAAGGACCGCTCTACACTCTTTGCCGATTTGGGTGCATACTACAACTTCAACACCTCAGCAACATATGAGACAAGCAATATATACATGTCAACCACCAGCTATGAGGCCGGCTATCGAGATTTTACGACATATACAGCCGATATACTCAATAAGACCTCAACCACCGGTATGTTTGCAATAGGCCTCGGTGGAAGCCTGATGGAGGTGTCAGCATACCTGCTCTATGACTTTACTCCGACAATTATTGCCGACAACTTGGCATACTACCCTGTAAGTCACGACTACAACGACACCTATCCAACAACCCTTGCCGACTTCCCATACCTGCAGAAGATGGCTGCCAGCAAATTCAACATCGGCCTATCCGTTAAGCTCTATCTGCACAGCGGATACTTTAAGAAGTAATTTGAGGTTTTAGGTAGGTACTATAAATTATGACATTAGTGTTTCTCTATCCGGTAAATTCTATTTCGGTCGTTTTGGGTTCTGTTTTGGCACATTGCTCATCTTTCTTCAGTTACAATAGGCTATTGCGCCTTCAGAAGAGATGACCAATCTGCATAAAACATAACTCCAAATCGCCACGACCTAATTTATAGAACCTACCTTTAAGCACTCACGCGAGTGCTCGACATCTTTCATAAACATACTTTATCAAGATAAAAAACCACCAGATTGGTGGTTTTTTTGCTGTTGGCTGTTGGCACTGTTCGCCACAGACGGATTAAATATAATACCACTTAAAGGTTAACAGCTTATGATTCTCCGACAATATAAACGATTTCTTACCAATAAACCAAACAGTATTCGACGAGCTTGTTCCCGAAGTGGTTCCATTTTGAGTTGCGCCCACACCACCAATCTTCACACTTGTAGGTGCACTATCAGCAGAGATAGTTACATAGTACCTAATATTCTGACCTACTAAGATATAATTGCTATTCTCGTTGGTAACAGAGCTGTTATCCGTTGCTTGCTAACGGTTGAACGTCGCATTGACGAACGATTAGTTATTCTTGCGCAAACAACGTACACGGTTGTACCTTGTTCGCTCGTGATATCCGTCCTGCTTCATATCATACAGGTGACCACAATGGACATGATATCTTCCACTACCTCTACCATCTTTCTTAGCATCAAAGTGGTCATCTATTGTGAATGTCTTAGTTTCTGTATTGCTGCTACTATGCCTATACCAGGCATACATAACATTGAAATAACCCAGAACTTGCGCTTTCCTACCTATACAATTATCATCCATGGCATGACCTCCTTCATTAGGTTCATCGTTCAGGCCAGATTGAACATAATCATAAACATCATTACCACGATAAACGACCTTCGTTGCACGTGCATAATTTTTATTATCCTCGAACGCAATGAAGGCATATGCATCTGTAATGGTACCGCTGTCGTTCTTATATTGATAATAAAACGCATTTCGAATGTATGCAGGTTGTGAGGTCCAATAGTATTTGTCCTGGAACATCTCGAATGTGCCGTAACCACCAACCATAACATCCTCCAGCTCATCTGCTGAAGGGAGATACCAATCTACACTTACGACGTTGCCGCTAGCATCTCGCTTATTACGGTTATAGCAATACTCCACAGCACCACTTGGAGAATCTGCCGTAGTAAGTAGATTTACCTTTCCTTTACTCTTTGTAAAGATTTCATCCGTAAACTCCTGTCCTGCAAAATTGTGAACCTCGATATTGGAATCTACGAAACTATCGTACTTGCCAATATAGAAATCGTATTTCAAGAGGGGGTTATTTTGAACGTAGGTGTTCCACTGGCTATTATTTTCGTTAATATAGAAAGAGTTATGCTCAGTCGAAAGCTGCACTCCATCCAATCCCCACGGCATACCCTCATACTCGGTTTGGCCGTACTGGTCCTCCGTATCGTAGTTGTGGAGGTACTCCTCGTGATACTCGATATGGTAAGTGTGACCATTGTATGTTATCGGGAATAACTTGCGTTGGTTGATATGATACTCGGTTGTTCCGATCTCAGCACCATTCAATAGCACCGTTAACTTAATCTTTGCCGAACGAACATCGTCACCCACTTCGGTACACTCATCGACATAGATCCACACGGTTTCGTCTGTATCGGAGATAGGTACTTCAATAGTCTTATTGCCCGCAAGGGTAGTTGTTGTCAAATCGGTTGTAAAATATTTACGCTTACCGGCTGAATTTTTACGATTAGGATCAAGGTCGCTATCTACCAAGTAGGTATTATTACTTGCTGTTTGTGTTACGCCATTGCCAAAGCTGCGCTCGATACCAATCCAACGCTTAGCATCGTTCGTCTTTGCTTCATCATTATCCGCAAAGACAACTTCGACTTTAATAGTTGCACCATCGTAGTTGCCGGTTGCGTTTGGATTTTTGCGAATACGCAGTGGGCGGACCTCGTAGTGCGAGTCGAGCAGGGTCTCACGGCGGAGGTTGATGAAAACAGGGCTCACGCGCTCTACATTCACGCGGTGGTCGATAGAGATTGTATTCTCATTTTGGTCGCTCGACTTAGAGATACCCTTGATGGTTACATAGTTGTTGTACTGGATATTGCGCTCGATATCGAAGTTTGAGTAGTTGTCGTTGCCGACATAGATATCGTACGACACATTCCAGTTGTGGCCCTGGTGGTCGATATACTCGCCATAGAAGCGCACGAAGGTAGCCACATTCTCGCCACAGCAATCCTTAGCATACTTTGGCTTGTAGCACTGTGGGTATCGTCTTGCCTCATCCTCGTCAAGGTCTGCAATCTTGCCAAACGGATACTTATACTCCTCCACATTCTGATTAGGGCACAAGAATCGCTCCGGCAGATAGAAGAAGAACGAAGCCTGATTGTTGGCCTGGGCAAAGTCGCTAGTGATATTACGCGCGGTATATACAACCGATGAAACCTCTGTGCCATCGTTCGAGCCACCTACGCCCTTATTACTGATTGTTCCGCCAACAAAATCGACAGACTCGGCAACATTGTGCACCTCGTACTTAGAGAGTGAGAAGCTCGCAGGGGCATGACCCACAACGGTCTGATCGGGATTAGAGATGATATTGACCACAACCTTGGCATAGAGTGAAGTCAGCGGAATCTGGATAACGGCATCAAGCGAGCCTCCAATCGTCTTCTCACCATACATCGGGAAGCACTTCGTGCCATTCAACTCAGGCATATCGACGGTAGTTACCGGACAAGCAATGCGTTTGAACTCATCGAGTGTGTCGCCTGCACCCAGGGTTGGATCTGGGATGTTGGCAAACATACACAGAGTGTAACCATCTTTCAAATCGTCTGTTGTGAGGGTAAAAGTAGGGTTTCCGGGCTGATACTCTTTGCGTGTACATACATTGTTATTGTTAAACACAACAAGACACAAAGCCGCGACATTGCTCTCATCGCCAACCTTCAAGGCACGAGAGTCAACGTTGCGGTCGCTGAATGACTGAACGTGACCGATAATCTGAATCGTTTTACCGTTGGTTACGGGTATATCGACATCGGTCTGTATGCACGACACGGTGCTTATGAGAATTGCTAAAATGGCTATATATCTAAATATCTTCATAGCTTCTACTCAAATTCGTGATCGATTCTTCCACTTGCGCTGTCAGCCCACTCGTCAGACTCGATAATAAGGATGTTGATATCGCCAGGGAGGAAGTTTAGCTGAACATGGTAGCGACGACCTCCCTTGAGCTCCCTATTAAAGTCTATAGTTTTTGTCTGAGGAGTACCTGAGCCACCATTACGGCTATAATCTACTGTGGCTGAGATTTGCAATTTCACTTTACTACCATTCACATCCACCTCCTGTGGCTGAGGAATCAGAATCATGGTTTTGCCAATTGTTCCGCCTGTCAGATTGGTCTCTACACCTCGTGGAATGTTAGTCTTAGAGTTAGAGCTGATAATCGTGAATGTTGCGTTTGTATTAGATGCTACACCATTAGGATAGACCAAATTCGGCTCGTCGCGGTCATTGAGTGGAATATGTACCTTATCATAGCAAAGACCGTTCAGCGTTAACGTCAACGAGTTAATGGCAATGTTATTTCCCTCCGCGTAGTGATTATTCGCCGTAACATCCAACGCTGCAAGGCGGTGACCCATATTGAAATTCACACTGCGAGTAGCATAGTTTGCCTCAATGGCACAAGCGGTCATAATATCCACGTGATTTGCAGCATTTGTGCGGTCTAATTCGTAGATAATATACGGGTTACCCTCGTTGTTTGAGTTGTTCGAGTCATTGACATTGGTTGTCAAAGGAGTCAAATCATCAGTCAAAGTGGTTGGATAGTATGCAAAGAAGGCATATCTCTGCTTACCAATCCAGTGCGCGTAAGGGTTTGCCGAATTACCGTCATTCGGTGTATTGTCGTAGGTGTAGAGCGCCTCTGCACCAGACTCGCCATTCCAGCTAACCTCCATAGGATTTTTATTGAACACATTTGGTGTAGCCTGTGGCTCGGCAGTTGTCCACTGGTCAGCAGAATAGGTATAACCGATTACGTTGAAGTCGCCATAGAATCGGTTGTCGTCCGGCGCTGCACCATTCGAAACTCCATTCTCGTAGAGTGCGCCTCGTGATGTAACATCAGAGTTGAAAAGAATGTAGCCATACTCTGGCACGTCAATCTGAACCTCATCATCGGTACCGTCACCAATAGGCAAACTGCCCTGGGTGCAACTTGCAAGTGCAAGTATCAAAAGTGCAAGTATATAAAACATCCTCAAAACCTAATTATTGAACAATTATAAATCCACCCGGCTGAGATGTTCCCCAACCCTCAACTGTTGGAGTCGAAATGTAGATATTCTTGTCGTCTTTCAACTCGAGATTATAGACATAAGTCTTATTCGCCTCCCATATAACTTTAGGTAGCGCCTTTGAGAGTGTCTGATTCTCAATAGCAGTACCATCTGTATCCTCCTTCTGCTGATATTGGAACGAGATATTAAGTGTCGCCTGTCCGGCAACTATTGTCTGAGGAAGAAGCAACAAACCGTTATTGCCAAGCAAATCTGTTCCTTCAGCCTCGATAGGCTTATTCAAATTTCGTCGGCTGACAGTACCATTCTCCGAATTTGGAGTTAAAATAGGCTCGTACGATTGTCCCTGTCTATACATCAACGCAAAGGTTGCCGAACGCGATATGCCAGAGAAACCTATCTCGGTCACTGTAAATTTATCCTCTTTATTATTTTCAGCCTTCTTTATGTTGAATTTCACTCGCGCAAATCGGTGTACAAACTGCATCGGTACACTCTCAGGAAATGCATTGCCAGTAATGCCCTGGCTGTAGATTGCTGTCATGAAATCGAGATCGGCGGCATATGGCACCTCGATGGTCGATGTGTAAGCCCAACCATTCTCCAAGCCGTAGCGCATCACGTTGATAGTCTCGGGATAAAAGCCGAAGAAGTAGAATGTTCTGTCATTTACCCAGTAGCGAGTATTGTCGTAGGTGAAGTCAGCATCGCTGTTGTCGCGATAGACGCGCTCGTTCTCAAGCAATGAAATCCACTGCTTGTCTGAGCCATCCTCCGCGTTATCTGCACCCAAGTTCATCTCGGCAAAGACCTTGAATGCCAAGATATCATTCGCACTAGTAACCTCGGCACGCGTAGATGCTGCGCCAAACTTTATCTGCTTGGCATCATCGCCCTCAATCTCGATCCTATTACAGCCCGAGATCAGTGCCGCTGCGACAAATATTGCTAATACTAACCTCTTCACTCTATTACCTTTTAATTGTGGGCTTGCGCCTCTGTTTTAGGCATTATTGCCTGTGGACCTCTTCTCCACTTGTAGGGGCTATAAGGGGTTTCAATCCCTTATAGCCAAATGTATGTTACAGGATATCTACCTCAGAATCGGCGTTGGTAAAGCCACCTACGCTATCAACAGAGAAATTAATCTCGTTGTTCTTCGAGAACTCTACAGTAATGTTGTACTGATAGTTGTTCTGAGCGGTTGCAACAACCTGCTTCGAGATAGTCTTTGTGAGGTAAGTATTACCCATAATCTTCTCTTCATATTTGAATGAGAGTGTGATTGGCTGATTTGGGATAATCAACTGACGACCAACATTTGTAGCTGTAGTGGCATAAGCAAGGCTCTCAATGCCATTGAAGCTAAGCGCCTTTGTGCTAGTGCCGTCCTGAGCCCAAGTACCACCATTAACAGTGTAGATACCCTTCTCCCAACCAGTTACCTTAACGTCGGTAATCTCATAGGTGTAAGCATTGTCCGAAGTCGAAACAGAGTTCTTGAACGATACATTAACGAGTGAAAGCAAGTGCTGCAACTGGAACGCAACAGCGCCTTTCGAATTTAGACCTGTAACCACGTTATTCTCATTTGTCGATGCAGATTGTGTACCGTAGAGTAGGTCTGTTTCGCCATCCGCGGTGTACTTAATAGTCTGAGGAACGCCATTTTCTGCATCTACTGCGTTCTCAGCTGCATCAACAACTGCATAGAATGCATAAGTACAACTAGGAGTCCAGTAACGAGCAACAGTGCAAGACCATGGGTCTGTGTAGTTCTTATCGCCGCGCGTTACGGTTGCACCCTCGTAGAGAGCTACTGGAGTGCCGCTTGTCCCTTGTACAGTACCCCAAACCTTGAAAGCTTGAACCTCCTCCTTGCCATTCTCATAGATAGCCTTGGTTGCGTTGTTAACGAAAGCGTCACCGAACTCGATAGCCTTGTTGTTGTTGAGGATAACCTCCTCCTGTGCGCAAGATGCCAAAGCGGCAACTGCCATCACGGCAATAAATAACTTCTTCATAGTTGTATAGTTTTAATTGTTTTACTTCAAATTATATTCGAAAGATTACTGGAGCTCAGTAGTTCCCTCCCAATTAGGATTAGCAGTTACAGTGAACTCAATCAAGTCGCCAGTTGTGAGAGCCAATGTAAAGTTGTAAGCGTGGCCCTTAACCAAGTCTGTCGAAACAGTGAAAGGAGCTTTATGCTCTGCATTAGCGTTTGTACAACCGCCGCAATTAGCTACATCAGCAGCGGTGTAATGAATCTCTCGCAAGAGGACATCATCTGCAACATCGTTGTTTGTACCATTATCGTTCAACAACTCAACGATGCACTCAACCTGGAAGTCGGTGGTAGTTGGGATGAGAAGAACCTGAGTAGCGTTGGTCTGGTTTGTGTTAGCGGCAGTAACATTCAAAATGTCGCCCAACTCATATGCATGATCAGTAGTAGCGATCTCTGTATTCCACTTTTTAGTATTAATAGTATACTCGCCAGTTGCAAAGTTGTGAATCTTGATATCCTTTACATTGTAGTAGTAACCGTTCTGGGTGTTCGAAGTTACAGTGAAGTGAGCCTTCGAAAGGAGGTGACCGAACTCAAAGTTTACTGGAGCGTAAGTGTCATTTGCCTGTGGTGCTGCATTAAGAATTGTAGCTGGCTGAGCATAGAGCAAGTCCTTGAGCTGATCTTTAACATAGTGCTTAACGTCATCAGCCACAGTGTGTTTAACTGGAACAAGGGTAGCAGGCATGTTGTTAGCATCAGGAGTAACAGTTGCATCAACTACAGCTGCGAAGTTGTAGGTTGCACCCGGAATCCAGTACTGCTTCACGCCACAGCTCCAAACTGCTTCGCCAATCGAACCAGTAACCTTAGCACCGTTGAAGATGTTTACCTCGCCAGCACCAGTACCCTGAACAGTACCGTAAACATAGAACTCCTTGAGTTCTACTGCGTCCTGACCATAGCTTGGATCTGCAGCCTTAGTTGCGTTGCCTACGAATGGAGCGCCGAAGTCGATTGCGCTACCTGGGTTGATAGTCTCATTCTGAACGCAAGATGCCAATGCAGCAACTGCGAACATTGAAAGTACAAGTTTTTTCATAATTGTTAATTTTTTATTGTTTTTGGTTTTTTGTTTTTTGTTCTCTTTTGTTTGAGCCGTGGCTCTTTGTGAGTAGAGGCCCGGTCAAAGACCTCTACCCTATAGGTGTTAATTAGTTGTCGTGACCCTGTGCAGGAGTGTTAACATCAATATAAGGATCGTTCCAGTTCTCAACCTTCTCAACCTCGAACTCGATAGACTGCTGCAAACCAGCCTTGAGAATGAGGTTGTATGCAACGCCCTTATGGAAGGTAAGCTGAACAGTCTTGTTGTAGTTGATAATATCAACAATGCGATTGTCGGCAACAGAACCATTGTACAAAGTGATTGTGCAAGTGATAGTTACGTTGTGAGTACCTGGAATCAAGAGGCACTCATTGAGCGACTTACCCCACTGCAGCTCCAAAATCTCCTTTGCATCAGTTGCTGTCTTGTCAGTTTCGTTAGAATCAACGATGTTACCGAAAGATGCGGTGTGATTACCATTGTACAACTCCCAACCATTAGTAACGTCATAAACAGCATCCTTTGCCAAGCCCGAAATCTTAACATCGGTTACCTTGTAGATGTTAGCAGGCTGAGTAGAACCTGCTGCTGCAGCTGGAGTTGTATTCTGGAACGAGAATACAGCCTTCGACAAGAGGTGTGCGAATGTGAACGCAACCTTAGAGTTGCCAGTAGCCTTACCCTCGATATTGCTAGCAGTTGCATAGAGCAAATCGCCATTGCCGGCAGTGTAGTGGATAGTCTGTGGCAAGCCATTTACCAACTCAGCATCATTAACCACGCCATTTACAACAGCTGCGAAGTTGTAGGTGTTGCCGTCAATCCAGTACTGAGTCTTTTTAACGTCATAAGCCCAAACGCCTGAAGCGTTGCTAACCGTCTCATTCTTGAAGATAGGCACTACAGGAGCGTTAGTGTGGTCACCCTGAGTGTTACCCCAAACCTGGAAATTATCGATAGAGTCGGTAGTGATGCTTGGGTCGATAGCCTTAGTAGTGGTGCTAACGAAAGCGTTGTCAAATGCAATGGCATTGTTTGCATTATTGATAACAATATCCTCCTGTGTACACGATGCCAAAGCGGCCATCGAGATTACTGCGATAAATAACTTTTTCATATTGATTAGATTTTAATTAGGTTTCTTAATATACTATTTGATTTTACTGCTGAACACCGTCAACGATTACAGTAGCCTTTGAACCCTCTACTTTGTAGAGACCTGGCATACCTGTCTGTGAGCAAGCGTTCAATGCTACGGTTGTTGTTGCATAGTTAGCATCAATATTAACTGCATACTTATTTGCAGTAGTAGAAGCGAAAGTACAGTTGTTATACTCTACATTAAGAGTACCGCCAGTACCATAAACCTTTGCAGCACGGTCAACGCCGCTGAATGAGCAGTTGTTGAAAGTAGCCTTCGCTGCACCATATACAAACGATGCATATGCGCCGACATCAACACCACCGAACACACACTTGTTAAAAGTCCAATCTGCACTACCGTTCAAGGTAACCTGGCCCTCGAAAACGCAGTTGTCAAACGTAAGAGCACCAGTACCTACGAAACCAGACTTGAGGTAATCTCCATCCTCAGCAGGAACCTTAATGGTTAGATTCTTAACGTTTAGAGTAGTACAACGCAGCTGATAAGCCTCATTAGCACTTGGAGTGAAGTTGCGAGTGTTGAGAACTGCAGTCTCGTCTGCGCCAACGATTGTTCCGTTGTAGCCTGACAAGATAACATTTGCAAGGTCAATCTCACCCTGAACATAGATAGTCTTCTCATTTGCAGCAACTGCATCCTTCAAAGCAGCAGGAGTTGAAACATAAGCTGCCTTAATTACATTCCAAAGGCTGCCGCCCTCAGTTGCAACGAAGCCGTAACCAGTAGCCAAGAGAGCTGTGTTGGTGTTGGTCTTAGCTGACTCAGTGAAAGAGCCACCCTTGATTGTGCCCTTAACGCCCGCCTTGTTTGCATCTGATGTACCAATCTTAGTGTTGAAGTAACCGCCGTTTACAGCGAGGTTTACAGTGTGCTCAGCGTTAGAAACGAATACTGATGAGCCGTCAACTCCAGATGGAGCGAAGTTACCGCCATTGATTGTCAATACAGCTGAGTCATCAACAGCATGTACCCATACCTGACCGTTGAACTTACCGCCGTTGATTGTCATATCGCCCTTCCAGAGACGAGCTGAACGGTAGTTAGGGGTGCTGATTGTACCGCCATTGATAGTTGTAGAGCCGCTATACTGGAAAATTGCGCAAATCATATGAGTAGCAAAGTTCTGCTCGCCGAGGTGCTCGATAACGCCATCCTCAACCACGAGAGTACCCTCGTTGCGAATAGTGTATGAGCCCCAACCAAATGTAGGGTCACCTGCGCTGGTATCCTTGAATGAGAGCTTACCGTTACCCATGATAGTGAGGTTACCCTTGTTTGAGATCATCTCATAGCTCTCGGTGCACGCCTTAGTCTGGCTTACAGTGTGGCCATTGAGGTTGAGAACTACGCTCTTGCCTGCAGGAACTACGAGCTTCTCGTTGCCCAAGTCGATATCTTTAGCCAAAAATACAGTACCTCCGGCAGCAACAGCATCCTTCAGGTCAGCAGCGGTCTTGATACCACCCTCAACCCAGTCGGTTACGGCCTCAACGTCGAATGTGATAGGCTCACCTGGCTCTGCGAGTGCGAGAACGAAGTTGTATGCCTTACCAGCCTCGATGTTAGCCACGGTCTTAATCTCCTTATTCTCAACAGTCTGCTGTGCAAGGCCGTTGTTGTAGTAAGTATAGTCAACAACGATAGTCAACTCGCAGTCGTTCTGTGGGATGATAAGACGCTCGTAGTTAGATGCGCCAGCAACACCTGTGCCCAAAGGCAACTGGATAGCCTCTGCGTTCTCAACCTCTGAATCTGGAGCAACGATATCGCCGAACTGGAGGTCGTATGTGCCGTTGTAGCTAGCCCAACCCTCACCGATGGTGTAAGTTGCGCCATTGAGAGCTTTCTTGAGGTAAACATTCTTTACAACATAGTAGCCACCGTTTGCAATCTCTGACACGTCCTTAACAGTAACCTTAGCCTTTGCAAGGAGGTGAGAGAAAGTGAACTTTACAGGCTGAACGTCGTTAGCATAGTTTACATTCAGAACCTCAGCGTAGAGGATGTCATTCTGAGCAGATGCATTGCTAAGTACGATAGCTGTAGGCATGTTGAGAGCATCAAGAGTTACTGATGTTTCGCCAGCCTCGTTACCTGCTACAACAGCCTTGAAGCAGTAGTTGTTGCCTGCAACCCAGTACTGAGTGTACTCATCTGCATAAGCCCAAACACCAGTAGCCTTGCTAACCTCAACACCATTGAAGATGTTAGCTGTACCAGAGGTGTTGTTTACAGTACCGTAAACCTGGAACAGATTCAAATTGTTGTTGTCAAAGCTACCGTCAATAGCCTTAGTTGCATTGCCAACATAAGCGTTGTCGAATGCGATAGCGTTGTTGCCACCTACGCCGCTCAGCTCCTCATTCTGGAAGCATGATGTCAAGGCTGCAACTGCCATAATTGAAAGTAATACCTTCTTCATAATTGTAAATTTTTTATAGTTGTTTTTGTATTTGTTTCTCTTATAAGTCCAGGTCGCGATCCTGCTCAGGATTGGTATCTGAAACCCAACCCTCGATTTCTGGCTGACCGAATACGATTGGGTGGAGGCCCATTGCGTCGCCGCTCAACTCAACCTTGAAGTTGTACTGCTTGCCAGGCTTGAACTCGCAATCCTTGATAGTAACACTAATAGGGTAGTCCTGACCCTTAACTGTGCCGTTGTATGTCGAAACGGTGAAGGTTACAAGGTACTGCTGCTTGTCATCTGCCGGAATGGTCATGCGGTGTTTGTCGCACGATGCTGACTCGCCAATACCGAAGTTCTTAGCCTCGCCCGCATTACCGAAGTCAAGCACAACATCCTGTGCCGCAGCGTCCAATGTCCAAGAGAAGAGATCCTTAGTAAGGTCGATCTGCGCCTTGTTCTTCGCGGTCATCTTGATATTAGAGACAACGAGCGACTCGTACTGGCCATTGAAGCAGTTCTTGAATGTGAAGCGAATCTTCGAGAGCAGGTGCTTGAAGCTGAGGCCTACAGGTGCCATTGCTGTGATAGTTGCAGGGGTAACAACCTGCTGCTCAGCATAGATAAGGTCGTCTGTACCGTCAAGGTTAGTGAATGTAACCACGCCCAAGCCCTCAGGAGCAATGTACGGATGGTTAGCCAAAGCAACCTCGATGTTAGAGTGATCTACCGGAGCCAACGCAACGAAGTTGTAGGTGTGCGAAGCAAACCAGTACTGCGCATTGTCGTAGTACCACTTGCCATCTGCGTTCTTCGACACACGCTTCTGGTTGAATACAATGCCCGATGGCGCGTCCATAAATGCCCAAACATCGAAGGCGTCGATATTTGCAGTTGTTAAAGCCGGATTCTCAACACGCGACAGTCCCCCCAGCACATCCGCACCAAAATCGATCTTCGCAATATCCGGTTGATTGACAATTTCGTTGCTGATGCATGATACCATTGTTGCTACAACAGCCAATGCCAAAATCACCCTTTTCATAGTAGTTCTGTTTTAAGTTTCTTTTTCTTTCGGAAGCTCCAACGCCCCCTCTTTGTGAGTAGAGGTCCGGTCAAAGACCTCTACCCTGAAATTTTATGGATTACTTCTCAAATGTGCAATCTGTGAAAGTAACAGTAGCTCTAGTTGTATCAACAGAGTAACCTGGGCAGAAAGTACAGTTCACGAACTCAGTATTTGAGTAAGGACGGCAGTACTTGTAGCCAGAACCCTCGCCGAATGAGCAATTTACGAACTTAGCCTCACCAGCAGTCTTTGCGAACGAAGTCCAACCGTTGAAAGTACAGTTAGTAGCCTCGATGCCCTGGTACAAGCCCTGGTCGCAAGAGATAGTGTAAACAGTACCGTTACCACCGATAGTTACGTTCTCCAAAACAACCTTCTCAGAGTGATCGCTTGTGTGGTTGATGAAGATACCACGGAATGAACCAGTAACGGTGAGGTTCTTAATAAGACCACCGGTTGTGTTGATACCTGAATCCCAAGTACCACCAGCACCCTTAATGTTAAGAGTGTAACCACCACCATCGATAGTCTGACCATTCTTGATGTTGATACCAGTTGCACCATAAGCATTGCTCATTGCAGCAGGCTCAATCTTAATGTCGTTCAAGAACAATACGCCCTCGTTAGCCTCCAAAGCTGCTACGAGCTCGTCTGCAGTTGATACTGGAGTAAGACCATTGATAGTGTAGATACCATAAACGTTGTCATACTTCTGAACGTACTCAGTACCGTCGATAACAACCTTACTACCTGCGCAGTTTGCAAGAGTGTAACCACGACCTACATAACCCATATAGTCGAGTGGCTCTGCAACGGTACCATCTGTGTTCTTACCAGATACAGTACCTGTGTAAGTACAACCCTCGAGTGTGCAAACCTTAGTCTTGCCATCAGCCCAACCACCAGCGATACCACCTACGCGGAACTCATCATTGTGGCGACCCTCACGACCAGCAACAACTGCGATGTCACCAGAAGTGTGGCAGTTCTTGATATAAGAATCACCAGCTGCGATACCTACAAGACCACCTGCGAAGAACTTGTTAGCAGTTACGTTGATGTTAGAAGAGCAGTTCTCGAATACCATCTTACCCTGGAGCTGACCTGCAAGAGCACCAACGTTGTTGTTTGCCTTAAGGTAGCTACCCTCGTTAGCCTCAACGTGTACGTCCTTCATTGTTACGTTACCATAAGAGTTACCACCGGCAACAACAGCAACACGGCTTGCACCGTTAGCAGTAGTAGTCGCCTCAACGAAGATGTTACCCTTAACAGTTACGTTCTCGATAGTTGAAGTACCCTCCAAAGAGCCTGCAACAGCACCGATGTGACCCTGGCTGTGGACGATATCCAAGCAAGCAACGTTAATGTTTACGTTCTCGAAAACAACGTTCTTGATAGTAGCGTCCTTAGCATAACCGAAGAAACCAAGATATGCCTTACCCTCCTTAGCCTCAGTCTCAACGATGTTGAGGTTCTTGATAGAGAAACCATTACCATCGAATGTACCACAGAATGGCTTCTCAAGAGTACCGATAGGAGTGATGTTGCTTACTGCGACTGCGCTACGAGTAGCTGAGAGGTCGATATCCTTCTTCAAAACAACTGCATCTTTAGACTCGAACTTGCCCTCTGCAACCAAAGTTGCCAAAGACTCGAAGCCCTCTACATCCTCAACAGAGAACTTGTTGTAAACAGTACCATTCTGACCTACAACAGTCTCCTTTACAAGACCAGCCAAGAGGTCAGTATCCTCTGGAGTGTCCTTCTCCCAAGAATCAACCTTAGCATCGAATACGATTTTCTTGAGGTTCAAAACCTCTGGGGTGATTACTGCAGTGAAGTTGTAAGATGTACCAGCTACAAGCTTCTTACCCTCGATATAGGTCTCGAAGTTGTGAGTTGTGCAAACCTTCTTATTCTGCCACTCCTGAACAGTGAAAGTAACCTTGTACTTCTGATCTGCACCTGCAGGGATAGTCAAACGCTCGTTGTCAACCTCCTCAACATCGCCGAGCTCGAGGTGATTAGCATCCAATACGTTACCGAACTCGAGAACAGTTGTGCCAGCGTGGCCAGCCCACTCATAATTAGTCTTTACGCTCTGGTCGAGATCTACAGAAGCAGTTGCAGGAACCTCCATCTTTACATCCTTGATGATGAGGGTTACAAACTTACCATCGTGACCGTTTGTAAAGGTGAACTTAACCTTTGACAAGAGGTGGTTGAACTGGAAAGTAACCTTCTCAGGGATAGAGTTAACAGTGCTCTCTACATTTGAAGCGTAGAGTACATCCTCAGTACCATTAACGTTCTCGAATGAGATTACGCCAAGACCGTTGGTGTAAGGATCAGCATCTCCTTTATCATCCTCATTGCCAGTACCTTTAACAGTTACGTTGCTACCCTTGCCATAAGGAGAGAGAGCAAAGAAACGATACTTGTGGCCCGCAGCCCAGTAGCGAGCACCTACATAGCCCCAGTTGTTGCCATCTTTCTCAACCAACTCGCCGTTGAATACAACACCATCGCTCTCATCAACGTAAGCCCATACTGTGAAGTGATCAAGTGTACCAACTGTAGTGCTTGGATCTACAGCTGCACGTACCTGATTACCAACATAGCTACTGAAAGCGATCTCCTTCAGAGAATCTGTTGGGTTCGCCAACTCCTCCTGTACGCATGATACCAAACCTATGGCAACCATTGCGCTTAAGAATAACTTTTTCATAGTGATTTTAGTTAAAAATTGTTAGTTAATAAATTGAATTATGTTTAAGTTTTTTGTTTCTGTTATTGTGCCGGCTGAGTGTTGATTGCACCTGCATCGTAAACAACCTCCGGGTTCTCGGCGGTAATCCACTCGTCAACCTTAACATCGTCGAACTTGATCTCGAGCAGCTTATCGTCTGTGATATTCTCGCTATTCAGAGTTGCATTGATGCGATATGCCTTACCCTGCTCAATACCCTTCTCGAGGCCTGTAAGAGAGCCGTCAAGGACAAGCTTAGCCAATCTGTTAGACTTAGCGATAGCAACCTGATCACCCTGATAGAGAACAACATCGAATGTTACGTTCAGGTGTGGAACAAGGGTAGTACCGTTCTGAATAGGGAGGGTCAAGCACTCGAACTCGCACTCGCCGCTCTCACTACTACCGAGTGAAACACCCTTTGTAGCATCAAGCTTGTTGATAGCGTTACCAAACGACAGTGTAATATCGTTGTTAGTGGTAACTACATCCCACAAGTATGGACGAGTGGTCTGAGTCAAATCAACTGAGCCCTTGCTTGGCACCTGCATGCAGATATTTGTAACCTCCAAAGTGTTGTACGGGCTTGGGAAGCCGTTTGTGAAGGTGAACTTAATCTTCGACAAGAGGTGAGCGAACTGCAAGTTTACAACAGGGGTGCTGGTGTAGATGTCGTTGCCGGTAGTGATAGCTGCAGGCTGCGCGTAGAGAAGATCTAACTTACCATCGGTGTTGGTAAAGGTCACTGTACCCAACGCACCATCGTTAGACATCTTGCCGTTATCTGCAAGTGCAACCTCGATGTTGCTGTTATCAACCGGTGCCAATGCGGCAAAACGGTAGGTGTGGTTAGCTGTCCAGTAGGCGAGAGGGCTGTAGTTCCAGATACCCTTGTCGCTACCATCAACAGAGCCTGTACGAATTACACGCTGCTGATTGAAGACGGTACCTGAGTTCTGATCCATAAAGCCCCAGACGTCGAAAGCACTGATGCTTCCGGTTGTGATGCTTGGATCTGCAGCGGCACGATTGTTGAAAGCCTTCTCAATGAATGGAGCATTGAAGGTGATTGCACCTGATTCTCCAGTATTGATTGTCTGCTCCTGCATACAACTTATCATTGCTGCGATTGCAAAGACGCAAAGTAGAATCTTTTTCATAAGATGCTTTGTTGTTAATTGGTTAGTTTTTAGTTATTAGGTTTATGTTGTTTTTATTATCTCTCGTTTCTAGTTCAGTGGCAGGACGATATCCTCTGTCTCCCACTTATCGACATCTACTTCGAAGGCTCCTGAGCCCTCCTCTCCAGCCTCCTTCTCGATGATGATATCCTCAGTGAACTCAATCACACCTCCGTGAGGCTGTCTTGAGATCTGATCGGTAACATCACACTCAAAGCGTGCTATCTTTCCGTTGGTCAGATATATGTTGATACCCAGACCATTCTTACTACTTCGTGTCGGATAGTTTGCATGAGGATATCCCGGCAAACCGTATGAACGAACAATGGCCTCAATACCCCAATCGGTAACTGTGATACAGTCGATATCATAGTCCTCGGCATTATCGAAGAGGATGGTAATTGCGCGATCCAAAGTCTCACCGGTGAGCATATTCACACCATCAGCCATACCCGACAAGTCTCCCGTATGTCCAACACGGCGCACAAACTCCAGACCCTCCTTAATAGGGATGCGGATATAGTATGTAAAGACAAGTGGCTGCAGGGTGATGGTGAAATCTACCGGATCGAGTGTTCGCTCGGCATGGTAGTTCTCGTAGTAATTCACAAACAACAAATCCGGCGACTTCTTTGTCTCCTCATTCTCGTTTGCATACTTATTTCCGGTAAACGAAGCACGGGTCTTGGTTCGAGTTGTTGCACGAACTAGTGCGCCACTTGACTCGTAGGTTACCACGTTATACTCGGTATCACTGTTGTAGATCAACAAGTTGTTATTCTCGCTACTGAGTCGAATAAGACCCTCAGAGCCAACGGTATAGCCCAAGTAGTTAGCTTTACCATTCTGGTAATCGTACACGATCAAACCACTCGGAGCCTTCGGCTTCAAGTCGTTATACGGCATAAAGTGGTCAGGCCACTGGCCAGGGGATTTCCAATCCTCCTCATAAGTATCCTCCCAATCCAGACGATAATCGGCGTGGATATTGATATGGTAACGACGAGCATCCTCACAAAGCTCTTTGTGAGTACAAGAAGTAGCAACCAACGACAAGAGCGCTACTATATATAAATATAGGTATCTCTTCATCGCTTACCTCCCTTCTTCTTTCCTTCGTTGTAATTATCGCGGCCCAACTGCCACACCAACGAAATCTCTAACTTTGTAGGTCCTGTGAAACGGAACTTTGACGAACCTGTTCGCAGATAGAGGTCATTTACAGTCTCGTATCTGTGTATAACACCCCAATAATATCCCAAACCGAGGGTAAAGTCGAGATTGAGGCGATGCGCAATAGGCAGAGAATATCCATACTCCAAACCCACGATGCTCTGCATTGAGATGTGGCCATTCTCATCTCTATCGAAGATCTTTCCACCCGGCATACCACCCATAATACCCTTATTACCGAATGAGAAGTCGTATGTCAGAGTCTGACCATATAGACCGACGTGATGGCCCTGCAATGGCTTTACCTTCGAAGCCTTACCAAACCACCAACGTACAGCCAAGTCGCCACCATAGTAGCGCCAGTAGATATCCTTACGGGTACCGCCCCACCAAGCATATCCCCAGTTTGCTGCTATAGAGAAGTTCTTATCGAGATAGAACTCAGCACCGAGATTTGGAACACCGACAACATCGTAGAGCATATTGGTCTTCAGCGACATATAGAGCGGTCTTCTTTGTGCTGCATCCTGATTTACAACAATGTCGTACTGCTTGCCATAGCACTCAACAGATACGTTTGTTGTACGAGACTCCTTGGCCTTGTTTCGAGTAACGCTAATAGCTACGCTATCTGCTGTTGGCTCAGCAAGTTGCAACCAATCGGCCTGCCCCTTAACTGCAGGAACAGACTTGTCGGAGATATTATGCTTGAATGTGATTGTGCTATTGCCACCCTCGGCAGGAAAATTCATCGGTCTTTCCGATGTGATATCGAGGTGCGGCTCACGACCTGCCTGATGTACGGTAATCTTGTGTGTTACGCCATAGCTTGACACCTCGATATTTGCTGTACGAGGCTCTCTTGACATATTAGGCTCCACTGCAAACGAGAGATCCTCAGCAGTTGGGGTAAGAGCGGTAAGCCATGTTGCATTAGTGGTTGCAGTAGGGATAACGCCATCCTGTCTGCTCTTCTTGAATCCCACATAGCCCTTGTTACTATCAGCAGTAAAATGCAAAACCTTCTCTGTGGCAATTTCGAGAGTTACAGGTTTTGGCTCCCAATAGACCTCGGCACTAGCGTTAGCATAACGAAGATGAGGGAAGAGATTATTGAACAGATAGCGATAAGGAACACCATTGCGGAGAGATGCGAGCTTATTGAAACGCTCGTTATAGACAACGCCACCGCGATTGGTGTGCGTTGGTGCTGTTTTGAGAATGTGAAGTACCTCCTCACGATATGGAACCTCGGCGGTAGCCTCTACCAGAGAGATAAGACCCTCCCAGTCGATGTAGGTGTGAACAACATCGTAGGCCAACTCGACAGAGATCTCTCGACCGATCCACTCGGCAATAGCCTTTGCACGCGCGCGCGACAAACGATCATTAATTCGCTGGCTACCCTCTGGAGATGCACTACCAATAATGCGAATGCGACGGAACTTGGCTGTAGAGTCCTGGTAATAAGCTTTAATCTCCGAAGCAAACTGCTGCAGAGTGGTCTGGTTACCCATATAACCTTCGTCAATTACGGACGAGCCGAGACGAAAGTGTATTTTTGCGGAACTACGAACCTCCTTATCGATCTGAGCGACCGATACGGCAGGCAATAGCGCCAGCAAGAATAACCCGATTAAAAACTTTTTCATTTCCTAACTCTACTTGGCGTGAAGTCTCCTCCTTTCCCTCAATCCAATCGCACTTTCAACACCCCTAATTTGTCGTAAAAACGACATCTACAATCCTGTTCACAATTTCGTAACTATCTGTAAATGAGCAATTTACCCCCCCCCATATTGGGAGGAAGAGGTAAGCTAAAACAGCCTCTAACATGCCTATAAACAGTATTTTAACCTCGTAAAGTTATAAAAAAATATTTGAAAAGAATCATAAAATGGGGAAAAATACCTATATAATAGGGAAAAAAATTTGACCACCCAAAAACTGCCTCTTGTGGTCACCTCAAAATATACCCAAAAAAACAAAAAAAACTCCCTCAACTTTTTCGGTTGAGAGAGCTGTTTTTGGGGTTAGTAGCAGTGCTGAAAACTTGGTTTATTGTGCTACTTCGAAGGCGCGATCGACGGCCTTATGGATGGTGTCGAGGATATTCTCCTTGCCGACCTTAGCAACGATTCCTGAGCGGTTGAGAGAGCGGAAAACGTTCTCATTTACACCAGAAAGGATAATCTTGCGGTCGCCGCTAAGTGATGAATCGATAAATATCTCGAGGTTGTGAAGGCCTGTAGCGTCGATGAATGAGACCTTGCGCATACGGATGATACGAACCTTAGCATTTGAGCGGGTGCGAGCCATCTCCTCGAACTTATTGGCGATACCGAAGAAGAATGGGCCATCAATCTCATAGACCTCGATAAAGTCTGGGATGGTAATCTTCTCGTCATCTGCCTCGCCGTCGTTATGAACACCAAGCTCGTCCTTAAGCACGGAGATGCTTGTATTCTCCATGATTCGGCGCATAAAGAGCACAACAGCAAGCACCAAACCGATCTCAATAGCGATAGTAAGGTCGAAGATTACGGTCAGCAGGAGTGTTGTAAAGAGCACCGCAATATCTGAGCGCGACTGGCGGCACATTGAGCGGATAGTTCTCCAACCACTCATGTTGTATGACACCATGATAAGCACACCGGCAAGGCAAGGCATAGGGATAGCACCTACAAGACCACCGAGTAGGAGCAGCACGCAGAGCAGAACTACTGTATGAACAACGCCCGCGATAGGGGTACGACCGCCATTGTTGATATTTGCCATAGTACGGGCGATAGCACCTGTTGCAGGGATACCTCCGAAGAATGGCACTACGATATTGGCGATACCCTGGCCGATAAGCTCTGTATTTGAGTTGTGCTTGTCACCGATAACACCATCTGCAACCATTGCTGAGAGCAGTGACTCAATAGCTCCGAGCATAGCGATAGTAAATGCTACAGGGAGCAGAGACTGCATAGCAGAGAAGATAGTCTCTCCCTCTGGAAGTGCCGGCAGACGCCACTCTGGAAGGCCTGAAGGGAGGGTGTAGAGGTCGCCAATTGTAGCGATCGACGTAACACCTGCAAATCGCTCAAGCAGCCAGCAGACGAGGGTCATGATGACAATAGCCAACAGTGAGCCCGGAATCTTCTTCGAGAATTTTGGGGTATAGACGATAATGAGTATGCTCAGAATACCAACGGCAAATGACCACCAGTTTATGTTGCCGATATTGTTAAAATAGCAGACCCACTTGTCGATAAAGTTTGCCGGAACATTCTCGATACCCATGCCGAACAGGTCGTTCATCTGGGTAGAGAAGATTGTGATTGCGATACCGCCGGTAAAGCCGACAATAATCGGATATGGCATAAACTTGATGATGCTACCGAGGCGGAAAATACCCATCAGCACCAGCATAACTCCCGCCATAATTGTCGCAATGGCAAGGCCTCCAAGACCAAACTGCTGGATGATGCCGTAGATAATTACGATAAAGGCGCCGGTAGGGCCACCAATCTGAACCTTAGAGCCACCAAATACCGAGATTAGCAGACCTGCGATAATTGCAGTGACCAAACCCTCTGTAGGGCCTACACCTGACGCGATACCGAATGCGATAGCCAGTGGAATAGCCACGATACCGACGATGATACCTGCCATAAAGTCCTTTGAGAAGGTGTCGAAGTTGTAACCCTTGAGTGTAGAGAGCAACTTCGGACGAAAATCAATTGAAAATCGACTCATGATGAATTATTTAAGTTTGAGAGCGCAAAGGTAGTAAAAAAATATGCTGCTTGTCCAAAAAAATACAAAAAATAGAGTTTTGAGGGCAGTTTGCAGGCTATTGATGCTATGATGGCTATCCTTGTGAAATATTAATCTGATAAAAATTGCAATATCCGTACTAAATTTTTACCTTTGTATGGAAAACTATTTTTTTGAGATATGGCTGTATTTAAGGTAGAGGGTGGTCGCCGACTTTCGGGTGAGATTACACCACAGGGTGCGAAAAATGAGGCGTTGCAGATTCTCTGTGCAACACTGCTGACAAAGGAGGAGGTTGTTGTTGAGAATATTCCTCAAATTATTGATATACTGCAACTTATAGATTTGCTCTCGGCAATGGGTGTTGAGGTTAAGCGTCTGTCGGAGGATTGCTATTCGTTCCGTGCGGACAATGTTGACCTCGAGTATGTCAAGAGTGATGACTATCTGCGTCGCTGCTCTCGTCTGCGTGGCTCGGTGATGATTTTGGGCCCTATGCTCGGAAGATTTGGCGTGGGTTATATGCCAAAGCCGGGTGGTGATAAGATTGGTCGCCGCCGTCTTGATACGCACTTCCTCGGATTTCAGAAGCTCGGTGCGCAGTTTGACTATGACACTGCGGAGAGCCTCTTTGCGGTGCGTGCGAAGGAGTTGAAGGGTTGTTATATGCTTCTGGACGAGGCGTCAGTGACAGGAACTGCCAATATTATCATGGCAGCGGTGCTTGCAAAGGGCAAGACCACAATATACAACGCTGCCTGTGAGCCATACATTCAGCAGCTCTGTCGAATGCTCTGCCGCATGGGTGCGAAAATTCATGGTATAGGCTCCAATCTGCTTGAGATTGAGGGAGTTGACTCGCTGGGTGGTACTACCCACCGCATGTTGCCAGATATGATTGAGGTCGGCTCATTTATCGGTATGGCGGCGATGAATCGCTCAGAGATTACCATCAAAAATGTATGTTACGACCAGCTCGGTATCATCCCTGCGCAGTTTGCTCGCATGGGTATTGCCCTGGAGCGTCGCGGTGACGATATCTTTATTCCGCAGCAGGATCACTACTGCGTAGATAGCTTTATTGACGGCTCGATTATGTCCTTTGCCGATGCTCCATGGCCAGGACTTACGCCCGACCTGCTCTCTATATTCCTTGTGGTCGCTACACAGGCAAAGGGAACAACGCTCATTCACCAAAAGATGTTCGAGTCGCGCCTCTTCTTCGTTGATAAGCTGATTGATATGGGCGCTCAGATTGTTCTCTGTGACCCTCACCGTGCGGTTGTTATCGGTCACGACCACAACGTGCAGCTTCGTGCAGCCCGCATGTCATCACCAGATATTCGTGCCGGAGTATCTCTGCTCATCGCAGCCATGAGTGCCGATGGCGTCAGCACCATCCAAAACATCGAGCAGATAGATCGCGGTTACAGAGATATCGAGGGCCGATTGAATGCGATAGGTGCTAATATCATACGCACCGAAGAGTAATTTGTTTTATCGTGATAACGCGGATACCTACTTCCGCTAACCCATAAACCAACAAAGGGCAGTACGTTGTGTACAGCCCTTCGTTGGTTTATGTGCCGAGCGTTAATCCTCCTTCGGAGTCTTTTCGCTGCTTCGTCTCAGCAATTCAAACAAGTTTGATTGCATTCGACTTAATCGCAGCGTTGTATCTACCGCGTTCTGACGATAAAACAGTGCATATACAGCAGAGTGCAAGCAGCCAATAGCTAGTAGCTAATAGCCAACAGCATTAATCCAGAGCTTGCAGAATGATCCTCTCCATGATTGTGTAGCAGTTGCTATTGGGGTGGACGCCGTCGTTGGAGAGGGTTTCGGGTAGGGAGCCGTCGGGGGTTGCGAGTGGGGTGTAGAGGTCGATAAATTTGTGGCCCTTGCAGCGTGCGAACTTAGCAATGCGGCGGTTCATGTCGCGGATTGGCTCAACGGGTTCGATTTTTGGGTTCCAGCGGTAGTGTGATGCAGGGAGAATAGTGCAGAGAATGACCTCGATGTTGTTCTGCTCTGCCATCTTTGCCATAGTCTTGATATTCTTCATTATCAGGCGGTTAGGAACGTAGCCCTTATTCTGGGCGATGTCGTTTGTGCCGCCGCAGATAATCACTGACTGGGGTTTGCGGGCGATAACGTCCGCCTCGAAGCGAGCGAGCATTTGGGCAGTCACCTGGCCACTCTTTCCGCAGTTGACAAAGTTGTTATTCGAAAAAAACTCGGGGTGTCCGCCATGCTTTGTGCTATCCCAGCTATCGAAAATCGAATCACCCATAAACACTGCGCGTGGTTGTGCGTATATGGTTGATATTGCGGCAGTTATGGCTGTAAGTAATAAAGCTATTCTTCTCATAGTGCGTTGAATTCTATTGTTGATGAGTTGAAAATCTTAACATCGGTCTTAACAAAGTCTGAGGAGTTGCAGTGCCACAAATTGACAAACTGCTGTGGTGAGCGCTCTGCAAGAGGGTACCAGCTGCTCTGAACGCAGACCATTATTCGGTGTCCGGCCTTGAAGGTGTGGGCGATTCCGGGCATGGTAAACTTAACCTCGCTCTTTTCGCCTGGCGTCATTGGAGTTGGGTGGGTGAAGGAGTGGCGATAGCGGGCGCGCATGATATCGCCGCGCACAAGCATCTGATAATTAGGCTTTTCGCTATCGTTCTCAGGGTAGAGGTCGATGACTCTTACCGCAAAATCGGCATCGGTTGTGGTGATTGCAACATCCAACTTAGCGACAATATCGCCCACGAATGTGGTGTCGGCAGTAAGCGGCTCGGAGAGGAAGGTTAAAACGTCATCTCTGCTGTCTGTAAATCGCTGGTCTGCAATCATATACTCTCGGCGGCGATGCTTTGATGGAGTGTCATACGGAACGGGAGCTGCAGGGTCAGATGTATAGCTACAGATGTTCTCTACAGATGGCGTCTCGGCAGAGAGCGTGCCGTTATCGAGGTGGTATTTTACGCTCGCGGTTGGATTGTAATTATAAATCCAACTATTTGAACCTGAGAGCATTATTGCAGTTTGTGGAAAATCTTCTAAAGAGCCTTTGCCTCGCAGGTGGTACTCAAAGAATGGGATTTCGAAGTTGTCGGCATAGTATTTTGCGCTTGCGGCATTGCCGAAATTGAAGTCACCGAGCCTCTCGGCATTGTCATTGCGCCAAGCACCGTGAGCCCACGGACCGATAACAAGGCGGCAGTCGGTTGCAGGGGATTGCTCCTTGATGGCGCGGTAGGTGTTCCATGCGCCAAAGCAATCCTCAGCATCGAATGTGCCACCGACAACAAGTACAGCCGGCTCTATACTATATAAGTATCGGCGTAGGTCGCGCTCCTGCCACCACTCATCGTAGTCGGGGTGCTCTGACATCGCGTCCCAGAAAGATGATGGGTGCATGACGCTTCGAAGAGAGTCGCGCGTAGCATTGATAAAGAAGGTGTATTGGTCAGGAGTGTTGTCGTGCTCCCTTACTGGTGTCCACTCGGTAGTTGGGGTGTGGTTGGTGTGACTCATATTTGGCATAAAGTTGAATGAGTCGGCAAGCATCATCACCCCGTTGTGGTGCATATCATCGCCCATAAACCAGTCAGTGACAGGCGCTTGCGGAGATACTGCCTTGACTGCCGGGTGGCCACACAGACCTGCGTACATGGCATAGAATCCAGGGTATGAGCAGCCGTAGAAGCCTACCTTGCCGTTATTGCCCTCGACGTTATTTACAAGCCACTCGACAGTGTCGTAGCTATCGGTAACCTCGTTTGCACAGCCGGTAGCGGGGCGGATGTTCTCATACTCGCCTGTGCTCATGAAGCGTCCGCGCACATCCTGAAAGACAAGGATATAGCCTCGGCGGACAAAGTTGCGCAACAGGTAGTTAGATGAGAGTTGCTTGTTGAAATCCGCACCATAAGGGGTGCAAGAGTAGGGTGTGCGCTGCACTAAGATAGGGTGATTTTTACCCCGGCGAGGAGCGTAAATGGTTGTGTGCAGATGGACAGAGTCGCGCATGGCGATTGAGCACTCGGTCTTCTGATATTGGAACTCGACTGGTAGAAAAAAGAGCGCAGCAGCGACTAATGCCACTGCTGCACAGATATAGATAATACGTTTCATAATTTGTTGATTATGATGATGTTATAACCACTTCTTATAGCGGAAATAGCCCATTGTAAGGCCAGAAGCGAGAATCATCAGACCCAAGGCGAAGATGTAGCCCATAGGGATGTTCCAGCCGTTTGGTAGAGTCCAAATCCACTCCAACTCAGGCATAAACTTGAAGTTCATACCGTAGATACTTGCCACGAGTGTTGCCGGCAGGAAGACTACGGCTGCCACAGAGAAGATCTTTACAACCTCGTTCTGCTCAATGTTAATCAGACCCAGCGCTGCGTCCTGGATATAGTCCAGACGCTGGAACGTGAAGTCGGTGTGACTGATAAGGGAGCTTACGTCCTTAATCATCAGCTGCAGACGCGGATAGATATCGTTAGGGAAGCGCTCCGAGCGGTGGATGCCCGACAGAACGCGCTGGCGGTCGAAGATATTCTCTCGCAGCACCATGGTGCGCTCCTGCAGGGTGTTGATGCGGTGGATAACCTCCTTGTCGATGCTATCCTCGTGGTTGATATCCTTACTCAAGGTAGATACCTGACGACCGACCATCTCGACAAGGTCGGCATCGAAGTCGATACGCACCTCCAGGAGTGAGATGAGGATGTGGTAGCCGGTAGAGTAGTTGCGATAGTTCATCTGCAGACGCTTCTCAGCCTCGCGGAATGTTCGCATATCTGCCTGACGCACAGAGACAAGCACACCCTCGTTGGAGAGTATGAATGATACCGGCTCGACCTTGAACGAATCGCCTCCGACAGGGACGAAGAAGTTGCTGTTTGAGATAATGGCGTTCTCCGACTCAGAGTATTTTGATGTGGACTCAATCTCCTCGACCTGCTGACGGGTCTGGAGGCTAATCTCCATAAAGTTCTCAACAGCCTTCTGCTCCTTGATAGTCGGCTGCATCATGTCAATCCAAAGGATATCGTCAAAACCCAAATCGTCGAACAGTTCTGTGTCGGCGTTTCGGATAATTTTGTTGTATTGCTTAAGGTAGATTGTAATCACTGTTGTTCCTCCCTTCTGTTTTTTGATTGTAATTCATATTCCAGATTGGCTGTTGGTGCGGGATGGCACCTATCTCCTTCAGCCGGGATTGACCTTAGGCTCGACTTTCAGCCCAAAGTCCCAGAACTTTTTAAGTGCTTTATGTTTCTGAGTATCAAATAGGTAGTCAATATTGTTTGTCAGGTACTCATAGGCGTACTCCTTGTCGCGATACTCGCTCTCAAGAATAGCCTCATAGGTATGCTCAACGCCAAAAGTGAGTGCGCGCTCAAGGGCATCGTGAACATCATACGAGAGGCCTTTGCGGGCAACCCAAACGGCAAAGACAAATGGTAGTCGGGTCTGGGCAATCCACTCCTCGGCAAGGTCGTAGGTGTAGGTGAATTTGCCCTCGTAGTCGAAGCACTTGTCGCCGATAATCAGATAGGCATCACCCTGCTCAGCAGACTCCATGACTGAGTAGTCCTCCATTGCAAGCCACTGAGGGTCAATCTTCCAGCGATGCTTTGCCAGGTAGCCACACAACTGCACAGAGGTGCGCGAGTGGGCATCGAGCCAAATGCGCTCGACCTTCTCAATAGGGGTGTTGCTGACCAGAACAACAGTGCGCACAGATCTAACGGCACCGATGCAGTAGTCGGTGATAATCTCGGCATCCTTGAGTGTTGGTGCTATAGCGGCAGGGACGAGGGCCAAGTCAACCTTGCCCTCGATAAAGTGCTGGACGTTCTGAGATGGGGGTGCAAAGAGAAACTCGGCGCAAAGACTACCTTCGTGCCGAATACCATAGACAAATGGTATCGTATTGAGATACGATATTGCAGCTATTTTTGCGTTGATACCCATCACTATCCATAGTTATACACTGTTGATGATACAATAATGTACACACTGTACATTGCAAAGGTAATACTTTTTTCGCACAGAGTATGCCCTACGAGCTATTTTTTTTCAAAAAAGTGAAATTTTTTTTCCTCGTCTGAGGGGCTTGTGGCAGATGTTTGAGGCTTTGGTGGTGTGCAAATGAGCTTTGCCCTCTTGACAAGAGGGATTTTGGAGTTATATATTTGCACTGTCATTCGACGGTTATCAACAAAATTCCACATATGTTGATAACTATATTAACAATCGCAATGTATTGTAAATCACCCTTATACAAATATCTATTGCGAAGTTTTTAACAAAATTATAAACAATATGAACCGCAAAAAACTTATTTCGGCGGTGCAGGAGATTTGTCTTGCTAAGGGCTATGCGTTCTGCGTCCTTGATTCGGCACAACTGCCTGTACATACTCCGCCCATGCCCGCCGCAGTGCTTATCCATCCCACATTTCGCTCTATAGAGGGGCGTAACCATGGCAGAATAACCTACAGAGTGACGCTATATCTCTTTGAGCAGGGTGCACGTCTGCAACCAAGTGAAACATGCGAGAAGGTGGTGGCGTTAGAGAGTGTGATGCTCGATATATTCTCGCAACTATCGGAGAATGAGAGTGTTGCTGTTGTTGATAACCTGCAGATGGAGCAGATGCAGAATGTAAAGCTCGGCAGAAAGGAGGTGGCACTTGCTGCAACGGCAGATGTTGAAGTCATTTTTTAATTAAAAGGGAAAACGCAAACTATGATTGAATTTTTGTCACAGCCGGTTGACTTTACGCCGGTAGATGAGGGGCTGGTCTTTGTTATCGAATCGGATGAGCAGACCGACTTTGAGATAGAGATTATAAACAACGATACAAACGATGTTGTGGGTAGAAAATATATCAGCAACACCATGCAGGCTGTAGTGGATATCGCTCCGTATGTCAAGGATATGACGGTGATGACACCTCCGCAGAAGGGTGTTACGCAGCTGAAGAACTCCCCGGCGGTGAGTTATCTGATTGCTGTAGAGACAGATATGGATTCGGATGTCTCGCTGCCGGTAACTGTGAGCAACAATGTCGGAAGACCCGAGGTGGGTTTTGATTCGATATTCAAGGCGGGGCTTAGGCGCACGATTTCGTATGGAGATGACGAAGATTATAGAATTAAGGCCCCTAGTAGAGGTATTGTTGCTGTAGAGCTGATATCGGATAGCGGTGAGCGACACTATCATGAGCTATATACGAGCAAAGGTTGGCTGCTGTTTCACCTTGCTACGAGTGATTTTGAGGCGTTGACGCGCACGTTGGAGGTAAATCTCTATTGCGATGACAAGCTTGTGCAACATATTGATTATGATGTTGTTCCGAAGAGTGATGGCGCGGTAAGATTGATGTGGTTGTCACCAATTGGCTCGCTGGAGCACTATACATTTCCTGTCACAGAGTGTCGCAAGTTGATAGCGGAGCAGAAACAGATATTCTCGAACAGTGACGGGCTGGTGAGCAGCTGTTGCTCGGTGGAGCGACTAAATCTCAGGTCAAGGTGCGAGTGCGATGCGATGTTGGAGTCATTGGCGACAGTTATTACAGCGCCAAAGGTGTGGGTAGAGCAGGACGATGGCTTTGTTGAGGCGGCGGTGGTCGATTGCGAGGCGATAACATCCCAGTTTGGCAAGGTTGGCAGTATCTCTGTAACGTTGGAGTACAAGAGAAAGGAGGTGAAGTTGTGACGCTGTTTGTTGACGATAAGAGTTGCCCGACGGGGGAGATTGTATCAGTGCCGATTGGATTTTCGATAGAGGGTATGCGCAACCCACAGTCGGCGTGCCGAGGTGCGCAGATGGAGCTGACAATACCGTCAACGGTGGCCTCGAATGAGATTTTTGGTGCGGCGCGAGATATCTATGCCGCCGAGAGATTTAATGATTCACACCACACAGCCTACATTGAGAAGGATGGAGTTAGGCTCTTTGAGGGTACGATATATCTGTTGAACGCCTCGATAAATGACCGCTTTGAGGGGGATTATAGGGTACGCATTGTCGAGGGTGGTAAGGATTGGGCCAAAGATGCGTCGGGTAGATTGCTCAGAAGTAGCGGACTCAATTTTGAGATGGATTTAACACCTGAGAGTATCCGAGAGACTTGGGAGGGTGACAAGTCGGTGCGCTTTCTGCCGGTGCTTAGAAACAGATACAACCACCACTACTCTGGTGCAGCCATGGCGCCTATGGAGCAGGTGCTTACAACAGATGACTACCACCCATTCTTCTCTGTAGCCAAGCTCTTTGCGAGGATATTCAAGGGGTATAGTGTTGTGAGTAGCTTCTGTCGTAGTTCGGAGTTTCGGCAGCTACACTTTTCGGGTCAGTATGCCTCGCCCGATACGGTCAAGCAGCAGAAGTTGCTCGACTTTAAGGCGCGCAGAGCCTCGCCCGTCACTGCTGTGGCAGATAGTACGGGGTCGGTCTATGCTACGGCGAGTTTTGACGGGGAGAGCTCGCTGGGAAACATTGTCGATACGGCAAATCCGACGGCTGTCGATTGCAATGGAGCGTTGATGCAGGATACTTTTACAACGGGGAATGTATTTGGCGTGGATGATGAGGGTTATATCCGCTTTGAGAGTGCCATTGCTGCAAATGTCGGCTTTATGCTCCATCTGGAGTACAAGACCGACTACCGAATAGAGAACCGCAAGGGTCTGAAGGGGTTTAATAGAGTCTTGGCAGAGCCTGCTGTGGAGGCGAGTTTTACGCTGAACAACGGCTTTAAGGATCAGCGCGACAACTTGGTGGCGGGGGTGAGCTACAACCTATGCATCTTTGACTTTCTGCCCGGAGGCCTCTATATGTTCAAGGTGAAGGATAGGGATTCCGACGAGGTTCTGCTGTCGCAGATTGTTGAGCAGAGATTTACAACGGTGACAATGCCAAGTGACTGTAATCCAGTCTGTTCGTTAGAGCCTATGGTGGGTCAAACAGTTGCGGGCAGCACAGATTGGGCGCTATATTTCGGCTATGTCAAGGAGAGAGGTCAGACCGAGGTCGTGGTGGATATCAGAATCCCGCCGCAGGAGTTTACTGCCGGTGAGAAGATGAGGTTTAACCGCATCAAACTCTCCGGAGCAGAGCAGGGTATGGCCGTCACGCTCTCTACGGCATGTTCGCTTACTCCATACTTCTCTTCTGTGCCTGGTTATGGCTCGGAGATTGGGATTGCCGATATTGCGCACAATAAAATGTGGCTTATAGAGCTGGTGGAGGCTCTGTGCCGTATGTTTAACCTTGTGATATTTACGGATGAGCGACGAAAGTTGGTGATTATTGAGCCGGAGGAGAACTTCTATACTGACAAGGTGTGGGAGTGGAGCAATAGGATAGATATGAACTCGCCAATGCGCGTCTCTGATATGGGTGTTGATGAGCCGCACTGGACAGAGTATAGGTATATAGATGCCGACTACGCCTCCCGACAGTACAATGAGGAGTTTGGAACCGACATAGGTTGCTGGCGAGTTGAAAATCCGACATATGGAGCGCTGGATAGTACGAAAGTGTTTGAAAATCCGCTATTTACGACAGGTATAAATCGAAAGGGTGCCTACGCCTTTGCCCCATCAGCATCGCTACTTCAGGTGGGTGATAGTGCAGCCGAGGGGGCTATGGATTTGCCATTCACAACACATATTGTTCGCTATCTTGGTCTAAAACCACTGCCTGAGGGTGAGGTGTGGGGACCATCTGGTGAGGCGAACTATCCGTTGGCGGCATTCTTCTTCGAGGGGGATGAGATGAACGATGGTTTTTCGTTGTGTTTCGAACGCAGAGATGGCATTGAGGGTCTGCACAGATACTTCGACAAGCGTGCTGCTCGTACGGCAAAGCGTCAGCGACTGAGCCTTACGGTAAGACTTTCGCCGATAGATATGGAGTCGCTCTTTTCTGCCAATCCTGCCGGGGCGAGCATCCGCGACAGCTTCCGCCTAAAGATTTTTAACGAGAGTGCGCTCTATCGCTTGGAGAGCCTTAAGAGTTATAACCCTGCCACAAATAGCGCAGAGTGTACATTTATCAGACTATAGTTGTATGAATCAGACAATTAAAATTTCGGCAACGACAACTGTTGCCACAATCGATATTGAGGGCATAATCGGCTCTCAGCCGCAGGGTGATAGCGTAACAACATACGAGTCGCTCTGCCAAAAGTTGGAGCAGATAAAGGCTCTGCAGGCGCCCGTAGTGGTGGTAAATATCCGCTCGGTGGGCGGAGATGTGGCAGATGCACTGCTTATCTATGAGGCGTTGCAATCGCTTGATGCACACATCACTACGCGCTGCTATGGATATACCGCCTCGGCAGCAACAATTATCGCTCAGGCGGCAAATGAGGGGTGTCGCGAGATAGCTGAGTCGGCGCTATACCTTATCCATAAATCTTCGTGTGTGGCCGAGGGAAATGCGGCAGATTTGCAGTTGCATGCAGAGCTGCTGACCAAGACCGATGAGCGTATCGCTGCCATATATTCCGCTCGCTCAGGTAGGGATGAGTCCCATTTTGCGGCTCTGATGGCGCGAAATGGAGGCAATGGCGAGTGGCTCTCTCCGGAACAGGCGCTTGAGGCGGGGCTGGTGGATGTGGTTATTGCCCCTGATGCCGCGCCGACAACTACGCTCCTTGAGCGTGTGGCCTCTTGGCTGGGCTTGAATACTAAAACCCCGAAAGAGCAGATGCTACCGACCGATAGGGTGAATATGCATCGTCTGGCGAGCAATAGCTCCTCAATCGTGCTTAGGGAGGGTCAGAATGCGGTACTCCCGACAACAACAAAAGAGGTCGAAGATCCTGAAATAGGAGGCTCGGCCATCACCGCAAACGCCGCTGCATACAATAGAGATGTAGCATCATTTACAAATTTCTAAACCTAAAAAAAGAGTAAAACTATGCTTATTGAGAATACAAAGACCTATAAAGGAACCGAAGTTGAGACAATCTTTTTCCGCCCGACATTCTGTGGCAAGAGCGCAGAGGATTTGGGTATCAGAGTGATTTACAATATGCCTATGCCTACTACGGTGCAGGTGTGGAGCAATCCGAATAAGGTTTTGCAGTCGTTTGAGAGTGGCTGGCATGGCGGCGCGAACGCTGTAAAGCTACAGAAGACAATCGATATGCACAAGGTGAAGGCGGAGAGTAGCTTCTCGGCAGAGGAGTACTTCTCGATGATTTTCGAGAAGATTGTTGCCGATGGCTCGGTGTCGCTTGGTGACTTGACAGGCACCGAGCTTGAGAAGGCGGAGACTGAACTGTTCCGCAAGGCTATTGCCGAGGGTGTTCGCAGCACGATGTGGGTTGGCGATGAGGATGGTGAGATTTCGGAGCTGACAACCTTCAACGGCTTTTTGAAGTCCATCCTCAACATGGGCTACAATGTCGGCTACCGACAGCTGACAGATGAGGATGATATCCCCGGGGCAACAGAGATCTTCAAAATCTGTTGGGGTAATGCCACCGATGAGCTCAAGGCGTGCCGCTCAGAGGGTCAGTTGGCATATTTCGTCAGCTCGGACATCTACAACTCCTACATCGAGGAGCTTGAGGAGAGCAATCCGACTATTCCGGGTGTCGATTTGACTGCAAGTGGCACTCCGCTTACATATCGCGGTATTCCGATTGTCGAGATTCCGCTGAGTAAGTACCGAAAGGATAAGTGTTCGACCTTCTGCCTACTTACAGACCGTCGCAACCTGGTGCTTGCCCTCAATACGTCGGATATGCCTGAGAATGAGGTGCGTATGTGGTACAACCCCGATGAGATGGAGAATCGTCAGCGTGCGGTATTTCTTGCTGGTGCGGAGGTTATCGACCAGAATTTAGTTTCGCTCTGCTACTCGACATTCTAAACTATGGGACACAAACCGATTGGCGGTGTAATGGGCGCACGGCTCTACGCCGCCACCTCGGTCGGTCTGCCGACTGAGGGTGTTGAGGTGGCTCTGATAGATGATCGCTCAAGGTATAGGCAGATAGTGCGTGCCGAGGGCGGTCAGACTGTTGTGGAGCAACGGTTAGAGCTGGTTGCCCGCCAAAATGATGCCCAGACGTGGTTAGAGCCGGCATTTGTCAGTTGCGCTGCGCTGCAGGGGCTGCGAGCCGTTGTTACGCTCAATGACGGACGAGTGGTTGAGGTTGGGAATCTTGACAAACTGCAGTGTGGCGAGCCTCTAAGGTTTGTACAGCTTGTGGTGGACTCGGCAGCCTCTGCAATGGATGAGCCAACAGTGACCCTTGAATTGTGTGCTGAAGATGTAAAATTGAGATGTTATGAGTAAGATAAACAAAATATGCGGAGAGGTAAACCGAACTCTCGATCCATATAGCCTCAAGACGGCGCGTGTGGAGAATAGGCACTTTTGGCGTTGGGGAGGAGATAATCGCCTGCCACAACTGCTCTCGGCAGTCTCGCGCTGTTCGACTACGCACCGCCGAATAATCAACGACAAGGCCGACTATATCTCGGGTAAGGGCTTTGTCTATGATAGCTCTGTTCCTTTGCTGGGCGAGTTTGTCAGCCGCGTAAATGGCAGCGGAGAGTCGCTGCGTCAGCTGATAAATAAGGTGGCGTTTGATAAATCCCTCTTCGGTAATGCCTTTGTGGAAGTGGTTACAAATGAGGAGCATACGCTGCTCTCGTTCTACCATCAAGATGCTGTGAAGTGTCGTGTGGCGAAGGATTCAAAACATATTCTGCTACACCACGATTGGGGTAATTTCTCTGCGGCTCAAGCTGTTGAGTTGCCGATATATCCACTCTTTGAAAAGCAGAAGGATGGCACTCTGCGTTCGATAATCCACTATAAAGATTACGAGCCGGGCTTTGAGCACTACGGCGTGCCACCATATATCGCAGGTCTTGGTGTTAGCGCGATTGCTTACAAGACTGACCGCTGGAATATATCGCGCCTTGATAACTCGTTCCAGCCGTCGGGTGTTATGATTCTGGACGATACGGTGGATAATGAGCAGGATGCAGAGCGCATGATTCGCAATGCCGAGGAGCGCTTTGCCGGCAAGCCCGGACAGGTGATGTTTATCGTAAAGGATGGCAGTGAGAGCGATAACTCTCGCTTTGTACCCATCTCGTCAAGTAACGATGGCGACTGGGAGGCTCTGCACAATCAGGCGACAAACGACATTGTCGTTGCGCACTCGTGGTTTCGCTCACTCAGTGGCTTGGACTACTCCACGGGCTTTAACTCCGAGCGTATTCTGCATGAGTACGAGATTGCCCTTAATACCGTCATCCTCGGCGAGCAGGCGGAGATTATCGAGCCGCTTCGAGAGGTTATGGAGCGACTGCTCGGCATAGATGCCTCATCTCTAGAGTTTGTCAACCGCCCGCCAACACGCTCTAAACCTATATATATGAAGGTGTGGGAGGCGCGCAAGGCCGATGGCTTGGACTATGATGAGAATGATGCAGAGCAGCAGGTTTTCTTGTCGCAGATAACTAAGTATAATATAACAAAGGTGGGATAATGATTACGATTATAGATGAAAAGAAGGTGCTCCAGCTCGCCTTTGCCGATGCAGACTACCTGCCCAGCGAGATTATCAGCTCGTCAGATATTGTTGCCGCGCAGGAGCGATATATCGTTCCGATTTTGGGTCAGCGACTGACCGCGAAGCTACTTGAGGGCGAGTATCAGGAGCTGGCGGAGTACTATGTTGCACCCGCGCTCGCTTTTGCGACAAGGTTGATAATTCAACCGACGCTAAATCTACGATTGTGCGAGGGCGGCTTGGTGGCTCTGCATGGCGAGGGGATGGAGCAGCCGAACCAAAAGGCGGTATCTGCCCTTGTTCGTTCGCTCAAGATTAGGACGCGACAGCTCCTTAAACGCCTCTCAGCCTTTACTGAGAGGAATGCCACCAACTATCCTGAGTATGATTCAAAGTCTAATATTTTTAACCGTTGCTCGATAGATGGAGGAGTTGTTCAGATTTTTTAAGACGTTGATTATGGCATCGCTCTCACTCTTTGCGCCTGTTAAGTCGGTGATATGCTGCACGTTATGTTTTATCGTTATCGACTTTGTCAGCGGGGTGGCAGCCTCGCGAGCAACGGCAAAACGTGAGGGGCGAAAGTGGTACTTCGAGAGCTGTGAGGCTTGGCGAACACTCTATAAGGGTGGTTTTGTTGTGATGGCAATAGGTATGATGTGGCTCCTGGAGAGCTGTGTTCTCGACTTTGTTACGCTCAATCTGACAAAACTGCTTGCAGGTTTTATCTGCTCGGTTGAGATGTGGTCTTTTCTCGAAAATGCATCTCAACTCTCTGATTCTCCGCTCTTTGAGTGGATGCGAAAGTATCTTCATCGTAGAATAGAAAAACAGATTGACAATGTTAAGTAGAGGCCTTAGAAATTGTAATCCGGGAAATATCCGCCACTCAAAAGCCCACTATAAGGGCGAGAGGGCGGAGCAGACAGATCGCTCGTTCAAACAGTTTGAGAGCCTTGCAGCAGGGTATCGGGCGATGTTTGTGCTGCTGCATACATACAGTGTAAGGGGCTATGGCAACACTATTTCGCAGATTATTGCCCGCTATGCTCCACCCGTAGAGAATAATACCGATGGCTATATCGCAAGGGTCGAGCGCAGTTCGGGCATAGATAGAGATATGCCACTTGATACCCTTTCGGCCGAGCAGATGATTCCTGTTGTCTGCGCTATGTCGGCTGTAGAGAACGGTGTTGCTGCCGATTTGACCGCCGTAGAGGAGGGTTGGCAGATGTTTGTTGAGGACTTTGGCGAGTAATTGCGAAAAAATGATTACTTTTGCGTATGACTTTGGCAGATTTCGAGATACTGTGTCGTGAAGATGTTAGGCGTGCGATAGATGAGAATATCGCTCGCGACCCCGTTGCTATAGCATTGGATAGACGCATTGAGCACGCCTCGTTGGTTGCAACTCAGGTTAAGCGACTGCAGCGAGCCAAGAGTAAACTGCCGTCATACTATGCTGTTCGAGCTATTCTTCCCCCACGAGCATACGAACAGTCATCGAGCGAACTCTGTGCCGCTTGTAATACTCTGTCTGGCGAGTCGGCTCTCGACCTTACTTGTGGATTGGGCGTAGATACCATGGCTCTGTCGCGCAAATTCAAGAGGGTTGTAAGCTGCGAGCGCGATGAGGTGCTCTCGGCAATTACGCGATATAATCTGCAACTGCTCGGTATTGATAATGTTGTTGTTGAAAATTGCTCGGCAGAGGAGTATCTGGCCTCTACGACAGAGCATTTCGACTGGATTTTTGTGGACCCAGATCGCCGCGGCGAGAGGGGTGAGAAGCTCGTGCTTCTTGAGGAGTGTTCGCCCGATGTGGTGGCACTCTTTCCGCGTATTATGGAGGTTGCAGAGCGTCTGTGCATAAAGTCCTCGCCACTCTTTGATACGGCAGAGGCGGAGCGTAAGTTTGGCGACTGCTCTGTTGAGGTGCTCTCACTTGCGGGCGAGTGCAAGCAGGTGAATATCTATGTTGATGGCAAGCGCCCAACCCTCTCGGCAGTGGCTGTGGGCGTAGGTCGCTTTGAGGTCGAGCGTAGTGCTGTGGAGGAGTTTTCGTTTGCGGATATGCCAGAGGATTTCTCTGATTATCAATATCTTATAATACCCGATGTGGCACTTGTCCACTCTCGTCTTACTGCTGCGGCATTTGCCGGTAAGGCAGATGTGTGGTCACATAATGGCGTGGCACTGAGCCGCGAGCCTCTGATAGATATTTTGGGCAGGCAGTTCGATATTGAGCAGATTTACGACTTTGGAAGCAAGGAACTTAAAAAGTTGCTCAAGGGTAAAAAAATCGAGATTTTCCGCCGTGATTTCCCAATCTCAAATAGCGATATTTGCCGCCGCTTCTCTGTGAAGGAGGGGGCTGCGGAGCATTGGTGTTTCACGCGAATTGGAGCAAAGCTACTCGCTATAAAGATTTTCCCTCATCGGCACTAAGCAGACCACATGCCGCCTTGATATCCTCACCGCGTGAGGCGCGAATGGTGGTCATAATACCTTTTGCAGTGAGTGCATCGCGGAAAGCGACCATCTTTTTCTGGTCGGGCGAGAAGTATGGAGAGTCCGGAATCTTATGGAAACGAATCAGATTTATACGACACTTGATGCCGTTGAGCAGACGGCATAACTCCTTGATATGCAGCTGCGAATCGTTCAAACCATTCATCACAATATACTCAAACGACACGCGGCGCTGATGCGTAAAATCGTACTTGCGCAGTGTCTGAGCTATATCTGCAATCGGATATGCTCGTTCGATAGGCATAATCTCGGCACGCTGGTCGTGGAAGGGGTTGTGGAGCGATATGGCGAGATGGGCAGAGCTCTCGTTGAGAAAACGCTCTAACTCGCGACCTACACCGGCGGTAGATACAGTAATTCGTGTCGGTGACCAGCCATATCCCCACTCTGCAGTCATAATCTCCAACGCCTTGAGTAGGTTGTCTATATTGTCAAACGGCTCACCCATGCCCATATAGACAACATTCGTAAGGCTCTCTCGCTCCGGCAGCGATGCTATCTGATTCAGAATGTCGCAAACCGAGAGTGAGTGTATCAGTCCCAATCGTCCCGTAGCGCAGAACTTACAACCCATACGACAGCCCGCCTGTGAAGAGACGCAGAGCGTAGCGCGCTCACCATCAGGGATATACGCCGACTCTACAGCCGCACCCTTGCTTGTGCGATAGAGGTACTTCTTCGTTCCGTCTGCAGAGACACTCTCCTTTACGGGTGCCGATAGACCTACGCAATAACCCTCGGCGAGCTTTGCTCTGTTGGCCTTCGACAGGTCGCTCATCTGCTCAATCTCTGTAGCGCCTCTGCGATATAACCATCCGGCAATCTGCTTGGCAGCAAAGCGTGGCATGCCCTCTGCAGCGCATATCTGCTGCAGCTCGGTAAGCGTGCATCCATATAGGGGTTTGAGACTCTTGTTGCTCATGGTGTTGTTGAAATTTTTCACAAAAGTAGAGAAAAATTGCGATTTTTTCGTCGGTATGTGTTTTTTTTGAAAAATAATCCTTATATTTGTGCCAAAGTATGTCCGCGAAGAGTTCGTGGGCTGTAAGTTGTGAGGTCAATAATTAAAAACATAACATAAATGGAACTGAAGAAAAATCCTAAAGTTGATGTCAATAACAAGCGCACAGTGCTGCTTGAGATTGGCTTGTGTCTTGCACTTCTCGCAGTTATCGGAGCATTCCTCTATGCACCAAAGGACGTTGTAGTCGAGGAGATTGATATGAATTACGGTCCTGTTGAGGAGCAGATTACTGAGATTACTCGTCAGGAGGAGCAGAAGCCAGAGCCTCCAAAGAAGACCGAGATTACCGTTATCACTGACGTGCTCAACATCGTTACTAACGACGAGAAGATCGAGACCGGTTTCGACTTCGCTGAGTTTGACGAGGACGTAGAGATCGTTCAGCAGGTAGCAGTTGAGGAGGAGGAGATCGAGGATGATCAGCCATTCGTAAAGGTAGAGGAGATGCCTTCATTCCAGGGTGGTGACCTTCAGAAGTTCCGTAACTGGGTTCAGAGCAAGGTTCGTTATCCACAGATTGCACAGGAGAACAACATCTCTGGTCGTGTATTCCTCATGTTCGTCGTTGAGCGCGATGGTACCTTGACTAACATCCAGGTTCTTCAGACTCCGGACTCTTCACTCTCAGATGAGGCTATCCGTGTGCTTAAGACCTCTCCAAAGTGGAAGCCTGGTAAGCAGCGTAACCAGACTGTACGTGTGAAGTACACACTTCCTATCGACTTCCGTATCCAGAATTAATCTGTTCTAAGCCGTTCTGCGGCGTTATGCTCGATTTCAAAACCTCACTACGTGTAGTATGCTCGGTGTTTTGAAACCTTCGCAAGCCTTGCAGAACAACTTATAACAAATTAATTGCAAAAAATACAAGCAAAAATAGAGGGGTTCCCCACGGGGTACTCCTTTTTTTAAGATATATGGAGAATAATAAGAAAAATACAAAGACAACCGAGGTCGTTGAGCAGGTCGTTGAGCGCGCCGTGCTTGTGGCTGTTATCCGCGACTCGCAAGACCCACGTCAGGCAACCGAGTTCCTAGACGAGCTTGAGTTCCTTGCCGAGACCGCGTCAATAACTACCGTTCGTCGCTTTACGCAGCGCCTGCCACAACCATCATCACGCATATATGTAGGCCCTGGAAAGCTTGAGGAGATTGCTGCATATTGCGCTGATAATGAGATAAATGTGGTCATCTTTGACGATGAGCTCTCGCCCTCTCAGACCCGAAATATCGAGGCGTCAATGCCGTGCCGAGTTATCGACCGCACCCGCCTTATCCTTGATATCTTCCGCCAGCGTGCACAGACCGCCTATGCTAAGACGCAGGTGGAACTTGCGCAGTGCGAGTATATGCTGCCGCGCCTTGCCGGCCTTTGGACGCACCTTGAGCGTCAGCGAGGTGGTACAGGAACGCGTGGTGGTGCGGGTGAGCGCGAGATTGAGACCGACCGCCGTATTGTCCGCAACCGTATCTCGAAGCTCAAGGAGGATCTGAAGAAGATTGATAAGCAGATGGCTGTTCAGCGCTCAAATCGTGGCTCAATGGTGCGTGTGTCGCTTGTCGGCTATACCAATGTTGGTAAATCGACCCTGATGAACCTTATCTCTAAGAGCGAGGTCTTTGCTGAGAATAAACTCTTCGCAACTCTCGATACAACCGTGCGTAAGGTGGTCTTCGATAACCTGCCATTCCTGCTCTCCGATACCGTTGGTTTTATCCGCAAGCTCCCAACAGAGCTTATCGAGTCATTTAAGTCAACCCTCGACGAGGTGCGCGAGGCTGATTTGCTGATTCACGTTGTCGATGTTTCGCACCCTCAGTTTGAGGATCAGATAGATGTCGTTAAGCAGACTTTGCAGGATATCGGCGCGGGCGATAAACCCGTATATTTGGTCTTTAATAAGATCGATGCATATACCTATATTAAAAAAGAGGAGGACGATCTGACCCCTGCCACTAAGGAGAATCGCTCCCTCGACGATCTGCGTGAGAGCTGGTTTGCGAAGCAAAATACCCCTTGCATCTTCCTCTCTGCTCGCGAGCGTACCAACATCGAGAAGTTCCGCCGCGACCTGTATGGTATGGTGCGTGAGATACATTGTGGGAGGTATCCGTTTAACAACTTCCTCTACTAAATTTGCCGTGAAAAGGCAGCATTAGCTGCATATCCCTCAAATTCCCGAATGAGTAGTACCTTAGTACAACCCATCCGGGAATTTTTTCACGATATACACCTACTACTACCTTTTGACGACAAATGGGTGCATAGATATAGTAAACACTCATCCGCGTAGCGGATACCTCTATAAGGTTAATAGTCAACAATTTCTCCAGTAAAGTTTTGTTTTGTGGATTATTATCCATACCTTTGCGTTGTATATTGTGTGCATAATGCGTGTAAGTAGTTACATAGTCCACCGAGTTAACCCGATTTTTGCAAATTGGGGGGGGTATTTATGTACTTGTAAATCAATTAGTTATAACGTTTATCAACCACCTTTGGCTGCGGATAGTTAATCTGCGGCCACTGCTATTTATGCATATTTGTCAAAGCTATATTTTTTTTCACCTAAAAATCTAATATCTATGTCTAACAAAAATTTTATGCGAGAGTATCTCGCGCCAGAGTTTGAAGTTGTGAACTTCAACTGCGAGGCAGGTTTTGCTGTCTCACTTGACAATCTTACTGAGGAGCAGCTTCCTTGGGAGGAGACAACATTCTAATGTTAAATCAAAAAAGAAAAAAGAACAATGAAGAAGTTTGCTATGTTTGTTGGTTTAGCATTGGTAATGCTTGCCACAAGTTGTACTACTGATGTCACAAGTGATGTCAATGTAAATGGTGCTAAGGTTACCCTTGGCGTATCTCTTGATCAGACTCGTACCTACATGGGTAATGCTGCAGATGGCGAGTATCCAGTACTTTGGAGCGAGGGTGATAATGTTTTGGTAAATAATGTTGCTGTAGCAGTTCCTTCAGAGGCTGTAGGTAAGAGCGAGCTCAAGCTTGCTGCTGACGCTGCTGAGAAGTATGAGCTTGCATATCCTGCAGAGCTCGTTGAGGATGGCGTTTTGACTATCTCTGAGGTTCAGAAGTTCGTTGAGGGCTCATTTGCACAGGGTGCAGGTGTTATGGTTGGTTACTCAACTACTGAGGAGGTTACACTTAAGAACCTCTACGGTTACCTCAAGTTCACCGTTACTGCAGCTGAGAAAGTTAACGCAGTAACCGTTACCGCTGCTGATGGTGAGGCTATCTCTGGTACTTTCGCACTTGACTATCAGAATGCAACTATTACCCCACTTGCAGGTAAGGATATTATCCGCGTAACAGATGTTGTTGCTACTAATGGCGTTGCAACTGTTGTTGTAGCAGTTCCTGCTGGTGAGTACACAAAGGGCTTTACTGTAAAGGTTAAGGCTAACGATAAGGGCGTGATGACAAAGACTCTCCAGAGCGACGGTCACGTAGTTGAGGCAGGCGTTGTTTACGCACTTCCAGCTGTAGCTTACGCTGAGGCTGCTAAGGAGACCGCTATTATGTCAGTTGCTGACCTCCAGGCATTCATCGAGGCTGCAAATACTGTTGTAGAGGTTGAGGAGGG
>JAZORI010000033.1:0-7772 GCA_045656505.1 Alistipes sp. | reverse complement strand
GCATTAGCTGCACATCTCTAAAAGCCCTGCAATGGCTGTACTACTTGTACTATCCATCGCAGGGCTTTTTACGCGATGCACACCCACTACAGCCTTTTGACGACAAATTGGGTTTTATCGTGATAACGCGGATACCTACTTTCGCTAACCCATAAACCAACAAAGGGCAGTACGTTGTGTACAGCCCTTCGTTGTTTTATGTGCCGAGCGTTAATCCTTCTTCGGAGTCTTTTCGCTGCTTCGTCTCAGCAATTCAAACAAGTTTGATTGCATTCGACTTAATCGCAGCGTTGTATCTACCGCGTTCTGACGATAAAACAGTGCACAGAGGTAGAGATGTGTAAATCAGAAAAGCTAATAGCCAATAGCTAACACCCTGCGAGGAGGAAGGGTCGGCTATGCCGAGCCAACAGCAAATAGACCACTAACAATTTCGGTTAGTGGTCTATTTATTACATCATCTCTTCGTAGGCGTAGTTGACGGCTCGATTGAGAATGTCAACAAGAGTGTATGTAGAGCGGAAGTCAGCGAGGACTGCGTCAAGCAGAGACTCCTCACTGCCATTTAGAAGTTCGGGGTTGAGAGCCTTCTCAATGCCGAAATCCTTTAGGCGCAACAACTCGTCGTGTTTGTGTCCAGTAGGGAAGTCCTTTGGAGTGCGCTTGAGTGCATTATCGCGGATAAGTGTGAAACCATTTGTTGCGGCAACGGCTGCAAGCATAGCATCTCCGTTATCCAAAATCTCTTCGCGGATACTCTTCAGTATGATTGGCTCAGGGCAGTGTGAGCCGGCAAATAGGAAACAGCCTGTGGGCTCAAAGTGTATGTAGTAGCCTGCATATCCTCCCTTTTTACCATGAGGAGCGACAAAGACACCTGTCCAGGTTTTATATGGGCTTTTGTCGTGGCTGAAGCGGATATCGCGGTAGATGCGGTATGTGCAGTCAGCGACAGTCAGCCCTGCAACCGAAGGGTCGAATGCGGCGATGCCGTTAATCAGCTTCGCCGCAAACTCCTTCAATTTTTTGTCTATCGACTTGTATTGATCCTTGTGAGCAGCAAACCATTCACGATTGTTGTTCTGGCTCAGCTCATCGAGGAAAGCAATAATCTCTACCATGCAAAGAGTGGGTATTTCTCCATCATTGCATTTACCTCAGCGCGAACTGCTGCGATATTTGCCTCATTCTCAGAGTCAGAGAGTACGCGGTCGATAAGTGACACGATAACCTCCATCTCTGCCTCCTTCAAACCTCGAGTAGTGATTGCAGGGGTACCGAAGCGAAGACCTGAAGTCTGGAACGCTGAGCGAGAGTCAAATGGCACCATATTCTTATTAGTTGTAATATCTGCAGCAACCAATGCCTTCTCAGCAACCTTACCTGTAAGCTCTGGGAACTTAGTACGGAGGTCAACAAGGATAAGGTGGTTGTCAGTACCGCCTGAGATAATATTGTAGCCGCGTGCAGTAAATGCTGCTGCAAGTGCCTGAGCATTCTTTACAACCTGAGCCTGATACTCCTTGAATGATGGCTCCAGAGCCTCACCAAAGGCTACAGCCTTAGCTGCGATAACGTGCTCCAGTGGGCCACCCTGAATACCTGGGAATACTGCAGAGTTGAGAATCTGAGACATCTTCTTAACAACACCCTTTGGAGTTGTCAGACCCCATGGATTGTCGAAATCCTTACCCATAAGGATGATACCTCCCCGAGGACCGCGCAGTGTCTTGTGTGTGGTAGAGGTTACGATGTGTGCATACTTTACCGGATTCTCGAGCAGACCTGCAGCAATAAGACCTGCAGTGTGCGCCATGTCAATCATCAGCAGAGCGCCTACCTTGTCTGCAATCTCGCGCATACGAGCATAATCCCACTCTCGAGAGTATGCTGAAGCACCACCGATGATAAGCTTTGGCTTGCACTCAAGTGCCTTAGCCTCCATCTCGTCATAATCAACACGGCCATCGCACTCCTTAACAGAGTAGCTTACAGCGTTGAAGTATGTACCAGACATATTTACAGCAGAACCGTGTGAAAGGTGACCACCGTGAGAGAGGTTAAGGCCGAGGAATGTATCACCCGGCTTGAGAACGGCGAAGAATACTGCCATATTTGCCTGAGCACCAGAGTGTGGCTGTACGTTAGCATACTCTGCACCATAAAGCTTGCAGATACGCTCAATAGCCAGGCTCTCAACCTTATCAACTACCTCGCAACCACCATAGTAACGAGCTGCAGGATAACCCTCAGCATACTTATTGGTAAGTACAGAACCCATAGCAGCCATAACGCTGTCACTAACGAAGTTCTCCGATGCAATAAGCTCAATACCGCGAGTCTGGCGACCACGCTCCTGAGCGATCAAATCAAAAATCTGTGAATCTTTCATGCTTTTGTATATTTGTTGTCTATTCTTTGTTTACGCCGTAAAACTGTATGTACAGTATTAAAGACCCTCAAAGGTAGCTATATTTTCAAATATATTTCGTATATTTGAGCAGAATTTATTAACAAAATTTACAATATGAGACTTCTTGAAGGAAAAGTAGCCCTTATTACAGGTGCCAGCAGAGGCATTGGTAGGGCTGTTGCGATAAAATTGGCAGAGCAGGGTGCCGATATAGCATTTACATATTTGACGCAGCAACAGGCTGCTATGGCGACCGTGGCTGATATTGAGGCTTTGGGTGTTCGTGTTAAGGCATATGCCTCAGATGCGGCAAATTATGAGCAGAGCCATGCTGTTGTTGAACAAGTAAAGGCAGATTTCGGTCGTATAGATGTGCTAATTAACAATGCAGGTATTACAAAGGATAACCTTATGTTGCGCATGACAGAGGAGCAGTGGGATATGATTATCAACACAAATCTTAAGTCGGCATTCAATTTTACACACGCTGTAATTCCTGTTATGGCTCGCCAGCGTAGCGGTTCTATTATTAATATGTCGTCGGTTGTCGGTGTAAGCGGCAATGCAGGGCAGAGCAATTACTCAGCCTCCAAAGCGGGTATGATAGGTCTTGCAAAGTCTATAGCCAAGGAGATGGGCTCACGCGGTATCCGTGCCAACTGTATCGCTCCGGGATTTATCATCTCGGATATGACTGCCAACCTTTCGGATGAGGTGCGCGAGCAGTGGGCTAAATCTATTCCTCTGCACCGCTTTGGTACATTGGAGGATGTGGCAAATGTGGCACTATTCTTGGCATCAGATATGTCAAGCTATGTTACAGGTCAGGTGATCAACTGCTGTGGAGGTTTGATTATTTAGAGGTTGTCTGAGTAGTTTGTATTATGAGAAAGTTACTGCTTGCGATACTGTTTCTGTTGCCGTTATCTCTTTCGGCACAGGGGCTCTATGACCATACTCCGAATGCTCGAGTTGCGGCTATGGGAGGTGCAGGAGTGGCTACGAGAGCCGATGCCTTTGCGGCCTTTGGCAATGCTGCATCATCACTTATGGAGTATAAAACTGTACAAGCGGCATTCTCGTATGCTAACTTCTCTGGTGAGACTTATAATCAATATAGAATGCTCTCTGGCGGTGCATATGTTCGCTTTGCTCAACGTCACGCACTTGTTCTGGGTATGCAGTTAAATGCAGAACCAAAGAGCGAGTATAACGACAAGCGCCCGAGCGTTCAGCGTTTTGATTTGGGCTATGGATATAGAGTCTCTGAGCGCATGTCATTAGCCGTAACAGCCCGTTATCGTCGTACATATAACTACCTCTTTGATGATGATAATTATAATGGCGGTGGGGCAGATATTTCGCTCTTCTCACGCTTGCCTATGACATTTTTGGAGGGCGCAGCTATTAATATAGGTGGAAAAATCTCATTTGATGCTCCGATAGCCCCGCAGTATAATTGTGTGGGATTGACACCTGCAGTAGGTGCAACACTTTCGTTGCCGTTTAGCGATTCTCATCTGTTCGATATCTCTACGGAAGTGAAGTATGGTATTTCGAGTCGAGAGGATATATTTGCGGCAAAATTGGGTGCTGAGTATTCGCTTATGCGCCTATTTTATCTGCGTGCCGGTGGAAATGTCTCCAAGATACTTTTTGAGAATAGTAGCTCGACAATTGGCTATGGAACAATCGGTTTAGGTGTCAGATTCTTCCATCTACAGTTCGATATCGCCTACCTGATGGGTAAAAGAGATACGCCGTTTAATAACGCTGTACAAATCAATTTTGGATTGGATTTCTAAACAAATAGCTTGCAATCGCAAGCTATTTGTTTAGAATATCGACTCCTTTGTCTCGGTTGTTAGTAACTCAAGAGCCTTCATACCCATCACAGAGTTACCTTTGGAATTAAGACGTGGGCTCCACACAGCTACCGAGTACTGAAGAGGGTAGATTGCTACAATTCCACCGCCGACACCACTCTTTCCAGGTAGTCCTACAAAGAATGCAAACTCTCCCGCTTCGTCATAGAAACCGCAGGTCTGCATAATGGCGTTCATGCGCTTGATTTGCGATGCTGTGAGGGCAATTCCCGTGTAATCAAACTTGCGACGATGGTTGGCAAATGCTAAAAATGCTAACGACAGCTCGCGGCAACTCATCTCGACAGAGCACATCAGGAAGTAGAAGTGTAGCACGCTCTCGATATCATTCTTGATTGTGCCGTGATACTTCAGCAGATTGGCAATGGCCGCATTTAGATAGCCATTCTCGCGCTCGGAGGCCGCAACATTCTCATTGTATTCGATTGTCTGATTGCCGGCTACTGCGCGAACAAAATTCAGAAAATCCTCTTTCGGATTGTCAAGGTGCGACAGTAGAATATCAGCCATTACAATCGCTCCAGCATTTATAAATGGATTGCGTGGTACGCCCTTCTCTATCTCGAGCTGTACGAGCGAGTTAAAAGCAGTGCCGGACGGCTCTCTGCCAACCCTTTTCCATAGGTCATCACCCTTGATAGAGAGACACATCGCCAGTGCAAAGACTTTGGATATACTCTGAATAGAAAACCTCGTATTCGCCTCTCCTATGGCTGCACTCTCGCCGTAAATGGTGTGAATACACATGCCAAACTGGTCGGGATTAACCTTTGCCAACTCGGGAATATAATCGGCCTGCTTACCCTCCTTTGCATAGGGCAGAATCTTTTGGTATATATCCTCTAATATCTCTAAGTAGTCCATACCATTGTGTTTACTTACAACAAAGATAGTAAAAAAGCTGTTATGTGGTACTTGTTTGCCAAAAAATAAGAGGAACAAGCTCTTTGCCCGTTCCTCTTGCATTGATATATCCTGATTATTTTACAATCACTATCGGATTAGAACACTTTACTCCGTCAAGTTTGATAACCTCCTTCGCCTCGACGGTCACACTATTGAGTCTGCGCTTGTAGGTAACCTTGTTGGATGTGCCATCTGGCCAAGTAATCACAAGCTCCTCATTGTCATACTCGTGACCTCCTGGGAACTCACCAAAAATCAATTGATAGCGCTCCTTTCCCTTCTTTATCATACAACCTCGGTACTCGGCAGGAAGTGTTCTTGTTTGAGGCGCAATATCCTCCTCTTCAATTAACTCGCTCTCTCCATAGAACGAAATCTGAGTGCCGACAATCCAAGTGTTGTCATTCTCAGGATCAAGCAAATCCTTACCCTCAGCATCCACTACCTGTATATAGAAGTTGATGGGCCACCAGTCAATAATTTTTCCACAACAGCATAGACTCAATGCCATAACTGCGATAAAAAATAACCTCTTCATAATCTTTTGTTTTTTAATTGTTTAATTCAATTGTACTGCAAAGATACCCCCCCCCTCGAATTTTCCAAATTTTTCGGCAAAAAAATGTGGTGTACCAACTTTTGGTTGATACACCACATTGCGCTAGAGTATTGACTATTAATCAATTACCTCATTAATATTCTTCTTCGTTAAAGGAGTATTGAGGGTTTGTAAGTTGTTGAGTATTAGTATCTATTTTATGTCGTACTAGTTTATATACAAGTTTATTTGGTTGTATATTATCTCTTTTACTTGTTATATTGCGACTTATTCGAGATACTGTCCCCAATCAGAGTTAGCATACGCCTCCTCGCAACCTGTTGGAACAATCAGATTTTCAAACTTGTCAAATGAGTCATCAATTTTTGGTGGTATTTTAGGACAACATACTATTGTGTCAATATTGCAATTATGAAATGTCCAATACCCAATCTTACTAACGCTTTTTCCAATAGTCACACTCGTAAGACCTTTGCAATCTTCGAATGCCTGATATCCAATCGTTATTACGCTATCGGGAATAGTTACACTTGTGAGGCTTTCGCAACGATAGAATGCACACATTCCAATTGTCGTTACGCTATCAGGGATAGTCACATTTGTCAGGCTGGTGCATTTATAGAATGCCGAATCTCCAATCGTTGTTACGCTATTGGGAATAGTCACACTTGTAAAGCTTTTGCACCAAGAGAATGCGTGATCTCCAATCGTCGTTACGCTATCGGGGATAGTCACACTTGTAAGGCTGATGCAAGAAGAGAATACCCAATTTCCAATCGTCGTTACGCTATCGGGAATGGTATATTGAGTAACACCACAACCTATAGCAAAAGCATTTAGCACACCATCAATAATCAAACAACGATCACCATCAGCAGCAAATTTACCCTTAAATTCTTTAAGTCTCACGCACCAACTGAATGCACTCTCTCCAATCGTCGTTACGCTATCGGAGATAGTCACACTTGTAAGGCTGTAGCAATCAGAGAATGCACTACCTCCAATCGTCGTTACGCTATCGGGGATAGTAATGCTTGTAAGGCTGCAATAAGCGAATGCCTTAACTCCAATCGTAGTTACGTTATCTCCAATAGTAACACTTGTAAGTTTGAAGCAATAAGCGAATGCCCCATCTCCAATCGTCGTTACGCTATCGGGAATAGTCACACTTGTAAGGCTGTCGCAATGAAAGAATGCCGAATATCCAATCGTTGTTACGCTATCGGGAATAGTCACACTTGTAAGGCTGCTGAACCAAAATGCCTCCTCTCCAATCTTCGTAATAGGTTTATCGAAGATAACCTTGCCTACATCTGTATATATGTGTGACACTATTTTTGCATCAAACGCATCTTCCTTAAATGATAGCATTTGTCCATCAGTCGTAGTGTATTCGAGGACGCATAGTTTATTATTTGTCAGGTCTGCGGAGATAAGTTTTGCCATAGTAGTGTCAGCATAGGTTTACATCTACACAAAGGTAGTGATTTATTTTTAATATGTAAGAGGATTCACAAAAGAATCAGAAAATATACAAGAAAATTTTTCCAACCCCACCGAAGATAGTGTAGAACAATGGTTGCGGAGTGGTAATGATAGAAATAAAAAAAGAGAAACAAGTTTATATTCCTTGCTTCTCTCTTGATTATCAGCGCATTGGCTGATAAAATCTTTTTAATACTCCTCCTCATCGAAGTCATCTTGTGTCCTCATAGACCTTTGATTGACAAATTAATATAATTAGTTATGCCACTGGGGCAGTATTCGGGCAGTATCTGGCATATTGAGCAGTGCCGAAATGCCTTTTTAATTGCCTTAAAATCGCCTCTAAATCAATTACTCCTCTTCTTCAAGGAGGAGAACTTTGTGCAAAGATAACAAAAAAATTATTTTTATTTTGTTACACCGAGATTTTTTATATTACGCTTCGGTTGCCATATAACTCAAATGGTTGTTAGATTATTTAGTGGGACTGCGTTTGAATGTTAGATGAATAAAATGACAATAA
>JAZORI010000032.1:0-8347 GCA_045656505.1 Alistipes sp. | reverse complement strand
CATTACATATCGCTACGAGTCGCTACGCGAAACCGCCTACACTGCATCCAAACATACATTCCATGCGTTGCATAGCAGACACAAATTAAATATGGGGTTACCTCGGTCGTGTTTCCCCGGACCGCACATATGCGACTGCGGCACTCCCTCGGTGATGGCTAAAGCCATTCGAGTCCCCTACGCACCGCACCAAAGAAGACAATCGAAAGGTTGTCTTCTTTTTTTTGTCCCTATCTTGCAACGTTGGCGATAGCGAAAATGGTTGCAAATAAGACGCATTTTGTAGCAGATTTGCATCAATTTGGAACAATCTGGAGTACCAAAAGTTCTCCACCTACAAACACACAAAAATCCCCATAATTCGATTAAGAATTACGGGGATTTCTGTATTAAACATTTTTAGCGTCAGAGTGGTGTAGTTGCAACGCTCGCTCTGAGAAACAACGAAGGGCTGTACTTGTCGTACTGCCCTTTGTTGGAACGATGAGTAGCGGCAGCAAATGCGCCGCTATCACGCTAAAATTATTTCATCGCCTGCTGGATAGCAACTGCAACAGCCACAGTCGCACCTACCATTGGGTTGTTACCCATACCGAGGAAGCCCATCATCTCAACGTGTGCTGGAACTGAAGATGAACCTGCAAACTGAGCGTCAGAGTGCATACGACCAAGGGTATCGGTCATACCGTAAGATGCAGGACCTGCACCCATGTTATCTGGGTGAAGGGTACGGCCGGTACCTCCACCTGATGCTACTGAGAAGTACTTCTTACCTGCAAGTACACGCTCCTTCTTGTAAGTACCTGCTACTGGGTGCTGGAAACGGGTTGGGTTAGTAGAGTTACCGGTGATAGATACATCTACATCCTCCTTCCACATTACAGCTACACCCTCACGTACGTCGTCAACGCCGTAGCAACGAACCTTTGAACGAAGACCGTCTGAGTAAGCGATAGTCTCTACCTCGTGAACCTCACCTGTGTAGTAGTCGAACTGAGTCTGAACATAGGTAAAGCCGTTGATACGAGAGATAATCTTAGCAGCGTCCTTACCAAGACCGTTAAGGATAACGCGGAGTGGGTTCTGACGAACCTTGTTAGCCATCTCTGCAATCTTAATAGCACCCTCAGCTGCTGCGAAAGACTCGTGACCTGCGAGGAATGCGAAGCACTGAGTCTCCTCACGAAGAAGACGAGCTGCAAGGTTACCGTGACCGATACCTACAAGACGATCGTCTGCAACTGATCCTGGGATACAGAATGCCTGAAGACCCTCACCGATTGCCTCAGCAGCGTCTGCAGCAGAAGTACAGCCCTTCTTAATTGCGATAGCAGCACCTACTACGTAAGCCCACTTTGCGTTCTCGAAGCAGATTGGCTGAGTCTCCTCACACATTGTGTAAGGATCGATGCCCTTAGCATCGCAAATAGCCTTTGCCTCGTCAATACCATTGATACCATATTGTGCAAGCACAGCGTTAATCTTCTCTATTCTGCGCTCATAGCTCTCAAATAATGCCATAGTTCTATAAAATTTAAGGGTTTAACAATATGGTTTACTCGTGACGTGGATCAATATACTTAACAGCATCCTTGAAGCGGCCATAAGAGCCCTTTGCCTTCTCGAGTGCCTCAACTGGCTCGATGCCCTTCTTTACGAAGTCCATGAACTTACCGAGGTGTACGAACTCGTAACCGATAATCTCATCATTTGCATCAAGACCCATGCGAGTGCAGTATCCCTCAGCCATCTCAAGGTAGCGAGCGCCCTTTGCAAGGGTACCGAACATAGTACCAACCTGTGAGCGAAGGCCCTTACCAAGATCCTCGAGTGATGCACCGATAACAAGACCGCCCTCAGAGAAAGCTGACTGAGTACGACCGTAAACAATCTGCTTGAACAACTCACGCATAGCGGTGTTGATAGCGTCACAAACAAGGTCAGTATTCAGAGCCTCGAGGATAGTCTTACCAGGAAGAATCTCTGAAGCCATAGCTGCAGAGTGAGTCATACCAGAGCAACCGATAGTCTCAACCAAAGCCTCCTGAATGATACCATCCTTAACATTGAGGGTCAGCTTACAAGCACCCTGCTGAGGTGCACACCAACCAATACCATGAGTAAGACCGGAAATGTCCTTAATCTCCTTAGCGCGAACCCACTTGCCCTCCTCAGGAATTGGAGCAGACTCGTGATTAGCACCCTTCTTTACGCAGCACATCTGCTGCACTTCGTGTGAATAAATCATAGAGTTTTTATTTAAGTATGTTCTATAAATTAGTTAAATGTTTTCTCCGTATTAAACGCTTGTACACAATCAGATGCAAATATACGAAAAAATAAAGTATAAATCTCCTCTTTCGCGAGTTTTTTTTCACTCATCTACTCTCCACCTCACAAAAGCTCTGCCACAACCCTGTTTTGCAGCGCCACACACAACCTCTACGTACAAACAACGAGGGTGTCCGACACCTATCGAACACCCCCGCTTAGTAGTTATACAAAACTCTACTTATGCTCAACAAACACCTTGCTATAGAGCTCCTTGGCAATAGCCACCTTATCGGTTGTAAGGTAGTCAATACCAGCCTGATATACCATCAGCATATCTGCCGCATTATTGACTGTCCAGGTATTTACGGTCATACCCAGCGCGTGAGCCTCATCAACATAGTTGAGAGTATTCTGAAGAGTCGCCCACTGGTAGTCAATGTTATTAATACCATCTGCAAACACCTGTGCCGGAGTTCTTTCGCCAGAGAGATAACCTACGGTGATATTTGGCAACAATTGAGCCGCCAGCACACAAGTAGTATAGTCAAAGCTGATAAAATCGACCTGATTCTCCATTCCCTTTGCCTTAATCAACTCAACTGCACGACGAGTACAAGCAAGGGTATTTTCGTGGTTATTGTGAGCCTTAACCTCAACGATCAGTCGTAGATTTGGAGTTGTCTTTCCCTGATCAAGAATAGCCTCCAATGTCGGCAAAGACTCTCCATTTGAGAGCTTCTCATTACGGAGATCCTCGTGATTGTAGTTCTCAATAATAAGACCATTTGAATCGGTAGTCTTATTGTGATTAAGCACAATAACGCCATCCTTAGTTGTGAAGATATCAAACTCCGAACCATAGATACCACCGATAGCCTGAGCCGACTTTAACGAAGCCATAGAGTTATTTGGCTCGCCATTTGTGCAGATACCACGGTGTGCGATAATCTGTGGTGCAACATAATTGCGAGGATTCTCCTTCACTACAAGTTCTACACTGCAAACAAAGCACATCTCGCTACCACGAACAACAGATACCTGGTATTTACCAGATGCCATACCTGCCGGAATTGTTGCCACAATACGACCTGACTCAACACTTGTCTGAAGCACTTTTGCTTCACCCTGCTCTGAGGTAAACTGCAATGCATCACCACTCTGAACACCATTTACATAAATCGCATACTTACTACCCTCTTTTACCTCTGCTTTTGAGAAGAATTGAGGTGTAGAGAGTTTAATTGTTGCCTGTGGACGAGTGCGTTTTGCCTCATTCCAAAGCGCTGCAACGTCAGCATCAGTAAGTGCGCGGTCATATACGCGTGCCATACCCACATCGCCATTCCAGCAATTCTGAGAGGTCGGCGTTTCTGCATTTTTAGGATCGCCACCGATTGAGAACCAGCAGGCAACACTATTTTTTGGCTGCACAAAGGCACCACTTGCAGTTACCGGAGTGTATTTCACTCCATTGACATAGATAATAGCCTGACCATTATCCTTATTCCATACACCAACAACGTGATAGTACTCGCCAACTTTAGGGTTCACACTACTCTTTGCCCACTTATATCCGCCAGATCCACTTCCAACACGCGGCAAGAAGACGATAGTTGCACCCTTTGAAGTCTCTGATAGCAAAAATCCCGTGCCACCTGTATCGTGACAAGAGAACCACTTAGCCTCCTTACTACCATCGTGAGCAGTATTCAGCTTAATGATGGTCTCCATTGTATGACCATCTGCAAGCTCTGTCCTGAAAGAGTTATGATTCAGGAAATCAACACGATAGAATCCAGATTTAGCATCCGCATACAGATCGTTATAGAATCGAGCCATATAGCGCTGCTGATACTCCTCGTAGAATGTTACTTTACCTGCAGAAGGATAGTCAATGATAGTCATCATCTTTGCAGATGCATCGGTTGCTGTACCATTTGCATTGAATACTACATCGAGCATATCAGCCTGCGGAACGCTGTGCATAGTAAGCTCTACATCGCCAAGAGTAATACTATCTGAACCACGAACAACATCAAGACTATATGTACCGCTAACAAAGTCTGAAGGGATAGTAAAGGTAACGCAGTCTGTGTAGACAATAACGCCACACTGATACTCCGCAGCAGTCGAGCTGAGTCGAATTTTATCGCCACTCTTAAAGCCTGACGCATAAATAGTATATCTATATCCTGCGCTTACGTTAGCCTTCTGTGCATACTTCACACCGCTCAGAGCCACTGCGCTATCTGCAGCCTTGTAAGTAAGCTCTGCCATATTGTAGACAGTATTACGAGCAAACTCTGTTGCCGATGCGTGACGGCGACGCATATACTTACCGTTATTGTCATAAACAACAACCTCAAAACCGCGTGAAAGGGTTGCCGGAGCTACTGCAAAGAAGAGTTCGGTTGCTGTAGACGAGAGTGTACAGCCACACTCGAGAGTCACAACACTGCTACCCTCAGCTATCACAGGCTGATACTCGGCACCACCAAGTGCTACGGTCGCTACTCCTGCCAATGGCTCACCTGCAAGAGCGCGCAACTCCACCTTTGAAATAGTCTGACTACCTGTAAGGCTCAGGCGAACAAATGCTGAGAGGTTTGACATTTTAACACTCTTCTCACTGCTCTCTGACACCATAATAAGCGCCTGCTTGTCATAGCTCGCCTTATCTGTACGAAGGGTCTGCTTTGACGGATACTCCACAGTAAGGGTTGAGCCGCTAACAGCGCAGCTCTGGCTATATGGATAGACTGCATAGAGCATACCCTGTGTACCCTCTGCTACCTCACCCTCAAAGACACCCAGCTGACTGCCGGCACCTGCTGTAAGAGCAAAGCGACTGTTAGTTGTCGAGTAATAGAATACCGAAAGGTCATCTCCCTCCTCCCAATAGTGGCGATATGACTGGTCTACACTCTCAAAAAAAGCTCTTGTACCCTCTTCAACACCGACAGAGATAGTCTGTTTCTCAAGAGGTAATGTCGGCTGATCTACATAATTTGTGCAGGCTGCTGCTACAACAAGCGCTGCTACGATAACAAAAAATCTTCTCATAACATCACTCATTAATCCCAACCTAAATCCTTTACCGACGAATCTGAATCCATCATGCCTGAGACAGTAAAACCTGACTCCACATCAATGCAATAGAGCTGAATAGCTGGATAACAATACTTCTTTTTCATAATCTATATTTATTTATTTGGTTTTTACCTCATTAATAAGTTTTGCGGCCTGATTTTCAGCCTCGGATATAAGTTTATCCGCAGCTGCTTTGGCTGCGATTTTAGCAATCGGATTTGTGGCCTTCTCCACAAGTTTATCTGCCTCCGTGCGTGCTGTTTCAATAAGTTGTGCAGCCTTCTGTTCCGCCTCCGCAATAGCTTTAGCCTTAGTATCTTCTACCTTTTCAGCGACCTCCTCTCTATCAACACCCGCCTTGGAGAGTGCCTGATCAACCATCTTTGCGCTATCGAGCGCAACCTTTGGTTTAGAGAATGTTCCGCCAATTTTACCATGCAGAGTCATCTGCGGCAGGGCTACTGCAACGCTATAGTCTATCGTCTGGTCAAGGCCGGTCATACCAGAGAGTGTGAGTTTTGTCTTTCCGAGCTTGATATCAAACGGTTTGGTAATCACATTGCCATTCTCTATCACAAAGCTTATCACAGTCACCTCTGTAGCCTCGATTTTATTCAAATCCACGCCATTTCCCGCAACTTTCGCCAACATCTCCATTGCCGGAATATTAGAGACCTTGAAGTTTCCGGAGCGAATACTACCGCTACCATTTACACTCTTCAGCTGTGGCGACATAGTGCTATCAAGCAACATATCGCACTTTAGAGACATCGTATAGTCACCCTCAATCTTCTCAAAGAGTGGCACTATCTGCTCGACGATTCCCAGTTGCGCTGCTGTCGTTTTGAACGAGGCTTGCGAGAATGTTGCATCGAGTCCGAGCCTGGGGCTGTCAACCTTTGCAGTAGAGTACGATGCCGACGCCTTTGCCGAGCCGTCAAACATATTCATCCCCAGATTATCAAGCGACAACACACCATCCTTTACCGATGCTGCACCTGCAATATTCTCTATCACCATCTTATCAAAGAGCACCTTTGATAGCTTACAATCCAACACTAAATTGAGGTTCTTCGGCACCTCTATAACAGACATCGGCTCACTATCTGAGGTCGATTGCTCACTCTGCTCCAACTGCGGTTCATCATCAGAAACTGCCGCCATAAGCTCATTACAATCAAGTAGTTGCGACTTTATATCGAGTCTTCCTGAGAGTGTTGCATCATGCAATAGGTAGCCCCAATAGTTTGTCAAATTACCCGTAGCCGAAATGTCGCTATTGCCAATCTTAACCTCCAAAGACTCGAGCGCCATCTTTGACGGCGAGAGGGTTGCCAACGCCTTTCCGACCTCAATCTGCGGGAACTTACCATACTCAACAGTAATACCCTCAACGCCCAGTTTACCACGAACTGCAAGGCGGTCATATGCTCCCTTCTCCACATCCGAAAGGTGGCCCGACATAGTCGCATCTGCCGTCACAACACCCCTAAGAGCCATATCCTCCAACGGATAGATATCTTTTACCGCACCCAAGTCAATAGTACCCTTCAGTGTCGCATCAAAGCCCAAATCTGAGATTGGCGTAGTGGCTTTCAATGTCGCAGAGAGGCTCTGACCAGCAAACAGAGCGCTAAATTTAGAGAGATTCAACGTTGTTGCATCGAGCGTTCCACCGCCATTGTTCACCGCGGCAACGATATTGATATCAGAGACTGCCTTTGGCAGATCTGCATACTTAAAACGGCCGTTAGCCACATTGAGTTTCAGATTGAATGCAGGGTATCTATCCCCACTCAGACGACCCTTGACAGCGCCTGTCAACGAGACATCGCCCGATGCTGTAAGATTCTTAAAATCCTTTGTATAGAGGGCTGGAACTAACGAAAGAATACTCTTAAAGTCGTTATCAGAGCAGTCCAACACAATATCGGTCACAATATCATCACCTGCCATCTCCACCCAACCATCAAGGGCAGCCTTCACGCTATTTACCGAGAGGTTGAGCTTAGAGAGTGTATAGCGATTTGTGCCAAAATCTGCACCTATTGCACCATCAAGCGCCATTGTAACGCCCGAGGCAAAGGAGTCGCCCTCGCTGACAAATGTAATCCCAGCAGCTGTCGCATTGAGATATAGAGTCGTTGCCTCTGCCGACAAATCGCCCGACAAAGAGAGCGAAACCGGCGATGTAGAGAAGGTTATATTGCTCTGATTGTCAGTATAGCTGATCTGCGCACGGTCAATATTCACTGAATTAATAGAGAGTTTGAAAGCCGAAGAGCTATCATCTACCTGCTCCTCAGCAACCTCTTCCTCCGACTCAGAGGGCTTCATAATATCCCAATTCGCCTTACCCGACTTGGTAATCACTCCATTAATCTGCGGCTCAAGAAGCCAAACCTTGCTCACCTCAAAGCTATCACCAAAGAGCGACAATACATCCACCGCAACCTCGATGCGCTTACCTGCAACAAGCTCTACCCCCTCAAACTCATCTACACCCGTCACTGAGAAGCTAACAAGCTCCAACGACGCCTTTGGAAAGTGACTGATGAGCGAAATGTCGAGCTTCTCAAACTCCACCTTGGCATTGAGCATCTTGTTGGCCTCACTCTTGACAATATCACCAATCTTTCCGCTCAATAACGCCGGAATAGTAAAAATGGTAGCAACCAACGCCACAACCAGTATCGCAACAATCTTCAAAATCCTTTTCATAACCAAACGACAGTAATTTGTTCCAAAGTTACAAAAAATTTCTCGAAATTACAAAAACAGCTATTAGCTTTTAAGTGGTATTATATTTAGTCCGCCACGGCGGACAAGCCAAAGGCTAAAAGCTTTTCTGGTTTGCACACTGCTATACCTGTGCACTGTTTTATCGTCAGAGCATAGTAGCTGTGGCATATCGCGAAATAGCCACGGATGGGCTGTACTAAGTGTACTGCTCATTCGTGGATATGAGGGATATCACGCAGAT
>JAZORI010000031.1:0-15583 GCA_045656505.1 Alistipes sp. | reverse complement strand
GGCAGCATTAGCTGCACATCCCTCATATCCCCGAATAGGAAATACGCTTAGTATGTCCTATCCGGGGATATTTCACGATGCACCATCTCTAACACGTTTTGACGACAAATAAGTGCAAGTAAGTATCAGTGTGCAAACCAGAAAGCTATTGGCTATTAGCCTTTGGCTTTGTCCACCCGTGGCGGACTAAATATAATTCCGCTTAAAAGCTAATAGCTAACGGCCAACAGCAATAAATTCCTGATTCTCTTTGTACTTTAGTACAAAAGTCGTACCTTTGCCGATTATGAACTCACTCAAACAATTTTTTCAACTTTTCGGCGTAACGCTACTGCTGAGCCTTTCGCTCTTGACAGCATCTGCTCAGGGTGCGGGCAAGGTGACAATCAGTGGTACTGTTGTCTCTGCCGAAGATAACTCCCCGCTGCTCGGTGTGGCAGTTGTAGTCCTTGAGACAATGCAGGGAGTGACCTCAAATTTTGATGGTACATACACCATTGATGCTGTTGCGGGAAATACAATCTCCTTCTCCTTCCTCGGTTGTAAGGAGGCGCAGTGGAGTGTTCCGGCGACTGCTCAGGGTAGTATGACTTATGATGTTGCACTGCAATCTGAGAGCGAAGCTATTGACGATGTGGTGGTAATTGCCTATGGTGTCCGCAAGAAGGGTACAATTACAGGCTCTGTCTCGACTGTAAAGATGGAGAAGGTCGAGAAGACTCCGACTGCAGCCTTTGATCAGGCGTTGCAGGGTCAGGTGCCTGGTCTTACAGTGCTCTCCAATACTGGTGAGCCGAGCTCGGCAGCGGTGATGACCATTCGTGGTACCAACTCAATCAACTCGGGAACAGCTCCACTCTACATCTTAGACGGTGTGCCTATTGCGGCAAGTGATTTTAACACTATCAACCCTGCCGATATTGAGTCTATCTCGGTGCTTAAGGATGCCTCTTCGACATCTATCTACGGTGCGCGTGCGGCAAATGGTGTGATTGTTATCACCACAAAGCGCGGAAAGATGGCAGATCGCCCGAGAATCGAGTACCGTATGCAGCTCGGTTTCTCGCAGGTAGCGTGCGGCAAGTGGGATCTGATGAACACTGCCGAGCGTATCGAGTACGAGCGCCAAATCGGCATGGATGCCGGTCAGAACTACGCGGTGCTGAGCCAGACAGATATCAACTGGATGGAGCAGGTATTCAACTCGTCAGCGCTGTTGCAGAACTATGAGCTTGCAGTGTCGGGTGCAGATGAGAAGACCTCGTACTACATCTCTGGCGGTTATTACAATCAAGATGGTGTGGCTATGGGCTCTGGTTTTGAGCGATTCTCTTCTCGTCAGAACTTCGAGCGCAAGATGGGTAGCTGGCTCAAGATGGGTGCCAACACAATGCTCAACTTCCAGAATATCACACAGGCGGATGAGGGCTCATATACGCTCGTTACGCCAATTTCGGCAGCCCGTTTTATGATGCCGTATTGGAATCCGTATCGCGCAGATGGTACAATAGCCTCTATTGCAGATGGTAGCTGGAAAGGTAATGGTCAGAACCCCGTGGAGTGGCTTGAGAATAACCCGGTGAGCTTCAAAAAGTATAAAGTTATCTCTACACAGTATGCCGAGGCGACTCCGATTGAGGGCTTGACACTCAAGAGTCAGTTTGGTGTCGATTATTCGCATACAACAGGCTTTGGTCAGTCGTTCCCAAGCTATGCACCAAATCAGGGTCAGGGTAGTGCTTCTCGCAGTTCGACCGATAGCTATAGCTTGACAATCACCAATACGGTGAACTACAACTTCGATGTGGCAAACCGTCACAACTTCAACATCCTGCTCGGTCAGGAGGGTGTGGATAGCCACTACGAGGCGTTCAATGTCCTTACTGAGGGTCAGAATAACGATAAGATGACCAATGTCTCAAACGGTACTCGCGCAACATCGTGGGGTGATACTACAGATTCGGATTACGGCTTTGTGTCGTTCTTTGGTCGTGGTGAGTATAACTATGATGACCGTTATTTTGCAGATTTCTCTGTGCGTACAGATGGTAGCTCTCGTTTCGGAGCCTCTCGTCGTTGGGCCGGTTTCTGGAGTGTGGGCTTTATGTGGAATATGCGTAATGAGTCCTTTATGGAGGGTGCGAGATTGTGGCTTACCAATGCGCAGGTATCATTCTCAACCGGTACATCGGGTAACTCGTCAATTCCGAACTATGAGCACCTTGCCCTTGTTGGTGGCGGTGCGGATTATGTTGGAAATGCCGGTGTAGGTCTTATGCAGCCTGGTAACGAGCATCTGGGTTGGGAGAAGCCGTGGACTACAAACCTCGGTATGCACTTCGGTTTCTGGCATAGACTCAATGTCGATTTGGAGCTCTACTATAAGCACACCTCCGATATGCTGATGGAGGTGCCTGAGCCATACTCTACATCGGGTTTTGGATACTACTGGGATAATGTTGGTGCGATGGTCAATAAGGGTGTTGAGCTCAATGTTCTCGGAACGCTGATTGCTACACCAAACTTTATGTGGACAGTCAATGCCAATGTTTCGTATAACCATAATCGCATCACAGAGCTCTATAATGGCGTTCAGGAGTATGAGCGTTCTGGTACAAATACCAAGCTTGTTGTCGGTCATCCACTCGGTGAGTTCTACATCAACCGCTATGCGGGCGTAAACCCTGCAAATGGTGATGCACTATGGTACACTAAGGATGGCGAGCTTACCACAGAGCTTCGTGATGAGGATAAGGTGCTTGTTGGCAAGAGCTATATCGCTCCATGGCAGGGTGGTTTCGGCACAGCGCTGAGCTGGAAGGGTCTCTCGCTTACAGCGCAGTTTAGCTGGGTTGCTGACCGTTGGATGCTCAATAATGACCGATACTTTGATGAGTCAAATGGTCGCTTTGCCTCTTACAACCAGTCAAACCGCCTACTTGAGCGTTGGCAGAAGCCGGGTGATGTGACAGATATTCCGCGTCATGGTGTCTATACAGAGTTCGATAGCCGACTGTTGGAAGATGCGTCATTCTTGCGTCTTAAGAATCTGATGCTGGGCTACTCTATCCCTGAGAAGGCGATACGTAAGAGCCGAGTATTCAGTGGTTTGAGAGTCTATGCTCAGGCGCAGAACCTGCTCACCTTCACTAAGTTCTCAGGTCTTGACCCGGAGGGTACTACAAACCTCTACGCAGCGCAGTATCCAATGTCGCGTCAATTTACCTTCGGAGTTGATATTACATTCTAAACAGTGACACTATGCAGAAGATAAAGATATTTTTCGTAACTCTGATGGCATTTGTTGCTGTCAGTTGCCTTGATAAAGTACCAGGCTCTGCAATTCCTGAGCAGCAGGCGATGCAGACCTTTGATGATGCAGAGCAGACCGTAACAGGTATCTACTCGCTCTTCAAGAGTGGTGCGCTCTATAGCGGATTGCTCACAATACTACCCGACTTGCAGGCCGATATGGTCTATGCGGTTGATGGCTACTCAAATACCTATGGCGATATATGGCAGTGGAAGATTCGTTCGACAAACTCTGAGATTGAGTCTGTATATGCAGCGCTCTATCAGATTATCTCAAATTGTAACTTCTACCTCGACCGTATCGCCGGCGTGATGGCTGCAACAACGGATGATATCAAGCTCCAGACCCTTGATATCTACACAGGTGAGGTCTATGCAATTCGTGCACTCTGCTTCTCGGAGCTGATTAAGTGCTATTGTAAGGCATACGACCCGGCAACAGCAAAGAGTGAGTTGGGAGTTGTCCTCCGTACTACTACTGTTGACCCTCAGCCGATGCCACGAGCATCGCTCCACGACTCATATCAGCAGGTGCTTGATGACCTTGCTAATGCTGAGCGTCTGTTGGATGAGGATAATGACGCCTATAGCAGCGCCTTTGTTACTCGCGCTATGGCATACGCCCTGCATGCCCGTGTGGCGCTCTATATGCAGGATTGGCAGAGCGCAATCGACTACTCGACTCTGCTTATTGAGAGCAACGAGTTTGCGCTTAGCTCTGCTGTAACGCTCTATACAAGCGACATGAGCTATTTCGACTATATGTGGAACTACGACTTTGCGACAGAGATTATCTGGCGCATAGGTTTTACAACAACCTCATATGGTAGCGCACTTGGTCAGTCATTCCTCGGATTTAATAACGACTATACATACTACTATCCTGACTATGTGCCGGCTGAGTGGGTGCTTGGCCTCTACTCGCAGGCAGATATGCGATACAATAGCTACTTCTATAACCTTCAGACCGGTTATAACCACGCTCTGCAGTGGCCATTGCTGGTAAAGTACTATGGTAATCAGGACTTTATCAGTAGCGCCTACATCTACCATGTGGTTATGCCTAAGCCGTTCCGCCTTGCAGAGCAGTATCTGATTCGTGCCGAGGCGTACTGCCGTCAGCAGAATCCTAACTTCTCTGCTGCATCGAACGATATTACAGCTCTTAGAGCAGCGCGTATCTCGGGTGGCGGTGCAGTGAGCCTGAATGCTGATAACTATATCGAGCAGATTGCCGATGAGCGTGTGCGTGAGCTCTATATGGAGGGATTTAGACTTAACGATATTAAGCGTTGGGGAAAACTCTATCGTGGTGGCGAGGGCTTTACTCGCACTCCGCAGTCGCACTCCCTTGCTGAGGGTAGCTCGCTTGCTATCAAGGCAGATAACCCGCTCTTTGTATGGCCTATACCAAAGCATGAGCTTGAGGCTCCGGGTTCGCTTGTTCAACCAAATGAAAGTAACTAAGATATGAAGAGATTTTCTATATATATAGCTCTGTTGTTGGCGCTCTGCTCGTGTAAAGAGCAATATACAACATACTCGGATGCTGAGTATGTGATGTTTGCCGACAGCATCTCGACCAACTTGGTGCAGAGAGATAACAGCCGTTTTACGGTTGCTGTAGCATCGACAGTGGCTCGCAACTATGACCGTACATTCGGCGTTGAGGTGGTTGATGCGGGTAGTAATGCCATTGAGGGCAAGCACTATCGCCTCTTGACAAGCAGTGTCACAATTCCTGCGGGTAAGCTCGCTGCCGATGTTGAGGTGGAGGGTATCTATGACAATATTGGTGCGACAGACTCACTGGGCTTCAATCTGCGACTTGTGATGGCAGAGCAGCTGAAGTGGGATCTGTACAAGAACTCGGATATGACAAAGGTTGTCATGTATAAGAGCTGCCCATTTGACCGCAACGCCTTTACAGGTTATGCTGTACTCTCATCACTGCTGTTGCGTGACTATCCGGGCGAGAATGCATCCTATCAGAAGGTTGTCTATACAGAGGCGCACCCTACAGAGGAGAATATGATTATCATCCGTGATGCGTTCTACAATGGATATGATGTGACGCTTACATTCCACGGAGACGACCCTGCTGAGCCGATTATTACAATGGATGCAGATCAGGTGCTCTCTGACGAGGCCTCTGTATTTGGTCAGATTTTGGGTGATAACCACATCCTGGGCGATGATAGTCCGTACAATGCCTCTTACTTTAACTCTTGCCAACGCTTTGCTGTGCTGTGGCTCCATGTCTATGTGGAGAATTTGGGTACAACAATCGGCTCTGTCGGAGAGTTCTACAACGTCCTTGAGTGGATCTCTGACGAGGAGGCTGAGCGCCTCAAGAGAGAGGGATTTTAACAGATTTTGCTTCAGATAATAATTAAAAAATAGATATTATGAAAAAGTTATTTTCAATCATTGCACTTCTGCTCCTTGCAGTAGCTTGTACTCCGACTCCAACTCCGGAGCCAGAGAAGCCATCTTTCCCTGAGGCTGTAGCCCAGACTATCCTTCCAGGTGGCGAATATACCCTTACATTCGCACCAAACTATGACTGGGAGCTCTCACTCTCTGAGGCCTCTGCTGCCTATTTCTATATTAAGGATGGAGAGAACGTGTCATACAAGGCTCGTGGTGAGGCTGGTGAGCACTCTGTTGTAATTGCGGCGGCAGATATCCAACTCTTTGATGTAGAGCCTGTTTGCGAGGTTACACTGACCATGCAGGGCCAGAGCCAGGTTATTGCAACCATTACAATGGCAGCTACTGAGCGAGAGATGAAGATCTATCCGGTAGCAATCGAGGATGGCGCATTTGCCTATGCGACAGAGGGTGAGCAGATATATGCTTACCTCGATACTGAGGTTACTGCTGATGGTATGACCATGATTTGGCCGGCAGAGATGTCGCTCTTCTCTACACGAGTTAAGGTTGTGAGCAACTTTAACTGGATTGTAGATGGCGTACCGGCTTGGATTGTCCCTGTTGAGGGTGGAGCAGAGGGTGTTACTGAGTTGTGGATTAAGGGCGATGAGACCAAGTATCCAATGACAGCACAGAGCGCAACACTCAACTTTGTAGATGCAGTGGCAACAGATAAGGTTGCTGCAAGCCTTACAATCTCTATTCCTGCTGCTACAGAGGTGTTTACTGTAGAGGGTTTTGCTGAGAGTTCAGCCTTCAATAGCGACGGTTTTGTCTTCAACTCAATGGTTGGAGAGTACGTAGAGGGCGGTATTGGTGGTACCGTTACAGCGGTAGATGGCTCGGCAGTTGTTGCTGTAGAGTTTGTTGAGACAGCAGGTTTGGTTCAGCCACAGCTCAATCCACAGTGGCTTACAGTTGAGTATTCAGAGTGGGATAAGAGTTCTGAGGCGGTGATTCAGACTCGTACCCTTACACTTAAGGCGGCAGCAAATGAGGGCGCAGCTCGCAAGGCTACAGTGCTTGTATTGCCGGTAGATAAGGTGACAGATAATATCGACCATATTGCAGTCAATGGCGATATTACAGCCGACTATCTTCCATATGTTGTAACTATTGCTGAGCAGGATGCTGCTGCAGGTGATTTGGAGTTTGTTGATCAGCAGGTTATGGAGGCTAATGGTAATGCTATCACTCAGCTCGATGCCTCTCACTGGATTTTTAGCCTCTTCTCAGGTACAACTGTAGGTTATGATTTGATCTATACCTCAAAGTGGACTCACGAGGATTGGTATATCAACGTAAAGCGCCCTTATACAGAGATTAAGTGCCACTCATTTGACGCAAATGGCAACCTTGTTGAGATCTCTGGTAGCAGCGCGTGGATTAAGACTACTATTTTCGGTGCAGAGAGCAACAATGTTCGCATCGAGATGGATACAACAAAGTCAACTGCGGCAACTGCAAAGAATGAGAACACCGGAGATTACGAGGGTGTTGTGACATTTGCAGATGCTAATGGTATCTTCGCCCTTATCTTCTGTCGCTATAATGAGCAGGCGGTGCTTGGCGGTGATAGCATCAACTTCTACTATCCTGATTATGCTCAGATGCAGGGCTCGACACTTGTTGAGTTGACCTCTGGTGAGCTTTATACTAAGTATGCAAGCTACGGCGAGAAGGTTATGTACCTTACATTTACAACTGCAACTCCAAATATGTCAATGCTCAAGGGTATTCCGACAAGCTGGGAGTGCGCATATGTAGATCAGGCAGATAGCTCTTGGCTTAAGTATGAGTCAGGTGAGGAGATGCAGATGATTATAATGGATGCTCAGAAGGGTAATGGTAAGACCGGAGCATTGATGTTTGGTAATGGCAAATTGGTACTTGTTTGTACCCTCAATATCGCTCAGTAATGAAGAGACTATTTTTGATACTCTCCATACTTCTTGTTGCAGTCGGTTGTACAGATCAGACAACGCCCGACTATCGCAACGAGGAGTACGGATATGTACAGTTCAAACTCTACAAAGAGGCATCATATCAGAGCCGTGCTGTCAAGCCGACTCTTGACTACCTCTCTGAGGCGTGTAAGGTAAAGGTTACGCTTAGCTATCAGGGTACAACTATCGCTCAGAGCCTTACGCTTCATGCAGTAGAGGGTAACAAGGAGTTTGGACTACGTTCGGATAAACTGCAGCTCCTTACGGGTAGCTATGAACTTATGGCATTTGCGCTCTACGATACGGCGGATGAGCTGCTATATACGGGAACTCCTGCCGTAGAGAGCAATTTTGAGGTGATATCAGGCGGTTTGACTATGCAGGATATTACTGTAAAGGTCGCAGAGCGTGGCTCGGTGCGCTTTACATTCAAGAAGGATATGAGCGACTTTTCAGAGGCTCCAACTCGTTCAGTGCAGCGTCAATATACATTTGACGAGGTTAAGTATGTATCGCTTACGGTAGGTAAGGTGCTTGCGTCAGGTAGTGTTACAAGCCCGACAAAGATTGAGAAGCTGCCGACAGAGTTCTCAATGCACTTTGACGAGCAGGATGAGTTTAGCAACAAGGAGGGCTACAGAACCTCTACACTTGCGTGCGACTCGCTTATATCTCTTGTAGCAGGAACATATCGCGTAGTGGCATACGAGACCTTTGATAGCTCAAAGGGTCTGCTGGAGAGCAATAACTCACCAAAGCTCTCAGAGTTTACGGTTGAGGATAATGTTACAACAGATGCTGATGTGCGTGTAACTCTCTATCAGAGTGATGATTATATCAAGGATTACTATGCTCTCTATGAGATTTGGAAGAGCCTGGATGGTGAGAATTGGTACTATGTTGGCGAGGACTTCACCCGCGGAGTTAACTGGGAGTTTAATAAGGATCCCGATTTGTGGGGCGATCAGCCGGGTGTTCAGTTGCACTCAAATGGTCGTGTGGCGCGTATTGACATCAGTGGTTTCGCCTTCCGTGGCCACCTCTCTCCGGCTATTGGTCAGCTGACAGAGCTTATCGAGCTCTATTTGGGTACACATAACGATACCAATTTGCTCTCGTACGACCCAACGCTCGATAGTAGCAAGTCGCTCCTGGAGCGTAATCGTACCCGCTTGGAGAGCCATGGCGAGTATCTGAAGACAATCCATCCGGCAACGCAGTTTAGTGAGCCGTGTGCTCGTGCGCTTGCTGAGAAGAATATCTCTATTGCAGCTACTGCACTCTATCAGACAATGAGCGAGCGCGATATTATCGACCTGAAGAGCGGAGCGCAGACCATTCGCAAGATGGATACCAACCACGGAACTCTCTGCAATGGACTGAAGTCTGTACCTGCCGAGATTGGTAATCTGAAGAAGTTGCAGTACTTCTTTGTTGCCAATAGTGAGATTGAGAGTCTGCCTGAGGAGTTGGGAAATTTGGTCTCTTGTACAGATTTGGAGATATATAACTGTCCGAGACTTGATAAGTTCCCAGTGCAGATTGCACGCCTGCCGGAGCTAATTTCGCTCAATATCTCGAATAATGCTCAGTGGAGCGCAGAGGAGGTCTATGCAGGCTTTGAGGCGTTGGCAAATGGCGCGACAAAGGATAAGCTACAGATTCTCTATGCTCGTCAGAACAACCTGAAGGAGTTGCCTGAGTCGTTCCGCAATATGGTGAAAATCTCGCTGATAGACCTTGCTTATAACAAGATTGCAAAGATTCATCCGCTCGGAAAGTCAGTCTCTCCGGTGCAGCTCTACCTCGACTTTAATGAGTTGGAGAGTCTGCCTGTAGATAGCGAGGGCTACTTCTGCGGTTATGCCGACTCTGAGTCATTCTCGGTGCGATATAACCGTCTGAAGAAGGTGCCAAACATCTTCTCGGCAAAGAGTATCTCGACATTGGCATCGGTTGACTTCTCCGGTAACGATATTGATGGTTTCGAGGGTGAAGAGGATGGCTCGTACCGCGGATTGAAGGTCGAGACATTCACCTTGGCACAGAATCCAAAGCTGACAAAGTATCCGTTGGCGTTGGCAAAGACAAACTCGCAGGTGGCATATATTATTCTTCGCGCTTGTAATATTAATGAGATTCCTAAGGGTGCTTTCGAGTATGAGAACTCGGTATATATGACCTCTATGGACTTGTCTTACAATAAGTTGAAGGAGCTGCCGCGTGAGATGCATGCAGGAAATCTGCCATATCTCTATGGTATGGAGTTGTCGTTCAATAGCTTTGACCACTTCCCATTTGAGCCGCTCGATAGCTTCTATCTGACTGTCTATGCACTTCGTAGCCAGCGAAATGAGAAGGGTGAGCGTTGCATGAGAGAGTGGCCGCAGGGTATATTCAACCACACAGGCTTGCGAGCGCTCTATCTGGGCTCTAATGATATCAGAAAGGTGGACGATACAATCTCGTCATTGATCTACTACCTCGATATCTCAGACAACCCAAATATTATATTCGATGCTTCGGATATCTGCTACGCTTGGCGCTCCGGAGTCTATTTCCTCATTTATGACAAGTCGCAGACAATATTGAACTGTGACGCAATGCTTGAGTAGTATGAAGTTGAGAGCTATTATATTTTTATCGGTGTGTGCTCTGATTGTTAGCTGTCAGACAGATACGACAAATGATGTTTTCACCACAGAGGGCATCGAGTTTGATATTGAGGCTGTGGGTGGTACGGTAAATCGTACAATCAAGTCTAATGCTCGTTGGATAGCCTCTACTGATAATGCGTGGATTACCGTCTCGCCTGCGAATGGCAACGGAACAACAGAGTGTAAGTTTATAATCGACTCGGCTCTGACCACTTCGGCACGTCGAGGTGTTGTCCGTATCGAGAATCTTGATACATGGGAGACCAAAGAGGTTGTAGTCAACCAAAAGGGTTTTGACTATACCATTGAGGTTGAGAATGGTGAGGTTGAGTTGTCGAATTACGACCGTCTGGAGTCGCGTTGGTTTGATGTTACGGTGCGTAGTAATGTCGATTTTGATGTTGTGATTCCTGATGGTGCTATGTGGCTCAAGAGTAGTCGCCATACACTCAATTTGAACCGTGGTGCGCGTCCACGAACCACTACAGTCCGTTTTGATTGGGATATCAATACTATATCATCAGAGCGTTTGGCACAGGTGGAGTTTAGACCAAAGACAGATGTGGCTTTGGCGCGTCAGGATCGTCTGAATGTTGTACAGCAGGCCTCAGAGCCGATTGTCCCGGATACACGTGCGGGTGATTCGGTGGCACTTCTTTCGGTTTCGCGTACGTTGCAGACACTATTTACTTGGGATGCATCGCAGCCAATGACAATGTGGAGTGATGTCACTCTGTGGGATGAGGGCATGGATGGTTGCACCCCTGAGAAGGTGGGCCGAGTACGTTCGGCAAAGTTCTACTTCTTCAATATCAAGGAGGCGCTGCCATTTGCCATCAAATATCTCACTGCGGCTGAGGAGTTGGAATTCTTTGGTAATACAAATACCTTCCTGCTCAGCCTTGAGTTGGGAGATGATATTGCGGAGCTTACGCAGCTCAAGCGCCTTACTGTGGGTAGCTATGGTTTGGTGTCGTTGCCGGAGAGTTTTGCTCGTCTGAAGAACCTTGAGTATCTGGATTTGGGCTCAAATAACTTCCAAACAGTACCTTCTGTACTTACTGCTGAGAACTTCCCTGCTCTGCGAACTCTGATTCTCAATGCAAATCAGCGCAGTCTGATAGATGATCTGAGCAATACGGTTAAGGAGGATCTGGGAGGCTTTATTGATGAGCCAAAGTTCCCTGAGCATCTGCTCAAGTGGGATTTGGATACGCTCATCCTCTCGGTGAACTACCTTCAGGGTCAGTTGCCGACCTTTGAGGATGATGATAGCGTGCCGTGCTACACTCAGGCCGAAATTGATGCGGTAGATTCGCTGCCACAGATTCTTGTCGATAGAAAGGTCAAGAAGGTTATGCCATCATGCAAGCGACTCTCGATTAACCACAACCGCCTCTATGGTAAGCTGCCGGATTGGCTGCTCTACCATCCGGCACTTGATATGTGGATTCCGCAGGTGCTTGTCTTCCCTCAGGAGGGTAGAGCTAAGGATGGTACGTTGGCTGTATTTGAGAATGAGCCGGCAAATATGGACTACTACTATAAAGAGTACACTACAAAGAAACAACCAACAGCAGAATACGATGAAGAGTAAGTTTATATATATATTAATGTTGATGCTCGCCATCTCGTGTAGCAACGACTTTAACCAGAGTCTCGATACTACAGATGCTCCATATGTGGAGGGCGAGATTCTTGTAAAGTTTTCGACCGATGTTGCTCAGATGATAGATCAGCTATCTGTCGAGGGCGCGCGAGTGACTCGTAGTGGCGATGTAGATGTTGACCGTGTGCTTGAGGCTGTCGGGACATGTGCCGTTGAGCGCGTCTTTCCGGTAGATGAGGCGACTGAGGCACAGGCTACGGAGAGTGGACTGAATCTGTGGTATGTTGTTCGCTTTGATAGTAGCAAGCAGAGCGCAGAGGATGTGGCACGACGCTTCTCTGCTATCGGAAAGGTACAGTTGGTAGATGTTAATCGCACCATCAAGCGTGCCTATACGGGTAAAGCTACACCTCTGAGCAAGAGCCGTTTGGAGCAGGCAACTGCAACACGCGCAGCGATGACTGACCCTCTGTTATCTGCTCAGTGGAACCTTATCAACAACGGCGATCTGTTTGTCAAGGATGGTGTTGTTAAGTCTGTTAAGGATGCCGATGTGCAGTGTGCCGGAGCTTGGGAGCGCAGCACTGGTGACAGCAGCGTTATTGTGGCGGTGCTTGACGAGGGCATCTTTGTGGAGCACCCCGATTTGAAGGCAAATATATGGGTCAATGAGGATGAGGTGGACGATATGGATACCGATGCTGATGGTAATGGTTACAAGGGCGATATCTATGGATACAACTTCGTGCATGACTCGGGTACAATTGTCAGCAATGCCGCTTTGGATTCAGGTCACGGAACACACGTTGCAGGTGTCATTGCGGCGGTGAATAACAATGGCGAGGGTATTAGCTCTATCGCTGGTGGTAACGGTAGTGCCGGTAGCGGAGTGAAGATTATGGTGTGTCAGATATTCTCGGGCAACATCTCAACAAGCATCCTCTCGACCGTTCGTGCTATTAAGTACGCGGCAGACAACGGAGCGGTGGTGTTGCAGTGTAGCTGGGGCTATATCTCACCTGTTGCTAACGCCTATGATTGGGGCGAGAGCTACTTCGGTACAAAGGAGGAGTGGATTGCCGGCTCTCCGCTTGAGCGCGAGGCTTTGGAGTACTTCACCCACTATGCGGGCTCTGCAAATGGAGCTATTGATGGCGGTATCGCGGTCTTCGCAGGTGGTAATGAGAGCGCTGCGGCGGCGGGCTTCCCTGGTGCTGCAGAGGAGTATATCTCTGTTGCTGCGACAGCTGCCGACTTTACACCGGCAGTCTATACAAACTATGGTCCGGGTACGACAATATCTGCTCCGGGTGGCGACCAGGACTACTACTTTGAGTATGTAGATGATAAGCATAACTATGGAGAGGTGGGTTGTATCCTCTCAACACTTCCATACCATGTTGCAGAGAGTGGCTACGGATTTATGGAGGGAACATCTATGGCGTGCCCTCACGTCTCAGGCGTTGTGGCTTTGGGTATTAGCTACGCAACAGAGCTTCGTCGTCACTTCAAGGCTACAGAGCTGCAGCAACTACTTGTAGATACAGCTGTGCCAATTGATAGCTATATGACAGGCAAGAAGAGCTACTACCGTTACGTTGCCGATATTGGTCCGCTGCAGCCTATGCAGATGAATCTTAATAACTTCCGTGGTCAGATGGGTGCCGGACAGATTAACGCTGCGGCTTTCCTCGCTGCTATTGCTGATGGCGCGGGTGCAGAGATGGTATTCCCTAATCTCTATATCGCCGTTGGTGGTACTGTTGCAGTAAAACCTGCGCGTTACTTTGTCGGTGGTCAGAACCTCTCTTATACTGTTACAATTGACGATATGTCGGTAGCTAAGACCTCTGATTCAGCGGCAACTGATACTATTGTCTTTAGCGGTGAAAATAGTGGCTCAACTAAGGCGACTATCAAGGCAAGCAACGGCAAGAGCTTTGACTTTACCATCACTGTTCGCCGCGGTGCAAACGATAACGGTTGGTTGTAATGCGATTCGGACTGCTCGTTGCGCTTAGCCTTGTTTGTGGAGCACTATCTGCACAGTTTAAGATTATTCCACAATCGAAGTTAGATAGCGTCTCTAATCCTCGCACGGTGGCAACTGCCCTTGTTGTGGCGGAGCATACTGTTGATTTGGGGCGTGTGGCTGAGAGTGCGGTGACAGAGCGACGAGTGAAGATTACAAATAGTGGTCAAACACCAATTATGTGGCACTGTAGAGCCACATGCCGATGCCTTGCTGCTAATGGTGGCGTAGTTAAGGACGGGGAGACGGCAGAGCTGCTGCTGAGGTTTGCCGGCAAGGGCTTTCCCGGACCATTTGACCATAAACTATTCATATATCAGGATAGTGACTGCAAACAGCTCGCTGCCGTGGTGCGTGTGAAGGGCTATGTTGTCGCTGATGCTGACCGAAGTGGGGATTACCCATATCACTGTGCGGGGCTGCTGCTCCGACAGCCGGGGGTGACGTTTGATGGCTCGACAGTCGAGCGTATCGCTTGCAAGAATGGTGCGCAAAGAGCTATCCGCGTAGCCAAAGATACGTTGCTCTCATCTTCAGAGCTTGAGCTCAGATGCGAGCCGGAGGTGCTACAACCTGGCGAGGAGGGTGATTTGGTGGTAACCCTGAAGGGTGAAAAGAGAGAGAACTTAAAACTATATATTGATGCCCAGATGGCACCAAGAACAAGAGAGATAAAAATTGAGGTGAAATGAGAAGATATCTAACAATTCTATTTGCTGCACTTACTTTGTGCGGCTGTACAGAGCCAAATCTTGACCAGAGTCAAGAACTGCTGGAGGTAACACCTACAACCCTTGCAGGCATCTGGAGACTTGAGAGTTTTGACAACGGTCAGACCCTTGCCGAGGGAAACTTTGTCTATATTGAGTTTGTGCGCTCAGATCGTAGCTATACGCTCTATCAGAATGTCGGCAGTATGTACACGCAGACAATGACCGGCAACTACTTTATCGAGAACGACCCTGAGCTGGGTGCAGTCATTCGTGGAAACTACGGCACCGCTGAGCATAACTACTTCGATTGGTCACATCGCTACATCGTCGAGATTAGAGCGGATGACACTATGTGTTGGGTGGCAAAGGATGATAGGGATAATATATCTCGATATGTCCGCGTAGATCGCCTTCCTGAATAAAATATGTCTAACAAGGTGATTTCTGTGTTACGCTCGCCCTCGAAATCCTCACATACGTTCTAGTATGCTGCGGTTTCTCGGACTTCGCAAGCCTTGAAATCCCTCTTGTTATACAGATTCTTACACGGTGGTTGTTCGTAAATGCTCATGTACGTTCTAGTAAACTCCGCTTTTCCAGCCTGCGAGCAGCCTCTGCTCTCACAAGCAGCGTCGGTTGGCTTGTCCGCCTATGGAGGACTAAATATAGTTCCTCTTAAAGGCCAACAGCTAATAGCAAAAATCCGCCTAACAAACAGTTGTTAGGCGGATTTTTTAGGTAATGATGCCAAAAGCGGCGCTTTTTAGAGATTAGATGATGGGCGAGAAACATGGTTTTTCTCGCCCTATTTTTTGCTTGCCTTTCCCTGATTACTTTGCAGGAAAAGATACCACTTCACAAAGTCTTTGAAATGCTCG
>JAZORI010000030.1:0-8481 GCA_045656505.1 Alistipes sp. | reverse complement strand
GACCGCTTGGCCTCCGACTTCTCAGCGCCGTTATTGTTGCTCCAGTAGTGATATGTGAGTACACCGTAGCGCAGAACATTAACTTCGGATACGAAGATGTGGTCAATGCGGCGGTTGGTGTGGTTCTCTACCTTGAAGCTGTTGAATGTGCCTGATGGCGCATACTTGATTGGTGCCAATTCGAAGGCGTCCTTCAAAAGGTTGCTCTCTGCAAAGGTCTTGTATGCAGGGCTATCTTGTGCTACGTTAAAGTCGCCGGTCAGGATTACCTTTGCCCCCTTGCCACACATCTGCTGGATGCGAGAGATGACAAGCTTTGCACCCTCTACGCGAGCAGCTTTGCCCTTGTGATCCATGTGGGTGTTGAAGAACCAGAACTTCTTCTTAGTCTGTTTATCCTTGAAATATCCCCAGCTACATACTCGACGGCAAGCTGCATCCCAACCGAAAGATACCTCCTCAGGAGTCTCTGAGAGCCAGAATGTGCCACTATCGAGCAACTCAAAGCGGTCGCGGCGGTAGAATACGGGGCTGTACTCGCCTTTGGTCTTGCCATCGTCACGCGCAACACCGATATAGTCGTACTCGGGCAGTCGCTCAAGCATATATTCAAGTTGATCATGGCAGACCTCCTGCGCACCGAAGATGTCGAAGGCAGTGAATGCCACAAGGTCGCACATTATCTCGCGACGCTCTGTCCAGCCGTCGCCATTTTTATAGTCAACCTTTGAGTGCATGCGAATGTTGTACGAACCCGCATTAAGTGTCTGTGCTGCAGCGGAAAGGGTCGCTAAAGCAAATAGGGTGAGTGTGAAAAGTCTTCTCATAGCTGTTCTATGTGTGTGAAAATATTTGAATCAAAATTTAGTGTCGGCTTGCTCTCAAAAAGTCCAAATAGGGCAGAGCCCGAACCCGACATTGAGGCATATATGGCCCCTGCGTTAATTAGCTGCTCTTTGAGCTCTGCAATTGCAGGATGCGCCTCGAAAATGTGCCGCTCAAAATCATTTTTAATAACGCCTTGCCACTGATTTATAGGCAGTTGTAGCCTCTGCTCAAGAGCTGTTTCTGGCTCTGCAGGCCTTACTCCGCTATACGCTTCGGCAGTCGAAACACCCTCGTTATTTGGTTTTACAACGGCAAGCCATACTCCTGCAAGCGGTAGTGAGATTGGTGTCATAATCTCTCCTCGTCCGGTGCATAGCTGAGGGGTATTGCGGACAAAAAAGGCCGTATCGCTACCAAGCTCTGCAGCTAAAGAGATTAGCTCCATCTCGGAGAGGTTGAGGTTGAATATCTCGTTCATGGCAACGATAACTGCTGTAGCGTCGCTACTGCCCCCACCCAAACCTGCACCAAACGGTACGCGTTTGTCAAGTGTAATGGCAACGCAATCAGTGTTGTAACGGCTCTCAATCAGTCGTGCTGCCTTTATGCAGAGATTCTTCTCAGCCGGGCAATCGACCACAAAACCGCGCTGCTCAAGCTGCATTTCGGCAGAGGGGGTGACCTCTATAATATCATACAGCTCGCGTACGGGTGCCATTACCGTGCTCAGATCGTGAAAACCGTCAGCTCGGCGACGAAGGACATCAAGTCCGATGTTTATTTTACAATTTGCCTTTGTAATCATACTACAAATGTAGTTGAAAAGTGTAGAAATAGCAAGAAAATAGCTATATTTGTAACTGCAATTTGTAGAGTAGTGATGTATAAATCGCGGGAATAGAATTTTTTGTGGTTGTTGGTGATGTTATAACCGAAATTTTACTATCTTTGTAGTTTGAATGAAAATTTTAACTAAAACAGAAAATATTTTATGAAAAAAGTACTTTTCGCAGCAGTGGCACTCGTATTTGCTGTAAGCTGCAACAACGCACCAAAGACAAATGCAACCGAGGCTACTGAGGCAAAGACCGAGGTTGGCGCAACAGATTTGGCATTTGTAAGAACAGAGGCTGTATTTGCAGAGTCAGAGATTTTTAAGACTGAGGGTGTAGCTCTTCAGGCTAAGAATGAGAAGACTCAGAAGAATCTTGCAGAGAAGGAGCAGAAGCTTCAGAATGAGATGGTTCAGCTTCAGGAGAAGTATCAGAAGGGCCTTATCACCACTATCGAGGCTCAGCGTAAGGAGCAGGATTTGCAGAAGCGAGTTGCTGCTTATCAGGAGAATGCACAGAAGCAGCTTCGTGCTCTTGAGGAGGAGAACGTTGTATTCCAGAACCGTATGGGCGATTTGATGCAGCGTGCAATTGATGAGATTAATGCTGATGGCGCTTACAAGATGATTGTAAATGCATCTGCACTTATCGATGCATCAGAGGATCTGGATATTACATCTATCGTTTTGGCTAAGGTAGATGAGCTCTATGCTGCAGACAAGGCTGCTGCAAAGAAGTAGTAATTGACTGTCTAAAGTTTTGATTAAATGGGCTTTATACCATTTACGCTGATTGACTTTATCGATATATTCCTTGTGGCGTGTTTGATGTTTGGTATCTATCGCGCCACAAGGGGTACTAATGCGCCATATATCTTCTTCGGTATTATTATTATATGTATCGCGTGGGTTATGGTGCGTGCGCTCAATATGGAGCTGCTCTCAAATATCCTCGGTCAGGTAATCAGTGTGGGTGTTATAGCTCTGATTATAATTTTTCAGCCGGAGATTCGTCGATTCCTGCAGCTTATAGGTATGCGTCAGAAGGAGTTTGACTTTATCTCGCGAATGTTCTCTGTAACTCGTAAAAAGGAGGATATCAACACCTCGCCTATCGTCTCTGCTTGCCTTGATATGGCTAATATCAAGACCGGTGCGCTGATAGTGATTCGTCAGAAGGATGATCTGCTCTTTATTATAGAGAACGGTATAGCGGTCGATGCCAATCTCTCGGTGTCGTTGCTCAAGAATATCTTTTTTAAGAACGCTCCGCTGCATGACGGTGCTGTGATTATTGAGGGAAACAGAATAGTTGCAGCCAAGTGTATTCTGCCGGTTACGCAGTCGGATGTGCCGAAGGATTATGGTACACGCCACAGAGCTGCTATCGGTCTGAGTGAACTTACCGACTCTGTCGTTATTGTTGTTTCGGAGGAGAGTGGTAGTATATCTATCGTTAAGTCGGGCCAGATTAAACACAATCTTGATCCTCAGAAGTTTGCGGGTACTCTTAAGAAGATGTTGGGACAGAAGTAGTCTGACGGTATCTGTATAAATAGGCTGAAAATGTGTCTAACAGGGTGATTTCCGCGTTACGCTCGTGTTCAAAATCCTCACTACGCCTTAGTATGTTGCGGTTTTTCACACTTCGCGAGCCTTGAAATTCTACTTTTTATACACATTTGAACAGAATGGATTGTCCAAACAGTTTGTTAGACAGTCCTTTTTTTGTTACCTTTGTGAAAAATGGAGATGATATGGAGATTATTTTAGCTGTAATATGTGCGCTTATAGTCGGTGCGATTGCCGGTTATATGTTTGGTAAGCGCGGTGTGGTGGCGGCAGAGCAGAGGTCTGTAGCTTTGCAGGATGAGGTGACTCAGCTACAGGTGGAGCGTAGTGCTCTGCAGACAGATAAAAAACACCTCTCGGAGTTGCTGGAGGCGGAGCGTCTTCGTGCAAAGGAGGAGGATAAGCGTCGTCGTGAGGAGTTTCTGCAGCAGTTGGAGATTGTCAAGGGTCAACTCTGTCATGAGACAAATCGTTCGAATAGAGAGAGTATCTCGGAGCTGCTCAAGCCATATCAGGAGCAGTTGGAGGCACTCAAAAAGCAGAACGTGGATAACCGAGCTACGCTTGAGACACATATCAAGACTCTTGTTGAGACGGGAGGAAAGCTGAGTAGTGAGGCTGACCGCCTTGCTCGCGCACTGAGTAGTGATGTGCGTATGCAGGGTAATCTGGGAGAGAAGTTGTTGGAGGATCTGCTCTCAGGTTCGGGCCTTATTGAGGGTAAGCAGTATATCTTGCAGCACGCTATTCGTCAAGGCGCGGGTGCCTCTTTGAAGAATGAGGATACGGGTCGAGTGATGAAACCGGATGCGATGATATTCTACCCGGCGACGAAGAGTGTGCTCTATATCGACTCTAAATTCCAGCTCCCGACAGATGTGGATGATAATATGGATGCAGCTCAGCAGGAGGCTGTGCTTAAGGACTTTAGCGCGCGTCTGCGAACTCAGGTTAAGAGCCTTGCTGCAAGGGGTTATCAGAGATATAAGTACGAGGAGTATGTTTCACTGCCGTATGTCATCATGTTTGTGCCGAGCGATAAGGCTCTGATGGCGGTTACGGCGTACGATAAGACGCTGTGGCTCGATGCCTTCAATAGCAAGGTCTTTATTGCAAGTGAGCGCCATCTGTTGATGCTCATTGAGATGGTTAGTGTGATGTGGGTGCAGCAGCAACACCTTGATAATCAGGATAAAATTGTGGCTCAGGCATCAATTATTCTCGATAGAGTGACCGACTTTGTCGATAGCTTTGACGATATCGGCGCAAGTCTTGAGAAGGCTGCTGCGGCATTCGAAAAGACTCGCAAGAAGGGTATCGGTAGCGGACAGACCATCTCCGTAGCTGTGCGAGATATGCTGAAACTTGGCGTAAAACCGCAGTCGGCAAAGCAGAAGAGGCTGGATGCACAGCTTGCAGATGCGGGTCTGGACTCTGCAGAGTCTTAGCCAAAGTAGATGCAGTCCATTACAATGTCATGCGGCTCGTTGGGGATATGCTCAGCGAGCTGCTCTGCATAACAGATACCTATCTTCGTGGCTCTGAATCCTGCGCGAGATAGGTATTTGTCGTAGTATCCCTTTCCTCTGCCGCAGCGCTTGCCGTCAGTGGTGAAGGCGACACCGGGAACAATTATCACATCAATCTCCGATGGCTCTATCGCCTCCTGACCTTGAGGCTCGGATATGCCGAATGAGCCAATCTCCATAGAGGTCGGGTCGTATGGGTAGAAATCCATATCATCTCCCGCCACGCGAGGTAGCACAACGCACTTTTGTCGCGAGAGGATGTCAATCAGATTGCCACTCTCTACCTCATCAGGCAGTGAAGCGTAGAGGGCAACAACTTTAGCATCTTTGACGGCCTTAGAATCGGCGATGTTTTTGATTATCAGTGCCGATTTGTCCCTCTTCTGCTCTGAAGAGAGGGCTTTGACTGCTCGTTTTGCCGTTGAACGTATCTCTGATTTGCTTTTTGTTATCATTGTGTTGGTTAAAAAGTGGCAAAAATGTTTTGTTATTTGACAAACAATAGCTATATTTGTACGATGTTATAGATGTAGTGCAAACAATTTTTTCACAAAATAAACATAACTAATTTTTATTTCAAAACATTATGGGTTGTTTTTTAACTAATTCTTCGTTGGGAAGAAAGTTGGTGATGAGCATCTCGGGCTGTTTCCTTGTGCTTTTCATCCTCTTCCACATGTCAATGAATGTTGTGGCAATCATCTCAGGTGATGCTTACAACGCGATTTGCGGTTTCTTGGGCGCTAACTGGTATGCACTGGTTGCAACTGTTGTATTGGCAGGTGGCGTTCTTGTTCACTTCCTCTATGCATTCTGGCTCACTTACCAGAATCGTAAGGCTCGCGGTAACGTGCGTTACGCTGTTACTGTTACTGAGAAGGGTGTAGATTGGGCTTCTAAGAACATGCTCGTTCTCGGTATTATCGTAATTCTTGGTCTGCTCCTCCACTTGACTCACTTCTGGTCAAAGATGCAGTTGGTTGAGATCTTGGGTCAGCACCACAACGATCTCGGTCTTGCTCCAACTGATGGCGCAGCTCTTATCAAGTACACCTTCAGCAAGTGGTACAACGTAGTTCTCTACCTTGTATGGTTTGCAGCACTTTGGTTCCACCTCAACCACGGTGTATGGTCTATGTTCCAGACTGTAGGTTGGGCAAACGACACTTGGTTGCCACGTCTTAAGTGTGTAGCAAAGGTTGTTTCAGGTGTTATTTTCCTCGGCTTTGCAGTTGTTGCTGTTGCATTCTTTGCAAAGAGCCTTTGCTGCGGTTGCTGCTAATCTAACTATTTGTAGAATAATAAACAATACGAATATATGGCATTCAAATTAGATTCAAAAATTCCGGCTGGTGAGTTGGCTCAGAAGTGGAGCAACCACAAGGCAGCTATCAAGGTTGTCAGCCCGGCAAACAAGCGCAAGCTTGATATCATCGTTGTAGGTACCGGTCTTGGTGGTGCTTCTGCAGCTGCTTCACTCGGTGAGCTTGGCTACAACGTAAAGATCTTCTGCATTCAGGACTCTCCACGTCGTGCTCACTCAATTGCAGCACAGGGTGGTATCAATGCAGCAAAGAACTATCAGAATGATAACGACTCTGTATATCGTCTCTTCTACGATACTATCAAGGGTGGTGACTATCGTGCTCGTGAGGCAAACGTATATCGTCTTGCTGAGGTTTCTAACCTCATTATCGACCAGTGCGTAGCTCAGGGTGTACCTTTCGCACGTGAGTACGGCGGTTTGTTGGCTAACCGTTCATTCGGTGGTGCTCAGGTATCTCGTACATTCTATGCTCGTGGTCAGACCGGTCAGCAGTTGCTCCTCGGTGCTTATGCAGCACTTAACAAGGAGATTCACAACGGTTCAGTTAAGTCTTATACTCGTCATGAGATGCTTGACATCGTTGTTGAGGATGGCGAGGCACGCGGTATCATCGCTCGTAACCTCGTTACTGGTGAGATTGAGCGTCACGGTGCTCACGCAGTAGTTATCGCTACTGGTGGTTACGGTAACGTATTCTTCTTGTCAACTAACGCTATGGCATCTAACGGTTCTGCAGCATTCCAGTGCTACCGTAAGGGTGCAGGTTTCGCAAACCCTTGCTTTACTCAGATTCACCCAACATGTATTCCAGTACACGGAACACAGCAGTCTAAGTTGACCCTCATGTCAGAGTCACTTCGTAACGATGGTCGTATCTGGGTTCCTAAGAAGATGGAGGATGTTGAGGCTCTGCGTAAGGGTACAAAGATGCCTTCAGATATCGCTGAGGAGGATCGTGACTACTATCTCGAGCGTCGTTACCCTGCATTCGGTAACCTCGTGCCACGTGACGTTGCATCACGTGCAGCTAAGGAGCGTTGCGATGCCGGTTATGGTGTAAACGAGACAGGTCTTGCAGTATTCCTCGATTTCAAGACTGCTATCGAGCGTCTTGGTAAGGAGACTATTGAGAAGCGTTATGGTAACTTGTTCGATATGTACAAGGAGATTACCGACGTTAATCCATACGAGCAGCCAATGCAGATCTTCCCAGCTGTTCACTACACAATGGGTGGTATCTGGGTTGACTACAACTTGATGACAACAATCCCTGGTCTCTACGCTATCGGTGAGGCTAACTTCTCTGACCACGGTGCAAACCGCCTCGGTGCTTCTGCATTGATGCAGGGTCTTGCTGATGGTTACTTCGTATTGCCTTACACTATTGGTGACTACCTCGCTAAGAAGATTCAGGCACCTAAGGTATCTACTGCAACTCCAGCGTTCGATGAGGCTGAGGCAGCAGTTAAGGCTAAGATCGAGAAACTTCTTTCAATCAACGGTACCCGTTCAGTTGATGATATCCACCGTCAGCTCGGTCTGATTATGTGGGACAACGTAGGTATGGCACGTACAAAGGAGTCACTCGAGAAGGCTATCGTTGAGATTGCAGCTCTCCGCAAGGAGTTCTGGAAGGATGTTAAGGTTGTAGGTACTGCTAACTCATTCAACGTTGAGTTGGAGAAGGCACTTCGCCTTGTTGACTTCCTTGAGCTCGGTGAGTTGATGGCTCGTGATGCTCTTAACCGTGCAGAGTCTTGCGGTGGCCACTTCCGCTCAGAGCACCAGACAGAGGAGGGTGAGGCACTCCGTCACGACGACGAGTTCGCTTACGCAGCTGTTTGGGAGTACAAGGGTGAGGACGTAGAGCCAGAGCTTACTAAGGAGGATCTGGTTTACGAGTTCACACACCGTGCACAGCGTAACTATAAGGACTAATTTCTTGACGTTTAATATTTAGAATTTGAATTTATGAATTTCACATTGAAAATATGGCGTCAGAAAGACGCTAAGTCGAAGGGCGAATTTAAGGAGTATAAGGTAGCTGATATTTCGTCCGACACCTCATTCCTCGAGATGCTCGATATCCTCAATAATGACCTTGTACACAAGGGTGAGGAGCCAGTAGCATTTGACCACGACTGCCGTGAGGGTATCTGCGGTATGTGTTCACTCCACATTGATGGCCACGCACACGGTCCATCACAGGCGGTGACTACTTGCCAGATCTACATGCGTCAGTTTAAGGATGGTGCAACAATTATTGTTGAGCCTTGGCGTTCAGCTGCATTCCCAGTAATCCGTGACCTTGTTGTAAACCGTGGTGCTTATGACGAGATTCTTCAGGCTGGTGGTTTTATCTCAGTTCGTACAAACTCTGTACCTGATGGTAA
>JAZORI010000029.1:0-20206 GCA_045656505.1 Alistipes sp. | reverse complement strand
CCGCTATCCCACCACATCTTAGCGTATGGGCATTGACCTGTAGCGTGGTTGAATACTACATCCACGATAACTGCGATGCCGCGCTTGTGGCACTCGTCGATAAACTCCTTATAGTCAGTCTCTGTACCGTATGCCTTATCTGCTGCGAAGTAGAAGCATGGGTTGTAACCCCAAGAGTCGTTACCATCGAACTCTTGGATAGGCATAAGCTCAATAGCGTTGATACCCAATGTCTTGATGTGGTCGAGCTTAGCAAGAGCCGCCTTAACAGAGCGCTCGGTGGTAAAGTCGCGGAACAACAACTCGTAGATAGCAAGGCTATTCTGCTTTGGTCGCTTGAAGTTGGTAGCTGTCCAGTTGAAGTTAGATGGGGTAGTAGAGAATACTGAAAGCACATCTGTAGCCTTGTCAGATGGATACTGACGCAGGTTAGGGTAGATCATGCCATTCTCGTTGATCCACTTGTCGTTCCATGGATCGAGAATCTTTGTACAGTAAGGGTCTGCACACTTGATAGTCTTATCTACGAGGAACTGGTAAGCAACCTCTGTATTTGGGGTAAGACCCTCGATTGTAGTCCAGAAGTAGTCACCATCCTTCTTCATCATGTACTTGTTGGTTGGTGCAAAATCGCTAAAGTCACCCACCAAAACAACCTGCTGCTTACCTGGAGCGTAGAGAACAACAGTTGCAGTGTTGCCATTTACAGTAACACCATCCTTTACACCTGCAGGGCGAGCTGCAGACTGAGTTGCACCGAGAACGGTTACAGCGACCTGGTCGGTAACGATCTTTGTGCCATCAGATGCCTCTGCCTTGAAAATAGCATCCTCGCTAACTGAAACAGAGTATGTGTAGTTGATATCCTCACCGCCAGAGGTTGCTACAACCTGATCATTCTTGTAGAGAATTACAGATGTCGCCTGCTTAGAGGTTACAGATACAGTGTAGTTGGTGTTGATGTCGAGAATAGCACGATCTGAAGGGGATGTGATTCGAACATCAAGGTCAGCCTTTGCCAGCTCAACGAAGATATCCTGGCCGTTGTCCTTAAGCTCTACAGAGCCGTCTGTAGAACGGAATACAAACGCAAGGTGAGTAATCTCCTCTGATGCGGGAACACCGTAGTATGCGCGTGGGCCGCCTTTGATTACGAGCTTGTAGATATTCTGCTTAACCTTTGAGAGCTTGCAAGCAGCGATATTCTCTGTCCACTCAGCCTTAACATGTTTCCAGTCGCCGGTGCTTGAACTTGCAGTGGTCAAGACACCAGTGTGTGCATAGATATCACCGCTGAAGTTGTTCATAGATGTACCCTCGGTGTTTACATACACAAGTACATCCTCTGTCATATCGCTTGTTACAAACTTAGGGTCGGTGCAGATGAATGGAAAGTTGTAGGTATCAGGGTTGATACTTCCACCACTGTTATCGCCACCGTCATTTGGCTGGTCAGGCTCCGGCTCTGGTTCAGGCTTTGGCTGCTGACCTTGTCCCTGACCTGGTTTGTTGCTAACCACGTCACCTCCGCCCAAACAAGCTGTAGTGAGGAGCAGTGCAGAGCAGAGCGCAAGGGTTAAAAGATAAATTTTTTTCATAGTTTGTTTTATTTTTTGATTGATGAATTACTCCAAAATCCAAATGCAAATTTTAATAAAAATGGGTGTTGTGAAAAATCTTCGCGCGCGAGCGGTAGTATTTAGAGTGTGAAATGCATAAAAAGTTGTGTGGATAGAAATGGCAAAAGCGGCAAAAGCCGCCTTTGAGTTCAAAACTACCATCCCTAATTTTATACAACATTCTGCTCGCCACTCTCCAACCAAGTGAGAAAATCGGCAGTTTTGCTGCGGCTGACAAAGGAGTCGATGTCACTCGCCGGCTTTAGGGTTAATTTGATTCTATTTCCCAAGCGTTTTGCGACATTTCCGACAGCCTTGTCTGCAACAATGCAGCTGCGAGAGATACGGAAGAATATAGCGGGATTAAGCTCCTTACTAATGGTATCGAGTGATATATCCATCAAATACTTCTCGCCCGCAAAGGTCATCAGATATGTGCACCCATCCTCAGAGTAGAAGTATGCGATATTTGCAGTCTCAATCATCACGATTTTGTCATTATATCGCAGCAGATATCGCTGTTTGTAACGGCGTGACTCTGTTGAAATCGCATTGCGCAACGCCTCTGTATCTATCGCTCCGATACTCTTTACGCTGCGGGCTTTACAACGCTCAATGGCACGTTGTAAATCGGCAATGCTTACAGGTTTAAGTAAATAATCTATCGAGTTGATCTCAAATGCTTTAACTGCATAGTTGTTGTATGCGGTAACGATGATTACCGGGCACTCTATTTTGACGCGATCAAAGATGTCAAAGCACTTACCATCAGAGAGTTCGACATCCATAAATATCACATCTGGATAGTTCTCGCCACTCTGTAACCATTGAACACTCTTATCGACACTGTCCAATACTCCGCATATATGTATATCGTTAAAGTTCGAAGTTAAGGCTCTGACAAGGGCTTGTTGTGCTACAAGTTCATCTTCGATAATTAAAACATTCATAGGTTATTAGGTTATATTAACGGAAGTTTTACTTCAAATGTGGTTTTACTCTTTGTTATCTCAATATCCTTGCCGATGGCTGCGATATATTGTTTCGAAATGTTCTTCAATCCAACCTTCGTGCTATCTTCGCTCGAGCTCTTTAGTTGTAGATTGTTTTGCACGATAATCTCTTCGCCAACGGTTGCAATGACGATGTTTAATGGCTGCTCTGCTCGTACAATATTGTGCTTAAAGGCGTTCTCTATCAATACCTGCAGACTACACTGAACGACAAGACGTTTGAGGGAGTTGTTGTCTATCTGTTTTTCGATAGTAAAACCATTCGGAAAACGCACCTTTAGAAGATCAGTGTATTGGTCTATAAACTCCAACTCTTCTTGAAGACGCACTAAGTGTTCGTTCTCGTTCTGTAGCATGTAGCGATAGAGTGATGCGAGTTTTCGAACATATGAGCTTGCCTCTTTACTCTTCTGCTCCTCAATCAGTCCGTTCAGGATGTTTAGAGAGTTGAATAGAAAGTGTGGATTTACCTGCTGCTTGAGTATGTTGTACTGATACTGGGCAAAACGACGCTTCTCTTGCTCCTTCTCAATGCGATTGCGAGTCTGATATACATACGAGACGAGTACCATGGCAACGTAGATTAGAAGATTCGCAATAATGGTGATTGAGAATAGTTGTATAAAGTCTGCATCTTTGAATGCAATATCAGTACCAAATGGCAAATTGTAGCCAATGATTATGGAGGTAATAGAGGCTATGATAATAGTCTCAGAGATAATTCCGATAATGTATCCAATTGGCGTTGAGAGCCACTCAAATCGTTGATTTATAATGAGATATATGATATTACAGCAGATTAGCGTGATAAGTGCCAAGGAGTTGCTCAGTAACAGTTTGATTGATAGGTTTACAACCTCGTCTGATAGCATGTTGCCGAAAATCTTGGAGTAGATTACTCGGATTGCAAGCAAAATCGCGAGCATCAAAATCATCGGCAGCAGGTTTGGCATCCACTGTTTCGATTGGCTGCTTTTGACACCGATGGAGTTGAAAAGTAGCAGAATGCTAAATCCAATAATTTCTGTAGTAAAGAGTGAGGTGACAGCATGTAATAGCCAATATGGCAATATGTTAGATAATAGCACTGCGCCATATGTTCCAATCATGAAACCCAAGATGTTGCCCGCGATAACGCATGCCGCAATAACACCCAATCCCTGACCCTTACGAACGCCAATAATGGCAATCATTGAGATAGTCGCAACTGTCAGTATAAACTCATCATCCACACTCATCGTACCGCACAGAAGTACAATGGCGGCGTGAATGAGTGCAAATATGTGAATTATATGCGAACAACGCAGTGTTTTCATAACTTTTCTGTCAAAAACAGTTCAAATTTAATACAAAATTCTTGATTAAACAAACAGTTTGTAAATTATTCATTAATTGTCCCTACGGGAAATCGCATAAAATACAATTCCATTCAACCTCTTTTTTGGGCATTTCATATATTAAATATAACCGCTCGCACGCGAAGATTTTCGCAGTAGGAAAATATTTTGAAAATTTGTCTATAAATAATAGTATTTTTGAAATATTTTAAGAATTTTTAATAACTATAAGCAATGAACAAACCGAATCTCTCATTTTGGCAGATCTGGAACCTGAATTTCGGATTCTTTGGAGTTCAGATTGCCTATGCACTGCAGAGCGCAAATATCAGCCGTATATTTGCAACGCTTGGTGCAGATCCACATGATTTGAGTTATTTCTGGATTTTGCCCCCGCTTATGGGTATGATTGTTCAGCCGCTGGTTGGTACTTGGAGTGACAAGACCTGGTGCCGCTGGGGACGACGCAAGCCATATCTCTATTTGGGAGCGTTGGTAGCAGTGCTTGTAATGGCACTTCTTCCAAATTCTGGAAGTTTCAATCTGACTGTAAAGGCAGCTATGTCTTTCGGCCTTATTATGCTGATGTTGCTCGATACATCAATCAATATGGCGATGCAGCCATTTAAGATGATGGTTGGCGATATGGTTAATGAGGAGCAGAAGGCTAAGGCCTACTCTGTTCAGAGCCTGCTCTGTAATGCCGGTTCGCTGGTGGGATACCTCTTTCCGTACCTCTTCACATGGGTTGGTATCAGCAATATCGCACCAGAGGGCGTTATTCCGGACTCTGTAACCTATTCGTTCTATGCAGGAGCGGCGATTATGATTCTCTGCGTGCTCTACACAGGTTTTACAGTGAAGGAGATGCCTCCACAGCAGTATGCTCAGTTCCACAACATCACTGAGACCGATAAGAAGGAGAGCACAAACCTTATCCACCTGCTCATTCACGCTCCAAAGGCGTTCTGGCAGATTGGTTTGGTACAGTTCTTCAGCTGGTTTGCATTCCTCTACATGTGGACATACACAACTGCTGCTATTGCGGGCAATGTGTGGGGAACAACTGAGACTACATCTGAGGGTTATCAAATTGCAGGTAACTGGGTAGGTGTTCTGTTTGCAGTTCAGTCAATTGGCTCTATACTCTGGGCGATGGTATTGCCTCTGTTCCGTAAGATTAAGGTTGCTTACTCGCTGAGCCTTGTTCTTGGAGCTGTTGGTTTTATCTCGACCTTCTTTATCCATGATCAGCATGTGCTCTTTGGTGCATTCCTTCTTGTAGGTTGTGGTTGGGCGGCTATGCTTGCAATGCCGTTTGCAATGCTTACAAACTCACTGTCAGGAAACTCAATGGGTGCATATTTGGGCCTGTTTAACTGTACTATCTGCTTGCCACAGATTATTGCAGCTCTGCTTGGAGGTACAATTCTCTCGTTGGTTGGTGGTAATCAGGCTATGATGCTTGTTGTAGCAGGAGTATCACTTCTGCTGGGTGCAGCATCTGTATTCCTTATCAAGGAGAAAACAAAATAACACCAAAATACTTATTTATTAACTTTTTAATTCTATGAAAAGACTTCTAACGTGTGTGGCAATTGCGCTCATGTGCGTAATTACCCCGCAACTTGCTCTGGCTCAGGGCAAGGAGCTGAAGGGTGTCGTTGTCGATGCAAGCGGTCTTCCGGTAATCGGAGCGTCCGTAGCTGAGGTTGGCACAGTCAACGGAACGATGACAGACATTCAGGGTCAGTATGAGCTGACCGTAAAGGACGGCAACGCAGTTGTCGAGATTAGTTTCATCGGTTACAAGACCGTACAGCTTGTAGCCTCTTCTACAGAGCTTGCTCGTGTAACTCTTGAGGAGGATGCAATGGGTCTTGACGAGGTAGTGGTTATCGGTTACGGTGCCGTAAAGAAGAACGACATGACCGGTTCTGTTATCGCAGTTAAGGCTGAGGAGCTTAACCGTGGTGCTCTTACCTCTCCACAGGAGCTTCTCCGTGGTAAGGTTCCAGGAGTAAACATCGTTTCTGGTAACGGTGCTCCAGGTGCTGGTGCTGAGATTCGTATCCGTGGTGGTGCGTCACTCTCTGCTTACAATGACCCACTTATCGTTATCGACGGTGTGCCAGTAGCTCGTGAGGCAGGTGTTGGTATGTCAAACGGCCTTGCTACTGTAAATCCTAACGATATCGAGTCATTTACAGTACTCAAGGATGCGTCAGCAACAGCTATCTACGGTTCACGTGCATCTAACGGTGTCATCCTCATCACAACCAAGAAGGGTGCAAACGGTAAGCCACGTGTATCTTACAACGGTAGCGTATCTGTAAAGCACAACTACAACACAATGGATATGATGAACGCTGCAGAGTTCAAGGAGCACATCCTTACAGTTGCTCCAGACTTGGCTGACAAGTCAAACGCTCTGTTCGGTCAGTATGACACAGATTGGCAGAAGGAGATCTTCCGTCTTGGTATTGCAACTGATCACAACGTATCTATTACCGGTTCTGCTGCACAGGATAAGTTGCCTTATCGTGCATCAGTAGGCTATGTATATGATGGCGGTACTATTAAGAACTCAGACAACCAGCGTATCAATGCTGATATCAGCTTGGCTCCTAAGTTCCTCAAGGATCACCTCTCTCTGAACTTCAATGCGAAGGGAATCTACAACCGTGCAAACTATATTGATGGTGGTGTTATTGGCTCGGCTGTATATTATGATCCAACACAGTCTCCTTACGTTTATAACGCAGATGGTACTGTTGATACAACTAACAACAACGGTTATAACAACTGGAATACCAACTTGACATCTCGTAACCCTCTCTCAATGCTCTACGATCAGTGGGATGCAAATGAGGCTTTGCGTGCTATCGGTAACATCCAGCTCGATTATAAGGTACACGGCTTCGAGGATTTGAGCTTCAACCTCAACCTCGGTTTGGACGTTACAACTACTGCAGGTGATAAGGGTAATAAGCCAGGCTCTATCTTCGCTAATACTGATGGCGATGGTAAGTATAAGGGTCTTGGTCGTTACAGCACTTACAACAATATGCACATGAATCAGCTCTTGGAGTTCTATGCTAACTACAAGAAGGAGATTGGTGTCCACAATATCAACGCTATGCTCGGTTACTCTTGGTCTAAGAACCACTCAGAGACCACAAATAGCAACTTCGGTCGTATCGCTCCAGCTGATCCAACCCTTACATTGTTCGATGTAGAGCAGATTGGTGATACTACTTACAGCGCATCTCGTAACGCACTCGTATCATTCTATGGTCGTTTGAACTACTCAATTGACTCACGCTACCTCTTCACATTCACTATGCGTGCCGATGGTTCTTCTCGTTTCGTAGGTAAGAACCGTTGGGGTTACTTCCCATCAGCAGCATTTGCTTGGAATATCGCACAGGAGAGCTGGCTGAAGGACTCTGAGGCTGTATCAGCCCTCAAGTTCCGTTTGGGTTGGGGTGTTACAGGTCAGCAGGAGTTTGGTGACAACTATGCAGCTATCAAGTTCTCAACAATCTCTCAGGATCCTACAACTCAGTATCCACTCGGTCCTGAGTTCTACTATCCAGTTCGTCCAAATGCTTACAACGAGAGCCTTAAGTGGGAGGAGACAACTACTTACAACGCAGGTTTGGACTTCGGCTTTATCAATGGTCGTATCAACGGTTCGGTTGATGCTTACTACCGTAAGACCAACGATTTGATCTCTTATGTAAACGTTCCACTCGGTGCAAACTTCTCTAACTATGTTTACCAGAACATTGGTGCTATGGAGAACAGAGGTGTCGAGGTATCACTCAACTTCATCCCTGTAGAGACTCCAGATTGGAACCTCCAGATTGGTTTGAATGGTACATGGCAGCAGACTGTACTTACTGAACTTCCTTCAGCATACATCGACCTCGGTGGTGCAGGTGGTGGTACCGGTAACACAGTTCAGCGTCACCAGGTAGGTTATGCACCATATACATTCTATGTATGGGAGCAGGTTTATGACGAGAATGGCAATCCAATTCAGAACGCAGTTGTTGACCGCAATCAGGATGGTCAGATCACTAACGAGGATCGCTATATGTCAAACAAGAGTCCAAACCCTGACTTCTTCTATGGTGTGAGCCTCAAGCTCGCTTACAAGAACTGGGACTTCGGTTTCAACGGTCACGGTACTGTGGGTAACTATATGTTCAACGATGTACTCCGTGGTTCTGCTACTGCTTACTATCGTGATGTTATCGACAAGGGCTACTTGGTAAATACACAGGCTGCAGGTGCTAAGTATGGCTTTACTGCTAACCCAACTACTGCACAGTCTCTGTCAGATATGTTCCTTGAGGATGCATCATTCTTCCGTATGGATGATATCAACCTCGGTTATACCTTCCGCAATGTAGGTCAGAGCAATACTCAGATTCGCGTTGCTGCTGGTGTTCAGAATGTCTTTGTACTCACTAAGTACAGCGGTCTTGATCCAGAGAGCTCTGTAGCAGGTGGTATTGACGGCAATATCTATCCACGTCCACGCATCTTCAGCGTACGCTTGGGTATTAACTTTTAATTGAGTGAAAAATATGAAAAAGATAATGATTCTTGCCGCATTTGCGGCGTTCACCCTCACTTCGTGTGTAGGTGTCCTCGATCAGGAGCCACTGTCAAGTGACGTAGTGGGTAGCGACGAGGTTTATTCGAATCCGACTTATCGCCTTGGCCAGCTTGCTAAGATTTACGGTGGTTTTACCCTGACTGGTAACTCAGGTGCAGGTAGTACAGATATCGCAGTTGGTGATGCTGGTGCTTCGGAGTTTATTCGTGCTTGGTGGTCTATCAATACACTCTCTACTGATGAGGCAAAGTGTACTTGGGGCGATGCTTGGGTAAAGGAGATCGATACAAATACTTGGACTGTAACTAAGAATGACGCTATCTATGCAGTATATGCTCGTGGTGTGATGATGGTTACTCTTGCAAACGAGTTCTTGCGTAACACTGATGATACAGACCCTGAGATTGCTACAGAGCGTGCTGAGGTTCGTGTTCTTCGTGCTATGGCTTACTGGATTTTGCTCGACAACTTCGGTAACCCTCCATTCACTACTGAGGCTGATCCTATGGGTGCTGTAAAGCCTAAGCAGACTACAGCTGTTGAGCTCTATGCATGGCTTAAGGCTGAGCTTGAGGATCTGGTTTCAGAGACATCTAACCTTAAGGCAGTTAAGACTCAGGTTTACCCACGCGTAGATAAGGGTGCTGCTTATGGTCTGCTTGCTCGTCTGCTTATCAACCATAAGACCTATATCGGTACTGAGGATAAGGACGTTTATTTGGAGGCAAAGGCTGCTGCTGAGCAGGTTATTTCAAAGTATGCTCTTGCACCTGAGTATCGTGAGCTCTTCATGGGTGACAATGGTCAGAATGCAAATGCTCTGAATGAGATTGTAATGGCTTCTTGCTATGATGCAAATAAGACTCAGTCTTATGGTGGTCCTACCTTCTTTATCGCAGGTAGTACAAATAACGCTAACAACCTCGGTCTTGCAAACGGTTGGGCTGGTCTTAATACATCAACTCAGTTTGTTGCAAACCTTATCGGTGCAAGCGCTGATGGCGCTGAGCTTGGTCAGAATGTAGATGCATTTACAGGTATTGACAAGCGTGCGCTCGTAACTCTTAAGTATTCAGAGAAGAAGAACCAGGCTATCGACTCATTTACTGCTGGTTGGCATGTATTCAAGTACAATAACCTCCACTCTAATGAGACAAGAGATATCTATGGTGAGTACGATAACCTTGTAGAGCAGTTTGCTTCTATCGACTTCCCACTTATCCGTGCTGCTGAGATGTACCTTATCTATGCTGAGGCTCAGGTTCGTTACGATGGTGGTTCTACTGCAGATGCAAAGGCTGTTCAGTACCTCACTGCTCTTCAGAAGCGTGCTGGTCTTAACCCTGCAGTTTCGACTATTACTCTCGACAATGTATTTACTGAGATTACTCGTGAGCTCTACTGGGAGGGTCTGCGTCGTACAACTCTGATCCGTTTCGATAAGTTCGTAGAGGGTAACTTTGTATGGCCTTTCAAGGGTGGTGCGGAGTCTGGTCAGGCACTTGCTGATCACATGAAGCTCTTCCCAATTCCTGATGAGGATTTGGTTGCAAATACAAACCTCAAGCAGAATGGCGGTTATTAATATTAAAAGAGAATAACAATGAAATTTTTGAAATATTTTTCGATAGCTGCAGCTGCTCTTCTCGCCTTCTCTTGTCAGGAGGTAGATAAGACCTATGCTGCACCTGCAGATGAGGTTGTTGCTCCGGTGCTCAATCCTCATGCAGATATCGTTGTTGACGAGGCTACACTTGCCAACAATGTGACTTTCACTTGGAGTGAGGTTGACTACGGTTATCCTGCACAGGTTACCTACAGCCTCTTCGCGGTATATGGCCAGACAGAGGTTCAGCTCGGTCAGTCATTTACTACAAGCTACACTATGACTAAGGAGGCTCTTAACAACCTGCTCGTAGATGAGAAGGGTTTGGCCCTTCCTGCTGATGCTGTATCTATGATTACTCTCTATGTTACTTCGTCTATCTCAAACAACAGTAACAATGCAGCATATACAAAGAAGTCAGAGTCTATTACACTTAACGTAACTACCATTGCAGCAACTACAGCTCCTTGGATTCGCCGTTACATCTACGTTCCAGGTAACCACCAGGGTTGGGCTCCTGCAGATGCTCCAATTCTTTGGGAGACTGGCGAGAAGAGCAATAAGTACGAGGGTCTTGTAAACCTTGTAAATGCTGATGATGCAACTGCTGAGTGTGAGTTTAAGTTCTGCCAGCTGCCAAACTGGGATGTAAACCTCGGTGGTAGCGTTGACGGTATGACCCCAGGTGGTGACAACATCAAGAAGCCATCAGGTCTTTACTGGCTCTCTGTAGAGGTTGCTGAGGACTTCTCAACAGGTACTGTATCTATCAAGTCTGTAGGCGCTATCAACGTTATCGGTGGTGCTGTTGGTGGTTGGGAGCTTGCAAATGACCTTGCACTCGCTTGCACTAATGTAAACGGCCAGACTTGGTCTGCAGTATGCGACAACTGCTTGGGCGGTGAGTTCAAGTTCCGTCTGACTGGTGGTGACTTCGAGGCTAACCCTTGGGAGATGAACTGGGGTGGTGATATCAACCACTTGACTCCGGGTGGTGACAATCTCAATACAGATCTTAGCGGTAAGGTTCGTTTCACTATCAACTTCCGTGGTGATATTCCTGCTCTTGCAGAGGATGTAACTAACCCATCTCCAATCTTTGCAACTGTAGAGAAGGCTGAGTAAAACTAAGGGGTGGTAACCTCAAGGTTGCCACCTTATAATAAAAAGAAAAGATTATGAAAATTTGGAAATATATACTGTCGGCTGCAGCACTCCTTTCAATGGGTGCTTGTAACCACGAGGCAGACGAGATGGTAATTCCTACACGCAATCTTGACATTGCTGCTCACAGTGCGGTGATTGTTAATGACTTGACTGCTGCTGAGGAGTTCACACTCACTTGGTCTGCTGCGAAGTTCGGCGTTGAGACCGAGGTAGAGTATGCAGTGTCTGCTACTGTAGATGGTGGCGAGGCTGTAGCTCTTGATACCACTTCAAACCTCTATTACACAACAACCAACAGCGCACTGCTTGAGGCTCTTAGCATCTCTATGGGTGGTGACTACTCTGTTGCTTTCACTGTAACTGCTACTGCTGCAGAAGAGGGTTTGGAGAGTGTAAATGACACAATTACTCTTACAATCACCCTCGACAAGGAGGCTATCCTCTATGTTGTTGGTGGTTATCAGGATTGGAATCCTGCAGGTGCTTGCTCTCGTCTGCTCGCAGGTGAGGATGGCATCTTCCGTGGCTTTGTAAACATTCTTGCAGATACTGATGGTAAGAACGAGGTTAAGTTCACTACTCAGCAGAACTGGAATGGTACCAACTTCGGTTTGAAGGAGGGTGCTATCAACACAGATGGTGATGCTGGTAACATCGTACTTGCTGTAGGTCTTCACTACATCCACTTCGACCTTGCAAACCTCAAGCTTGTTGATATTCCGCTTACAAAGGTAGCACTTATCGGTGAGGCTGTTGGTGGCTGGGATAAGGACTATGCTGAGTTTACATTCAACGCAGAGACTAACGTTTGGACTGCTGTTGCTGAGAATGTAGTTGCTGAGAAGGAGTACAAGGTTCGTTTCAACGATATGTGGGATGTAGTTGACGCTGAGGGCAACACTTACAATATCTCACTCGGTGGCGAGGCAGGTAACCTTGTAATGGGTGGCGGTAACCTCAAGGCTGGTTATAACGGTAAGGTAACATTTACCCTTAACCTCTTTGATGCTCCTTATACTCTTGCTGAGGCAGGTCCAGCTCCTACAGAGCTCTACATTATCGGTGCATACCAGGGTTGGAACCATGGAAATCCTCACTCTACACTTGTAGGTGAGAATGGTAAGCTTACAGGTTTCTTCTATGTACCTGATGCAGCTTCTGCAGAGTTTAAGTTCTGCTCACAGCTCAACTGGGATGGCCCTAACTTCGGTCAGAAGGATGGCGTTATCAACACAGATGGTGACGCTGGTAACCTCTCTCTTGAGCCAGGTCTCTACCACATCGTATTTGATTACTATGCTAACACCCTTACAACTACTCTTATCACTAAGGTGGGTCTTATCGGTAACGGTGATCTGTTCGGTAACTGGGGTACTGATGTTGAGATGACTTACGATGCAACTGCTCAGACTTGGAATGTAACCATTCAGAATGTAGTTGCAGCTAATGAGTATAAGGTTCGTTTCAACGCAGACTGGGGTCTTAACCTCGGTGGCGATGCTGCTAACCTTACTCAGGACGGTGCAAACCTTAAGACTGTTAAGGAGGGTACTGTAACTTATGAGCTTAATATCTTTGCTCACCCATATACTATTGTAGAGAAGTAGTATTGGATTTGACCGGGGAGCTTTGATCGGCTCTCCGGTTCCTAAGAATTTGCGATAATAATTATTATTAAAACCAAACTATACTATGTTTAAGAAATTTTTGTTTTTACCTCTTATTGCAGTGATGCTCTTTGGCGCATGCTGTAATAATGCACCGCAGGGCGCACACCCAGAGTGGACTTACGATGCGGTTGTATATGAGATGAATGTGCGTCAATATACCCCGGAGGGTACATTTGCGGCTGCTGCAGAGCATCTGCCACGCCTCAAGGATCTTGGTGTGGATATCGTATGGATGATGCCAATCTATCCTATCGGTGTCAAGGAGCGCAAGGGTACACTCGGCTCTTACTATGCAATTTCAGATTATTGTGCTACAAACCCTGAGTTCGGAACACTCGCTGATTTCGATGCATTTGTAGCTAAGGCACATGAGTTGGGTCTGAAGGTGATTATCGACTGGGTGGCAAACCACACCTCTCCGGATGCAATTTGGATTACAGAGCGCCCGGCAGATTGGTATGTTCGTGACGAGCAGGGTAATACTATCGTTCAGTACGACTGGACTGATATTGCAAAACTCAACTACGACAACCACGATATGCGTGCCGAGATGGAGAAGTCTATGCGTTTTTGGATGGAGCGCGGTATTGATGGTTTCCGTTGCGATATGGCTTGCGAGATGCCGTTTGACTTCTGGAAGAGTGTAATTCCGTCTATCCGCAAGGACTATCCGCAGATGTATTGGCTTGCAGAGGGTGAGCACACAGAACTCCATAATGGCTCTTTCGATGCTTCGTATGCTTGGGAGCTTCACCATCTGCTCAATGCTATTGCACGTGGCGAGAAGGGAGTGGCTGAGCTTAAGGAGTATATCGCAAAGGATGCTGCTGCACACCCTGCAGAGGCGTTCCGTCTGATGTTTACTTCAAATCACGATGAGAACTCATGGGCTGGAACAGAGTTTGAGCGTATGGGCGATGCTGCAAAGGTTATGGCAGTGCTCACATTTACTCTTCCAAATGGTCAGCCGCTGATTTATACAGGTCAGGAGATGGGTTGGAACAAGCGTTTTGAGTTCTTTGAGAAGGATCATATCCCTGCATGGGAGTGCAACGAGTATGCTCAGCTTTATAAGGATTTGACATCACTTCGTCACAACAATGCAGCCCTTGCAGCGGGTGAGCGTGGTGGTAAGATTGAGTATATTGAGGATGTACCTGCAGGTGTATTCGCATTTACTCGTGCGGTAGAGGGTAATACTGTTACTGTCTATGCAAACCTTACAAAGGAGCCTGTTTCTTTTGGAGATATTAACCTTACAGCTTGGGGCTGGAATATAATTACTGAGTAATATGAAGAAGTTGTTTATCGTATTGGCGGCTATCGGTGTGGTAGCTTGTTCAAGTAGCACTGCTTTTAATCCAAATAGCGTTGCAGATGCAGCGGGTCAGGTGTCTCGCGTAGAGCCATTGAGCTGGTGGACAGGAATGAAGACCCCTCTGCAGTTGCTTATCAATGGAGAGAATATCTCTCAGTACAATGTAGCCATTGAGGGTGGCGATGGGGTAGAGATTACTGCTGTACACAAGGCTGATAGTCCAAATTACCTCTTTGTTGATGTAGCTGTGGCAAGCAATGCCAATGCAGGTACTTACTACCTCGTCTTCTCAAAGGGCGATGAGCAGTTTAAGTATCCATATACCATCTCTGAGCGTCGTAAGAACTCTGCAGAGCGTCAGGGCTTTACTACTGCCGATGCAATCTATCTGCTTATGCCAGACCGCTTTGGTAATGGTAATCCGGAGAATGACTCAACATGCTGCACTACAGAGAAGGCTGATCGTAAGGCATTCTTTGGTCGTCACGGTGGTGACTTGCAGGGTATGATCAATGGTCTTGATTACATCGCATCGCTCGGTATGACAGTTATTTGGCCTACTCCACTGCTTTTGGATAATGAGCCGCAGGAGTCATATCACGGCTATGCTTGCGGTGACTACTACCATATCGATCCACGCTTTGGTGATAATGAGCTCTACAAGGAGTTTGTTGCTCAGGCTCATCAGCGTGATATTAAGGTGATTATGGATGTTGTAACAAACCACTGCGGTGTTGCTCACTGGTGGATGAAGGATCTTCCATTTAAGGATTGGGTACACGTATTCCCTCAGTACACCGGCACAAATGTTTGTTTCTCGACAAATATGGATCCAAATGCCTCTGCATATGACCTTAATCTGCAGGAGAGTGGTTGGTTTGTGCCATCTATGCCTGATATGAACCTTAACAACAAGTTCGTCCTCAACTACTTCAAGCAGTGGGCTGTATGGTGGTTGGAGTACTCAGATATTGATGGCTTCCGTGTAGATACCTATCCATACAACGAGAAGGAGCCTATGAGCGAGTGGTGTAAGTCTGTTATGGCTGAGTTCCCTAATATCAATATCGTAGGCGAGTGCTGGACATCTTCTATCCCTCAGTTGGCTTATTGGCAGGGTGATAACGCAAACAAGGATGGCTTTAACAGCCACCTGCGCTCTGTGATGGACTTCCCGCTTCAGGAGGCTATCTGCCACGCGCTCTCTTGTGACTATCCGGGTTGGGGCCAGGGTATGACTCGCGTCTATGACTGCCTGTCACATGACTTTGTATATCATGACTTGAGCAATATGATGATCTTTACCAATAACCACGATACAACACGTATTGGTGACGTTATTCGTCGAAATCCGGGTCGTGCAAAGATTGGTTTGGCTATGCTTGCTACAATGCGTGGTATCCCTCAGGTATTCTACGGCGAGGAGATGATGCTCTGCTCTGCTGACTTGAGCCAGGGTCATGGCGGTCTTCGTATTGACTTTCCAGGTGGTTGGGCAACAGATAAGACCAATCTGCTCACAGCTGAGGGTCGTAAGGGTCAGAATAAGGAGTTGTTTGACTTCTCTGCTCGTCTGTTCAACTGGCGTAAGAGCAAGGAGGTTATCCACAACGGTCAGACTATGCACTTTATGACTCGCGATAATACATACGCTTACTTCCGTTATGATGATAAGGATGCGGTGTTTGTATATATCAATAACTCTGGTGAGACTAAGAGTATTCCTTGGTCAAACTATGCTGAGATTGGTGCAACTCTTAAGGATGGTCGTTGCGTGCTGACAGGTGAGGAGGTTGTTATCGATAATAATACTAAGGTAGCACCTCATAGCGTTATTGTAGTTGAATATAAGAGATAGTATATATGAAAAGATTGTTTTTAACACTTTTTGCAGTTGCGACAGTAGCTTCGCTCTCTGCAAAGGAGGTGCTTACTTCGCCAGATGGCAATTTGAAACTCACATTTGAGATTGGTGAGAATGGCACTCCGCTCTATAGCCTTGACTATAAGGGTAAGGCAGTTGTCCTTCCAAGTGGTATGGGTCTTGAGCTGCGTGGTCAGGATCGTCAGATTTCGTTTGGCGAGGAGATTACAAAGTCAGATCATGGTGCATCTGTATCGCTCTATGACAACTTTGTACAGAAGGATGTTGTGCGTACATCATCAGATACAAACTGGACTCCGGTTTGGGGTGAGGTTGCAACAATTCGTGACAACTATAACGAGATGACAGTCGCTCTTGAGCAGACTCAGCGCAACTACAAGATGAATATCGTCTTCCGCCTCTACAATGAGGGTCTTGGCTTCCGCTATGTTTTCCCAGAGCAGAAGGAACTTACATACTTTGTTATCAAGGAGGAGAAGACTCAGTTTGCTATGACTGGTGACCATACTGCATGGTGGATTCCGGGCGATTATGACACTCAGGAGTATGAGTATCATCGTTCTCGTTTGAGTGAGATTCGCGGTCTTATGCAGCAGGCGATTACTCCGAACTCATCTCAGACTCCATTTTCTGCTACAGGTGTTCAGACCTCATTGCAGATGAAGAGCGACGAGGGTCTGTACATCAATATCCATGAGGCTGCGCTTGTAGATTATGCTTGTATGCACTTGGATTTGGATGATAAGAAGATGGTCTTCAATAGCCACCTTACTCCTGATGCATTGGGTTGGAAGGGTTATCTTCAGGCTCCATGTCGCACCCCTTGGCGTACAGTTATGGTTAGCGATGATTGCCGTGATATTCTTGCGTCAAAACTCATCCTTAACCTCAACGACCCATGCGCATATGAGGATACTTCATGGATTAAGCCGGTTAAGTATGTCGGCGTTTGGTGGGAGATGATTACCGGCGCTGGTGATTGGGCTTATACACGTGATATTCCTGCAGTTCAGCTTGGCGTGACTGACTATACAAAGGTTAAGCAGAGCCCTACACACTCAGCAAATAATGCTCGCGTGCGTCGTCTGATTGACTTTGCCGCTGAGCATGGATTTGACGAGGTGCTTGTAGAGGGCTGGAATGTCGGTTGGGAGGATTGGTTTGGTAAGACTAAGGACTATGTCTTTGACTTTGTAACCCCATATCCTGATTTTGATATTGAGGCACTTAATAACTATGCACATAGCAAGGGTGTTCGCCTGATGATGCACCACGAGACCTCTTCTTCAGTTCGTAACTATGAGCGCCATATGGATGCAGCTTATAAGTTGATGAATAAGTATGGTTATACATCACTTAAGAGCGGATATGTAGGCGATATTATCCCACGTGGTGAGTATCACTACGGTCAGTGGATGAATAACCACTATCTCTATGCTGTTAAGAAGGCTGCAGAGCATAAGATTGTTGTAAATGCTCATGAGGCTGTACGTCCTACAGGTCTGTGCCGTACATATCCGAATCTTATTGGAAATGAGTCTGCACGTGGTACTGAGTATCAGTCATTCGGTGGCACTCGTCCGCACCATGTCTGCATCCTTCCATTTACACGTCTGCAGGGTGGCCCTATGGATTATACTCCGGGTCTGTTTGAGATGGAGGTTGAGAAGCTCAATCCGAATAATAAGTCGCACGTAAATGCAACTATCTGTAATCAGCTTGCACTTTACCTGACACTCTACTCTCCACTTCAGATGGCTGCAGATACCCCTGAGAACTATGAGCGCTTTATGGATGCATTCCAGTTTATCAAGGATGTTGCTGTAGATTGGTCTGATAGCCGTTATATCGAGGCCGAGGTTGGTGAGTATATAACAGTGGCTCGTAAGGCGAAGAGTACTGGTGATTGGTTCCTCGGCTCTGTTGCGGGTTATGATGCTCGTACATCAACCGTTGCTCTTGACTTCCTTGAGCCGGGTGTGGTATATGTGGCAAAGATCTATGCAGATGCTGCAGATGCACACTACAAGACAAATCCACAGGCTTATACTATCCGCGAGGTGCGTTGCACATCAAAGAGTACTCTTAAGCAGACAGTTGCAGCCGGTGGCGGTTATGCTGTATCATTCCGTAAGGCTACTGATGCAGATAAGAAGCTCAAGATGCTTAAGTAAACTTACTACTCTTGGTTTTGTAAGCCTTGAAATAGATAGAGATTGTCTAAGAATTTATTAGACAATCTCTATTTTTTTATCTATATTTGTAGTAGCTATTATGCAGATACTTTGGTTAATATGAAAAAGATTGTAAAGAACCTCGGACTTTGGATACTTGTGGCGATGGTTGCAGGTATTGTCGCAGGAGTAGTGATGGGGGAGGGGGCAACTGTTTTTGCACCTCTCGGAACACTGTTTATACAACTAATCAAGATGCTCGTTGTGCCACTTGTGGCAGTGTCGATAATCTCTGGTGCAGCAACGCTCGGAGGTAGTCGTTCGGCTGGTAAGATAGGCGTGGTTAGTATCGGCTATATAATGGTGACAACCGTGATATCTATCATCATTGCCATTGCCTTTGGACTTGTTTTCAAGCCGGGCGCAGGGCTTTCTGCCGAGAGTGTAGGTCTGATCGCAGCTGCATCGGATAGCGGGTCAACTGTTGCAAATCAGGCAGGTTTTTGGCAGACTATTATAGGGATGATTCCGGCTAATCCGATCCAAGCCATTGCTGAGGGAAATATTCTGCAGATTATTATATTTGGTCTGTTTCTTGGCTTTGGTATTGCGGCAATTGAGCAGACAAAGCGCGAAAAGGTTGTCGCTGGACTTAACTGTATTCTTGAGGCTCTGATTTGGTGTATCGGCAAGGTTATGCTTGTAGCTCCAATTGGTGTCTTTGGATTGATGGCTGAGGCTACGGGAACTTTTGGCTTTGATGTATTGCTGAAGGTTGCTAATTTGCTGTGGGTGGACTTGTTGGCTGTGCTTGTAATGGGTATTGTGGTCTATCCGCTTACAATATCGCTCTTTTCGCGTGTCTCTGTAGTCGATTTCTTCCGTCATATGTCTCGCCCGCAGATCATAGCCTTTTCAACAGCCTCTTCGATGGCTACACTGCCAGTAACGATGTCAGCATGTGATAAGATGGGTATCTCTAAGCACGTTTCAGGCTTTGTGGCACCATTAGGCGCGACAATTAATATGACAGGTAATGCTATATACTACACACTTGTCGCCCTCTTCTTCGCGCAGTTTTATGGTATAGAGCTCACGATGGCTCACTATGTAGCTATTACGGTTACAGCATCTCTTGGCTCAATTGGTCAGGCGGGTGTCCCTGGCCCGACACTGATGGTCGTGGCAGTGCTTGCCTCTGCAGGAATTCCGATTGAGGGTCTGCCGCTATTGTATGCACTTGATAGAGTGTTTGATATGGTGCGCACGGTGCTAAATATTACCGGAGATGCTGCTTGTGCAGCGGTTACAGATCGCTTCGCAGAAGAGTAGGGGACTCGAATGGCTTTAGCCATCACCGAGGGAGTGCCGCAGTCGCATATGTGCGGTTCGGGGAAACACGACCGAGGTAACCCCATATTTAATTTGTGTCTGCTATGCAACGCATGGAATGTATGTTTGGATGCAGTGTAGGCGGTTTCGCGTAGCGACTCGTAGCGATATGTAATGTGGATGTGCTTGTACATTGTAACATCACATATCGCTACGAGATATTGATGTAATCAACGCCGCCTACGTTACGGACAACGTCAATAGAAACAAAAAAAAGAAGACAACCTTTCGATTGTCTTCTTTGGTGCGGTGCGTAGGGGACTCGAACCCCTGACCCCGTGCGTGACAGGCACGTATTCTAACCAGCTGAACTAACGCACCAAGAACCTTTTGCTTTTCAGTAAGTCTTGTTCCTTCCTGATTGCGAGTGCAAAGATAAGGCAATTTTTTTAATC
>JAZORI010000028.1:0-7608 GCA_045656505.1 Alistipes sp. | reverse complement strand
TACCCCCGAAATCGAGGCACAAGTAAAGGCTAAATTGGGCGAATAGTTTCTGTGGGGTTAATTAAAGAGATTACGATTTGTTGTCAAAATGCGGTAGTAGGCGTGCATCGCGTAAAAAAGCCCTGCGATGGATAGTACTTGAACGTACAGCCATTGCAGGGCTTTTAGGGATGTACGGCTAATGCCGTATTTTCACAACAAATTAGACGGTCATAATCTCCTTCTCCTTCTTCTCAAATGCAGCATCAACAAGCTTGCTGTACTTCTCGAGAAGCTTCTGTGCCTGGCTCTCGCCATCCTTGCTCTCATCCTCAGGCATACCCTCTTTTACAGCCTTCTTGAACGCCTCTACAGCGTCACGACGAGCATTGCGCAGAGAGATACGAGCATTCTCAACCTCGCTCTTAGACTGCTTAACCAGCTCCTTACGACGCTCCTCAGTGAGTGGCGGAATAGAGAGGCGGATGTGCTCACCATTATTTGAAGGTGTCAGACCGATGTTAGAGTCGATAATTGCCTTCTCGATAGGACGAATCATATTCTTATCCCATGGCTGAATAAGGATAGTCTTTGCATCTGGAACAGTAACACTAGCAACGCCGGTAACAGGGGTCTGAGAACCGTAGTAGTCAACAAAAACGCCATTCAGAACGTTTGTTGATGCCTTACCTGCACGGATGTTGAGCAGTGTATCCTCCAAAAAATCTACAGATTTCTGCATTCTTGCAGAAGCTTCTGCCAAAATAGTCTTAGAATCCATTGTCTTTTATTTATTTAAGTTCTTTTCGATAGTCTCAATAAGATGCGCGAACTCTGCCTTGTCATAACCGATGCTTGCAAGGATTACCTTACCATCAGGGCCGATAAGGAAGTTGCGCGGAATATAGTTCTTCGCATAGCGACGGAATATCTTCTGGTCAGGGTCAAGACCCATTGGGAAGGTGTAGTCCATACGCTTGCGGAAGGCTGCAACGGTCTGCAACTCCTCACCGCGAGAGATAGGAATGAATACAAAATCCTTACCTGCAAAGCGGTCGATAATATCGGCCTGCACCCTTGTCAGCTCCTCACGACATGGAGGACACCATGTAGCCCAAAAGTTCACCAGCACCACCTTGCCGCGCAGGTCTGAGAGGCGAATAGTGCTGCCGTCAAACATCTCTACGGTAAAGTCTGGAGCCTCCATACCCTCTTTGATGATGGTTGAGGCGTCAATCTGCTCCTGTGTCTGTGGAGCTATAGGCTCGGCAGTTGCAGTGGTAGGATTCCAGAAGAGGAGTACCGCTACAATAGCAAGTGTGGCAACCAACATAAGGATAAGTGTAAGGTTGCTCTTCTTTTGTCTGTGAGTCTTCATAACTATTTGTGTACTAATGTTCCAATATTCTCACCCTGCAATACCTTCATCAGATTACCCTCTGTATCCATATCAAATACGATGATATTCAGACCATTCTCCTTGCAGAGTGTAAAGGCTGTCATATCCATAATCTTGAGGTTGCGGGTATATACCTCGTCAAAGGTAATGGTGTCAAACTTTGTCGCTGTAGGGTCTTTCTCAGGGTCGGCAGTGTAGATACCATCTACGCGGGTACCCTTGAAGAATCCGTCCGCCTCAATCTCAATGCCACGCAGTGCAGAGGCAGTATCTGTTGAGAAGTACGGATTTGATGTTCCGCCACCGATAATCACAACATAACCTGCATTCAGATACTCCAGAGCCTTATCCTTCGAGTAGTACTCACCAATAGGCTCCATGCGGATAGATGTAAGCACCTTGCACTTTACACCCTCGTCAGCAAGCACAGCCTGCAGTCCGAGTGAGTTGATAATTGTCGCCAACATGCCCATCTGGTCGCCCTTCACACGGTCAAAACCGCGCTTTGCACCCTGCAGACCACGGAATATGTTGCCACCACCAATAACAATGCCAATCTGTACGCCAAGCTCTGTTGCCTGCTTAATCTGTACCGCATAGCTGCGAAGCTGCTCCATTGAGATACCATACTTCTGCTCTCCCTGGAGAGACTCTCCGCTCAATTTTAATAAAATTCTCTTATACTGCATAGCTCTATAATTTTCCAATGATACTACAAATATAGTAAATTTCCATTATCCAACAGCTAAATAGTTATAAAAATGTAGAAAAATGAGAAAAAATAGTAAATATGATTGCTGTTTGATAAAAAGTTTGTATATTTGCACGCTCTATGGGATAATCCCGTGAGTGTAATTAAAACAGTATTAACAAAATGAAAGTTTGCGAAATCACAGGCAAGGTTGCGATGGTGGGAAACAATGTTTCACACTCAAACCACAAGACCAAGCGCAAGTTCAGTCCAAATTTGAAGACTAAGCGTTTCTGGTCAGAGGAGGAGGGTCGTTGGATCACCTTGAAGGTATCAACTTCCGGAATCAAAACAATTAACAAGAAGGGTCTTGCTGCTGCTCTTAAGGGCGCTGCTGCTCCAAAGAACATCTACTAAAATTTAAGAACAAATGGCAAAGAAAGGTAACAGAGTTCAGGTGATCCTTGAGTGCACTGAGCAGAAGGAGAGCGGCGTACCAGGTATGTCACGCTACATCACCACAAAGAACAAGTAGAACACTCCTGAGCGTCTCGAGCGCAAGAAGTACAATCCATACCTGAAGAAGGTAACAGTACACCGTGAAATTAAATAATTTGTAGAGTTATGGCAAAGAAAGCAGTTGCAACCCTTCGTACTGGTGTAGGTAAGCAGTTTACCAAGTGCATCAAGATGGTTAAGTCTGAGAAGACAGGTGCTTACATCTTCAAGGAGGCAATCGTACCAGTTGATCAGGTTGCGGAGTATATGAAATAAGACTCCATTGATTTAAGAGCGTGGCTCTTAGAAAAGGTTTTTTCGAAAGAAGAAACCTTTTTTTGTTGTGAAATATTTGTCGTGAAAAGCACGCATCTGCTGTACATCCCTTAAAAATGAGTATCGGCTGTACGTCTTGTACTATCCGATACTCATTTTTTGCACGACGCACACCATCTACGTACTTTTGACGACAAATAGTCACTTTGATTGAACTTAGTGGATATAAGGATTATACATAAATTCTCTAATCTCCTTAATCTCTCTATTTACTACAAAGACGGACCTGCGAGTGCATAGCAATTGATACCTATTATTATATATAGGGGTTGGCGAAGAACAAAATCGGAAAAATGTTTTGTGGTTTGGAAAAGTTTTACTACCTTTGCCCCGCTATTGTAGCAATTAACTAAAAATTAAAACATTATGAACAATTACGAAACCGTTTTCATTGTCACTCCGGTGCTTTCTGAGGCTCAGGTTGCAGAGGTTGCTGACAAATTCCAGGGCGTTATCACCGAGAACGGCGGATCTATTGTGAATGTGGAGAACTGGGGCCTTCGCAAGCTCGCTTATCCAATTCAGAAGAAGTCCACCGGTTTCTACTTCCTGGTAGAGTTCACTGGCGAGGGTTCTATCATCAACACCCTCGAGACACAGTTCCGTCGCGATGAGCGCATTATCCGTTTCTTAACTTTCAAGCAGGACAAGTACGCTAAGGAGTACGCTGACCGTCGTCGTGCTAAGCTTGCTAACAAAAACACTGAGGAGTAAACTATGGCACAGGAAGTAAATCAGGCAGGTGAGCTGCGTTACCTCAACCCAGTATCGGTTGATGTAAAGAAGAAGAAGTATTGCCGTTTTAAGAAGCTCGGCATTAAGTATGTAGATTATAAGGATGGTGAGTTCTTGAAGAAGTTCCTCAACGAGCAGGGTAAGATCCTTCCTCGTCGTCTCACAGGTACTTCTCAGAAGTTCCAGAAGAAGGTTGCTCAGGCTGTTAAGCGTGCGCGTCACCTCGCAATTCTGCCATTCGTAACCGATTGTATGAAATAAGGAGGAGGCACTATGGAGATTATTTTGATTAAGGATGTAGAGAACTTGGGTTACGCTAACGATATCGTAACAGTTCGTCCAGGTTATGCTAACAACTACCTGATTCCACAGGGCTTCGCTAAGGCTGCTACCGCTTCTGCAAAGAAGGTATTGGCTGAGAACCTCCGCCAGCGCGCTCACAAGGACGCTAAGATCCTTGCTGACGCTCAGGCACTCGCTGCAACTCTTGAGAACCTTAACCTTACATTCACTGTTAAGGCTGAGGAGGGTCGTATCTTCGGTGCTATCACCTCTGCTGATGTTGCTGAGGCACTCGCTGCTAAGGGCATTGAGGTTGATAAGAAGAACATCTCTGTTGAGGGTATCAAGACTGTAGGTGAGTACAAGGCTGCTGTTAAGCTTCACCGTGAGGTTAAGGCTGAGGTGGCTCTTACAGTTGTTGCAGAGTAATTTTGGCGTGATAGCGGGGCATCTATCTCCGCTAACATATATAAACAAACAAAGGGCAGTACGCGCAGTACAGCCCTTCGTTGTTTTATATGCCGAGCGGAGTATCTGCCCAGCTCTGACGCCAAAATCGGAACTTTAATATTACGAGAGTATGCTGTGGTTTTACAGCCTACGCAAGCCTAAAAATAGCTCGCTCTGATTGCATTTCGTGGCATTTGCTGCATCTATCTCCGCTAACATATATAAACAAACAAAGGGCAGTACGCGCAGTACGGCCCTTTGTTGTTTTATATGCCGAGCGGAGTATCTACCCCGCTCTGACGCCAAAATCCGCAACTTTAATATTACGAGAGTATGCTGTGGTTTTACAGCCTGCGCAAGCCTAAAAACAGCTCGCTCTGATTGCATTTCGTGGCTATGCTCAGCTATTCTTTGGCGTCAAAAGCAACACAAATAACTCGCAGTTGGATACCTTTCGAGGTACAATAGTCGGTGGTTAATAGCAAATTGCAAAAAAATTACTACCTTTGCACTATATTGACGAACTATTCGTTTTATAGATATGAATATTTTGAACACATTGCTTGATATTATCCGTAAAAACCCACTCACAACTGTGCTGGTGATTATGCTTATAGTGGCAGCACCCGGTCTGTTGGGTGCTTTTGCGCTGTTGTTGCTTGTGCCGATAATTATACTTGTTGTCGGTGCTGCAATTATGCTTGTTCGTCTGCGTAAGGTGCAGAGAGATATGAATAAATCTATGCACGACACTCAGTCGCGCGGCGCATATACCAATACCAATCCGGGAGGCTCAAAGCCCGAGGGTAAGGTGACTGTGCACATTCCGCATCAGGAGCCTAAGGTGAGTGACGATGTGGGTGAGTATGTAGATTTTAAGGAGGAGTAACGCTCTTGGTTTTAAGTGTAATCTATTGTTTATGAAGATTTTAGCAGCTTTTGGTCGCTACATTATTTTGATGGGCAAGGTCTTCTCTCGCCCTGAGAAGTGGAGCATATACTATAGGCGAGTGATATCTGAGATGGATCAGCTGGGTGTGGGCTCAATACCGCTGACAGCTATCATTTCAGTATTTATCGGCGCGGTAATTACCATTCAGATGGCAATTACGCTCGATACGCCATTTATTCCGCAGATGATGATTGGTTATGCAACTAAGGAGACGATGATTCTCGAGTTCTCGTCAACTGTCATCGCCATTATCCTTGCAGGTAAGGTGGGTAGTAATATTGCCTCGGAGATTGGAACTATGCGAATAACCGAACAGATTGACGCTCTGGAGATTATGGGCGTTAATTCGGCGGCATATCTTATTCTGCCAAAGATTATCGCAACGATGCTCTTCTTCCCGCTTCTTGCGGCCTTTAGTATGATTGTCGGTATGTTTGGTGGATTCCTTGTAGCGCGTATGGGTGTGATGATTCCAAACGACTATATTGATGGCCTGCTCTATTATTTCGATAGCTACGAGATTACCTATTCCCTCGTAAAGATGACGGTATTCGCCTTTCTAATCACCTCTATATCTGGATTTTACGGATATTATACCAAAGGAAACTCTTTGGAGGTGGGTAAAGCATCGACAAAGTCGGTGGTGGTTAGCTCCATTATGATCATGATTTTTAACCTCCTCTTAACACAATTGATGCGATGATTAAGTGCGAGAATATATTCAAGTCGTTTGAGGGTCGTACCGTACTCAATGACATCTCTGTAACCTTTGAGACGGGTAAGACCAACCTCATTATCGGACGTAGTGGTTCGGGTAAAACCGTGCTACTCAAGACCCTTGTTGGCCTGCACGAACCCGATAGTGGTTCCATATATTTTGATGATGTCTGCTATACTGACCTCGGTTTTAAGGCTCGTAAGGCTATCCGCAAAGATATAGGTATGATCTTCCAGGGTGGTGCACTTATTGACTCGTCAACCGTCTTTGATAATGTGAAGTTGCCGCTCGACCTCTTTACAGAGCAGAGCGAGGCGGAGAAGCGCGAGAGGGTAGAGTTCTGCCTTGAGCGCGTGGAGCTCTCACACGCCCCACACCTCTATCCGTCAGAGCTCTCGGGTGGTATGATTAAACGAGCTGCTATCGCTCGCGCCATCGTGCTCAATCCGCGATACCTCTTCTGTGACGAGCCAAACTCAGGCCTCGACCCGCAGACAAGTATCGTCATCGATAACCTTATCCAGAGCATTACCCGCGAGTATAACATCACCACCATCATCAATACCCACGATATGAACTCCGTGATGGAGATTGGTGAGAAAATCGTCTATATCCACACCGGCTATAAGTGGTGGGAGGGCACTAAGGATGATATTTTGAATGTTGATAACCAGGAGCTTAATGATTTTGTGTTTGCATCGGCGATGGCCAAACGTGCAAAAAATAATTTGTTGTGATAATGGCGCATTTGCGGCACATCCCTTAAAAACCAGTGGCGGCTGTACAAATAAGTACTATCCGCCACTGATTTTTTGCACGATGTACCACAACTACACCATTCTGACAACAAATAGGATGGTGCATTAATTAACGTGTGCGATTAAGTGTTTACCCCTTTTGACGACAAAAGAGTGCAAAGATTGAGCAGAGTGCAAATCAATTTTATGAAACCATTTGCTATGTAGATACATCCGAAAAGCTAATAGCTAATGGCTAATAGCCAAAAGCTATAGGACATACCTACAAAAAAAACTTTGATTTTCTTTGTTGTTTTGCGTAATATTTGTAATTTTGTGGCGATATTTGCAAAATAAGGAAAGTTTCATTCTTTAACTATAATTTTATTAAAAACTATGGCAACAATTAAAATTGGTATCAACGGTTTCGGTCGTATCGGCCGTATGGTGTTCCGTGCTGCTTGCACTCAGACTGACAAGTACGAGGTAGTAGGTATTAACGACCTCTGCCCAGTAGATTACTTGGCTTATATGCTTAAGTATGACACTATGCACGGTCAGTTCCAGGGTACTATCGAGTTCGATGAGGAGAAGAGCCTTCTTATCATCAACGGTAAGGCTATCCGCGTAACTGCAGAGCGCAACCCAGAGGAGCTTAAGTGGAACGAGGTTGAGGCTGAGTATGTAGTTGAGTCAACTGGTTTGTTCCTCACTGCTGAGAAGGCTGAGGCTCACATCAAGGCTGGTGCAAAGTATGTAGTAATGTCAGCTCCTGCTAAGGATAAGACTCCTATGTTCGTTTGCGGCGTTAATACCAACACATATGCTGGT